>JAYFPO010000036.1:0-3727 GCA_034927685.1 Oscillospiraceae bacterium | reverse complement strand
ATTGAAAATGAATTAATGGATAGGAATCTATATACCATCCCTTCGCTGCAATGTACATATTCCGGAGCATAGTCGGCCAACAATTCCAGCCTAAAACGATCTAAAAATGATACTCGTTCACCAATAAAAAAGGTAAAAAATGAACGAATTAATCAAAAAAAGGAGGCAAATCGCACTTTTTCCGGAGCATTGTCGGCCAATTCCAAAAAGACGGTACAAGTTTGCAGTCGAGGGGGATGTTTTCCGGAGCATTGTCGGCCAGTTTGGGAAGATAAAGAAAGCATTTTCAATCCTTTCCGGAGCATTGTCGGCCACTCATTTAGCAAATCGTCTATTTTTGTTTTTAGCAGAAGGAAAAATGTTAAAAGCAAAAATATATGGCTGGAACAATAATAGACATGAGCACAATTAAACAAATGCTCCAACTGAGCCAAGATGGCGTCTCGAACAGGCAAATTGCCAGGCAGCTTGGCATTAGCCGGGACAAAGTAAATGAGTTTGTCAATGCAGCCCACAAGGACTCTTTGGGTATTAATGGTTTACTTAAGCTTGAGGATCCTATTCTTGAACGGCGTTTCCATTCCGGTAATCCGGCATACACAGATGATAGGATGTCTACCTTTCTTGGGTTGTTGCCTGACTTTGTAGAGCAGTTGGGCCATAAACATGTTACACGTTTGATGGTTTGGGAAGACTACAGAAAAATATATCCTGACGGTTATGGCAAGTCTCAATTTTTCTTTCATCTTGCGCAACATCTGAAGGCTCAGAAGCAATCCACATCGGTTCTACGTCACGAAGCCGGCAATGAACTCTATGTTGACTTTGCAGGAGATACATTAGGCTATGTCGATATCAATACAGGAGAATGCATACCCATGCAAGTCTTTGTGGCCACGCTTGCCTGTACAGACTATGCCTTTGCGTTTTGTGTGCCGTCGCAAAAGACAGAGGACTTCCTGTATGCTTTGGTCAGATGCCTTGAGTTCTATGGAGGGGTTCCTAAAATAGTAGTTCCCGACAATCTCAAGGCAGCTGTTGTGAAAGCAGACAAATACGAACCCACAATCAATAAGGCCATGGAGGATATGGGTAATCACTATGGGTTTGTAGTTCTTCCCTGTCAGCCATATTCCCCCACACACAAAGGTCTGGTTGAGAATCAAGTAAAGATTATCTATCATCGCATCTACGCCAAATTGCATAATCGACAGTTCTTCTCTGCCGTGGAATTAAATGCCTCTGTTGCCGAGTTTCTTAAAGCACATAATCGGACAAGGATGCAGCAACGTCCATACAGCAGAGAGGAGCACTTTCATGCAGTGGAAAAGGAGGCATTGAAGCCTCTGCCGGATACGCCGTACACGATGAAACGATATGCCGATGTTACCGTGCAGCAGAATGGTCATGTATATCTGAGCTGCGACAAACACTACTACTCTGTTCCTTATACTCTAATCGGCTGCAAAGCCAGAATAATCTTTACCACATCGCTTGTGAAAATCTATGTAAAAGGCGAACAGGTAGCAGTCCATTCCAGAGAACGTAACTTCGGATATACTTCCAATGACGATCATCTGGCCTCCAATACTATTGCCTTTACCAAACGCTCTGCCGACTATTACAAACGAAGAGCACAGGGTGTGTCGGGGCCTCTGTTTCAGTTGTTCAATCTCCTGTTCGAAAGATCAAACGGCAGCCTTCCACCGGAATACTACTACAAGACCTGCGATATGATGCTTCGCCTGCAGAGAGACAATCAGTCACAGTTCTTTGACCAGGCATGTGAAATCTGCATTGAGAATCATTTATTCACAGGGAAAAGGCTTGAGAATGTCATCAAAACTCTGGCAAAATGCTCTCATGAGCCGTCATTCACATCCACACCTACACCCAAAGACCATGCTAATATGCGTGGTAATCTATTCTTTCAATAAACGACAAATACAACATGGAACAAATACTATCATCTTTCCAAAAACTACATATGCCCGGTATGGCATCATGCTGGAAAATCATCAACGAAACACATCAAACAAACAAGCTTACCCTTAAGGACGGCCTGGAGTTGCTGCTTCAGAGCGAACTCGATAATCGTCAAAATAATAGAATAGAACGGCTAATCAAGAAAGCCACTTTCAAGCAGATGGCAACTATCGAAGAACTTGATAAAAATGAATCACGTGGCATAAGTGCCGGAACGATCACTCAGCTATCTACCGGAGAGTATCTTAAAAACGGCACTATCATAATAATCAGCGGACCGACCGGTACCGGTAAATCATTTATGGCGACAGCTCTTGGTGAAAGGGCTTGCCGGCTTGGATATCGTGTTCGTTACTACACCGTGCAGAGGATGTTGGATGAGCTCAGGCTCGCCAGACTTGAAGGACATGAACTCAGGTTCTTCGAGAAAATAGAACAACTCGATCTGCTTATTATCGATGACTTCGGAATGAAAAAACTGGAAGGACAGCAACAAAACGACTTTGAACAAATAATTGACGACCGTTATCACAAGAAATCCGTAATCATATCGAGCCAGCTCGCTGTCACCGATTGGTACTCCATCTTTAGCAGCGAAATGCTTGCAGAGGCATGTCTGGACAGGATAGCGCATAAGTCAATACGCATCGAGCTGAAAGGGGATAGCCTACGAAAAAAATATTAATTATATCTTTGAACTAACAAAACGATGAATGTTTAACAAGGTGGCCGAGTATCACCGGAATCCGTGGCCGAGTATTGACCGGAATATGTAACGGCTGCTGAATGCCCTTGAGCCCGAGACTGTGCTGCCTGTTCACCGGCATAATCACACGGATGAGACGTACATCCTGCTTCGGGGTAAGATTGACGTGATGTTCTACTCTTCCGACAAAACCGAGACAGAACGTTTTCATCTTGACCCTTCGGCCGGCAATTACGGAGTGAATATCCCGCGCGGCCGGTGGCACTCGCTGGAGGTTATTGAACCGGCCGTTATCTTCGAGGTGAAGGACGGCCCCTACACCCTCTAACCTTGCCACAGTTTTTCGCAAATGCTTATCTTTATGACATTTACATCTGGCATTTTTTGATTTTTTCTCAGCGATCTAGTTTTTTCAAATGGCAAGGTCACAACTTTAAATCTTTACATATTTGGAATTCAATTCCAATATTGTAAATTTGTATAGTTTTAAAGATCTTTTATCATGATACAAAGAACTGCCGAATCTGAACTTAGATATTTAGCTGCTCATTATAAAGCAGTGGCTGTCGTTGGCCCGAGACAATCAGGGAAAACGACTCTAGTTAAATATGTGTTTGCTGACAAACCTTATGTAAGCCTTGAGAATCCTGATACTAGAAGTTTTGCTACCGAAGACCCCAGGGGTTTCTTGTCAAACTACCCGGAGGGGGCTATTCTGGATGAAGCTCAACGTGTTCCTTCACTTTTTTCCTATTTGCAGCAGATTCTTGATGAATCTTCTTTAAATGGATTATTTATCATTACCGGATCCAATAATTTCCTTTTACAGGAAAATATTTCTCAAAGTCTTGCGGGTAGAATTGCATATCTAAACCTTCTGCCTTTGTCTATTGAGGAGATTAAAGGTTATGAACTTAAAGTTGACACATTGTTGTTTAAGGGTGGGTATCCTGCAATTTATAATCAAGACATTGATGTCACTAAGTGGTATTCAAACTACATTTCCACTTATGTGGAGAGAGATGTGAGGTTAAT
>JAYFPO010000030.1:0-56955 GCA_034927685.1 Oscillospiraceae bacterium | reverse complement strand
GCAGGCGCTCTCCCAGCTGAGCTATACCCCCGTGTGTTCGGAAACCTTTGATTTTACTGGACTTCCGGGCTATTCAATTTTTTTGCTTTCCTCATTGTTGAGGGGTCGCATACCTGAGTGCTTGCGCTCCCAGCTGAGCTAATCCCCCAAGGCGTGATTTAGTATAGCAGATCCTCTCAGGAATTGCAAGTATTTTTTTGCGTGTGCGCGGCCTTTTTCCGGTTGAGAATTGTATTTTCAAAGGGCGTTTACCTTTCCGTTGGAAGAGAGTCGGTAAGCAGGCAAAACGCCGGAACAGCACACCTCGGAATGCGGCAATAGCGGCCGCAAAGAACTCCGTTTCATGCGGACGCACGATGTCAAAATTGAGCGTTCCATTTTCAGCGGAACCGTGCTAAAATAGAGCCAAAACAAAGGAGGCGTGCTCCATGAGGGTTTTGCTGAAGGGCGGCGCGGTGGTTTCCGGCAGCGGCGTTTGCGCGGCCGACGTGCTGCTGGAGGGAGAGAAGATTCTCGCGGTCGGCAAAGATCTGCCCGACAGCGGCGCCGAAACCGTGGATGTGGCGGGGAAGCTGCTGTTTCCGGGCTTTATCGATGCCCACACGCATTTTGATCTGGACGTCTGCAACACCACCACGGCGGACGATTTCGAGACCGGCGGGCGGTCCGCGCTGCGGGGCGGAACCACCATGGTCATCGACTTTGCCTGCCCCAACAAGGGCGAAACGCTCCAGTACGGCCTGGATCTCTGGCACAAAAAGGCCGACGGCCGCTGCGCCTGCGACTACAGCTTCCACATGACCATCGACGACTGGAATCCCGGCATCCTCGCGGAGCTGCCGCGGATGTTCGAGCAGGGCGTTTCCTCCTTTAAAATGTACATGACCTATCCGGCCATGATGATCGGCGACCGGGACATGTTTTTTGCGCTGCGGAAGATGAAGGAGCTGGGCGGTATCGTGGGCGTCCACTGCGAAAACAGCGGCGTCATCGACGCGCTCACCGCGGAGCGCAGGGCGGCCGGGCAGTTGGGACCGGAGTCCCACCCCCTGAGCCGTCCGGCGG
Organism: Oscillospiraceae bacterium; assembly: GCA_034927685.1. Lineage (GTDB taxonomy): Bacteria > Bacillota > Clostridia > Oscillospirales > Oscillospiraceae > RGIG3159. The sequence goes on along the minus strand of JAYFPO010000030.1, from coordinate 55,890 downwards.
AGCTGGAGGCGGAGGCGGTTTCCCGCCTGCTTAAAATGGCGGCGCTGGCGGACGTGCCGGTGACCATCGTCCACCTCTCCTCGGCCGCGGGGTACCGCGAGGTGCAGGCGGCCCGGCAGCGGGGGCAGAAGTGCTATGTGGAAACCTGCCCGCAGTACCTGTTCCTGGACGACAGCCTCTACAGCCTGCCGGACTTCCGGGGTGCCCGCTATGTCTGCGCGCCGCCGCTGCGGAAGAAATTGGATCAGGACTGCCTCTGGCAGGCGCTGGCGGAGGGGCAGATCCAAACGGTATCCACAGACCATTGCAGCTTTACGCTGCGGCAGAAGGACGCGGGCAGGGGGGACTTCACGAAAATCCCCGGCGGCCTGCCCGGCGTGGAAACCAGGGGCGTGCTGCTCTATACGGGCGGCGTGGCGGCAGGGCGGATCTCGCTCGCACAGATGTGCCGCGTGCTCTCGGAAAACCCCGCGAAGCTCTACGGCGCCTACCCGCGCAAGGGCGTTCTGGCCCCAGGCAGCGACGCGGATATCGTCGTCTACGATCCGGCGGCAGACGGCGCGATCACGGCGGCGGATCAGGCTGCGAACGTGGACTACTCGCCCTATGAGGGCTTCCGGACCTGCGGCAGGATCGAGGCGGTCTGGCTGCGCGGCCGGCTCGCGGTGGACCATGGCCGCATTCTGGGGCCGAGCCGCGGCGTGTTCATCGCGCGGGGAAAGGGTAATCTATGAAAAAGGCCCTGCGATGGATTCTTTTCTCGATCTGCCTTGCGGTCTTTGTCTATTCCGCCTACCAGTTGATCTCCATTTATTCCGAGTACCGGCGGGCAAAGAACTACTATTCCAGTACGGCTTCGGAATATGTAAAGCCGGCGGAGGCGGCGGAGACCCAGAGCGAGACGCCGCAGACGGAGAAAGAAGCGGAGCCGGCGGACACCGAAGCGGCGGCGCAGCCGAATGAGGTGCCGATCACCGTGGATTTCGAAAGCCTGCGGGCGGAAAACAGCGACGTGATCGGGTGGCTCTACTGCGCGGACACCGCAATCAACTATCCGGTGGTGCAGGGCGATGACAACAGCTACTATCTGAATCGGATGATGGACGGCAGCAGCAGTTCCGGCGGCACGATTTTCATGGACGATCAGGGGAGCCCGGATTTTTCGGACAACGACTCGGTCCTGTACGGCCACAATATGAAGGACGGCTCGATGTTTCACAGCCTGCTGAGCTATAGCAAGCAGGAGTACTACGACGAGCACCCGACGATGTATTTGCTGACGCCGACGGGGGACTACCGGGTGGACCTTTTCTCTGCCTTTGTGACGGCGGCGGACAGCTGGGCCTATGTGCTGCGCTTTGGCACGGAGGCGGAGCATGCGGCCTATCTGGAGAAGGCAATTTCCAGCTCTGCCTTTGTTTCCGGTGTAACGCCGGCGGTGGAGGACAAGCTGCTGCTGCTCTCCACCTGCAGCTATGAATACGATGACGCCCGCTATGTAGTGCTGGGCGTCCTGACGCCGCTTATGTGAGAGGAGAGCCTGCTATGGCCAGAATTGACAAGGAAAATTACTATCTCGACATTGCACAGACCGTTTCGGAGCGGTCTACCTGTGCAAGGCGGCACTACGGCGCGATCATCGTGCGCAACGACGAGATTATCGCGACAGGCTACAACGGCGCGCCCCGGGGCCGGGTCAACTGTACCGACCTGGGCTACTGCGTCCGACAGAAGCTTGGAATTCCCAGCGGACAGCGCTATGAGCTGTGCCGCAGCGTCCACGCGGAGGCCAACGCGATCATCTCTGCCGCGCGGAGCGAGGCGCTGGGCGGCACGCTGTATCTGGCGGGGCGCGACGCCGTCTCCGGCGCGCTGCTGGCCGACCCGCAGCCCTGCTCCATGTGCCGGCGGCAGATCATCAACGCGGGGATCGAGCGGGTGGTCATGCGAAATACGGAGCGGGACTATACGGTCGTGCCGGTCAGCGAGTGGATCGAGAACGACGAATCCATTCTGGCGGAGGATTTTGTCCTGAATGACGAGTAATTTTACAATTTCTTGTGTGCTGTAATACAAATGTAGCCTTGTCGAACGGGCTGCAACCTGCTATAATGAGGTCTATGGAAAAGAGAAAGGATTATTACGTCAGCCGAAAAAACGTGCTGACGTGGCTCTCGGTACTGCTCATCTTCTGCTCGGCCGTGGTTCGCCTGATATTGCGCTGTGGGAAAGGCACAGAAACGGGGTCCGCAATGGCGTTCCAAATCCTGCTGCCGGTGATCGCGGAGGTGCTGCTGATACTGATTGTGCTTTGCAGCGGTAAGGATCATTTTTATCGGACGGCGATTCCCGTCGCCCTCTACTGCCTGAGTGAGTTCAGCCACGCGGGTGCCTACAGCCTGTGGCATCGGCTGCTGATCTGGCTGGCCTGCGCGGTCTTCGCGGTTTACTACTGGGAGACGGTCTCCGGCAAGATCTCCTGGTGGACGGACCGGCTGATTCTGGGGCTGTTCACGCTGGGACTTCTGCTGGTCCGGGCCATTCCGGAGAATTTGCTCGTCAATCACTACCGCACTCTGGCGGAGTGGCTGCGGGATTTTCCGACACTTGCAGCGCTTTTTGGCCTGCTGTGCCTGGAGCTGTCGATCCAGCGATATTCGGACGGCAAATATCATAAGACCTGGGGAGACCGGTACGACGGGCGCATGCTTCGCAGCCTGGACCCCATTTCCGGCGTCGGCCCCTATATTATGCCGGACCGGAATGGTGCCAACAACCTGATTCGTGATACCATCGACGTGACGGAGACGGACAAGTATATCCGCCGCCGCCGCCGCGAAGGCATGACGAAGCTGACGATTACCCAGATTTATCTGGCGGCCTACTGCCGGGTCATCGCCGAATATCCCGGCGGAAACCGCTTCATCTCCGGACAGAAGGTCTATTCCCGGGATGGCGATGTCGTGTTCAACATGATCGTCAAGAAGGAGATGACCACCGCGGGCGAGGAGACGGCAATCAAGCTTCATCTGACGCCCGCCGACACGCTGGAACAGGTCAGCGGGAAGCTGGCTGCCGCGATTAATACGGCAAAAAATGAAGACGACAGCGGCTTTGACCAGACGGCCGCGCTGGTGAAGGCCTTGCCGGGCCTCGTCAAGAAGTTCCTGATCTGGCTGTTTAAGCTGCTGGATTACTTCGGATTGCTGCCGAACTTCATCATCGATATCAGTCCCTTCCATGGCACGATTTTCTTCACGTCCATGGCGTCGCTGGGGATTCCCGCCATCTACCATCACCTCTACGACTTCGGCAATTTGCCGGTGTTCTGCTGCCTGGGCGGCAAGTACCGCAAGACCGTTTTGCGTGACGACGGCACGACGGAGGAGCGGAAGTTTATGGATGTCACCTTTGTCAGCGACGAGCGCATCTGCGACGGCTTTTACTTTGCAGCCGCACTGAAGCACTTCAAGCGTCTGATGGCCCATCCGGAGGCATTGGAAGCGCCGCCGGCCGAAGTCAAATCGGATATCGATTAAAAAGACGGGGCTGCCGCGGCAGCCCCGTCTTTTTAACGATACGCAACCACGATTTTATCACGCAAAACGGGTACGGCATTGCTGTTAGGCTGCCGCATTCGCCGCCATTTTGGGCAAAAAGGGGCTGCCGCATCTGCGGCAGCCCCTTTCCTCGCTTACTGTGTCTCAATTTCGACTTCGTAGCCCTGTACCTTTTCGCTGTAGTGGTGCGCCTCTTCCAGCATCATATCCTTGACCTTCATCAGCCGAATCTGGGTGCTTCGTTCGTTCTCATCCAGCTTCATGGTGATGTACTTGATGCTGTGCTGCGTCTCTGGTATGATGACATGCTCCAGCGCGTTGACGCGGCGGCGTGTCTTTTCAATCTCCGACGACATGAGTTGGCAGCCCTTTTCGATTTCCGCCAGACGCAGCATGTCCGGCAGAATGTCCGAAAGAGATTTGACCGCCCCATCCAGGTCGCCGGTCGTAAAGGCGAAGCCGTAGGAATAGATGTCATTTTCGTCTGCGGTTCTGGTCTTGTAGTCGAAGACCGGAATTTCCACACTCATGACGTTTTTCTGAGAAAGGTCCAGATAGACCTCCTGCTTGGGCGCCATCAGCGCGGTGTGGAGGGCTTCCTCCGACATACCGGCCTGGGCCACGACGAAGTTGCGGTTGGCGTTCCGGATTCCGGCTTCCACCTTCTGCCGCAGCGCCATATTTTCCCGGACCAGGTCCAGGAACTGGCGCATCAGCTCGTCGCGCTTGTCTTTCAGAAGTTTGTGACCGCGCATGGCGGTGCGCAGCTTCTTTTTGAGACGCGTCAGCTCCATTCTGGTAGGATTTACCTGTGTGGTTGCCAATTCGCCATCACCTCTTTCCGCGGCTTAACACTTGCCGTAGTACTGATCCAGATACTTGTCGTCAATTCGCTTCAGCTCGCTGCGGGGCAGAATGGAGAGCAGCCGCCAGCCAAGGTTCAGCGTTTCCTCGATGTCGCGGTTTGCCGCGTAGCCCTGCGAGACGTATTCCTTCTCAAAGGCGTCGGCAAACTTTGCATAGATCAGGTCGATGTCGGACAGGGCGGCCTCGCCCAGAATGACCATGAGGTCCTTGGCTTCCTTGCCGCGGGCATAGGCCGCGAAGAGCTGGTTCAGGGTGTTGGCGTGGTCGGCGCGGGTCTTGCCTTCGCCGATGCCCTTGTCCTTCAGACGGGACAGGGAGGGCAGCACATCGATGGGCGGCGTGACGCCCTTGCGGTACAGCTCACGGCTCAGGATGACCTGGCCTTCGGTGATGTAGCCGGTCAGGTCGGGGATGGGATGGGTCTTGTCGTCCTCCGGCATGGTCAGAATCGGAATCATCGTGATGGAGCCGGTTTTGCCCTTCTGGCGGCCCGCGCGTTCATACAGGGAGGCCAGGTCGGTGTACATGTAACCGGGGTAGCCGCGGCGGCCCGGGACTTCTTTCCGGGCGGCGGAGACCTCGCGGAGCGCGTCGGCGTAGTTGGTGATATCGGTCAGGATGACCAGCACATGCATATCCTTCTGGAAGGCCAGATATTCGGCGGCGGTCAGCGCCATACGGGGCGTCGCGATCCGCTCGACAGCGGGATCGTTGGCCAGGTTGACGAACAGCACCGTCCGGTCGATGGCGCCGGTTTCCTTAAAGGATTCGACGAAGTAGTTGGACTCCTCAAAGGTGATGCCCATGGCAGCGAACACCACGGCAAATTGCTCATCCTTACCGCGGACCTTCGCCTGACGGGCGATCTGCGCGGCGAGATTGTTGTGCGGCAGGCCGGAACAGGAGAAAATCGGAAGCTTTTGGCCGCGGACCAGCGTGTTCAGGCCGTCGATGGCGGAGATACCGGTCTGGATGAACTCCTGCGGATAGTTCCGGGCGGCGGGGTTCATGGGCAGGCCGTTGACGTCCATGCGGGCGTCGGGGAGAATTTCGGGGCCATTGTCGATGGGACGGCCCAGGCCGTCGAACACGCGGCCCAGCATATCCTCGGAGACGCCCAGCTCCATGGTTCTGCCCAGGAAGCGAACCTTGGAACTGGAGAGGTTAATGCCGGTGGACGACTCAAAGAGCTGCACCAGCGCATCCTCACCGTTGATCTCCAGCACCTTGCAGCGGCGGATTTCACCGCTGGCCAGTTCGATTTCGCCCAGCTCGTCGTAAAAGACGCCGCTGACGCCGTGGACCAGCATCAGAGGGCCGGCGACCTCCTGAATGGTACGATATTCTTTTGGCATCAGAAGTCCTCCTTCCCGCAGGCAGCGGCAATTTCATGGGAAAGATCTGTCATGACGCTGTCGTATTCGGCGTCCAGGCGATCCTCGTGCGTGTATTTGTAGCGGCCGATCCGTTCGCGGACCGCCAGTTTGACCAGCTTCTGGATATCGGCGCCCTTGGAAAGCGCTTCCTGGCATTGCTCATAATAGGCGAGGACCAGATGCGTCATGAGAAGCTGCTTCTTGAGCGAAGTATAGGTGTCGATCTCGTGGAAGGAGTTCTGATGGAGGAAGTCCTCACGAATGGAGCGCGCGGCTTCCATCTTGAGACGGTCGCCGGCGGACAGAGCGTCCATACCGACCATCTTTACGATTTCGTCCAGCTCGGCCTCATCCTGGAGCAGCGACATCATCTTCTGACGGCAGCTGATCCAGTCGGGGGAGACGTTTTCGTCGAACCACTTGCCCATGTCGTCCAAATACAGGGAATAGGAGGTCAGCCAGTTGATGGCGGGGAAGTGGCGCTTATAAGCCAGGGCGGAATCGAGGCCCCAGAAGACCTTGACGATCCGCAGCGTGGCCTGCGAGACAGGCTCGGAGATATCGCCGCCCGGAGGCGACACGGCGCCGATGACGGACAGCGCGCCGATGCGGCCCTCGCCGCCCAGCGTGACCACCTGACCGGCGCGCTCGTAGAACTGCGCCAGACGGGAACCCAGGTAGGCAGGGTAGCCTTCTTCGCCGGGCATCTCCTCGAGACGGCCGGACATTTCACGCAGGGCCTCGGCCCAACGGGAGGTGGAGTCGGCCATCAGAGCCACGGAGTAGCCCATGTCGCGGAAGTATTCGGCAATGGTAATGCCGGTGTAGATGGAGGCTTCGCGGGCTGCGACAGGCATATCGGAGGTGTTGGCGATCAGAACGGTCCGCTCCATCAGGGATTTTCCGGTTTTCGGGTCCTTCAGTTCGGGGAACTCGTTCAGAACGTCGGTCATTTCGTTGCCGCGCTCGCCGCAGCCGATGTAGACGACGATATCCGCCTCGGCCCACTTGGCAAGCTGGTGCTGGATGACGGTCTTGCCGGAGCCGAAGGGACCGGGAACGGCCGCCACGCCGCCGCGGGCAATGGGGAAGAAGGTATCGATGACCCGCTGGCCGGTGACCAGAGGTCTCGTGGGGGGCAGTTTTTCCTTGTAGGGACGGCCTTTCCGAACCGGCCAACGCTGCAGCATCTGAATTTCCCGGTCACCCTGCTCGGTTTCCAGCACAGAAACGGTGTCCGTGATGGTGAAGTCGCCCGCTTTGATTTCCTTGACGGTGCCCTCCATGCCATAGGGGACCATGATTTTCTGCTGTACCAGTTCGGTTTCCTGCACGGTGCCGAGTGTGTCGCCGGCGGCGACTTTGTCGCCAACCTTGGCAACGGGAACGAAGGTCCAGAGCGTATCGCGCTTCAGGGAGGGAACCTCGACGCCGCGCTGCAGATTGTTGCCGCAGAGCTTCATAATTTCGTCCAACGGACGCTGGATGCCGTCATAGATGCTGGAAATGAGGCCGGGGCCCAGTTCCACCGCGAGCGGCACTTCCATGGATTCCACGGGCTCGCCGGGGCCGAGGCCGGAGGTCTCCTCGTAGACCTGAATGGAGGCCTCGTCGCCATGGATTTCAATGATCTCGCCGATCAGCCGCTTGCTGCTGACACGGACGACGTCGTACATATTGGCATCCCGCATGCCCTCGGCAATGACCAGAGGGCCTGCGACCTTTTTGATCGTACCTGTACTCATGGGCTGAGATCACCCACCTTTCTATTGATTGGAGAACAGAATGTCGGAACCGACAGCCTGTTCCACGGATTTTTTGACGCCCTCGACGCCGTGGCCGGTGTTGCCGGAGATGCCGGGAATCAGGATGATTGCCGGCGTAATCCGGTTTCTCAGCTTGCCGATCTCCTCCGGCAGAAGAGCAGCCAGCGCCTCTGTGATATAGATCACGGCGTAGTCGCTCTCCGAGAGCTGACGCAGCAGGCGCTTCCCCTCCTCGTGGGTTTCGGCGGGAAACGTGCTGAGACCCAGAGCGGCAAAGCCGTAGACGCTGTCGTAGGCGCCCATTACTGCAATTTTATACATACATCTTCCTGATCCTTTCCCGGATGGATTCCTCCGGCAGCTCGTTGCGCTTGCCCGACAGGATGATCCGCACCGTTTTGATCTCGTTCTCCCGGGCCAGCACATAGGCAAACAGGGGACCGACAGAGAAGGGATTCAGTAATTGGGGCTGTATGGTCTCGATGATCCGATCATCGCACCAGCGCTCGAAGGCAGAGGGTGACTGCCGGAGGGCCTCACCGGCCTCGCCGTAGCCCATGCTCTGCAGATAGTCGCTGAGGGAGACTGTGCCGCCCAGCGCGGCTCTGACCAGTTCCTCCACGGAGAGCGAGGCGCAGGGAGACATGGCGCGCAGCAGAAATTCCGCGGTTTTTCCGGTGGCGGCGCCGCGTGCGGCGATTTTGATATCGGCCACGGCGACGGTGCTCTCGGCATAGTCTTGGATGATCGGTTCCTCCGCGTCCTGCCCGGCCTTGCAGATGGCGTCCAGACAGGCGCGGTCCACAATGACGTCGCAGAGCTGGCCGTCCCGCGTATGCAGCAGCGTCTCGTAGGCCTCTTTGGCGGCGGCCTGCATGGAGGCGGGAAAATCCTGATAGCTCTTATTCCGCAGCAGCTCCATCATAGTCTCACCGGAGATGTCGCAGTCCTCATAGAAGATCCCAGGGGTCTTTTCTTCCGTGCAGAGTTCCTTGACGGCGGCCTTCAGATTGTGAAATAGCTTGGGATAGGAGAGCACGTCAAAGAGGGACATATCCACGGAGAGTTCCTCCATGGTCTGCCACATCTTTTCGCGTTCGCAGGTCAGAATCGCTTCGGCGTTTTGCGGCGTTTCCGTGCTGCCCCAGCCCTTTTCTGCCAAAAATTGCAGGCACTGCTCATAGCCCTTACAGGCCATCAGCTGATCCAGGGTTGCGGCGGAGAACAGGGAGAGCTCCAGCGCACGAATGCGTGCAACCGCATAGGTATATTTCGTATCAGACATGGATACTCCTTTCTGACTCCCCCTCAGGCAAACAGCAGCCTGTGCACCCGGTCCTGCAGCGTGTCCTTCCGCGCGTCAAACAGCGCCTTGAAGGTGCAGTTTTCCTCGATGCCGCCGTAGATCAGGATAAAGCCGCCGTGGGTTTCCCTCGGTTCCGCGGCGAGAGTCAGGCTGCCGCCCTTCTTTGCTGCGATCGCCTGCAGATCTGCCAGAAAACCTGTGGGCATCCGCGCGAGATCCGTCTTCGAAAAGCAGATCTGACCGGCATACGGCCGAACAAATGCCTCCAGCGCGCGCCGGAGGAAGGAAAAATATTCCTCGGCCGGCTTTTGCTGCAGGGCGGTATGGGCCTTGCTGAGCACGGAGGCGATCAGTTCCTGCCTGGCTGCGAGCAGGGCGGTGCGCCGCTGCTGCTCCAGAGAGGAAGCCACGCGTTCCCGATAGGATGCGACCTCCCGGGTGGATTTTTCCGCCAGCTCGGCGGCGGAGGCATGACCGGCGGCTTCCGCATCGGCGAGAATCCGTGCGGCGTCCACCTTGGCGTTTGCAGTGATCTCAGAGGCCTGGGCTTCGGCGTCAGCCTCGATCTTCTGCGTCATTTTTTCCAATCCGCTCATGGTTGTACTCCTTCCTTCCGTATTTTCCAGAATGATGAAGGCCAATCAAAGCTTGATGGCACTGACAGACAGGACGGAGATCAGCAGAGAAAGGATGGCGTAGGTTTCAACCATGGCGGGGAACAGCATGGCCTTGCCGAACTGGTCCGGCTTCTTGGCCACAATGCCGATGCCGGCGGCGGAGGTCTTGCCCTGCGCAATGGCGGAAATCAGGCCGACAATCGCGATGGGGAGGCAGGCGGCCAGAATCAGCAAACCGCTCTGCAGGGAGAGGTCCACCGTATTGCCGCCGAGCAGGCCGATTTTCGCGAGCGTGATAAAGCCGACGAGCAGACCGTAGATACCCTGGGTACCGGGGAGAAGCTGGAGCAGCAGGACCTTGGCAAACTTGCCGGGATCCACGGTGACGACACCGGCCGCGGCCTGTCCCGCAATGCCGACGCCGACAGCGGAGCCGCAGCCCGCGAGGCCAACCGCCAGGGCTACACCGATCAGTGCAAAAACAATACCAGTCATAATTAGGGTTCCTCCTTAATATCGATATAATTTGTATGGAACTGGAAGGGGTGGAATTCACGGCCGCCGCCTTCATAAAACTTACCGTAGAATTCAACATACTGCAGCCGGCAGGTATGGACATACGCACCGAGCATGTTGATGGCCAGATTCATGAGATGACCGGCTACGAACACGACGATAAAGACGATGGCGCCGAGAACGCCGCCTCCCAGCATGCTGCCCATCTGGTTGACCACCTGGGCGATGACGCCGGTGGCGAGACCCAGGGCAAGCAGACGGGAATAGGAGAGCACGTCGCTGAGCCAGCCGGTGATGTTGTAGAGATCGTAGGCGCCCAGCGCGATCCGCAAGCCGATATTCTTCTGACCGCGGGCGGAAAACAGCAGAATCATCGCTGCGCCCACAATGGCCAGAATTTTAGAGGTCTGGGTGAGCCAGGCGGGGAAATGGAACGCCATCTGGGAAATCCCATAGAACAGGTCCGTGGGCAGCAGCATCAGAAGCAGGCCGACGAGCAGGAGAAACCAGCTCAGCACGTCAAAGACGAAGGAGGCGTAGTTTTTGTCCCGCAGGGCCATATAGCCCTTGATGCCGAGGCCGGTGAACAGGTGGACCAGGCCGAAGAGCATGGAGTAGACCAGAAGCTTGGCCGGATCGTTCAGAGGGATGAACCAGAGCGCGCGGACCGAGATTTCGTGGCCGAAGAACACCCGCGAGACGACACTGACGAGGTCGCCGAAATAGCCGCCAAACATGATGCCCCAGAACAGGGTGGAAATGCCGCACCAGAAGAACAGCTGCAGGCTTTTTTTCATGTTTTCGCCCATCCGGGGGAACTTCAGCAGGCAAAAGCCGCAGGCCAGGGAGACAATGGCGCCATAGGCGGCGTCCGACAGCATCAGGCCGAAGAAGAAGACATAAAAGCACGCGGTGAGGAACGAGGGGTCAATCTCGCCCTTGCCCGGCAGGCCGAAGGATTTCAGAATACCCTCAGCCAGGGAGCCGAACGCATTGTTTTTCAGAAGAACCGGCGCGTCCTCTTCTTCCGGCAGCTCTTCGATCTCCACAGCGGCGCCGCAGCGATCTTCCAGATCGTTTTGCAGCGCTTTGGCCTTCTCCTGCGGCACATAGCCGCTGACCAGGAAGGTTTTGCTGCTCTGGGGAAGCTGGCCGAGGACCTCATATTTGTCTGCCCGGACACGGTAGTAGTCCGAGAGAATCTGGAAGGTCCAACGATATGTACCGGCCTGCTGCAGCTTCGCGGAGAGCTGGTCGATTTTCCGGTTGAGAGAACGGATCTGGACAAGATCGCTCTCCTGTGCCGCAGCGGGCGTCATGCCGCTGGCTTGTGCTGGTTTGGCAAATCCGATGCTGCGCAGCGCATCTTCCAGCGCCGCCGCGTTCTCCTTCAGGCAAAGCGCCGCCATGTAGACGTAGTCCTTATCCTGACTGAGCAGCGTAATGTCGGGCGTTTCCGCCTCGGGGTCCGCCTCCGCGAGCGCAGCGAGCAGGGAATCCACCGTCCATTGGCCGGGGATGGTCCCAAGGAACAGCCGGGTTTGTTGTGTTCCCGCGCAGTTCATGGGAACGTCCAACGCCATCCAAGGCTGCAATCCTTCGATCTGCCCTTCCAGCCGCGCGATCGCCGTGCGGGTCTCGGAAATTTCCTTGTCCGTTGTGAGCAGATCCTGCGCGGCTTCCAGCGTCTTTCCACGCTGACCGGTAATCCCGGCATATTCTGTTTTGTCGATCAGGTCTTTTCCGGCCAGGCCCGCGAGCATGGACTTTTTTTCCGGCGCGTAGCGGTCGAGCAGTTCCAGAGCCTGCTGGAGGGTCTGGGCCTGCCGCTCGTAGAGCTGTCGGGAGGACAACGTGTCTACCGCGTTCAGGGACTCGTCCTGCACCGGAATATTCACTTCCAGAATGCCCCAGGACTGGAGCCGTTCCAGAATGTCCTTTCGGTTTTCCTGCAGACCGAAGATATTCATGCGCTGCATCTTACATACTGCCATATTCAGCACCTCCTTTACTGTGTATTTTTAAAAACGAGGGGCTCAGAGTAATTGTGCGATCACCTGTTCCGTGATTGCAGGCTCCTTTTGCAGGGCGGCCGATCGGAGCGCGTCGACCTCGGCGGCAATCTCCGCTTCCGCGGCGGCTTTGGCTTTTATGCCGTCCAGTTTGGCAGCGTCCATCGCGTCTCTGGCAGCCTTGGCGGCCTTTGCCTCCAGCGCTGCCCGTCTGGCGGCGCCGTCCTGCCTGGCCTGCTGCAAAATGTCCGCCGCCTCCGCCTTCGCGTCCGCAATGCGGGCATCCGCGCGGGTTTCTGCGGAACGGATCTTGCCGATAGACTCTTCTAGCACCAGTTTCACCAACTTTCCTCTTGTTCTAATTTAACGGCGCGGCCGAGACCATGGCAAATGGTCCCATATGACATTTGCCGATCCGCAAAATTCATCCGTTCGTTTTGTATCGATACGAAACGTTCGGATGAAAGGCCGTGCTTATTTCATTATCATACTCTGAATACACCGTGAAATCAAGAGAACACTGCGAAAAAAATCAACGTTTTTCGCGCTAGGAGGGAGAACCTGTCGGAGCGGACGAAAAAGACGCATGGCGTATTCGGTAAACAAATATCATTTGCAAGATGAAAAACAAAAAAATTCAAATCGATACAAGAAACAGCAAATATCGCGAAAACCATCGGAAGAATCGGAACCATTGCGGCGAAGAGACGCATGTGGTATGATACAGAAAAACCGGAAAGCGAGAGCGCGATGAAACTGAACGTAACGACGGCCGATCCCGCCGGGAATGTTACCCTGCTGGTGGAGACCGGAGTGGACCCGGCAGACTACGGCAAAGTTGCCCGCCGTTTGCTGGCGATGGAGGACCTGCGCGGAGAGCAAGTGGGCTTTTTGACCGCCCCCGGGATGGGCGGTGCGGTCCGTTTGCAGATGATGGGCGGGGAATTCTGCGGCAACGCGGCGCGCTGTGCCGGGCTGTATCAGGCGCGGCGACAGGGGATGGAGCGTCCCGGTACCGTGGCGGTGGAGATGAGTGGCTGCGCCTCGCCGCTGGCGGTGCGCACGGATCTGCGCCGCGGGACCGCCGAGGCCGAAATGCCGCTCCCGGAGGGGATGGAGCGCGTTACCGTTTCAGGCCGGGGGATGACGGCGGTGCGGTTCGCGGGAATCGTCCATCTGGTTGCAGCGTGTGCGCCCCTGCCGGAGCGGGAGGTGGCGGCGCTTCTGCCCGAACTGTGCCGAAGGTTCGGTGCGCCGGCGGCAGGCCTGATGTTTTTACAGGATGATTTTATGCGGCCTGCCGTCTATGTGGACGGCACAAAGTCGCTCTGCTGGGAGAGCAGCTGTGCCTCCGGGTCGGCGGCGGCGGCCTGCGCGCGCACGGCGGAGCGGCCGGATGGGGTGTACGGCTTTTGCCTGCGGCAACCCGGCGGCATGATCGAGGTCTGCGCGGAACGGTGCGGCGGCCGGACCGCGTCCGTGCGGATCGGCGGTCGGGTGACGCTGGAAGAGAGCCGGGAGATCGAGCTGTAAACATGGTTCGCCGCAAAACGGATGTTTTGCGGCGAACCATGTTTCAACCGGAGTATTTTTCAAGGAATTGCCGGGTACGGGCGCACTGCGGGTGTTCGAACACCGCCTGCGGCGCGCCCTCCTCTACCACGACGCCGCCATCCATGAAGATGACGCGGTCCGCGACGGCGGCGGCAAAGGCCATTTCGTGGGTGACGATGACCATGGTCATGTGCTCGTCGGCAAGCGCGCGGATGACTCTCAGGACCTCCTGCGTCAACTCCGGGTCCAGCGCCGAGGTAGGCTCGTCGAAGAAGAGAATCTGGGGATTCATGGCAAGCGCCCGGACGATGGAGACCCGCTGCTGCTGGCCGCCGGAGAGCTGATAGGGATAGCTGTCGGATTTGTCCTCCAGGCCCATCTTTTTGAGCAGGGCCGCGGCCTCCGCCGTGACCTCGTCCGGATTGCGCTTCTGGACGGAGATCGGGGCGTCTGTGACGTTTTTCAGCACGGTGTAGTGCGGAAACAGGTGGAAGCTCTGAAACACAAGGCCAAAGCAGCTCCGAAGCTGACGCAGTTCGCGGGCGGGGGCATAGACCGCCTTGCCGTCGGGGCCGTTTTGCGCCGCGAACCGGCCGTCGTAGGCGATGGAGCCGCTGTCGGCGGTCTCCAGAAAGGTCGCGCAGCGCAGCAGGGTGGACTTACCGGAGCCGGAGGGGCCGATGATGGCGACCACCTCGCCCTCCTCGACGGAAAGATTGATGTCCTTTAAGACTTCCAGGCCGTCAAAGGATTTCTGAATATGGTTCATTTCCAGCAGTTTCATGGCAATCTCCCTTTAACGGTAGTAGGCGAGCTTCTTTTCGAGAAACTCCATGGCATAGGCCACGATGCCGTTGAAAACGAAATAAAACACGCCCGCCACAAACAGCGGCATAAACGTAGTCTTTGCGGCGGCAATCTGCTTGGCGAGGGTGAACATCTCGGCATAGGCCAGCACGAAGGCCATGGAGGTATCCTTGACCAGCGTGATGACCTCGTTGGTGACGGCGGGCAGAATGCGTTTGACCACCTGCGGCAGGATAATCTTGCCGAAGGTCTGGACCTTGGTGTAGCCCAGCACCTCGGCGGCCTCGTACTGCCCGACGGGCATGGACTCGATGCCGCCGCGATAGATCTCCGCGAAGTAAGCGGCATAGTTGATGACAAAGCCCAGGATCAGGGCGATGAAGGTCCAGTTGGCGGTCAGTTTGGCGTGGAACAGATAGTAGGGGCCATAGCAGACGGCCAGAAGCTGAAGCATCAGCGGCGTGCCGCGCAGAATGGAGATCAAAAGCTTGAAGATCAACTGGATGGGCCGGAACCGGGAGAGACGGCCGGTGGGGAGGGCGCGCGTTCGGAAGGGCGCCCAGCGGGACATCCGGCCGAGACAGACCAGCAGCCCGAGCGGCAGGGAGAAGGCCAGCGTCAGACAAAAGATCAGCAGGGTTTTGCCAAACCCACCCGCGAGCTGTTGGAGAATGACGGAAACGCTCATAAGCCGAAAATCCTTTCAAAACCAGACAAAGGGCGGCGGGAAAACCCCGCCGTCCTGAAAATCTGTGTTACTTGCCGAGGCAGACCATACTGGCCAGATCGTATTTTTCCGCCAACTGCAGGAAGGTGCCGTTTTCCACAAGCTGGTCCAGACCGGCCTGCACCTGATCGCGCAGCTCCGTGTTGCCCAGCTTGAAGCCGATGGCGTACTGCTCTGTGGAGAGCGGCGCGTCCAGCATGACGAGCGAGCCGTCGGCGCGGGAACTCAACTGGTACTGGGCGATCCCGATATCCACGGCAATGGCGTCCACCAGCCCGGAATCCAGATTTGCAAAGGCGGTGTTGTAGTCGGCGACGGACTGCAGCTCCTTGAAGGTGGCGGCCAGCGCCAGATTGTCGTCATTGTCCTCCGTCGCGGTCAGCGCCGTGTAGGCCGAGGAACCGGACTGGGTGACGATGACCTTGCCCGCCAGATCCGCGGCGCTCTTGATGCCGGAGTCGGCCTTGACCACCCAGACGATGCTGTTGTCCACATAGGGTTCGGACCAGGTGTAGTCGTTTTCGCGGCCCGTGACGGTAAAGCCGTTCCAGATGCAGTCGATGCTGCCGGAGTCCAGTTCCATGTCCTTGGAATCCCAGTTGATGGGCTTTTTAATCAGCTCCCAGCCGTAGATATCGCAGACGGCCTGCGCCATCTCCAGATCAAAGCCGGTGTACTCGCCGTTGTCGCCCATATAGCCGTAGGGGGCGTATTCGGCGTCGAAGCCGACCGTGAAGGTCGTGCGGTCCGCCGTGCTGCTTGCGGTGGTCTCCGCGGCAGTGGTCTCCGCGGCAGTGGTCTTCGCGGTAGTGGTCTCCGCAGCGGTGGTCTCCGCTGCCGTTCCGCTCTGGGAGCCGCAGGCGGCCAGCAGGCACAGAACCATTGCCAAAAGCATTGCAATCCATTTTTTCATGGTTTCATTCTCCCTCTTCGATCCAATCGATACTTTATCGTGATAACGTACTAATATAGTAGCATAACGGGAGAAAATCGCAACCCCCTTTATTCCACAAAAAAAGGGATCGATGATAGGAAATAATGCACAAAACCAACAAAAACGCCGCCCGGCGGTCTGCCGGGCGGCGCGGGATGACCGGTGAATCCGGTGCGCGCTACAGGGAAAGCAGCTCGTGCAGGGCGGCGGCCACGCCGTCCTCGTCGTTGGAAAGGGTAACGCGGTCGGCGGCCGCCATGGCTTCCGGCACGGCGTTGCCCATGGCAATGCCGATGCCTGCCGCCCGCAGCATGGCGATGTCGTTCTGGTGGTCGCCGAAGGCGACGGAGGCGGCAAGCGGGAGGTCCAGCGTCCGGCAGAGCGTCTCCAGCGCACCGCCCTTGGTGGCGGTGTGCCAGTTCATTTCAATATTATTGGAGATGGAGGTGGCGACGCAGAGCATGGGAAATCGTGCCTCCAGCTCCGCCATCAGGGCGGCCTTCTCCTCCGGCCGGCGGAGAAAAATCTGCATCAGGTGGACCGCCCGGACCTGTCGGATCGCGCCGGACAGAGAGGGGACTGCGTCGCGGGAGGAACGGATGTAGGCGGCTTGCGAGGGACGAATCCCCGTGTCATCCAGTCGGGCGAGACTGTCCGCGGCCATGTAGCAGCGGCCGTCCGCATACAAGTCGGCAATGCCGTCCTGACGCTCCAAAAACGCGAGCACCGCCGCGGCGTAATCGGCGGGGATGCCGGTGCTGCAGAGGTCCCGGTCGGCCTGCTTGTCGTAGACCAGCGCGCCGTCGCAGGTGATGTAGTAGCGGGCGCAGGCAAGCGTCCGAATGCAGTCCGGCATCCCCGAAAAGGTCCGGCCGGAGGCGGGGACTACCAGAATGCCGCGCCGGGACGCCGTTTCCAGCGCGGCCAGATTGGCGGGGGAGAGGTCCTTCCGGCTGGTCAGCAGCGTGCCGTCCAGATCCAGTGCAATCAGTTGACAGTTCATAGGTACGTGTTCCGGTACGCTTCCCGAATCTCCGCCGGCACCAGTCTCCCGCCGGTGGACCAGACAATGTGGGTGGCGTGGGCGAGCGTGCCGCAATGGGTCTCCAGATAGCGCGCGCCCGCCTCCGTGGAGAAGAGGGCTGCCGGGGCCGCGTAGGCGGCGCAGGAGCTGGGTTCCATGAAGAGATTCTCGGTCCGGAGCAGGAGGCGCAGGTAGTCGAAGAGCCGGGCGTCCCGGATGGTGGCCTCGCCGGAGAGCAGGTTTTCCATGACGCGGCCCACAAAACCGGAGGGACGGCCTACGGCAAGTCCGTCAGCCTGGGTCAGGCCGGTGAGACCGATGTCCTGCACGGAAATGTGATGGCCGAGTCCCGTGGCCATGCCCAGCAG
This sequence comes from Oscillospiraceae bacterium, assembly GCA_034927685.1. GTDB lineage: Bacteria > Bacillota > Clostridia > Oscillospirales > Oscillospiraceae > RGIG3159. The sequence continues at coordinate 38,456 of JAYFPO010000030.1, read as the reverse complement.
CATACAGGGCGCCTGGGTCGGCTCGGCGAAGAAGCAGTGGACACTGTCGCCAAAGAGCTGCTTCATGCCGAAGGTGATGCCGCCGGGTGCGCCGCCCACGCCGCAGGGGAGGTAGACGAAGAGCGGGTGCGCGGCGTCCACCGGAATGTCCAGCGCGTCGAGCTGCGCCTTGGTGCGCCCGGCGGCCACGGCGTAGCCAAGAAAGAGATCGACGGAGTTTTCGTCGTCCACAAAGTAGCTTTTGGGGTCCGCGTCGGAGACGCGGCGGCCCTCCTGTACGGCGGCGCTGTAGTCACCGCCGTATTCCCGCACGGTGACGCCGTTTTGCCGGAGCAGGTCCTTTTTCCACTGTTTGGCGTCGGCGGACATGTGGACCACGGCCCGGTAGCCGATGGCGGCGCTCATGATGCCGATGCTCATGCCGAGATTGCCGGTGGAGCCGACCTGCACGGAATATTGCGAGAAAAAGTCCCGGTGCTCCAACAGGCGGCGGTAATCGTCGTCCGGTGTCAGAAGTCCGGCTTTCCGTGCAAGGTCCTCGGTGTGCTTCAGCACCTCATAGATGCCGCCCCGGGCTTTGACGGAGCCGGCAATGGGCAGATCACAGTCCATTTTGAGGAACATCCGTCCGGGGATCCCGCAGCCGAGCGCGGCCTGCATGGCGGGGGTCTCCCGCAGCGCGGACTCGATCAGACCGTCCGCGGTCTCGGGAAAGCGGGCGGCCAGAAACGGCGCAAAGCGGCGCAGGCGCGCCTCCGCGTCCGCGATCTGCGCGGCGGTGAGCGGGTAGCCGAAATCAGCCTCCGCGAAGGGCGTCAGCTTGGGATTCAGCCAAAAGGTCTCTTCCCCGCGGCGGAGGGCCTCCACAGCGGGGTTCTGCATCCAGTCCATCTGGTACCTCCTCATTCCTGCAAAGTTTCTTTTATTATATCGCAAGCGGGCGGCCGGGTAAAGTGTGAATTGGCGATTTTTGGAAAATATCAGCGCAAACCGGTTGCATTTTCTGTGCAATATGCTATGATATTATGAATAGATACCAAATTATGGCAAATAGCTCCTGCAAATTTAATACGATGGTTGGAGATTGAGACGATGAAAAAACGACTGCTGAGTGTTTTTCTGGTTCTGGTGCTGGTGGCGGGGCTGCTGTCCACTGCCGTGTCGGCGGAGAACGCGCTGGAATGGAATATTTCGGGCAGCGTCCTGACGGTGTCCGGCGCGCCTGTTCCGGACTATGCGGATGGATTTTCCGCGCCGTGGGCGGAAGATACGGCAAAGGCAGCGGCTGTGACGAGCATCGTGGCGGGAGACGGCGTTACGTCCATTGGCGAAAACGCCTTTGCCGCGCTGCCAAACGTCACAGAGATCACGCTCCCCGGGACGCTCGCGTCGATGGCGGCGGATGCGTTGCCGTCCGGTTTCACGGCGACGATTGTCTATCCGGATATTACTTCATCAGATACGCTTACATATGGCGACGGCAATGCGTATTCCGCGCCGTCTGTCACCGCGCGGGACGACTACACCGGCGCGTGGGACACGTTTACACTGACAAAGGATACGCCCACAACGCTCAGCCGGGTCTATACGCCCATCTCTTATGACGCGGTTTTCATGGCCGACGGCAAAGAGGTGGGCAAGGTACCCTATACGGTGGAGTCCGCCTCCATCACAGAGCCGCCCATCCCGGCGAAGAGCGGCTACGCCGGCGCGTGGGCCAGCTACGCGCTCACCTCCGGCGGAATTACGGTGAACGCGGTCTACACGCTGGAGACCTACTCGGCGACCTTCACTGCGGATGGAGCGACCGTCTCCTCCGAGAACTTCACGGTGGACAACAGCAGCATTTCCGTCCCGGCGGTACCGGAAAAGACCGGCTACACCGGCGCGTGGGAGAACTATTCTCTGGGCGCGTCGGACCTGACGATTGAGGCGGTCTATTCGCCCATCGTCTATCATGCCTACTTCCTGACCGACGGTGCGACGGTGGGCATCGTCGCCTTCAACGTGGAGTTTTCCGCGATCCAGGAGCCGGCCGTTCCCGCAAAGAGCGGCTACACGGGCGCGTGGGAGAGCTACACACTGGGCGCCGACAATCTTCTGATCCACGCGGTTTATACCTTTGAACCCTATCAGGGCACGGTCAACGCGTCCTACCTGAATGTCCGCACCGGCCCGACCACCTCGGCGGCCATCAGCGGCGGCCTCTCCCGCGGCAGCGCCGTGACCATCACGGAGGAGCAGAGCGCGGACGGCATGACCTGGGGCAAGCTGTCGGACGGCAGATGGGTCAGTCTGACCTATGTCGGCAAGACCGCCGCCGCGACCGGGAGCTCCGGCGGCAGCGCGTCCACCGGCTCCTATACGGCTACGGTCAGCGTCTCCTGTCTCAACGTCCGGTCCGGCGCGGGTCTCGGCAACGGCGTACAGCGCGGCCTCAGCCGCGGCGCGTCCGTCACCGTGGTGGAGGAGCAATCCTCCGACGGCATGACCTGGTGCCGCCTCTCCGACGGCGGCTGGGTCAGCAAGAATTACCTCGCGAATATCACACAGGCCGCGGCCTCGGAGCCGGCGGAACAGCCTGCACAGCCGACCTCCGACGCGTATACGGCGGTGGTGAACGCCAGCTATCTCAATGTGCGCGGCGGCCCAGGCACCGGCTATGGCTGCGTTGGCGGTCTCAGCCGCGGCACGGCGGTCACCGTGTCGACCGAGACGAGCGACGCCTCCGGTGTGGTCTGGGCGCAGACCTCGTCCGGCTGGGTCAGCAAGAGCTACCTGACGGTCACCGGCAGCGTTTCCCAGCCGACTACTACGCCGTCCGAACCCGCAGAGCCGACGACCTCCGACGAGGCGAAAACCGTGCTTGTCACCGCCGGTATGCTGAACGTGCGCGGCGGTCCCGGCACCGGCTACGGCGTGTCCGGCGCGCTGTACGCGGGCCAGACCGTCTCCGTGACCGCCATCAGCGGCAACTGGGGGGAGATTTCCTCCGGCTGGATCTGCCTGGATTATACGAGAGAGATCGTCACGGTGGATACCGGCGCGTTCCAGAACGTCTACGCGACGTACCAGACCGACTGCTCCACCAGTTCCAATAACCGCAAGACCAATCTGATCCTGGCCTGTCAGGCCATCAACGGCACGGCGCTGACGCCGGGCTCCACCTTCTCCTTCAACCAGGTAGTCGGGCAGCGCACCGCGGCAAAGGGCTACCGGCTGGCGCCGTACTACGGGGCCGGCAGCGTGACCTACGGCGGCGGCGTCTGCCAGGTGGCCACCACTGCATTCAACGCCGCGCTGCTGGGCAATCTGGAGATCACGACCCGTTACCAGCACAGCTCGCCCGTCCATTACGTCGCGATGGGACGGGACGCCACGGTGAGCTTTGGAACGCTGGATTTCTGCTTCCGCAACAATTCCGATTATACTATCGTGATGTATGCCTCCTGCGACGGCAACACCGTGACCATCACGCTGCTGACCAGGGAAGCGGTCTCTCCCGCCGCCGACGTGACGCTGAACGTGGTGCAGCGCGGTTCGACCTACCGCCTGGACCGCTACGATCAGGGCGTCCTCAACTATTCCACCTGGACCAGCTACTAAGCAGAATACGGGACAAAAGGCAGGGAGGCTTTTGAAGCCTCCCTGCCTTTTTGAAGCATTCGAAAGGTCGCGCGACAGGTTGTGGATTCCACGGCGCCGCGGGATTGCGGCAGCGCCAAAATTTATTGCGTCGGCGCGTCCGGCGGCGACTTTTTGAATTTCCTTGCGGCGCGGCGTTTGATCGCTTTCCGAATGATGAGCGGCACGAACACGGCAATTGCCGCAAGCAGCAGCAGCGCGGGCAGCGCGCCAACCAGGAAAATCAGAACGCGCTGCAGGCCCCGGACAAAACCGCTCCAGCCGTCTTTGAGCGCGTCGCCGAGCTTTTCCCCAAACGTACGCGTCACCGAGGCGGTGGGCGTGTAGAGTTCCACCTCCTGCAGGTTCAGCGTGATTGTGGAATAGGCCACCTGCCGGTCCCAGTCTTTCAGCGTCCGCTCATAGGATTCCAGCTCGTAAGTCACCTCGGAGAGCCGCTCTTCCAGCGCAACCAGGCTTTCCACGTCCGTACTTTTCTCCATCATGGCGAGCAGCCGGTCGTACTGGGTCTGGAGACTCTCGATCCGGGCCTCGGTGTCGGTGTACTGGGAGGAGATGTTTTCCGCGTAACGGTTCTGGGAGAGCACATTGCCCACGCCGCCGGAGCGTTGGAGAAATTCCTCAAAGGACTCGCTCGGGACGGCAATGGTATAGCAGGCATAGCGGTTGACGATGGAAGTGGTGCCGTCCTCGTTGTAGCGGCTGTCGCCGTTGACACTGGAGGACTGGATATAGCCGCCGAATTCCGTGACCATGGATTCGATGGAGGCCACGGCCTGGTCAAACTCGGTGGACTCCAACGAGAGATCGGCAGAATAGATGATCTTGTCCGTGACGGAGAGATCGGCGCTCCCGTCCCCGGCAGAGGCGGTTTCCGCCGCGCCCGCGGGCACGCTGACGCTGTCTGACGCATTTTCGTTCGCGGCGGCGTATCCATCTCCCTTCGCGGCGGCTGCGGCGGTTTCCGCGGCATAGTCGGCGGTGCTGGTGGAGGCGGTCCTCGTACTGCCGCAGGCGGTCAGCAGAGACAGGACGAGAAGCAGGCAGAGCAGGATGGCAGTTCGTTTTTTCATGGCGCATTCCTCCGTATGATTGATTTGCGTTGGTCGGACGCTCTATCCATGTTGACGGAAAAATTGGGTCCCGGTTACGAATCGAAGAAAAAACAGCCTTGCCGCCTGAAAAAAGGCAGCAAGGCGGCTTTTTCACTCCGTGATCGGCGCGGCGGAGAGGGCGGAGATCTCATAGGCGACCCGCTGCTCCCGGCCGGACTCCAGTTGCTTGAGATAAGCGCGGCTCTGCAGCCGCCCTGTCAGCGTGATGACGGCGCCCACCGGGAGAAGGGAAAGCTCCTCGGCGGTGTGGCCCCAGAAAATGCAGGGCAGATAGTCTGTCCGGTTATAGGGTCGGTTGACGGCCAGCATAATATCGCAGATTTCACGGCCCAGCGGCGTTCGCCGGAATACCGGATCCTTGCAGATGGCCCCCTGCAGACAGACCTCGTTGGCCGGCTCGTCCTCGCAGGTCGTCAACGTCTCCGCATAGACGGAGATCAGCAGCTTCCGCCCCTTCTCCGTTCTGCGGTTGAAGGACCGAATCTGCCCGGTGACCAGGATCAGTCCGCCCGCAAAGGGGTCGCCCTGCTCCAGGACCTCCTCCTGTGCGATGATCTGCAGGGTATCCGTGGTTCCGGAGAGTCGGGGAATCTCCAGAGGAAACGTGAAAAACCGCTTTCCGTGATTTTCATGGGACAGCTTTGGGGGCGACACCATGCTGCCGCAGAGCCTGATTTGATTGACGATTTGTTCCATTCTCCCACCTCACCAAGTAAATGTTCCTGGGAGAATATATTCTGCGAAGTGTAGGGAAATGCCGATGATGCCGGAACTCGCCTAGATTTTATCGTCATAATCCTCACGGAGGGAAAGAAGAATCAGTTCGACGCCCAAAAGACGCAGATGAAACACGAAGGAACCGTTTGGATTCCAGAGCAGCAGAAGTGAGAACGCCAGCATGACCATCGTGTCGATGGCCAAAAGCAGACGGCGCTGCCGGTGGGCGATCCGGTAGATGACCTCGGTCAGGTCCTTGACGCCGGACAATATGCCGTATAGGCCCCAGGCGGTGCCGAGCAGTGTGATGCAGTCGTCGTGCTTCAGAAGCACCACGATGCTGCAAAGGATCAGGACGACGGAAGTCGAGGTTTTATGGTTCTCCCGGATGGCGTATTCTTTTGCGCGGATGGCTGTGGGCAACATCAGCAGACCGGTCAGCAGCATGGCGCTGCCTACCAGGTAACCAACGTAACCGGCGACATAGGGCGCCAGCAAAAGCAGCACCATACCGGCGATAGGCAACAGAATGCCGGTGAGCAGGCGTTCCAGTCTTTGCAGCGCGGCGGGCAGCTTTGGCGGTTTCAGCACAGGACCACTCCTTACGTTTTCTTCCTTCCGGAAGGTCCGGGGAACGGCGTGGGGCGGAGCAGGCAGTTTTTTCCGAAACCGATCAGATCGGTTCGGCCGGCGCGTTCCAGCGCCTCCCGGACCAGACGGTAGTTTTTCGGGTTATTGTATTGAATCAGCGCTCGTTGCATAGCTTTTTCGTGGGCGTCTCTGGGGATGTAGACCGGCTTCATGGTTCTGGGGTCCAGACCCGTGTAGTACATGCAGGTGGAGATGGTGGAGGGCGTCGGATAAAAATCCTGTACCTGCTCCGGCATATAGCGCAGATCCCGGACGTATTCGGCCAGCTCCACGGCTTCTTTCAGGGAGCAGCCGGGGTGGGAGGACATCAGGTAGGGGACCACATACTGCTCCATATGCAGGGACTGGTTCAGGCGCTGATACTTGTCGAGGAACCGGGTATAGACCTCGTGGCGGGGCTTGCCCATCATGGCGAGGACCGGGGCGGAGACGTGCTCCGGGGCGACCTTGAGCTGGCCGGAAATGTGGTAGCGGACCAATTCCCGGAAAAACGTGTCGTCCGGGTCGGCCAGCAGATAGTCGAAGCGGATGCCGCTGCGGATAAAGACCTTTTTGACGCCCGGCACTTCCCGCAGCTTCCGCAGCAGGGAGAGGTAGTCCCCGTGATCCGCCGTCAGATTTTTGCAGGGCGTCGGGTAGAGACACTGGCGGTCCGGGCAGGCGCCGAACCGGAGCTGCTTGTCGCAGGCGGGGCGGCGGAAGTTGGCGGTGGGGCCGCCGACATCGTGGAGATAGCCCTTGAAGTCCGGCTCTTTCACGATTTTCTGTGCCTCTGCCAGAAGCGAATCATGGCTCCGTGCCTGGATGATGCGCCCCTGATGGAAGGTCAGCGCGCAGAAATTGCACGCGCCGAAGCAGCCGCGGCAGGACACCAGACTGAATTTCACCTCCTGGATCGCCGGAACACCGCCCAGTTTCTCGTAGGAGGGGTGGTAGGTCCGCATGTAGGGCAGGTCGTAGACCCGGTCCATCTCCGCCTGCGAAAGCGGTTTCTGCGGCGGATTCTGGATGATGAATTCGTGGTCGCCGTACGGCTCGATCAGGCCCTTCGCCTGAAAGGGGTCCGTGTTGCGGTACTGGGTAAAAAAGCTGCGGGCGTAGGCAGATTTGCTCTTTTGCAGCGTCTGGTAATCCGGCAGCGTCAGGTAGTCGGGGAAGGGCGACGCGTCGCGGACCCGAAAGACGGTGCCGTCCAGATAGGTGAGCTCCTGGGGGGAGAGACCGCTGTTCAGCGCGTCCGCCGCTTCGACGATGGCGCGCTCGCCCATGCCGTAGAGCAGCAGGTCGGCCTGGCTGTCCAGCAAAATGGAGCGCCGGAGCTTATCCTGCCAGTAGTCGTAGTGGCAAAGCCGCCGCAGACTGGCTTCAATGCCGCCGATCAGGATGGGGACGTCCTGGTAGGTCCGGCGGATCAGGTTGCAGTAGACGACGGTGGCATAGTCCGGGCGGCGGCCCATGACCCCGCCGGGGGTAAAGGAGTCGGTCTTGCGCCGGTGGCCGGAGACGGAATAGTGGTTGACCATGGAGTCCATATTGCCGGCGGAGACGAGAAAGCCCAGACGCGGCCGCCCCAGCGCTGTGACGGAGGCTGGATTTTTCCAGTCGGGCTGGGAGAGAATGCCAACCTTATAGCCGGCGCGCTCCAGCACCCGGGAGATGATCGCGTGGCCGAAGGAGGGGTGGTCCACATACGCATCGCCGATGACGTAGACAAAGTCGCAGCAATCCCAGCCGCGCGCCTGCATGTCGCGCCGGCTGATCGGAAGAAAGTCGTTCATGATAAATCCTCGCTTTTCCTCTCCAGTATACCAGAGATACCGGCAATTGCAAATGCCGCGCGGCTTTTTTTCATTGAAATCATGGAAAGAAAGGAATATAATCAGGATAAATTCCCCGAAAAGGTAAGGAGCGCGACAGAAATATGAAGTTTTCAGCGCTGCTGAACAATCCGCTTTTGGTCAATTCGCTGCTGGCGTGGCTGGCGGCGCAGGTCCTGAAAACGGTCATTGATACGATCGTCAACCGGTCGCTGGACTGGGGCCGGCTCTTCGGCGACGGCGGGATGCCCAGCGGCCACTCCGCCACGGTGACGGCGCTGGCCGCGACCGCGGCACTCCGCTATGGCCTGGATTCCGCGGTCTTCGCGGTCACGGCGATCCTGGCGGTCATCGTCATGCACGACGCCATGGGCGTCCGCCGGGAGGCGGGCAGACACGCCAGAGCCATCAACGAGCTGATGGAGATGCTGAACAGCGGGCACGACCCGGCGGAGACCTTGAAGGAATTTCTGGGTCACACGCCGCTGCAGGTCTGTTTCGGTGCGCTGCTGGGGCTTCTGGTGGCCCTGCTGCTGGGCTAAGGCAGAAACGTTCGTCCTGTGGGGTAACATCCTCCGCGGGGCGAATTTCTTTCGCATTTTGCCGGATTGACAGCGCCGGGCGCCTCTTTTAGAATGGCGGTAGAGAGATTGCGCCATTTTGGCGCAAAAGGAGAGGAGCGAAAGCAGATGCGGGCAAAGGATTTTGATTTTGACCGGTACGAAGCGTTTTTCTCGGAGAAACAGACGCTGCTGCGGAAAATCATGAACAATGAGTACCGCGGTCCGCTGTTGACCCAACGGACCTGCGGCGAGGTGTTTTCCGTGGACTCCGTCAGCAAAGAACGGTCGCTCGGGGCGCAGCTCGACTGCCTTGCGGAGAAGATGCGGCTGCACTGTGACGTGGCCTTTGGCTACCTGGAGCCGTGGTGCGGCGTCGGCGTCTACGCAAACGCCTTTGGCTGCCGCACATTCTGGTTTGACACCTCCGACGTGCAGACCATGCCGTGCTTTCAGACGGTGGAAGAGGTGGCGAATCTGCCGCTCCCGAAGCTGGGCGACTGCGAGCTGATGCGGATGGTGCTGGAGTACATCCGCTATTTCCGGCAGGAGACCCACGACCGGATTCCCATTTCCCTGACGGATACGCAGAGCCCCATGGATACGGCGTCCCTGGTGCTGGACGCCTGCGAGCTGTTTTCCGCTTCCCTTGAGGAGCCGGAGGCGCTGGAGGATTTTCTGACGAAGATCACCGGGACCATCGGCGACTTTTCCGAGCTGCAGATGGAGGCAATCGGGCAGGCGTGCTATGTGGCGCCCGGCCATATGATGCTATCCGACCGCGCGTTTTCCGGTATTTCCCTGTCGGATGACAACATGGCGGTGGTTTCGCCCGCCAGCTACCGCAGCATCGGCAAGCCCTATAATGAACTCCTTTCCAAGCGGTTCGGCGGCCTGGCCATCCACTCCTGCGGCGTGATCGGGCATAATCTGCCGCAGCTCCTGGAGACCGAAGGCTTCTCCCAGCTCGACTGCAAAATTACGGATTTTGAGCCGAATGATGCGCAGAACCTGGCGGAGCTGTTTGCGGGCCGGGATCTTCTGCTGAAGCCCTGCATCTACCCAGACGAGTCGCTGGAACGGCTGACGCCGCTTCTGCGCAGTGACATTAAGCTGATCGTGCAGGTGTTCACCGACGGGTCCATCGACGAGCGCAACCGGCAGTATGATCGCGTGGCGCAGTTCGTCCACGACCACTACCGCACGGTTTGAGCCGACCGGATGGCGCGTTGCGATTTCAGCCGTTTCATGGTATCGTGGGGGAAACAGGGAAAGACGGTTGGAGGAGCTATGGAAGAGAAAGCAAGCGGCGTGCCGCAGGGGGATTCGGACCAGCTGTGACCTCAATTACCGAAAAAACCTCCGGACGTTCGACCCGGATTCCGTCAAATATGACGAAAAAGGCAGGCAAAAGGCGATTTATCTGGGCGAGGAGATTGCGGGCTTTGCCGTTCATCTGGTGCAGGAAAATCCGCAAAATTGATGAGGCAAGGGCCTGTGGCAAAAGGGAGGGTAATACCGTCCCGATTTGCATCTGTTTTTTTAAAAAAACGGAAGATTACACGAAAAAGATTTGACTTTTTAAAGAAGTTGGCGTATGATAGAAGAACATCGGAGACGATGAACATTTTTTAAAGAGGTATTTCATGTATCAGGACAAAACTCTCGTCTGCAAAGACTGCGGCCAGGAATTCATCTTCACCGTCGGTGAGCAGGAATTCTACGCGGAGAAAGGCTTCACCAACGAACCCCAGCGCTGCAAGGCCTGCCGCAACAACCGTAAAGGCGCTTCCCAGGATCGTGGCGAGCGCCAGATGTATGATGCAGTGTGCGCCGAATGCGGCAAGCCCTGCAAGGTTCCCTTCCAGCCCCGTGACGACCGCCCCGTTTATTGCAGCGATTGTTTCAGCAATAGAAGATAACCTGAATCGCCCCGGTAAGCCCGGGGCGGTTTTCTTTTTCGATGTACAAACGCGCCGTCCTCCGTGGCCAAAAGGCCCAAGTGACGGCGCGTTTTTTTGTTACCCTTCCTTGGTGGAGGCGCGGGGCAGAACGTCATGCGCGCCGCCCTCGACGATGGAGACGGAGGAGACCAGCGTCAGCTTGGCTTTCCTCTGGAGCTCGGGGAGCGTCAGCGCGCCGCAGTTGCAGATGGTGGAGCGGATTTTGGCCAGCGTCTGACCGACGTTGTCGGCCAGCTTGCCGGCGTAGGGGACAAAGGAATCCACACCCTCCTCAAAGGAGAGCTTGCCCGAGCCGCCCAGGTCGTAGCGCTGCCAGTTTCGGGCCCGGTTGGAGCCCTCGCCCCAGTAGTCCTTCATCAGGCTGCCGCCCACATTGACTTTGGACGTGGGGCTTTCGTCAAACCGCGCGAAATAGCGGCCCAGCATGATGAAATCCGCGCCCATGGCCAGCGCCAGGGTCATATGGTGGTCGTGGACGATGCCGCCGTCGGAACAGACGGGAACGTAGACGCCGGTTTCCTCAAAATATTCGTCCCGGGCGCGGCACACGTCGATGAGGGCCGTGGCCTGTCCGCGGCCGATGCCCTTGGTCTCCCGCGTGATGCAGATGGAGCCGCCGCCGATGCCGACCTTGACGAAGTCCGCGCCGCAGTCTGCCAGGAAGCGGAAGCCCTCGCCGTCGACCACGTTGCCCGCGCCGATTTTCACCCGGCTGCCGTACTGCGTGCGGACCCAGTGAAGCGTGTGCTTCTGCCACTCCGAGAAGCCTTCGGAGGAGTCGATGCAGAGCACGTCGGCGCCCGCCTCCAGCAGGGCGGGAATCCGCTCCGCATAATCCCGGGTGTTGACGCCCGCGCCGACCACATACCGTTTTTCGGCGTCCAGCAGCTCCAGCGGGTTGCGCTTGTGCTGATCGTAGTCTTTCCGGAAGACGAAGCAGACCAGGTGGCCTTCGCCGTCCACGATGGGCAGGGAGTTCAGCTTGTGGTCCCAGATGATGTCATTGGCCTCCTTGAGGGTGGTGCCCTCGGGGGCGGTAATCAGCTTTGCCCAGGGTGTCATGAAGGTCTCCACTTTTTCCTGTGGGTCCATGCGGCTGACGCGGTAATCGCGGCTGGAGACAATGCCCAGCAGCTTGCCGTCGGGGGTGCCGTCGTCGGTGACGGCCACAGTGGAGTGGCCGGTTCTCTCCTTCAGGGCGAGAATGTCCCGCAGAGTCTGATCGGGCCGGATGTTGGAGCTGCTGCGGACAAAGCCCGCCTTGTAGCGCTTGACGCCGCGGACCATGGCGGCCTCGCTCTCGATGGACTGCGAGCCGTAGATGAAAGAAACGCCGCCCTCCCGGGCCAGGGCGACGGCCAGCTTCTCGCCGGAGACCGCCTGCATGACCGCGGAGACCATGGGGATATTCAGCGAGAGGTCGGGTTCCTCGCCGCGGCGGTAACGAACCAGCGGCGTCCGCAAGGAGACGGCGTCGGGAACGCATTCCGCGGAGGAGTAACCGGGCACCAACAGATATTCATTAAACGTGTGGGAAACCTGCTCGTAATAAAATGCCATATGCAATCACCTCATTTGAAATACCGCACGGCGGCGCGGAACATACCGATATTATAACACCCCGGAACATTGGCGTAAAGTCCCGATCCCATGCGTTCCGCGTGCCCCATTTTGCCGAAAACGCGCCCATCGGGAGAGGTAATTCCCTCGATGGCAAAGGCGGAATTGTTGGGGTTGAAGCGGATATCGTCGGTGACGCTGCCATCCAAATCTACATACTGGGTGGCAATTTGCCCGTTTGCCGCGAGCTGCCGGATCAGGGCCTCGTCCGCCAGGAAGCGGCCTTCGCCGTGGGAGATGGGCACGGAGTAGAGTTCGCCGACCCGGGTCTCCGCCAGCCACGGGGAGAGGTTGGACGAAATTCGCGTCCGGACGATACGGCTCTGGTGACGGCCGATCTGGTTGTAGGTCAGGGTCGGGCAGCTCGCGTCCGTATCCATGATTTTGCCGTAGGGCACAAGGCCCAGCTTGATGAGCGCCTGGAAGCCGTTGCAGATTCCGGCCATGAGACCGTCCCGCCGGTCTAGCAGGTCGCCGACCGCCTCGCGGATTTCTCCGCTGCGGAAAAAGGCCGTGATAAACTTGCCGGAGCCGTCCGGCTCGTCGCCGCCGGAAAAACCGCCCGGAATCAGGATGATCTGACTTGCCCGGATCGCTGCCGCGAACCGCGCGGCGCTGCGGGCGATGCCGCCCGGGGACAGGTTGTTGACGACAAAGATTTCCGGCTCCGCGCCCGCGTCCCGCAGGGCCTTGGCGGTGTCGTATTCGCAGTTGGTGCCGGGAAACACGGGAATGACGGCCCTGGGCCGGGCGTGACGGACGGCGGGGGTTTTCCGCACGACCGCCTCGAAGGAGAAGGGCTCTGCGAGGCTGTGCTGCCGGATATTGCAGGGATAGACCGGCTCCAGCTTGCTTTCGTAGAGGCGAAGCAGTTCCTCCAGCCGGACGGTCTCGCCGTCCAGCGTCAGACCGGATTCCGCGCAGGTTTCGCCCAGCAGCAGCGCGCCGGGGATTTCCCCGGAGGTTTCCAGAAGGAAGGCGCCGTAGGCGTAGGAAAAGATCGTATCCAGACCGGTGTGCGCGGCGAAGCGGAAGCCGATTTTATTGCCGAGGGCCATTTTCAGGATGCCTTCGGCCACGCCGCCATAGGTTGGCGTCCACGAGGCGAACACCTTGCCGCCGCGCATCAGTTCCGTGACCTGCCGGTACAGCGCGAGCAGGGAGTCCGCCCGGGGCAGACCGGCCTCGTCGTATTGCGGCCGCAGCAGATAGACCTTGTGGCCGGGTTCCTTGAAGTCGCCGGTGACGACCTCCCCGGTATGACCGGTCGTGACGGCGAACGAGCAGAGGGTGGGCGGCACGTCCAGGGTTTCAAAGGAGCCGCTCATGGAGTCCTTGCCGCCGATGGCGGCGACGCCCAGATCGAGCTGCGCGGAAAGCGCGCCCAGCAGGGCGGAAAGCGGCTGTCCCCAGCGGATGGGGTCCTGTCCGGGTTTTTCAAAGTACTCCTGAAAGGTCAGATAGACATCCTCGAAGGAGGCGCCGGAGGCGACCAGCTTGGAGACGGACTCGACCACGGAGAGATATGCGCCGTGATAGGGCGACTGCTCCGCGATGTAGGGGTTGCAGCCCCAGGACAGATAGGAGCAGGCGTCGGTGTGCTTTTGTTCTACGGATATCTTGTGCACCATGGCCTGCGACGGCGTGAGCTGGAACCTGCCGCCGAAGGGCATCATGACGGTGCCCGCGCCGATGGTGGAATCGAAGCGTTCGGAAAGGCCGCGCTTGGAGCAGACGTTCAAATCCGCGGCAAGCGCCTCCATGCCGCTCAGGAAGTCGGCGGGGACGGGTTTTTCAAATGGCTTTGGGGCCTCCGGCGCGACCGCAATGTGCTTTTCCGCGCCGTTGGAATTGAGAAAGTCCCGGGAGAGGTCCACGATTGACTGACCATTCCAGGTCATGGTCAGCCTGGGCGCTTCGGTGACGGAGGCGACCACGGTGGCCTCCAGATTTTCCGCGTCCGCCAGCGCGCAGAAGCTTGCCGCGTCCTCCGGCGAGACGACGACGGCCATGCGCTCCTGCGACTCGGAGATGGCAAGCTCAGTGCCGTCCAGACCGTCGTATTTTTTCGGCACGGCGCTGAGGTCGATGGAAAGACCGTCCGCCAGCTCGCCGATGGCGACGGAGACGCCGCCCGCGCCGAAGTCGTTGCAGCGCTTGATGAGCCGGGACGCCGCCGGGTTTCGGAAGAGACGCTGGAGCTTCCGCTCCTCGGGCGCGTTGCCCTTCTGCACCTCGGCCCCGCAGGTCTCGAGCGATGCGAGCGTGTGGGACTTGGAGGAGCCGGTTGCCCCGCCGCAGCCGTCGCGGCCGGTCCGGCCGCCCAGCAGAATCACGAGGTCGCCGGGCAGCGGCGTTTCGCGGCGGACATTCTCCGCCGGAGCGGCGGCGATGACCGCGCCGATCTCCATGCGCTTGGCGGCGTAGCCGTCGTGGTAGAGCTCGTCCACCTGCCCGGTGGCCAGACCGATCTGGTTGCCGTAGGAGGAATAGCCCGCGGCGGCGGTCGTGACCAGTTTCTTCTGGGGCAGCTTGCCGGGCAGCGTCTCGCCGACGGGGCGCAGCGGATCGGCCGCGCCGGTGACGCGCATGGCGGCGTAGACGTAGGACCGCCCGGAAAGCGGGTCGCGGATCGCGCCGCCGATACAGGTGGCCGCGCCGCCGAAGGGCTCGATCTCCGTCGGATGATTGTGGGTCTCGTTCTTGAAGAGCAGCAGCCACGGCTCCGGGCCATCCTCGGTCTCCACCGTGATTTTCACTGTGCAGGCGTTGATTTCCTCGGATTCGTCCAGCTTTTGCAGCCGCCCGTCGGCCTTCAGAACCTTGGCGGCGATGGTGCCGAGGTCCATCAGGTTCACGGGTTTTGTCCTGCCGATGTGCCGCCGCGCGGCAAGGTACCGCTCATAGGCCCCCTGCAGCAGGGGATCGCAGAACGAAACGCGGTCGATGGTGGTCAGGAATGTGGTGTGCCGGCAGTGGTCGGACCAGTAGGTGTCGATCATGCGGACCTCGGTGATGGTGGGGTCCCGCCGCTCGGATTGGAAGTATTCCTGGCAGAAGCGCAGGTCGTCCAGATCCATGGCGAGGCCCTTTTCCCGCAGGAAGGCGGCAAGCTCCGCCTCGCCAAGCGCGCAAAACCCGGTCAGGGTCTCCACGGTTTTGGGAATCTCATAGGAGACCGCAAGCGTTTCCGGCTTTTCCAGGGAGGCAATCCGGCTCTCCACCGGATTCACGACGTATTTTTGAACCTTCCGCAGATCGTCCTCCGTCAGCGCGCCGTCCAGCAGGTAGATTTTTGCGGTGCGTACCGTGGGCCGCTCGCCCTGCGAGAGAATCTGGATACACTGCGCCGCGGAATCGGCCCGCTGGTCAAACTGGCCGGGCAGATACTCCACGGCCAGGGCCGCGCAGCCGGCTGGGTCCAGCGTGTCGGTGCAGCGATCAAGCTGCGGCTCGGAGAACACGGTCCGGCAGGCGTACCGGAACAGGTCCTCGTCGATATGCTCCACATCGTAGCGGTTGACAATGCGGACGCTGCGCAGGGCGGAGACGCCAAGAAAGGCGCGCAGCTCCTGCTGCAGCGCCCTGGCCTCGTTCGCAAGCTCCGGCTTTTTTTCAACAAAAACGCGGTATACCATGTTCTGTTTCCTCACTTTCCGGCCCGCAGCGCGCGCTGCCCGATGTCCCGGCGGCAGTAGGCGTTTTGAAATGAAATGCGGTCCGCCAGTTCATAGGCGCGGTCAATCGCGCCCCGCAGCGTCGGCGCGGTCGCCACCGCGCCCAGCACCCGCCCGCCGGCGGTCAGCAGCGTGTCCCCGTCCAGCTTTGCGCCGGCAACAAAGACGTCGCAGCCGTCGCCGAACGTCTCCGGCAGGGTGATGGGGAAGCCGGTCTCATACTTCTGCGGGTAGCCGCTGGAAGCGAGCACCACGCAGCAGGCGCTTCCGGTCGAGAACGCAACCTCCGTCTCTTCCAGCTTCCCGTCGGCCACGGCCCGCAGAATGGTCAGCAGGTCGCTGCGGAGCAGCGGGAGCACCACCTGGGTCTCCGGGTCGCCGAAGCGGCAGTTGTACTCAATGACTTTGGGGCCGTCCTTCGTCAGCATCAGGCCGAAGTAGAGGCAGCCCCGGAAGGTGCGCCCCTCCGCGTTCATGGCGCGCATCGTCGGAAGGAAGATTTCCTCCATGCACCGCGCGGCAATCTCCTCCGTGTAGTAGGGGTTTGGCGCAATCGTACCCATGCCGCCGGTGTTGAGCCCCCGGTCGCCGTCCAGCGCGCGCTTGTGGTCCATCGAGGAGACCATCGGTTTGACCACATTGCCGTCGGTGAACGACAAAACCGAGACCTCCGGCCCCTCGAGAAATTCCTCGATGACGATCTGACTGCCGCTGTCCCCGAAGACGCGGTCCTCCATCATGGAGCGGACGGCGTCCAGCGCTGCTTGCCGGGTCTCCGCGATGATGACGCCCTTGCCCAGCGCCAGCCCGTCGGCCTTGACGACCACGGGGATGGGACAGGTCTCTGCATAGGCGAGCGCGTCTGCCAGCCGGTCGAAGGCTTCGTACCGGGCGGTGGGGATGCCGTATTGCTTCATGAGATTCTTGGAAAAGACCTTGCTGCCCTCGATGGCGGCGGCTTTGGCCGTGGGGCCGAAGCAGGGAATGCCGATTTCATTCAGCCGGTCCACGCAGCCGAGGACCAGCGGGTCGTCCGGAGCTACCACGGCGAAGTCGACGCCATTTTCTTTTGCGAAGGCGACGATCCCGTCGATGTCCCTGGCGGCGATGGGGACGCAGATCGCGTCTTTTGCCATGCCGCCGTTGCCGGGCAGGGCGTAGAGCTTGGTAATTTCCCTACTTTCCCGCAGCTTGCGAAGGATCGCGTGCTCGCGGCCGCCGCCGCCGACTACCAGTACCGTCATCTCAGCGCCCCCTCAGTGGTGGAACAGGCGCATCCCGGTAAAGGCCATGACCATGCCGTAGTCGTCGCAGGCCTGAATCACCAGATCGTCCCGGATGGAGCCGCCCGGCTCGGCGATGTAGGAAACGCCGCTGCGGCGGGCGCGTTCGATGTTGTCGGAGAAGGGGAAGAAGGCGTCGGAGCCGAGAGAGACGCCGGTCAGCGTGGCAAGATATGCCTGCTGCTCCGCCCGGGTAAAGGGGGCGGGCTGCTCCGTGAAGTATTTTTGCCAATTCCCGTCGGCGCAAACATCCTCCTCGTTCTGGTTGATGTAGCCGTCGATGACGTTGTCGCGGCTCGGGCGGGCAATCGCCGGCAGAAAGGGGAGAGAAAGAACCTTGTCGTGCTGCCGGAGTTGCCAGGTGTCGGCCTTGGAGCCGGCCAGACGCGTGCAGTGGATGCGGGACTGCTGCCCCGCGCCGACGCCGATGGCCTGTCCGTCCACGGCATAGCAGACGGAGTTGGACTGCGTATACTTGAGCGTGATGAGCGAAACAATCAGATCACGGACGGCGCTCTCCGGCAGGTTTTGATTGGCGGTGACAAGCTTGGAGAGAAGCGCCCGGTCAATTTTGAAGTTGTTGCGGCCCTGCTCAAAGGTAACGCCGAAGACCTGCTTACGCTCCTGCTGCTCCGGCACATAGCTGGGATCGATCCGGACGATGTTGTAGCCGCCCTTGCGCTTGGTTTTGAGAATCGCGAGCGCTTCGTCGGTGTAGCCGGGGGCGATGACGCCGTCGGAGACCTCGCGCTGGATCATCCGCGCGGTGACGGCGTCGCAGACATCGGACAGGGCGACCCAGTCGCCGAAGGAGCTCATCCGGTCGGTGCCGCGGGCGCGGGCATAGGCGCAGGCCAGCGGGCTATCCTCCAGACCCGCGATGTCGTCCACAAAGCAGGCTTTCTTCAGCCGCTCGGAGAGC
This sequence comes from Oscillospiraceae bacterium, assembly GCA_034927685.1. Classification (GTDB taxonomy): domain Bacteria; phylum Bacillota; class Clostridia; order Oscillospirales; family Oscillospiraceae; genus RGIG3159. The sequence goes on along the minus strand of JAYFPO010000030.1, from coordinate 20,485 downwards.
GGCAAGCCGACGGCGGCGGAGGTGGGGCTGACGTGCTTGAAGGAGGTGACGGCGGGCATCGAAAGCGCGGACTTCAGTTCTCTCACAAGCTGCCAGGAGTTGAAGGCGTCGAGAAAGTTGATGAAGCCGGGGCGTCCGTTCAAAATCTCAATGGGGAGGTCGCCGCCGTCCCGCATATAAATTTTGGCGGGCTTCTGGTTCGGGTTACAGCCGTATTTCAGTTCAAATTCTTTCATCGTCCTGCTCCTTTACGCGTTTTTGTTGATGAGCCGCTCCGCAATCGCGCCGCTTGCGAGGTCGGTGTAGCGGACGTAGAGGGAAATTTTATTCTGCTCGTCGAGATTGTCCCAGAGGCTTCCGGTCAGCTCGTCAATGGAGTTGGGGATCGAAACCCGCTCCGGCTCGCCCTGGAAGGTGGGGATCGGGTTGCCGTCGGTCACATAGGTGTGCAGAAAGTGGCCGAGGCCGGCTTTCGCGCCGTAGGAAAAAGTGAAGCGGTTGCAGAAGGTGCCTTCGGCGTCGCCGCTTTTGAGAATGTTCATCTGGTAGGTGAAATCGGTCTCGCCGAAGGTGACAAGGCCGCTGATGCGCGGCGTGAGGTTCGGCGCGTCCGGCTCAAACTCCCGGGTTTCCAGCGCCTCGGAGAACGTCTTTCCGGCCAGCAGATGCTCATAGATCGTGTCGGTCTGATCGCCGTTTGTGACGATCAGCTGATTGTCCAGCGTGCGGACCGCGGCGTAGATGATCAGAGACGGGTCCTCCACCTTGGAGGCGTCGAAGGGTTCCGTATAGATCGCGCCGTCTTTGCTGGTAAAGACGCGGTTGCGGCTGTTGGCGGACCTGCCCATGATGAAGTAGGCGGCGGCGGACTTCCTGCCGTCTTCCGTCTTGCCGAGGACGAGGCCGCGGCCCACATAGGGGTTGCCGCAGAGCAGCCGGCCAATGTCTTGAATCTCATAGATGTTCATGTTGTTCTTTCTCCCTTCGGATCTCTTCGGAAACCAGCTCCGCGGCCTTCGGAAGCAGCCTCCATTCGGCCTGCTCCATCACCCGGCGCTGGAGAATTTCCGGCGTGTCGCCGGGCTCCACCGGGACGGCCTGCTGGAAAATGATTTCGCCGCCGTCCGGAATTTCGTTGACAAAGTGGACCGTCGCGCCGGTCAGCTTGACGCCCCGCCGCAGCGCTGCCTCATGAACCCGGAGGCCATAGAAGCCCTCGCCGCAAAAGGCGGGAATCAGAGACGGATGGACGTTCAGAATCCGGTTTGGATAGCGCCTGGTAAACGCCTCGCTGAGGATGCACAGGAAGCCGGCCAAAACAATCAGCTCCACCCCATGCGCTTCCAGCGCGGAACTGATCTGCGCTTCAAATTCCGCCTGCGAGGCGCAGCCCTTCCGGGCCACGGTCACGGTCGGAATTCCGGCATTGCCCGCCCGGATCAGGGCGTAGGCGTCCGGATTGGAGGAGACCACCAAAACAAGTTCTCCCGCCCGCAGTCCGGCGTCCAGCAGCGCCTGCAAATTGGTGCCGCCGCCCGAGACGAATACCGCGACTCTGGTTTTTGCTACCATAGAATGACACCCTCGTCGGAGGGGACCAGTTCGCCGATCACATAGGCGTCCTCACCCTGCTCGCGCAAAGTGGCAAGCGCCCGATCCGCGTCCTCCCTTGCGACGATGACGCTCATGCCCACGCCCATATTGAAGGTGTTGAACATGTCCCGTTCGGGGATGCCGCCCTCCCGGGCGATCAGGCCGAAGATGGGCGGAGTACGGACCGCGGATTTTTGAATCCTTGCGCCAAGACCGCTCTTGAGGCAGCGCGGGATGTTCTCAAAGAAGCCGCCGCCGGTGATGTGGGAGACGCCCTTGACCGTCACCTGCTCCAGCAGGGCCAACATGGGCTTCACATAGATTTTGGTGGGGGTCAGAAGCGTTTCCCCAACGGATTTGCCGCCCAGCTCGTCCATGGGCGCGAGCATATCGCGGTGTTCCACGTCGAAGACCTTCCGCACCAGCGAAAAGCCGTTGGAGTGGACGCCGCTGGAGGGCAGGGCAATCACCGCGTCGCCGGGGACCATCCGCTCCTTGTCCAGAATTTTGGACTTGTCGACGACGCCGACGGCAAAGCCGGCCAGATCGTACTCGTCCTCGGGGTAAAAGCCGGGCATTTCGGCGGTCTCGCCGCCGATCAGTGCCGCGCCGGACTGGACGCAGCCCTCGGCCACGCCCTCCACGATGGAGGCGATGCGCGTTGGCACGTTCTTGCCGCAGGCGATGTAGTCGAGGAAGAACAGGGGACGCGCGCCGCAGCAGATCACGTCGTTGACGCACATGGCCACGCAGTCGATGCCGACGGTGTTGTGCCGGTTCAGGAGGAACGCCAGCCGCAGCTTCGTGCCGACGCCGTCGGTACCGCTGACCAGCACCGGGGTTTGCATCCCGGTCAGGTCCGGGGAAAACAGCCCGCCGAAGCCGCCCACGTCGGAGGTGACGCCGGGGGTCAGGGTGCGGGCAATGTGGGTTTTCATCAGCTCGACGGCCTGATAGCCGGCGGTGATGTCCACACCGGCGGCCGCGTAGCTCTCGGAACGGGAATTTTTCATCTCACTTCTTCTCCTTCTCGCTGAGCTTGGTTTCAAACCGGCTCTTGCCGGAGTCCTTTGGCGTCTCGGTGGGATAGCGGGCGGTGAAGCAGGCGTCGCAGTAGCCGACGCCGGGGACGGAGCCGATCAGCTCGCAGAGCCGCTCGGGCTTCAAATAGCCGAGACTGTCCGCGCCAATGATGTCGCAGATTTCCTCAATGGAGTGCTGGCAGGCGATGAGCATGTCCTGCGAGTCGATGTCCGTGCCGTAGTAGCAGGGGTTCCGGAAGGGCGGTGCGGAGACGCGCATGTGGACTTCCTTTGCTCCGGCCTCCCGCAGTGCGTGGAGAATCCGGGCGCAGGTGGTGCCGCGGACGATGGAGTCGTCGACGAGCACGATCCGCTTGCCCCGAACCACGTCCGCGATGGGGTTGAGCTTGATGTGGACGTTGTGCTCCCGCATCTTCTGGTCCGGCGCGATGAAGGTCCGCGCAATATACTTGTTTTTGATGAAGCCGATCTCATAGGGAATGCCGGACATCCGGGCGTAGCCGATGGCGGCGTCCAGGCCGGAATCCGGCACGCCCACCACGATGTCCGCGTCCACGGGATAGTCCTCCGCCAGACACTCGCCGGCCCGAATCCGCGCCAGATGAACGCCGCAGCCGTCGATGACAGAGTCCGGCCGCGCGAAGTAGATATACTCGAAGATGCAGGTAGTCTTGGGCGCTTTGCCGCAATGGTCCCGGATGGAGCGGAGCGTTCCGTTGTCGATGATCAGAATTTCGCCAGGGTCCAGATCGCGCACCAGCTGCGCGCCCGCGGCTGCGAGCGCGCAGGTCTCGGAGGCGATGACGTAGCTGCCGTCCTCGCGCCTGCCGTAGCAGAGGGGCCGGAAGCCGTGCTCGTCCCGGGCGGCGATCAGCTTGGAGGGCGACATGATGACCAGGGAATACGCGCCCTTCAGCCGGTGCATGGCCCGGTTGACGGCCTCCTCAATGGAGGGCGCGGTCAGACGTTCCTTGATGATGATATAGGAGATGACCTCGGTGTCGCTGGTCATGTGGAAGATGGAGCCCTGCAGCTCCAACTCCCGCCGCAGGTCGGAGGCGTTGACCAGATTGCCGTTGTGGGCAATGGCCATATGGCCCTTGACGTGGTTGACCACGATGGGCTGGGCGTTGATGACCTCGTTGCCGCCGGTGGTGCCGTAGCGGGTGTGGCCGATGGCCATGTTCCCCTCGCCGAGGCCGCGCAGCACGTCGGGCGGAAAGACGGTGCTGACCAGCCCCACGTCCTTGTGCTGACGGAAGATGCCGTCGTCGTTGACGACGATGCCGCAGCTCTCCTGACCGCGGTGCTGCAGGGAATACAGACCGTAGTAGGTATCCAAGGCAACGGGGCCGGCTTTGGGACAGTAGATGCCGAAAACGCCGCACTCCTCGTGAAGCTGACCCATGTCAGTTACCAAAGACGCGGTGCATCATCTCGTGATACGCGTCCTCCACACCGCCCATGTCGCGGCGGAAGCGGTCCTTGTCCAGCTTTTCGTTCGTCTTGGCATCCCAGAAACGGCAGGTGTCGGGGGAGATCTCGTCGGCCAAAACGATCTGACCCTCGGCGGTCTTGCCGAATTCCAGCTTGAAATCGATCAGGCGGACGCCGATTTTGAGGAAATAGGCCTTCAGCATGTCGTTGATTTTGAAGGAGAGGGCCTTGATGAGGTCGATTTCCTCCCGCGTCGCCAGCTTCAGGGCCAGCGCATGGTATTCGTTCAGCAGGGGATCGTGGAGGTCGTCGTTCTTGAACGAGAACTCGATGGTGGGGCTTTCAAACTCAATGCCCTCGGCCACGCCGTAGCGCTGGGCAAAGTGGCCGGCGGAGACGTTGCGGATGATGACTTCCAGCGGGACGATGGAGACCTTTTTGACCAGCGTCTCCCGGTCGCTTAGCTCCTGCACAAAGTGCGTCGGCACGCCCTGCTGTTCCAGAAGCTGCATGAGATAGTTGGACATCTTGTTATTGATGACGCCCTTGCCGGTGATGGTGCCCTTTTTCAGGCCGTCCAGCGCGGTGGCGTCGTCCTTATAGGAAACGATGACAAGATTGGGGTCCTCCGTGGCGTAAACCTTCTTGGCCTTACCTTCATAGAGCTGTACTGTTTTCATCGTGTTTTTCTCCTTTTTATCGTTCAAATGTGGGAATACTGATCGATAAGTTCGCGATCGGCGGCGAGGACCTTCGAGGCGGCAGCCGCGCGTGCGGCGTCCAGCTTTCCGGCCAGCGCGGGATCCGAGACGGACAAAATCTCCAGGGACAGCAAGGCGGCATTCACAGCCCCGTCTATGGCCACCGTCGCCACCGGGATTCCGGAGGGCATCTGGACCGTAGACAGCAGCGCATCAATGCCGTCGAGCGATTTGGATTTGATTGGAATGCCGATGACCGGCAGGGTGGTTCTGGCGGCGAGCGCGCCGGCCAGGTGAGCCGCCATACCGGCGGCCGCAAGAATTGCGCCGAAGCCGTTTTCCCTGGCCTGCGCCGCGAAAGAGGCGGCTTCGTCCGGGGTCCGGTGGGCGGAGAAAATGTGCACCTCGCAGGGCACGTCGTACTCCCGCAGCGTCGAGATGGCCTTTTCCACGATCGGAAGGTCGCTGGCGCTGCCCATGATGACTGCAACTTTTTTCATTTGTTAGCCCTCCCAAAAAAAACAAAACGGGCGCTCCAACCCTACATAAGGTCGGAATGCCCAGACGGTCGGCATCTGAATTCATCAGAACGCTCTTTCTGCTTCACGTGGTATCCCACTTCCGTCAGTCACAGAAAAATTACCTAGCCGTAGTATACCACAGTTTTTGCGCGCTGCCAATCTCACAGAACAGAAAAACTTTGCCGGTTTCTGTCGGAAATCCATGTGCAGGTTTCACAAATCAAAAACGGAGGCCCTCAAAAATTGCTATTTTTTAACGAATAAATGCAACCCGATACCGAAAAACCAGGAAAAGACAAAACCGGTTCCGGCGGCGGCGCGAGAGAAAAGCGTTGCAACCGGGGCAAAAATGGTATACTCTGGAGGACAGATGGAGATGAGCGGCCGAGTGGCCGGGAAAGTGAGAAATTCGATGCTGGGTGATTGTCATATTCATATGGTTTTGGACGGCATTCTGGGCTACCGGGAGGCCATGGACCGCCACCGTTCGGGGCCGGACGACGCTGCCATCCGCAAGGTGCTTGCGCAGTATCAAAAGGCGGGCATGACATTTCTTCGCGACGGCGGCGACAAGTTCGGCGCGGCCGCGCGGGCGGCGGTGCTCGCGCCGGAATACGGCCTGACCTATGTGACGCCGGTTTTCCCAATCTTTGAAAGCGGGCGCTATGGGGCGTTCATCGGCATGGGATTTTCCGACCTGCGGGAGTTCCGGGAGCTGCTGGCGGAAGTGAAGCGGCAGGGCGCGCAGTTTTTAAAGCTCATGCTCTCGGGCCTTGTGGACTTTCAGGAATACGGCCGACTGGACGGTGATCCCATGGCGGCGGAGACCATCCGGGAGCTGATCCACATCGGTCACGAGGAGGGCCTGTCCGTCATGGCCCACTGCAACGGCGACGCACCGGCGCAGGCGGCGCTGGAGGCGGGCGTGGACTCGCTGGAGCACGGCTACTATCTCGGACAGGAGACGCTGCACCAGCTTGCGGAGAGCGATACGGTCTGGGTACCGACGGTGGTGACGGTCGGCAATTTGATTCATGACGACCGGTATCCGCAGAGCGTGACCAAACGGATTCTGGACGAGCACCTCTGGAAGGTCGGCATTGTGGCGGGCTGGGGCGGAAACGTTGCGCTCGGCAGCGACGCCGGGGCCTATCTGGTGCCGCACGTCCAGGGTGCGCTGGATGAATACGACCTCCTGAAGGAGGAGCTGGGCGAGCACGCGGATTCCGTCCTGCGGACCGGCGAGGATATGATCCGCTGGAAATTCGGCGGCCTGTCCTGATACAACGTAAAAAAGCGGGCAGCTGCAAGATTTGCGTGCCCGGCAGTTCCTATGGAGTATAGTATGACAAAAGAAGAATTGTATTCCGGCTACTGCTTCCAGGCCGATCAGGCCCGGATCGTGGAGGCGGAATTTGACGGCGGAACGCTGACCGGGGTGGATTGCTGCTACGAAACTTGCCTCCACCGGGCGAAATGTGTGATCGGCCGCCGGATCACGGCGCAGCTGGAAGGAAAATCAGAGCAGTGAGGCGACCCAGTTATAGAGCGCCAGCGCCAGCGGAGCGAGGACCATGGCGGGCAGGAGATTGGCAACCTTAATCTTGCTCAGCCCAATCATATTAAGACCCAGGGCAAAGATCATCAGCGACCCGGCGCAGGTGATCTCGGCAATGGCGGCGTCGGTCAGCACCGGCGCGATGACCTGGGACAGCAGCACCAGCGAGCCCTGAAACACGAAGACCAGGGCGGCGGAGCAGAGCACGCCGACGCCGAGACTGGCCGCCAGCATCACGGAGGAGCAGCCGTCCAGCAGGGCCTTCGTGAAAAGCATGCTGTTGTCGCCCCGGAGACCGGCGTTGAAGGAGCCGACGATGGTCATGGCGCCCACGCAGAAGAGGAGCGACGCGGTGATGAAGCCCTCGGCCACGGAGACGGCGCCGTTCTCCTTCTTGGGGAAGCGGCCCTCAACCCACCCGCCCAGACGGGCGACGCCGCCGTCCAGATCCAGCAGCGTGCCGATTGCGGCGCCGCCGATCATGGAGAGAATCAGCACCAGCACGTTGTTGCCGCTGAGCGCGCCGTCGATGCCGATGTAGATGACGCACAGGCCGATGGCGACCATGATGGCCTGTTGGACCCGTTCGGGGATGCCTTTCTTGCAGAGCATCCCGATCAGGCCGCCCAGCAGGATGGTGCCGGTATTGACGATTACGCCAAGCATGGCGGTTCCTTCTTTCTTTCTAGCGGTAAAACAGCAGAGAGTACCAGGTAACCACGTTGCCGCCCGCAATGAAATCGATGCCGCAGCGTTCCGACAGGGCGGTGACCAGAATCCCGTGGCTCTCGACGCAGGGGAACATTTTGTCCGGATGGCGGCAGGGGCCGTCGGGCCAGGCGCAGGTTTCACAGATGGCGCAGGCCTCGGTGGAGAGCACGAAGGTGTCCTCCGTCTCCTCCCGCAGCAGGCTGAGCACCTGCCGGGTCATCTCCTCATGGCCCGCGCGGGTCGCGAGCGTTTCGTCCAGATTGGCGATGTCGGAGACCTCGGTGATGGTGGAGATCATCAGGCAGTCGGGGTAGCGGAGGCACTTTTCCCGACACGCGGAGACTTCGCCGACGGCCGGGGGACAGGCCCAGCTTTTGTTATACATGGGGCATTCTTCCCGGCAGACGGTCCGCACCTTATCTGTGAAGCACAGCGCTTCGGTGGGGAAGAACGCATACTGGTAGAGCGGCAGCTCTCGCAGCTTCTCTTCCAGGCGTTCGCGGTTCATGGAATCACTCCTTTTTCAGTGCGCCCAGTGTGCCGGCAAGGACGTGCCGGATGGCCGAGGCCACGCCGTCCTCGTCGCAGGAGGCGGTGATGTAGCGGGCATAGGGTACGGTGTCCGGGTGGGCGTTGCCAACGACCACCGGGTATTCCGCCTCCCGCAGCATACTGACGTCGTTCAGATTGTCGCCAATGGCCATGGTGTCTGCCAGCGGAATGCGCAGATAGGCCGCCAGCACCCGCAGGCCTGCGCCCTTGGAGGCCGACGGCGTGTTGATTTCCAAATTTTCCGGGACCGAGCTCAGGACGACGAGACCAAAGTCCTCCGTCAGCGAGCGGGCAAGCTGCTGGTCCTCCGCGCTGCGGAAGAACAGGTGGATTTTTGCCACAGGGCTTGTCCGGGCGGCGAGCAGCGATTCCAGTTCGACCGGCGTCCGGGTGCGGCGAATGATATCGATGTAATAGGGGTTATGATAGGAGGAGAGATCCTTCAGCTTCAGCCGGTCGGTGAAGATATGGCCGTCGGCCATGACCTCAAACAGGCAGTTCAGCGGGGAGAGCCGCCGGTACAGCGCCCGGACCGTCTCCATGGGCATCCCTTCCGTGAAGAGCTCCTGTTCGCGGCCAACGTCGTAAACGCTGGCGCCGGAACAGTTGATCGTATAACGAATCTGCGGCAGCTCGCGCAGAATGGGGCTGCACTCATCCCGGGCACGGCCGGTGCTGAGGGCGACCTGAATCCCGGCGCGGTCCGCCGCGGCCACGGCCGCTTGGGTTTCCCTGGTGATTCGGCCGCAGGAATCGATCAGGGTACCGTCCACGTCGACGGCGATCAGAGAAACAGACATAATGAACCTCGAATACTCAGAATGTGTCCAGTTTATCACACGCGGCGGCCAATGACAAGGCGATAATCTGCAGATTGTTTCCATTTTATTCACACCTGCCGCGAAAAAACTGTGTATGATATTGTCGGTACGAAAGAAAGAGGATGTGGAGCACATGGCAAGAGATCCCTATGAGGTGCTGGGCATTGCCCACGGTGCCTCGGAAGAGGAGATCAAGGCGGCCTACCGGCGGCTGGCAAAAAAATATCATCCGGACGTCAATCCTGGGGATACGGTTGCGGCGCAGCGGATGAACGAGATCAACGCCGCCTACGACCAGCTCAAGAATCCGGAGGCCTATGAGCAGCAGCGCCGCCAGGAACAGCAGAACGCCAATACTTACAACCCCTTCGGCGGCTACTACGGCGACGCCGACAACAGCAGCCGCCAGAGTTATTATTACAGCAATTATCAGAACCGGTCGGACCCGGACGGCAACTACCGCCCGCGGCGGCCCATGGGATTTTTCCGGATGGTGCTTCTGTTCCTGCTGCTTTCCTCGCTGCTCTCCATGTGCAGCGGAAATCTGGGCTACGGGTACAGCGGGTACAGCGGCTACACCTCGCCATGGAGCTATTACGGCGATTACAGCGGCGATGCGGGCAGCGACCAGAGCGGCAGCTCCGGGAGCGGACAGTCCAATTCGTCTGAAGGATATAACGGCACCCCGCAGCAGGGGTAAAAGGAGTAAGCGAGTATGTCAAAAATGATCGGCATTGATCTCGGGACCACCAATTCCTGTGTGGCGGTTATGGAGGGCGGCGAGCCCGCGGTGATCCCCAACGCGGAAGGCGGGAGGACAACCCCCTCCGTGGTAGCCTTTTCCCGCACCGGCGAGCGGATGGTGGGCCAGATTGCCAAGCGGCAGGCCGTGACGAACCACGAGCGCACCGTTTCCTCGATCAAGCGGGAGATGGGTACCAATTACCGGGTCAAGATCGACGGCAAGGCCTATACGCCGCAGGAGATCTCCGCCATGATTCTCCAGAAACTGAAGACCGACGCAGAGGCGTATCTGGGCGAGACGGTCTCGGACGCGGTCATCACGGTCCCGGCCTACTTTACAGACGCGCAGCGGCAGGCCACCAAGGACGCGGGGAAGATCGCCGGACTGAACGTCCAGCGGATCATCAACGAGCCTACGGCGGCGGCGCTGGCCTATGGCGTCGACAAGGAGCAGAGCCAGAAAATCATGGTCTATGATCTGGGCGGCGGCACCTTTGACGTTTCCGTTCTGGAGATTTCCGCGGGCGTGATCGAGGTGCTGGCCACGGCGGGCAACAACCATCTGGGCGGCGACGACTTCGATCAGATTGTTTCCGACGAACTGGTGGCGAACTTTAAGCGGGAAACCCGCGTGGATCTCGCGAAGGACCCGGCGGCCATGGAGCGGATTCGGGAGGCGGCGGAGAAGGCGAAGATTGAGCTTTCCGCCATGAATTCCACCACGGTCAGCCTGCCCTATATCGCCGTGGGCAAGAGCGGGCCGCTCCATCTGGAGCAGACCCTGACGAGGGCAAAGTTCAACGAGCTCACCGCCCATCTGGTGCAAGCCACCCGGGAGCCGGTGCAGCAGGCCATGAACGACGCCGGCGTCGCGGCCTCGGGCATTGCCAAGGTGCTGATGGTGGGCGGATCTTCCCGCATTCCGGCGGTGCAGGACCTGGTGCGCCTGATGACCGGCCGCGAGCCATTCAAGGGCATCAACCCCGACGAATGCGTGGCCATGGGCGCGTGCCTGCAGGGCGGCGTGCTCTCCGGCGCGGTCAAGGGGCTGCTGCTGCTGGACGTAACGCCGCTGTCGCTGGGCATTGAGACCATTGGCGGCGTCTGTACCCGCGTCATCGAGCGCAATACGACGCTTCCCATCCGGAAGAGTCAGATTTTCAGCACCGCTTCCAATTTTCAGAGCTCCGTGGAAGTCCATGTGCTCCAGGGCGAGCGCCCCATGGCGCGGCAGAACAAGGAGCTGGGGCGGTTCCGCCTCACGGGCATCCGCCGGGCCATGCGCGGGGTGCCGCAGATCGAGGTTACCTTCGCCATCGACGCCAACGGGATCGTCAACGTCTCGGCCAAGGACCTCGACACGGGCCGCGCCCAGGCCATTACGATCACCGCCAGCTCGAATATGAGCCAGACGGAGATCGACCGGGCGGTCCGCGATGCGCAGCAGTACGCGGCGGAGGACGCGCAGACCCGGGAGAGCGCCACGCTCAAGGACCGGGCGGAGCGGCTGCTGTTTCAGGCCGGATCGGCCAAGCTGCCCAAGGCGGACAAGGGCCGGGCCGGCGACTGCGCGAAGCGGCTGCGGAAGGCGCTGAAGGCGGAGAACACCGCGGAAATCACCAGCTGCTGCGATGAACTGGAGCAGATTTTAGGCAGCTCCGGATTTGACGGCGGCGCGGGAACCGAGGGCGGCGCGGGCACCGAGGGATCCCAGCCAAACGAGGACGCGCAGGACGCCGAATACGAGCAGGAGGAATGATCTGCCGGGCGCGCTGCGCGGCGATCCATTTCACCAAATCATGCAGGGCGGCTTGGTTTGAAGTGACCCCAAAAAGTTAGACAAATATTTCGACTAAGCAACCGAGAGGGCTTGTTGTCTGTGAAACGCAGGTGACAAGCCCTTTAGCTTTGTCCTGCTGCGGTGGTTATTGTAGTAGTCAAGGTAGTCGATCAGTTCTTTCTTAAAGTGATCCATGGACTCAAATTTTTGCGAAAACAGCAATTTGCTTTTTTGCGGCGGAAGTTGAAGAAACGCCGGAAGTATGGTACCATAAAGCAGTCGGAACAAGGAGGGGAGCGATTGAACATGAAGAATCAGGAGTTGCTGCGCTTTATTGAAGCCTGCAAAACGCCGTACCAGACCGTTACCTGGGTTGGCGGGCTGCTGGAAAAGGCCGGATACCACCATCTTTCGGAGCGCGAGCCTTGGTCATTTTCGGCGGGCGACCGCTGCTTTGTGACGAGAAACGGCTCCTCTCTGCTGGCGTTTCGGGTCCCAACCCCGGACTTCGCCGGCTTTCAGATGGCGGCGGCCCACTGCGATTCTCCCTGCCTCAAGGTCAAGGAGCACGCCGAAGTGCCGGGCGGCGGCTACGTCCAGCTCAGCACCGAGGTCTACGGCGGCATGATTCGGAGCAGTTGGCTGGATCGGCCGCTCTCCGTGGCCGGGCGCGTACTGGTGCAGACGGAGGCGGGCGTGGAAACGCGGCCGGTGGACCTGGACGAGGATTTGCTGGTCATTCCAAGCGTGGCCATCCATATGAACCGCAAGGTCAACGACGGCGTGCCCATGAATCCGGCGGTGGATCTGCTGCCGCTTTACGGCACGGAAAAAAGGAAGGACACCTTCCGGAAACGGATTGCCGCCGCGGTCGGGACGGAGGAGAACCAGCTTCTGACCTGGGATCTCTGCGTCTACAACCGCCAGCGGGGGACGGAGTGGGGCGAGTTCATTTCCGCCCCGCGGCTGGACGACCTCCAGTGCGCCTACGCCGGACTGACGGCTTTTTTGCAGGCCGGTCCGTCCCAAAGCGTTCCCGTCTATTGCCTGTTCGACAATGAAGAGGTGGGCAGCCTGACGCAGCAGGGCGCCGCCTCCACCTTCCTGCCCGACACGCTGCTGCGGATCAGCGAAAGCTGCGGAAAAACGGCCTCTCAATACCGACAGGCCGTGGCCTCCAGTTTCCTGGTCTCCTGCGACAACGCCCATGCCGCGCACCCAAATCACCCGGAGTACGCGGACAAAAATCATTCCGTATTGATGAACCGGGGCGTGGTCGTCAAATACAATGCCAACCAAAAATACACCTCCGACGCCGTATCTTCGGCGATTTTCCAGGTCGTCTGCCGGGAGGCGGGCGTACCGGTGCAGCTCTATGCCAATCGGGCGGACCTGCCAGGCGGCTCCACCCTCGGCAACCTGCTAAACGCGCAGGTTTCGCTGCACACGGTGGACGTCGGTCTGCCGCAGCTCGCGATGCACGCGGCCTATGAGACCGCGGGCGCCGACGACACGGCCTATCTGATTCGGGCTCTGGCCGTCTTTTATGAAAAGACGCTGCAAGAAAAGACGGAGGGCGTATATCGACTGATTTAAGAGGAATATGAAACAGATTTTACATTTTTTAAAACCATACCGCCGTCGAATCGCGCTGGCCATGGCGCTGGTGGCGGTCTCTACGGTCTGCGACCTGCTGCTCCCCACGATCATGAGCGATATCCTCAACCGTGGGATTCTGGCCTCGGACTTTGCCTATATCGCGCGCTGCTGCGCCAAAATGCTGCTGGTGGCCGCGATCGGTCTGGCCACCCTGCTGATTGGCAGAAAGCTGAGCACGGACATTGTCGCCGCCTTTAACGGCGACTTGCGCACCTCCATCTTCACGCTGGTCAATTGCATGACCTTCGAGGAGTTCGGCAGGCTCGGCACCGCGGCGCTGGTCACGCGCTCGACCCACGACATCAACACGGTCTCCTTTGTGGCCTCACTGGTGTCCGGCAGCATCGTCACCATCCCGGTGCTGTTCGTGGGCGGCACGGCGCTCGCCATGTGGAAGGATGCGACACTCGCGCTGATTCTGCTGGCCTTTGTGCCGCTCGTGATGGCGGTGGTGTTCCTGGTGGGGCACAAAATCGCGCCGCTCTACCGGGAATCCGACAAGTACATCGATGTGCAGAACGATATCATGCGGGAGCGCCTCCACGGCATCCGCGTCATTCGGGCCTTCAACAAGGAACCCCGGGAGCAGCGGCGGATCGAGGACGCCACCCGCGTCATGGCGGAGAACATCATCAACGCCAACGTTCGCATGGGGCTGGTCAGCCCGGTCGCGGTGCTGATTCTGAATCTGGCCGTACTGTTGATCGTCTATGTCGGCGGTTATCGCATGGAAAACGGTCTCAACGCGGTTTCCGGCGGCGATATTTTCGCCATCATTCAGTATGTGGCGCTGGTCACGAACGGCGTCCTCATGGCAAGCTTTGCCATCGTCATGTTTCCCCACGCCCAGGTGGCGGCGGAACGGATCGGCGAGGTGTTTTCCGCCAAGGGGATGCAGGAGCCAAATGCCGAAGAGGCGCATACCTTCTCGGGAAATATCGTGTTTGACCATGTCTCCTTCCGCTATGAAAACGCGGCGGAACCCGCCGTCAGCGATATCTGCCTTTCCATTGAGGCGGGGCAGAAGGTGGCCGTGATCGGCGGCACCGGCAGCGGCAAGAGCACGCTGCTGCAAATGCTCATGGCCTTCCGCCTGCCGACGGAGGGCCGGGTGCTCTTCGACGGCGTCCCTGCGGAGACCGTCAACCGGAAGGTGATCCGCGGGAACATCAGCTGCGTTTTGCAGCGCACGGCGGTCTATTCCGGCACCATCCGCCAAAACATTGCCATGGGCAGACCCGGCGCGTCGGAGGAGGAAATCCACACGGCGGCGGACATCGCCCAGCTTTCCCATTACATCGCCGGTCTGCCGGAGGGCATGGAGCATGTGCTGACCCAGTCCGGCAAGAACCTCTCCGGCGGGCAGAAGCAGCGGATCTGCATCGCCCGCGCCATTTTGAAGGACGCGCCCATCTATGTCTTTGACGACAGCTTTTCCGCGCTGGATTTCCTGACGGAGGCCAACCTGCGGCGGCTGTTGAACAAGAAAATTCAGGGCAAAACCCAGATTGTCATCACGCAGCGCATCGCCTCCGCGATGAGCGCCGACCGGATTTTCGTCCTGGACCGCGGGCGGCTGATCGACAGCGGCACCCATGCGGAGCTGATGCAGTCCTGCGGGATTTACCGGGAGATCTACGCTTCTCAGACGGGAGGTGAGGCCCGATGAAGACCAAAAAGGAAAAAGACGCGCTGCTGAGGCTCCTGCGGGAAGCAAAAAGCATCCGCTGGCACCTGGCGCTCGGCTGCCTGCTCAGCATGGTTCTGATTGTCTGTGTGCTGTTTGGACCAAAGCTGCTGGGCAATCTGGTGCAGGAGCTGATCGACTATTTCCCGGTTCGGGAGACGGCAGGCTACCGGATCACCGAGATTCTGCTGCCGGGGCTGGGGCTTCTGCTGGGGATCTATTTGCTCAAGGCCGTGGTGGACTATCTGAAGATGCTTGTGCTCAACCGGGCGGTCAGCCGCTATTTCACCTGCAATCTCCGCATCAAAATCTCCGATAAAATCCAGCGTCTGCCGGTCTCCTATGTGGACAACACGCCGGTGGGCGACATCCTCTCCCGCATGACAGACGACGTCTCCTACATCGGAAACTCCCTCCACTCCGTCATTGACACGGTAATGACCGGCTTTTTGCAGATCATCGCCATCACGGTGATGCTGGTGCTGGAGAACTGGATGCTGGCCATTGTCGTCGTGCTGTTCATGCCGCTTTCCATCCTGCTGTCCACGGTGGTGGCCAACAAGTCTGAAGCCTATTACCACCGAATGTTCCGGGAGTCCGGCGAGCTCTATGCCGTGGTGGAGGAGGCCTACACCAACTATGATACCACCAAGGCCTACAATCTGGAGGACGACTGCGCCCGCCGCCACGGGGAGATCAACCGGCGGCAGATCAAGTCGGAGGCGAAGGCCAACTATCTCTCCTCGATCGTCCAACCCATTATCGCCGCGTCCAATTCGCTGGCCTATATCGCCATCAACCTGCTGGGCGGCTATCTGATCGTCCGCCACGGCGTATCCGTCGGTGTGGTCGTGACAGTGGTGCTTTACGCGCGCCAGTTTTCAGAGCCGCTGGAGCAGATTGCCAACGGCATCAGCACGCTCCAGCAGTCCAGGGCCGCCGCCAAACGGGTGGTGGGCATACTGGACCTGCCCGAGGAAGCGCCCGTTGCGGCGGTTATGCCGGATTCCGGCGACGGCGCTGTGGAATTCCGGGACGTGGACTTCTCCTATTCGGCGGATACGCCGCTGATCCGGAATTTCTCCGTCCATGTGGAGCGGGGACAGCATGTGGCCATCGTCGGACCCACGGGCGCGGGCAAAACCACATTGGTCAACCTGCTCATGCGGTTTTATGACGTAAATTCGGGCGAGATTCTGCTGGGCGGCCGGAACCTGGCGGACTATTCCCGGGAGTCCGCACGGGACCTCTTCGCCATGGTGCTGCAGGATACCTGGCTGTTTCGCGGGACCATCGCCGAAAATGTAGCCTATGGCCGCCCGGAGGCCACGCGGGAGGAGATCGTCACGGCCTGCGACGAGGCCTACTGCGACCACTTTATCCGAACGCTGCCAAAGGGCTACGACACGGAGCTTGGGAGTACCGACGCCGCCATCTCCGGCGGGCAGAAGCAGCTTTTAACCATCGCGCGCGCCCTGCTGGCCGACCGGGAGCTGCTGATTCTGGACGAGGCCACCTCCAACGTGGACACCCGGACCGAGCTGCTCATCCAGAAGGCCATGGACAAGCTGATGCAGGGAAAGACCTGCTTCATCATTGCCCACCGGCTCTCCACCATTGTGGACGCCGACCTGATTCTCGTGATTCGAAACGGGCAGATCGTCGAGCAGGGCAAGCACGCGGAGCTGCTCGGGAAACAGGGCTTTTATTCCGAAATCTATCAGAGTCAATACGCAATTTAGGAGGCAGCTATGATCTATAATTTTGATGAAATCATCGACCGGAACGGAACCGACAGCCTGAAATACGACGAGCGCGACAAGGCGTTTGGAGACGGGAGCGTTCTCCCGCTCTGGGTGGCGGATATGGACTTCCGCGCGGCGAAGCCCATCCAGGACGCCTGCCGGGCGCGGGCGGAGCACGGCATTTTCGGCTACGTGGCCAAATCGGAGAGCTTCTTCGACGCGGCCCGGGCCTTTGCGCTGCGCCGTCACGGCTGGGAGATCGAGCCGGGCACCATCGCCATCGCGCCGGGCGTCGTGCCGTCTCTGTCGGAGCTGGTGCGGGAGTTCACGGCGCCGGGCGACCGTGTGCTGATTCAGACGCCGGTCTATCCGGAATTTTACGACGTGATCGAGTGCTGGGAGGGACGGGAGGTCCTGGAAAGCCCGCTGATCTGCAACGAGGACGGCAGCTACGACATGGACTTCGCGGACTTCGAAGAGAAGCTGCGGCAGGGCCCCAAGCTGTTTTTGCTCTGCAACCCGCAGAATCCCGTTGGCCGCATCTGGCGGCGGGAGGAACTGGAACGCCTGTGCAGCCTTTGCGTCCGCTATGGCGTGCCGGTCGTCTCCGACGAGATCCACGGGGATCTGGAGCTGTTCGGCAAACAGTATGTTCCGGTGGGTACTCTGTCCGAAGCCATCCGCGCCAATACCATTGTCTGCTTCTCGGCCACCAAGACCTTTAACCTGGCGGGCCTGCAGACCAACTGCACGGTGTTTCAGCGGAAAGATTGGCAGAAGCGGTTTGAGCGGAGCTGGAAAAACTACGAAATCCACCGCAATAATTGCTTCGGCATGGCCGCCATGCGCGCGGCCTGGCAGGAGGGCGACGAGTGGCTGACGCAGCTTTGCGCGTACCTCTCCGACAATGTTACGTTCGTCCATGACTACCTGGAGGCGAATATCCCGCAGATTCATATGCACCTGCCGGAGGCAACCTATCTCTGCTGGCTGGACTGCCGCGAGCTTGGTCTGACCGGCGACGCGCTTGGGCGCTTTTTCGTGGAGAAGGCCCATGTCGGCCTGTCCGACGGGCGCGGCTTCCAGCGGGGCTTGGAAGGCTATCTGCGGCTCAACGCCGCCTGCCCCAGAAGCGTGCTCCAAACGGCGCTGGAGCAGATCAAGGCGGCAATTGCCGCGCGATGACAACGAAGGGACGTTTCGGCGTCCCTTCTTAAATGTTTTTTAAGGAAGCGACCACTGTTTTCTTAAGGCCGGATTCGGTAAAATAGATCCATGAGGTGATGAAATGTACAACGTGCTGATCTGCGACGACGACAGAGACATTGTGAAGGCCCTGCGCATCTATCTTTCCACCGGAGACTACCGTCTCTTTGAGGCGTATACCGGGCAGGAGGCTCTGGACGTGGTGCATCGGGAAGAAATTCATCTGATCCTGATGGACGTTATGATGCCGGTGATGGATGGCATTGCTGCCACGGAGAAGCTGCGGCTGGAGACCAACGCCCCCATCCTTCTGCTGACCGCCAAAAGCGAGAGCAGCGATAAGGTGCTGGGCCTGACGGTCGGGGCCGACGACTATATCACAAAGCCCTTCGATCCCATCGAGGTGCTGGCGCGGGTCCGGTCTCAGCTCCGGCGCTACACCATGCTGGGCGGCGCCGCCGCGCCGAAAACCGCGCTCTCCATCGGCGGCATTTTGCTGGACGACGAGACGAAAATCGTGACCGTGGACGGCGACCCCGCCAACCTGACGCCCATCGAGTATGATCTTCTGAAGTTTCTGATGGAGCATCCGGGCAAGGTGTTTTCCTCCCGGGAGCTCTATGAGGCGGTCTGGGGCGAGGCCCCCTACGGCAGCGAGGGTGTGGTGGCGGTCCACATCCGCCATCTGCGCGAAAAGCTGGAAATCACGCCCTCGGAGCCGCGCTACCTCAAGGTGGTTTGGGGTCGGGGGTATAAGCTGGAGGAGAAGCCATGAAATATCCGCGCATGGGCAGTCTTGGCCTGAAAATCACGGCCGTCGTGCTGCTGTTCCTCAGCGAGGCTTTGACGCTTATCTGCGCACTGGGCGTTTACGGCGAGGCGCATTTCGATGTGTTCACCGCGTCTGATTTCTTCGAGAGCAGCGCCTGCGAAGAGCTGGCGGCGTCGGAGGCCAGAGGTCTGGAATATAATATCCAGTATGGTGATATTTCCACCGTGGAGCAGGCGCAGGACTATCTGGACCGGTACTACCAATCCGGCATGACCAACTTCGGAATTCAGATTCTGGATTCCGAGACGGGCGCGGTGCTGGCGGAAAACACGCTGCCGCAGACGCCGGCAAATACCTACGTCTTTGGATATGAGGATTGCACCATCCGGGTGCTGGTTTCCAGCACCGTCACCGTGCACGATTCCTTCTACGAGGCGTATCGGATGTTCAACTTTATAAAACCGCTGCGCTATGCGATCGTGGTCGGGCTGGTTTTCGGCGCCGCGCTGTTTCTGACCTGCCTGATCTTCCTGTTCTGCGCGGCGGGTCACCGGCGCGGCGAGGACGGAATCATCCTGAACGCCGTGGACAAAATTCCGCTGGATCTGCTGCTGGCGTTTTATCTGGCCGTCAGCACAGTGGCGGTCGCGGTGAGCGAGGACACCGGTATGGAGTGGGTGCTGCTGGGCATTTCCGCCGTGCTGATCGACGTTATGGCGCTGTCCTTCTGCCTGTCCTTGGCGACGCGGATGAAGGCGGGCGAGTTATGGAAGAACACGGTGATCTGCCGGCTGCTTCTCTGGCTCAAAAAGGTTCTGTTTGGGACCGGCGGCTGGATCAGACGCTGCTTCCGCGCGATCCCGCTGATCTGGAAGGCGGCATTACTGGTGGCCGCGCTGTTTTTTGCGGAGCTGCTGCTGGCAGTGGGAAGCATTGACGGTTCCGGCTTTGTGCTTCTGCTGTTCCTGGCGTTCAATTTTCTGCTGTTTCTTGCCATCTGCTACGGCGTGCTGCAGATGCGCCTGCTGCAGCGAGCTGGGGAGCGGCTGGCCGCCGGTGACTTTGAATACCAGGTGGATACCTCCAAAATGTGCTGGGACTTGAAACAGCATGGCGACAACCTCAACTCCATCGGCGCGGGCATGGCAATCGCGTTGAGCCAGGAGATGAAGTCGGAGCGGCTGAAAACAGAGCTGATTACCAACGTGTCCCATGACATCAAGACGCCGCTGACCTCTATCATCAACTACGCGGACCTCCTCCAGCAGGAGCATCTGACGGAGGAGGAGCGGCAGGACTATCTGGAGACGCTGTCGCGGCAATCCCGGCGGCTCAAAAAGCTGACGGAGGATCTGGTGGAGGCGTCGAAGGCGTCTACCGGCAACATTCCGGTGGCGCTGGTCCCCACCAACGTGGGGGAGTTGGTCAATCAGGCGGTGGCGGAGTATGCCGACCGGTTCTCCGCCGGAGCCCTGGAGACCGTGGTGCAGGTGAGCGGAGAGAACTTGACGGTGCAGGCCGACGGACGGCTGCTGTGGCGGATTCTGGACAATCTGCTGGGCAACGCCTGCAAGTACGCCATGCCGGGCACGCGGGTCTATCTGGACGCACGGCCGGTCGGGAGCAGCGTGGTGATCTCTGTGAAAAACGTCTCCCGCGCCCCGCTCAATATCAACGCCGACGAGCTGATGGAGCGTTTTGTCCGCGGCGACACGGCCCGCACGACAGAGGGCAGCGGTCTGGGCCTCTCGATTGCCAGAAGCCTGGCGGAGCTGCAAAAGGGCACCTTCTCCATTGTCATCGACGGCGATCTTTTCAAGGCGGAGGTTGCGCTGAATCCGTAATCAATGGCCTGCCGCAGGAATGCGGCAGGCCTTTTCCGCCTGTGAAAAAAGGTCGCCGCAGGGTGACCTCTTTTCACAGGCTGTGGGGGCGGCATCGTTCGAAACGATGCC
>JAYFPO010000014.1:0-159384 GCA_034927685.1 Oscillospiraceae bacterium | reverse complement strand
AATGGAGTAAGGCTCGACGTAGACTATGTCGTTGATAGGTCAGGGGTGTAAGTGTGGTAACACATTAAGCTGACTGATACTAATAAGCCGAGGGCTTGACCTACAATTTGAATAGCAGGCTCTTTGTGCCTCTCTTTCCTTGATCTTAATTCTTCCATGTTCGGTTTTCAGGGCATATCCTGAATAGTTGGTATTGATTGCCGCGAGGGTCCACCTGTTCCCATACCGAACACAGAAGTTAAGCTCGTGTGCGCCGACAATACTTGTAGGGTGACTTACTGGGAAGATAGGTAATGCCAACACAGAGGCCTTTATGGCCTCTGTTCTTTATCGCGGCCCCAATCGGGGCTGCGGATTCGTCGGTGTTGATTGGGGCGAGGGTCCACCTGTTCCCATCCCGAACACAGCAGTTAAGCTCGTTTCCGCCGAAAATACTCGTTGGGTGACTGACTGGGAAGATAGGTAGCGCCGACACACAAGGCCACCACAGAATGATGTTCTGTGGTGGCCTTGTTGCATTGCCAGATGGAAACGCCTTCCTTTGCCAGACGAAAAATGAGCAGGTGAGGGCGGAACGCTACCCCAGGAAAGAACCTTCCGTCATGAAAGTCCGGCCTCTCGCAGGTACTGAGAACCAGCATACGAAATTCGGTGTAGGATGGAACTTTTTCTGCCGCAGACACGGCACCGATGGGTTAAAAATGCGCTATTGGTAAATAACAATTAAAACTAAGGTAATTCTGAAGTAAAATTTGTGGATTCCTATAAAAATTGTTTTTGAGGGTTTTTTAAGCGATTTTTTCAGTAAAATTAAGATAAAATTGTTGAATTTTTCCCGGGATTGTCATAAAATAAACGCGAGCGAAGTTTGGAAGGAAGGGCGTAAACCCAGTGTTTTGGGCTACGTGTCGCATTTTATGATAAATGTTGTGCTTGTGGCGCCAGAAATCCCAATGAATACCGGCAACATCGCCAGAACTTGTGCCGTCACCGGCAGTGTGCTGCATCTCGTGCGGCCGCTGGGCTTTGATATTTCGGACCGTGCGCTGAAGCGTGCCGGCCTGGACTACTGGCATCAGGTGGATGTGCGGGTCTACGAAAGCCTGGACGACTTTTTTGCAAAGAACAATGTCCGGGAGATGTGGTGCCTTTCGACAAAGGCAGCGCGCAGCTACGCGGAAGTACAGTTTCACGACGGATGCTATCTGTTTTTCGGCAGGGAAACGCAAGGCTTGCCGGAGGATTTTTTGAATAGCCACTATGAAAACTGCCTGCGGATTCCGATGCGCCCGGCCCTACGGAGCCTGAACCTTTCCAATTCCGTTGCCATAGCCGTTTATGAGGCCCTGCGGCAGCTGGATTTTCCAGACATGCAGGGTTTCGGTAAAATGAGAAAACCATAATGTTACAGGAGGAAAGACCACATGAACTATAATAAGAAATCCGTGGAAGATGTTGCGGTTCAGGGTAAGCGCGTGCTTTGCCGCTGCGACTTTAATGTCCCCATGAAGAATGACGTCATTACCAGCGACAAGCGAATTGTGGCGGCGCTGCCTACCATTCAGTATTTGACCAGTCACGGCGCCCGCGTCATCCTCTGCTCCCATATGGGTAAGCCAAAGGGCGAGTGGAAGCCGGAGCTGTCCCTCAAGCCAGTCGCGGCCCGTCTGTCCGAGTTGCTGGGCCAGCCAGTCATGATGGCAGACGATGTGGTCGGCGAGGATGCAAAGCAGAAGGCCGCCGCACTGCAGGACGGACAGGTAATGCTGCTGGAGAACACTCGATTTATGAAGGGCGAGACCAAAAACGACCCCGAACTGAGCCGCGAGTTGGCGGATCTGGCAGAGATTTTTGTCAATGACGCCTTCGGCTCGGCCCACCGCGCCCATTCCTCCACCGCCGGCGTGGCGGACTACTTGCCTGCCGTCTGCGGCTACCTGATTGAAAAAGAAATCAGCGTCATGGGCAAGGCGCTGACGGACCCGGAGCGTCCCTTTGTGGCCATTCTCGGCGGCGCAAAGGTCTCGGACAAGCTGAATGTCATCAACAACCTGCTGGACAAGGTGGATACGCTGGTGATCGGCGGCGGCATGGCCTATACATTTCTGGCCGCAAAGGGCTACAGCATCGGAAAATCCATGCTGGATGCGGAGAAGATCGACTATTGCAAGGAAATGATGGACAAGGCCGCGGCAAAGGGCGTCAGTCTCCTGTTGCCGGTGGACACCGTAGTGGCTGCAGGCTTCCCCGATCCCATTGACGGGCCCATCGAGGTCAAGACCGTTTCTGCGGACAAAATTCCTGCGGATATGCTGGGCTTGGACATTGGCGAGGAGTCCTGCCAGTTATTCTACAACGCCGTCAAGACCGCAAAGACCGTGGTCTGGAATGGCCCCATGGGCGTCTTTGAGAACCCTGTCCTGGCCAAGGGCACCATTGCCGTGGCGCAGGCACTGGCCGATTCCGACGCCATCACCATTGTCGGCGGCGGGGATTCCGCTGCGGCCTGCGAACAGTTGGGCTTTGCCGACAAGATCACACATATTTCCACCGGCGGCGGCGCATCCCTGGAGTTCCTCGAAGGGCTGGAACTGCCTGGCATCGCCTGCCTGCAGGATAAATAAGCGGAGAGAGGTACCGAAATGAACAGAAAATACAGAAAAACCGTCATTGCGGGCAACTGGAAGATGAACAAGACACCTTCGGAAACCAAGGACTTTATGACCGCCTTCAAGGGCATGCTTCCCAAGGGCCGCTGGTGCGATATCGCGCTGTGTGTTCCCGCCGTCTGTATCCCCGCGGCCGTCCGCACGATGCGGGAGACGCGGGTCGGGATCGGCGCGGAGAACTGCAACGCCGCCGCCTCAGGTGCCTACACGGGTGAAATCGCCACGAATATGCTCATGGATGCCGGCTGCAAATATGTCATCATCGGCCACTCCGAGCGCCGCGCCATGGGGGAGACGGATCAGGAAGTCAACCAAAAGGCCTTGGCCGCGCTGGAGGCTGGCCTGATTCCAATTCTCTGCTGTGGGGAGAGCCTGGCGCAGCGGGAGCTGGGCATTACCGAGGAATGGATTACCATGCAGATCAAGGCCGCGCTGGCGGGCGTGGACGAGACGAAAATCCGCAAGGTTATCATTGCCTATGAACCCATCTGGGCCATTGGTACCGGCAAAAATGCCACGCCCGAGCAGGCGGAGGAGGTTTGCGAGAGCATCCGCACCGTGATCCGCAAGCTGTATGGCTCCAAAATCGCGCGCGCGACCTCAATCCTGTATGGCGGTTCTATGAATGAGAAGAACGCGTTTGAACTGCTGGCGCAGCCCGATATCGACGGGGGCCTGATCGGCGGCGCGTCCCTGGTCCCGGAGAAGTTCCTGAAGATCATCGACGCGGCCAACCAGCCAACCGCCTGAACCGAACACAATGCCGGGGCTGTTGCAAGACTCCTTGCAGCAGCCCCGTTTTCCAACTGAGAAACGGAGGAAATTGATGCAAAAACAAGCGTTTCAGGCGCTGGCGCGGCGGGGGCTGCTGCTGGACGGCGCGACAGGGAGCAATCTGATGAGGGCCGGTATGCCGAAGGGCGTCAGCAGCGAACACTGGGTGCTGGAACATCCGGAGGTGCTGCGGGAGCTGCAGCGGCAGTATGTGGAAGCGGGGTCTCAGATGGTCTATGCGCCGACGTTCACAGCCAGCCGGGTCTATGATCCCCAGGAGCCGATCGCGGCGCTGAACCGGCGGCTGGTGGCGCTGTCCCGGGAGGCTGTCGGCGATGTTCCGGTGGCCGGCGACGTGACAACCATGGGCCGCCCGGGCTTTTCCTATGAGGAGATGCTGGAAAACTATCGGGAACAGATTCGTGCGCTTGCGGAGGCGGGCTGTGACGCCATCGCCGTGGAGACGATGATGGGCAGCGACGAGGCAACCGCCGCGCTGGAGGCCGCGCTGGAGCTGTGCGACCTGCCGGTGCTCTGCACGTTTTCTGTGGCCTCCGACGGCATGCTCTATTTCGGCGGTTCGGTTTTCGAAGCGGCACGGACGCTGGAGGCGTTGGGCGCATCGGCGGTCGGCGTCAACTGTTCTTCCGGGCCGGAGCAGCTGGAGGCGGTCATCCGTGAGCTGCGGCAGACGGTTTCCATTCCGGTGGTCGCGAAGCCGAACGCGGGCATGCCGGTGATTGATGAGACCGGAGCAGCTATCTATCCCATGCGCGAGGACGCCTTCGCACACAGTATGGAAAAGCTGATTGTCGCGGGCGCCACCGTGGTCGGTGGCTGCTGCGGTACGACGCCCGGTCACATTGCGGCGCTGAGACGAGTTTTCCGGACCTGATTATTTTTTCCGTCGGTGCGGATATACTATCGGTACTTCAGAGGAAAGGGGCGGCGGTATGGTCGGTTGTGTGTTGATGGCCGCGGGAATCGGCAGCCGCTTCGGCGGCGACAAGCTGCAGGCAGAGCTGGGCGGTCGGACGCTGGTACTGCGCGCGATGGACGCAATTCCGCCGGAGTTGAAGGTCGTGGTCGTCACCGGCAGTGCCTCCGTCGCGGGCGAGGCAAAGCTTCGGAGCTTCCCGATTGTCTGGAACGACCGCCCGCAGGATGGCTTGTCCCGAACGGTACGGTTGGGGACCGAGGCGCTGCGCGACTGCGACGCCATTTTATATCTGGTGGCCGACCAACCGCTGTTGCGGCGGGACAGCGTCCGGCAGGTCCTGGAACTCTATGCGCGCTGCCCGGATTGCATCTGCGCTGCCGGGTCCGACGGTCGGCATGGGAATCCCTGCCTGTTTCCCTGGGAGTTTTTTGGAGAATTGGAGGCGCTGACCGGTGACTGCGGCGGCAGCACCGTAATCCACCGCCACGCCGATCGCCTGCGGGTGGCGGAGATTCCGGCCTGCCAGCTGACGGACGTGGATACCAAGGAGACGTTGGTGGCCTTACGGGAGGAAAAATGAACACAAAATTGATTGCGCTGGATCTGGACGGAACGCTGCTCACGAGCGACAAAACGCTCTCATCCAGAAACCGGGCGGCGCTGGACGCCGCCGCCGCCCGGGGAATCTGGATCGTTCCCACCACCGGGCGGCTGTTTTCCGGGATGCCGGCGGTCATCCGCGAGCTTCCCTATGTGCGCTACGCCATTACCGTCAACGGGGGGCAGGTGGAGGACCGGCAGAAAATCCTGCATACGGCCTATCTCCCGCTGCCGCTGGCGCTGGAGATTTTCGACGAGCTGGACAAGTTGGACGTGGCCTACGACTGCTATCTGGACGGGCAGGCCTATATGTCACGCCGGTTTCTGGAGCGGATTGAATATTACATACCGGACGATCTGCACAATCTGGAGATGGTGCGCCGCCTGCGGCGGCCGCTCGAGGATTTTCGCGGCTTTTTGCTCCAGGAAAACCGTCCGCTGCAGAAGCTGCAGTTCTTTCTGCGGGACGCCGGTCGGCGACCGGCCCTGATGGCCATGCTGCAGGCGCGGTTTCCGGCAACCTCCGTCACCTGCTCCATGCCGCACAATGTGGAGATCAACGACCGGGACGCCGTCAAGGGGAAGGGACTCCAATTCCTCTGCGGCTATCTGGGAATCACCAGGGCGGAATCCTTGGCCTTTGGTGACGGCCTCAACGACGTGAGCATGCTGGAGGCGGCGGGTGTCGGCGTCGTCATGCAAAACGGCGTGCCCGCTGCGTTGGCAGCTGCCGACCGTGTCACCGCCTCCAACGATGAGGACGGTGTCGCCCAATTCCTTGAGGAATATGTCATCTCTGCGGAATAAGCCGCGCAAAAAAGCCGCCATTCTCCCTTTGGCCCGGCAAAGCCGGACGCCTGACGGGAAGGAAATGGCGGCTTCTTTTATGAACGATTCCGATAGATGCTGCTTCCAACAGAAAGATGGGCGTTTCTGTTTGGAGGCGGCGCTTGCAGCGCGGCATGTCTGATCGATTCTTACGCGCTGTCGCGCAATCAAAAACGAAAACGGGACGGCATGAGACGCGGTTTCCGCACGGTCAGCGGTGGACCAGGGTGCCGGTTTCACCGGCAATGCCCTCGCGGGCCTTGCTCAGCAGGGTGATGAGGGCCCTGCGATTCTTGCCGGATTCGGCGAATTTCACGGCGGCCTGCACCTTCGGCAGCATGGAACCGGCGGCGAACTGTCCCTCAGCTTCGTACTCACGGGCCTGTTCCGGGGTCAGCTCGGAGAGCCAGGTCTCGTTTTCTTTGCGGAAATTGACGGCCACCTTCTCCACGGCGGTCAAAATGACCAGCAGGTCGGCCTGCAGCTGCTCCGCCAACAGCTCGGCAGCGTAGTCCTTGTCAATGACGGCGCCAACACCGCGCAGATGGTTGCCCTCCCGCACCACGGGGATCCCGCCGCCGCCGCAGCAGATGACGATGGTTCCCGCGGCGCAGAGCGTCTCGATGGACGGGGTTTCCACGATGTCGATGGGCTTGGGGGACGCGACAAAGCGGCGATAGCCGCGGCCGGCGTCCTCTTTTATGAGGTAGCCGGTCTTGGCGGCGACAGCCTCGGCCTCTTCCTTTGTGAGAAACTTGCCGATTGGCTTTGTTGGGTTCTGAAAAGCCGGATCCTCCGGGTCCACGACCACCTGGGTCACGATGGTGGCGCAGGGATGGGACAGGTTTCGGTTCAGCAGCTCTTCCCGCAGCGCGTTTTGCAGATCGTAGCCGATGTAGGCCTGACTCATGGCGTCGCAGACAGAGAGCGAGGTGGGAAGCTGCCGCTCATCCTCGTGGGTCAGCGCGGTCATGGCGTTGTTGATGATGCCGACCTGAGGACCGTTGCCGTGGACAATAATGATCTGGTGGCCCGCTTCGAGCAGGCTGGCGATGGCCTTTGCGGTGGTCCGCACGGCGGAGAACTGCTCCGGGAGCGTGGTACCCAGCGCGTTGCCGCCCAGCGCGATCACAATTTTGCTCATGGGGTGTTGACCTCCTTGTTCGGCGAAACAGGCAGCGGGAGGACGATTGCCCTCCCGTTGCAATTCGGAATGATGGTGAATTTTGCATCAGACGGATTTTGCGCTTGCAGGAAACGCAAAACAAGCAAGACGCGGCCGGGCGTTTCCCCCTTGAAATCAGCGGTTCCATGGGGGACCGGAATTAAAGCAGCTTGCGCAGATCATCCCGCAGGTCCATGGCGCGCAGCGCGCGGACCGGGTCCTTGACCTGAGCCAGGAAAATCATGGCGGCGATGACATAGGGCTTGAAGGAAGCCTGCTTGTAGAGCGGCACCAGGTAGCGATCAAAGACGGAGTTGTCCACCTCGCCCGTTTCACAGCTCAGGCCGGAGATGTCGGCGGGCAGGCAGTGCAGATACAGCGCCTTGCCGTCCCGGGTCTTTTTCATCATCTCTTCGGTGCAGGCCCAGTCCGTATGCTGGGCGTTCTGTGCCAGCAGGTCCTTTTCCAGCGCATCGATACCGGCCTTGTCGCTCTGCTGGTACAGCTTGGTCCGCTGTTCCATGGCTGCGAAGGGAGCCCAGGACTTGGGGTAGACAATATCGGCGTCCTGGAATGCGTCTGTCATGGAATTGCTCTTTCGGAAGGAACCGCCGGTAGCGGCAGCGTTCTTTCGGGCGATCTCCTCGATCTCCGGCATGACCTCATATCCCTCGGGATGCGCCAGAACGACGTCCATGCCAAAGCGGGTGAACAGGCCGATGACGCCCTGCGGAACCGACAGCGGCTTGCCGTAGGAGGGGGAGTAGGCCCATGTCATGGCAACTTTCTTGCCCTTCAGGTTCTCGACGCCGCCAAACTGGTGGATGACATGGAGCAAATCGGCCATACACTGGGTGGGGTGATCGACGTCACACTGCAGGTTGACCAGCGTGGGGCGCTGTTCCAGAATGCCGTCGCGGTAGCCCTCGTCGAGCGCGTCGATGAAGGTTTTCTGGTACTTGTGGCCCTCGCCGATGAACATGTCGTCACGAATGCCGATGACGTCCGCCATAAAGGAGACCATATTGGCGGTTTCGCGGACGGTCTCGCCGTGGGCAATCTGGGAGACCTTCTCGTCCAGAGGCTGCTCCTTCAGGCCCAGCAGGTTGCAGGCGGAAGCGAAGGAGAAGCGGGTCCTGGTGGAGTTGTCGCGGAAGATGGAGATGCCGAGGCCGCTGCTGAAGACGCGGGTGTCCTTGTTGCGCTCCCGCAGGTCGCGAAGCGCATCGGCCACGGTGAAAATGGCGTCCAGCTCGTCGCCGGTCTTATCCCAGGTCCAGTAGAAGTCGTTCTTGTACATGCCGTTGATCTTGAGCGCGTCAAGATGCCGGGCCAGTTCGATTGCGTTGCTCATATATAACCTCCTAATATGCGTGCGTTTTGTAGTGTTATTTGATGTCGTTGTCCGTGAGGGTGGCGCGGAATTGAGTCACGTCGCCGGTCTTGTTTTCTTCCTTGTACAGGCTGGGAACCAGCGCATACAGGGCGGCGCAGGTGACCAGATCCTGCTTCCAGGTGATCTCGTTGGGCGCGTGCGCCTGGCTCTCGGCGCCAGGCCCGAAGCCGACGCAGGGAATGCCATAGCGACCCTGAATGGCGACACCATTGGTGGAGAAGGTCCACTTGTCAGTCAGGGGACGTCCCTCACGCGTGGCCTTCGCGGCGTCATCGGCATAGAGCCGCTTGTCCCCGAAAAGAGCGTGGTGGGCGTCGATCAGCGCCTGTACATGGGCGGCGGATTCCTTGTTGATCCAGGTGGGGAAGTAGCACTCGGTCTCGTAGACCTCACCGGTCCATGCCGGGCGGTCATACATATACATGGAAACCTTCACGTCTTCGCCGTACTTTTTGCAGGCGGGCAGGTTCCGAATTTCCTCCAGACAGGAGTTCCAGGTTTCCCCGGCGGTCATGCGGCGGTCGATGGAGATGGCGCAGGAGTCGGCCACGGCGCAGCGGGAGGGGGAGGTGTAGAAAATCTGGGAGGTGGTGCAGGTGCCGCGGCCCAGAAACCGCGCGTCCTCATAGTGCTCGGGGTTGTACTTGGGATCCAGCATCTTCACGAGGCCCTTGATCTCGGTGTCTTCCCCGGCACCGTTCTCATTGAGCGCCCGGACGTCCTGCAGGATGTCGGCCATTTTGTAGATCGCGTTGTCGCCGCGCTCCGGCGCGGAACCGTGGCAGGAGACGCCTTTGACGTCCACGCGGATCTCCATTCTGCCGCGGTGGCCACGGTAGATGCCGCCGTCAGTCGGCTCGGTGGAGATGACGAATTCCGGCACGATTTTATCTTGATTATAGATGTACTGCCAGCACATACCGTCGCAGTCCTCTTCCTGCACCGTGCCGACGACCATCAGCTTGTAGCCGGCGGGAAGCAGGCCAAAATCCTTGATGAGCTTGCCGCCATAGGCTGCGGACGCCATGCCGCCCTCTTGGTCGGAGCCGCCGCGGCCATAGATGATGCGCTCCGTCTCATAGCCCTCGTAAGGGTCATGGTCCCAGTTTTTACTGTTGCCGATGCCCACGGTGTCGATGTGGGAATCGATGGCAATGATCTTATCGCCCTCGCCGATCCAGCCGATGACGTTGCCCAAACCGTCGATTTCCACCTTGTCGTAGCCAAGCTTCCGCAGTTCTTCGGCGATACGCTTCACGACGCCCTCCTCCTGACAGGATTCGGAAGGAATCGCGATCATATCACGCAGGAATTTGACCATATCCGACTTATACGCTTCGGCAGCCTGTTTGATTGCTTCGCAGTTCATTAGGATAGCCTCCCTGATTGTGTTGATGTAGACCGCGCGGCTTGCGCGGTTTCACTAAGACCATAATAGCATACGGAAAACAGAAGTCAAACAGAAATTTATGAAACCTTAAAAATTTTGTTGATATTTTTCTCTCTTGTGCTATGATAGAGCATAGAGAGGGAATTCCCTCGGAAAAACAGAAATAACGCGGCCGAGAGCCGTGTGAAAGGATGGTATCATTATGATTGATCTGAGCATCCAGAAAGAGGGCCTGCGTCACAATATTGAAAAGGCGCGGGAGAACAACGTTATCATTCCGACGATCGCGCAAATGCAGAACCCGGACCTGATCCCCGAGAAGATCAAGGCGAAGCTCGCGCACACCGGACTGTGGGATGTGGACCCTGTAAACCTGTTCCGCATTTCCTGGCACAACGAGGCCAAGGAGTCCGGCGGTCTGTTCCAGGCAGTACCAAACTTCGTGGAGATTCCCAGCGTGCTGTCCGGCGTACCGTGCCGCATCATTGCCATGTCCGGCAAGTGGTTCCCGACCGGCTGCCATAAGGTCGGCGCGTCCTTCGGCTGCCTGGCGCCGAGACTGGTGACAGGCCAGTTCGATGCGACCTATCACCACGCTGTCTGGCCCTCCACCGGCAACTACTGCCGTGGCGGCGCGTTTAACAGCAAGCTGCTGGCCTGCGACTCCGTGGCCATTCTGCCGCAGGATATGTCCAAGGAGCGCTTCGACTGGCTCAAGACCATTGCCGGCCAGATCATTGCCACCCCGGGCTGCGAATCCAACGTCAAAGAAATCTTTGATAAGACCTGGGAGCTCAAAAAAGACCCCAGCATGATGATCTTCAACCAGTTTGCCGAGATGGGCAACCCTCTGTGGCACTATAACGTGACCGGCTATGCCCTGGCAGATCTCTTTGAGGCCGTCAAGAAGCCCGGTCAGGTTCTTGCGGGCGCGTGCTTCACCTCCGGCTCCGCGGGGACCATGTCCGCCGGTGACCTGCTCAAGGAGCGGTATCCCGATCTGAAGCTGGCGGTTGGCGAGGCCCTGCAGTGCCCGACGATCCTGAACAACGGCTTCGGCGGCCACCGCATCGAAGGCATTGGCGACAAGCATATACCCTGGGTTCACAACGTGAAGAATACCGACATGGTCATCGACATTGACGACGAGGACAGCCAGAGACTGCTTCGCCTGTTCAACACCGCCGACGGACGGAAGTACCTGAAGGAAGCGCTTGGCCTCTCCGATGAGCTGATCGGGAAGCTGACCTGGATGGGCATTTCCGGCATCGCCAACGTGCTGTGCTGCATTAAGATGGCCAAATATTACGAGCTGACCGAAAACGACGTGGTCTGCACCGTCCTGACCGACTCCGCCGCCATGTACGAGTCCCGCGTCGAGGAGCTCAATGCACTGCATGGGGCCTACTCCGAGATCGAGGCCGCCAAGGATCACGCCCTGCATATGCTGGGCCTCAAGACCGACAATCTGCTGGAGCTGACCTACGAGGCCCGCAAGCGCGTGCACAATCTCAAGTATTACACCTGGGTTGAGCAGCAGGGCATGGCGGTCGAAGACCTCAACGCCCAGTGGTACGACACAAAGAACACCTGGGACGCGGTCCACGCGCAGGCCAATGCGCTTGACGAGCTCATTGGCGAGTTCAACGAGGCAACCGGCGTTCTCAAGGCGCTGTAAGCTCCCTGAAAATTAGAGTACAGACGCGCCGCAAAATAAAAAATTGCGGCGCGCCTGTTTCTGCTTGGATGCGGTTCCCAGGGGAAGCGGAGGAAGACACAAGACGGATCCGTGATGGAGGCCCTGACAAACTTCCCGCAATCGGATATGATGCTTTTTGGGAGATCCGTGGAAGTGGAACGTCTGGTGGCAGTGCAGCCGGGCTTCTTGGCGGATTCTTAACGGATTGCGCAAATGTCTTAGCAGCCATCCGGAGTACTTTCCGATAAAATAATACTGAAAGAGCAGAGCGTATTTTTAAAACGCCGCTGATCAAACTAAGTGCATACAGGAGGCTGCTATGGATAACAATGAAAAAAATGGTGCAAAAATTACGGTGCTCGGCGCTGGAAATGTGGGCGCGACCATCGCGTATACGCTGGCCGTTGCCGGCACCTGCTCGGATCTTGTGCTGGTGGATATCAACAAGGATAAGGCCGAGGGCGAAGCGATGGACATCCGGCAGGGCCTGGCTTTCTGCCCGGCAGTCACAATTAGGTCTGACGACTATGCGGCGGCAGCGGATTCCGACATTGTCATCGTTACGCTTGGCATTGGCAGGAAGCCCGGCCAGTCCCGCATCGATTTGGCGCAGACCAATATCAATATTGTCAAAAGCGTGATGCCCCAGGTTGCAGAGGTCGCGCCAAACGCCGTTTACATCGTCGTCAGCAATCCGGTCGACATTCTGACCTATGCGGCGATTCACAGCGCCGGTCTTTCGCCCGATCAGGTGATCGGCTCCGGCACGATGCTGGATTCCTCTCGCCTTCGCTCCATTCTGGCGGAACGAATGAACCTGAATGTCAAGAACGTCCATGCCTATGTGTTTGGAGAGCACGGAGATACCTCCATGATCCCCTGGTCGCTGGCGTCGGCGGGCGGCATGAAGGTCGGAGAGTTTCAGGCGGCGGCGCCGGATCGGGCGGCGCCGCTGGATCAGGCCGGTTTCAACGAGATGGAACAGGCCGTCCGCTGCGCCGGCGCTGAGGTGATCCGCCGCAAGGGCGCCACCTTTTATGCCATTGCGCTCTCTGTACGTGAGATCTGCGACGCAATTCTGCGCGATTCCGGCGAAGTCATGACCGTTTCCAGCCTGCTGCGCGGAGAGTACGGCATGAAAGACGTCTGTCTGAGCCTGCCCTGCATTGTTGGCATCCACGGCATTGCGCAGCGGATTCAACCGGCGCTCTTGCCGGAAGAGGAGGCAGCGCTCCGCAGCAGCGGTGAGGCGCTGCGTGCGGTAATCGATCAATTGCAAATTTAAGGCAGCATCTCGCGATGCTCGACTAACCCCGCAGGCGCGCCTGCCCGCATGGTTTCTGTCATAAAGTCTAAAAGCGCGTGGGAATATGTGATGTATTCCCACGCGCTTTTGAACTATCTGACAACGGATTCCCGCGTTTAGGATTGCGCGGTGCTGCCGCAGCAGGGCCTTTTTGAGTCGGCGGGGATAAAGCTGTCAAAAATTGGGATGCAGCCGTCTCGCTCGGCGGTCTCCAAATCTTGCGGGCTATGGATGGTCCAGCTGATCTCCGGTACGCCGTAGCGGCGGCGGCAGAACGCGACGGCGGGCTGGGCCCGGTCCTCGAACCGATAGGCAATGAAATCCGGCCGGCTCAGAAAATTGCCGAATAGGCGTGTCAGGGCCCAGCGGAGCGGCCGCGGCACGGGGCCCGGACGCTTGGAGAAGTCGCAGGCGAGCTGCCCCCGACAGATGTCGCCGCGGTGGCGGCGCAGCCAGAAGAGAACCCGCGGGTCAAAGGACTCGACGCAGCAGGAGACAGAAAACCGGTCCAGTGTTCGACAGACCTGATCGGCCAACGCCGCGGCGTTGGCTCCGTCCGCCTTAAGCTCCACAATCAGCGGCGATTTTCCGGCAAACAGCGGCAGTACCTCCTCCAGAAGCGGAATTTGAAGACCTGTGCCGAGAAGCGGCAGCGCGCGCAGCTCTGCGCAGGTCAGGGCGTTTACCTCCCGGTCGACGCCGCAGAGACGGCGGAGATTGCGGTCGTGGATGACCGCCAGTGCACCGTCCCTGGTCAGGCGAACGTCCAACTCCGCGCCGAAACCCCGGTCTGCCGCCGCCTGAAAAGCGGGCAAACTGTTTTCCGAAATGCCGCGACCTAAATTGTGCAGGCCGCGATGGGCATAGCGATAGGGGCGAAAGCGGGACCAGTCGATGGCACCGCTGCGGCAGGCTCTGAGACACATGGCGCCAGTCCTCCTTACAGATCGAATTTGCGGGCGAGCGGGGGAGAGCATGGACAAGACCCTCCCGCCTGCTGGTGGAGTTCTCGCTCTGATTCCAAGATTTCTGCGGCGTGAGCCCCGTTCGCGCCGCTCTCTTACGAGTATGATACCAAAGAATTCCCGGTCATGCAACCAGGCGGCACGGAATTTGCCGTGCCGCCTGGTTGCGAAAAAATGATCGTGCCGACAGCGCCGCCTGGCGGAAATCCGCGTGGAAGGGAACATAGGATCCCGCGGCGCGCCGAAAGCGTGCCCGTGGATCGGCGGCTACGGGTTAGATCCCCATTTCCCGCTTGACTTCACCGAAGCAGCGAATGGCGAAATCGAGGTCTTCCCTGGTGTGACCGGCGGAAATCTGGGTGCGGATGCGGTCCTTGCCCTTTGGTACTACGGGGAAGCAGAAGCCCACCACATAGACGCCTTTCTCCAGCATCCGGCGCGCAAATTCCTGCGCCACCTTGGGGTCATAGAGCATGACCGGTACAATGGGATGCTCGCCGGGCAGCAGGTCGAAGCCCAGCTTTTCCATGCCCGCGCGGAAATACCGTGCGTTCTCATGGACCTTGTCGCGCAGGGCCGTGGAGCCCTCCAGCAGGGCAATGGTTTTTAAGGTCGCGGCGCAGATGGCCGGCGCCAGCGTGTTGGAAAACAGGTAGGGCCGCGACCGCTGCCGCAGCAGGGCAACGATCTCCCTCCGCGCCGCCGTGTAGCCGCCGGACGCGCCGCCCATGGCCTTGCCGAAGGTCCCGGTGAGAATATCCACCCGGCCGATCACGCCGCAATATTCGGGCGTGCCGCGTCCGTGCTCGCCCATGAAGCCGACGGCATGGCTGTCGTCCACCATGGTCAGGGCGTCAAATTCGTCCGCCAGGTCGCAAATCGCCTTCAGGTTGGCAATGTAGCCGTCCATAGAGAATACGCCATCCGTCGCGATCAGGATTTTTTTGCAGCCGCTCTTTCTGGCGTCCTCCAGCTGTGCGCGGAGGTCCGCCATGTTGCTGTTTTTGTAGCGGTAGCGTTTGGCTTTGCAGAGACGCACGCCGTCGATGATCGAGGCGTGGTTCAATTCGTCGGAGACAACCGCGTCCTCCGGCCCCAGCAGGGTCTCGAAGAGGCCGCCGTTGGCGTCGAAGCAGGAGGAATAGAGAATGGCGTCCTCCGTGCCGACAAAGCCCGCGATTTTCGCTTCCAGCTCCTTATGAATCTCCTGTGTGCCGCAGATGAAGCGGACCGAGGACAGGCCGAACCCCCAGCGATCATAGCTTTCCTTCGCGGCCTCAATCAGCGCCGGATGGGCGGAGAGACCCAGATAGTTGTTGGCGCAGAGGTTGACGACCCCCTGCTTTTCCGTGGTGTTGATTCTGGAATACTGGGGTGTGGTGATGATGCGCTCCTCCCGCCAGGTTCCGGCGGCCTTGATGGAATCCAGTTCTTCCTGAAATGCGCGCAGCGCGGTTTTCACAATAAAGCCCTCCTTATTTCGTCCAATCCAGCACAACCTTGCCGGAATTTCCGCTCATCATGGCGTCAAAGCCCTTCTGAAAATCGGTGTAATGGAAGCGGTGGGTGATGACCGGGGTGAGGTCCAGACCACCCTGCACCATGTAGGACATCTGATGCCAGTTGTCCATTTTGCGGCCATAGATGCCCTGCAGCGCCAATCCTTTGCTGATGACCTGATTCATATCCACGGTGATGGGACCGTCACCCAGACCCAGCAGGGAGATCTTGCCGCCGTTGCGCATGACGGAAAGCATCTGCGTGAGCGCCGACGGCGCGCCGGACATCTCCAGACCCACATCAAAGCCTTCGGTCAGACCCTGCTTCTTCATGATTTCCTGAATGTCCTCGTTTTTCACATTGACCGCCGCGTCGACGCCCATTTTCCGCGCCAAATTCAGACGGTATTCGTTCATGTCTGTGATGACCACGCGCCTGGCCCCGGCATACTTGCAGATGCCCGCGGCGATGACGCCAATGGGTCCCGCGCCGCAGATCAGCACGTCCTCGCCCACCAGCGGATACATGAGCGCGGTGTGCGTGGCATTGCCGAAGGCGTCGAAAAAGGAGACCACGTCCTCCGGCAGGCTCTCATCGACCAGAATGACATTCCGGGAAGGAATGCAGACGTATTCCGCGAACGCGCCGTCCCGGTCCACGCCTACGCCCACATGGTCCTTGCACCACTGGATGTTGCCGCTGTGGCAGTTGCGGCAGTGGCCGCAGGTGATGTGGCCCTCGCCGCTGACCCGCTGGCCAATTCGGAACCCCGTGACGCCGTCGCCCAGCGCCGCGATTTCGCCCACATATTCGTGGCCAATGATCTGGGGCGGCCTGACATGCTGCTGTGCCCAGGAATTCCACTTGTAGATGTGCACATCGGAGCCGCAGATTGCTGTCTTGTGCACCTGGATCAGCACCTCGCCCGCCTTGGGTTCCGGCATCGGTACCCGCCGCAGTTCCAAACCTTCCGCCGCCGCCGGCTTGACGATGGCGTCCATATTACTGTTCATCGGGGAACCCTCCTGTCTGTTTTCTACGTCCAATTGTCTTTAATACGAGGACTAAACTGCAAGTTATGTCCCTTGTATACGGACATTCTAAAGCAGCTCCGACCGATTGTCAAGTATGGAGCGCAAAAAAACAGGGCCTGCCGCGGCAGGCCCTGAAGGGAAGATGCAGTTATTCGGCGCGGTTCAGCAGCCGCTCCAGGGCGGCGAGGCGCAGGCAAAGGCAGAACACTTCCATGGCCTGCCGCAGCTCCTCCACCGGGGGCAGCGACGGCGCCACGCGGATGTTGGAGTCATTCGGGTCGATGCCGTAGGGGAAGGTGGCGCCTGCGTCGGTCATGACCACGCCGGCCTCCTTGCAGAGGGCGAGGACCCGCTTTGCGACGCCGGGCATGGCATTCACGGAGACAAAGTAGCCGCCCTTCGGGCGCTGCCACTGCGCGATGCCGAGCGGCGCGATCTCGCGGTCCAGCGTATCGACGACCATGGCGAACTTGGGGCCGAGAATGGCGGCGTGGCGCTTCATCAGCTCCAGCGTGTGGGCCTTGTCCTTCAGATAGCGGACGTGGCGGAGCTGGTTGACCTTGTCGAAGCCGATGGTCTCCGCGCCCAACAGCTTCAGCATGTAGGCCAGGTTTGCCTCAGAGGTCGCCATGCAGGAGATGCCCGCGCCAGGGAAGGTAATTTTCGAGGTGGAGGCGAATTCAAAGACCATGTCGGGCCGTCCCGCTTCCGCGCAGAGAGAGAGGATATCCTGGAAGGGCACAAAGTCGCCCTCGAACTCGTGGACGCAATAGGCGTTGTCCCACATCAGGAGGAAGTCCGGCGCGGCCGGATTCAGGTGGGCGATGCGGTCGATGGTCTCGTCGGAGTAGATGATCCCGTCGGGGTTTGAGTACTTGGGCACGCACCACATGCCGCGTACGTCCGGGTCCCGGACCAGCGCTTCGACCACGTTCATATCCGGGCCGTCGGCCGTCATAGGTACCGTAATCAGCTCCGCGCCGAAGGTCTCCGTCACGCGAAAGTGGCGGTCGTAGCCGGGGGCCGGACAGAGGAACTTGACGGTTTTATATTGGCTCCAGGGCTTTTCCGAATGGAGCAGCCCATGGCTGTAGGCCTTGGAGACGACGCCGAACATCAGGGCCAGGGAGGCATTGCCGCCGATGAAGACCTGCGAGGGCTTGCAGCCCAGAATCTCCGCGTAGAGCGCTTTGGCGGCGGGGATGCCGGAGAGCTCGCCGTAATTGCGGCAGTCGATTCCGTCCGAGACGCAGTCCGCGGGATCGGTCAGGACCGTCAGGATGTCGCTTACCAAATCGAGCTGTGCCTTGCCGGGTTTGCCGCGGGCCATATTCAGTTTGAGACCTTTGGATTTTGCCGCGTCGTACCGGGCCATGACCGCGTCATATTCCGCCCGCAGCTCCGTGCGATTCATGGATTCATAGGCTTTCATGGAATCTCCCCTTTTATATCAAAATTTCCATTATTATAGCACGCAGAATCCTGCTTCGCTACCGTCATTCCGGCTAAAATTTACCGGTATTTCCAAGAAGCGCTTGATATTCCCCAATTTCCTCGGCGAAGGAGCGCAAACCCTTCTCCCAGAAGGCTTTGTCCGTCAGATCAACACCGCAGACCCGCGCGGCCTCCTCGGCGTCCATGACCGTGGTAGCGCGGAGCAGCGCCTTGTACTTCGGCACGAAGCTTGCGCCCTCCTCCCGGTACATGGCGTAAAGGCCCCGGGCGAACAGGCCGCCAAAGGCGTAGGGAAAGTTGTAGTAGGAGAGGCCGCCGGAATAGTAGTGGGATTTGCACAGCCACATATAGGGGTGCAGGGCGTCCTGATCCAGCCCGCTGCCGTAGGCTGTTTTCTGGGCCGCCAGCATCTTTTCGCAGAGGTCGTCCGCCGACAGGAACTGTTCGTCCCGGCTCTCGAAGACGGATTTTTCAAAGAGGAAGCGGCTGTAAATGTCGCAGATGATCTGGCAGGCGTCCATCAGTTGATTTTCGATCAGCGCCAGCTTCTCCCCCGGGTCCGTCGCCGCCGCGATGGCCGCAGAGACCAGCACATTCTCATTGAAGGTGGAGGCGGTCTCCGCGAGCGGCATGGGCAGATCCAGATTGAGAATTCGGTGGTCAAAGAGCATTTCGTTGTGGAAGGCGTGGCCCAACTCGTGGGCCAGCGTGACAAGGTCGCCAAAATCGCCGCCGAAGTTGGCCAGGACCCGGCTCTGCTTCGCGGCGTAGACCTCGCAGCAGAATGCGCCGCCGACCTTGCCCGCCCGGGGATAGAAGTCGATCCATGCATCCCGGAAGGCGCGGTCCATCATGTCGCGCAGCTCCCGGTCGAAGCCGCCGAAGATGCGCAGCAGGTAGTCGCGGGCCTCCGCCGTCGTATACTTCTTGCCGGAAGCACCCATGGGCGCGAAGAGATCGTACCACGGCAGGCCGTTTTCATGGCCCAGTGCCTTGCCCTTGGCCCGGAGATAGTCCCAGAACACCGGCAGATACGCCTCCATGGCGCCGAGCAAAGCGTCCAGCGTCTCTTGCTTCATGTGTGCCTGACGGAGACTGCGGTCCAGCGGAGACCGGTAGCCGCGCAGGCGGCATTCGTTGAGCGTCTCCAGCTTGATGGAGTTCATCGAGAAGGCACCGCCATCTTTGATCTTCTCGTAGGCGCGCAGCTCCGCCTCATAGGCGTCCTTCCGCACCGCTTGGTCGGCGCTGTAGGCCAGATTGCGGATGGAGGAGAGCGTCTCCGTGCCGCCCCGGTATTCGACCTGGACCGTGGAGGTCAGGGTTTCCCAGAGCTGGTTCCAGGCGTCCGCGCCGGAGAGGGACATTTTTGCCAAAATCTCCTCCTCCCGGGGCCGCAGCAGAAAGCGGGAATTCTTTTTGATGTTGTGGAGCAAATAGGCGTACTCACCCAGCAGCGGGTCCTGCCCGATCAGCTCGTCCAGATTGGGCAGCGCCGCGAGATACTGCTGCGCCGCCGCGTCGGGACCGGCCATTTCGCTGAGAAGCGCCATGACGCGCCCGATCCAGGAGCGGGCCTCCTTGTCGCCGGTGTCGGCGGACTGGCGCAGCATGGCGTAGATCACCATCGTGTTGCCCAGCAAATTGATTTTTTCCGAGTAGTCCAGATAGGTGCGTGCCGCCGTCAGCGGCTTGTCCTGCGCCATGGTTTCCACATAGGTCTTACAGTCTTTGCAAAGGCGCTTCAGCACCTCAAAATCCTGCTGAAATTTCTCCGAGTCAAACCCCGTATACAGAGCGTCCAGAGACCAAACCTCATTCATGGCAATGCTTCCTTTCCGTAAAATAGTCTATGAAGGAGTGGCTTCCCCGCATGGGGAAGCCAGGTTGCGCTTCCGCGCAGTGTTCAGAAGGTGCTTATTTGATGCGGGTGCCGCAGGGAACGCTGTCGTCCACAAAGAGGACCTTGCAGCCGCAGGCGTTGTTGGTGCCGGCCAGCAGCATCCCCTGGGAGGTCACGCCGGTGATCCTGACGGGTTTCAGGTTGGCGATGACGACGATCTTTTTGCCGATCAGCGATTCGGGGCTGAATTCCTGCTTGATGGAGGAGACGATGACCCGCCCTTCCAGTCCGTCGTCCAGCGTCAGCTTCAGGCAGCTGTGGGACTTGCGGATTTCCTGCGCCTTCAGGATTTTGCAGACCCGCAGGTCCAGCTCGGCAAACTGGTCGAGGCTGATCTCCGGCCGCAGCGGCTCTACTGGGTCCGGCTCGCCGGAGATGGGTTTCTCCACGATCTCTTCCTCCGCGGGAGCGGGTTGGAAGCACTCCTCCTCGGTTCTGGGGAAGGAGAAGTCCAGAAGGCCCAGATACCGCTGCTTCTCAATGGCATAGAGGAACAGATATAGGCGCGGCCCCTTTTCCTTGTCGATCAACAGGCGGTAGACGTTCTTGAAAAATGCGCCCTGCTTGTTTTTCAATTCCTTGGTGCCTGGATCCAGACCAAAGACGTGGGCAGAAATGGCATAGAGATTGGTGTTTAGCTCGTCCAGCGTGTAGCCGTCTCCGGACAGGTACTCGTGGAGCAGCCGAATTTCCGATTTTTCGTCGTCCGACAGCGCATCGTAAACATCCCAGTTCCGCGTCTCCCGCAGGCGGTTGACCTGCTCCGGCGCGCACTGCTCCAGCCAGTAGCGGGCCCGGTCCAGCCGGTCCATAAAGTCGGCGGCCTTGTATGGCATACCGATCTTCTCAAACACGGTCTCGAGCATAGGCACATTGAAGTCCACTATGGAACCCAGCTGGACCAACAGGCCCATGGGCACCGTGTGGAGCTTCCGGCCGCGTACCCGGCAGTTTTCCAGGATGGACCGCGTCAGTTCGTCGGCCTCGCCGCGCTCCACGGCCTCGTACATCCGGTCAAACTCGAAATACTGCCGCAGAATGCCATCGTCGAAGCAGAAGTCGAAGGCCCGCGTCGGCTCTGTTTTGGAGTAGAGCCAGAGGATGATCTCCGGCTGGTACAGCCGCAGGAGGGTGTCCGGCGTCAGATTCAGGCCGGAGGAGCCGGACATCTTGCCCGTCGCGCCCTTGATGCCAATAAACTCATAGCCCTGAAACAGCGGCGGCTCGTAGCCGAAAATCTTCTCAGAAATGACCTTGGAGGTCTGGTAGGAACCGGTGGGCGAGGCGTGATCCTTGCCGCCCGGCTCAAAATCCACGCCCTCGTGGCGCCAGCGCATGGGCCAGTCGATTTTCCAGGCCAGCTTGCAGTCAAAGTCCTTTGTAAAGTCGAAGGTGCCCGTATGGCCGCAGGCGCACTCGTATTCCGCCACGGTACAATCTTCAGAGAGGGAGACGACCTTCGTCGTGTCCCGGTGGCAGCACGGGCAGTAGATGGAGACGGGGTAGTAGTGTTCCCGTTCGCCGGGCTGGGCCTCCTGGGTTCGGAAGGAGTCCAGAATGTCGAAAATCTCGCCCCGCTTTTGCAGCGACTCAATCATGGCCCCGCGGTACCGGCCGGTACGGTTCATATCCGCCTGATATCGATAGTCCATCTCAATGCCGAAGCGCTCCATGGAAGCGATGAATTCCCGCTCAAAGTAATCGGCGTAGCTCTTCGCGTCGGAGCCGGGGAAAGGGTTCGGCACATCCACATAGGGGTAGCCGATATAGGTTTCAAAGCCATCCGCGGCCTTTTCCACGTTGACGGGGACCTTCCTCATGCGGTCATACTCGTCCCACGAAAACAGCAGCCGGGCCTTTTTACCCATGCGCCGCAGCGCCAGCACCACAAAAAAACTGGTGGCCACGTCGCGGAAGTTCCCAATGTGGATGGAGCCGGAGGGGGAAATGCCCGCCGCACAGACGTATTCCTCTTTGTCGGGCCGCCGGGCTACAATATCCTGCGCGATTTTTTCTGACCAATGCATAGTTACACCTCGGAATTTTGTCTATAATTCAAATTATTATAGCCCAAAATCCTGCCAGAAGCAACCATAAAAAGTCGGATGGCCCGCATGGACAGGAAAAAGCCCCCTCCAGGAGGGGGCCTACCGGGAGCAGCGGGAAGCGCAGAGCTGGAAATCAAACAGATTGGTTTATCCTGTCCAAGGTTCCGGTTATGCTCCAATCAGAGGTACCGGCGTGGGACCGCCGGAGAGACCAGCACCGGCGACTGATCCACCACGACATGGTCGCCGATTTGACAGCGCAGTCCGGTCACGTCAACTTCCGTGTGGGTCAGGCCGGGACACCCCAGCACCCGGGCCTCGCCGCCACAGAGATAAACGTAGCGGTGCAGCGAGCGCAGGAAGGAGCGAAAACCGCTGTAGCGGCGCAAAAACGCGCCATCGGACGTGCCCACCTCCAGAATCGCCACGTCCGTGTCGCGGCGGAGCCGAATGTCGCCGTAGCCGATCCTGGTGCCCCGCGGCAGATGTCGCATACTGCAGATTCGGGCGGTCAGCCGCGCTGCTGGCTGCAATCCGGGGCAGCGCCCTGTGAGACCGGTGCCGATCCGCACGGCATCCAGCCGGTAACGCGGGTCCAACGCCGTTTGTGTGGCCGCGATGTGGCGCAGCCCGACGTCATAATCCCGCAGCGCTTCCAACACCTGATTGAACGCCGCGAACTGAGCGGGCGCGGATTTTTCGCTGCGAAAGTGGGAATAGATTCCGCAGACCCGGACATTCGGCAGAAAAAACGCCCGCTTCATTTGATCCGTCTCCCCACACGGAAAGCCGAAGCGTCCGAACCCGGTGTCCACGGCCAGATGCACGCGGGCCGGAATGCCAAGCGCGTCGATTTGCTCCACCTGCTCGAGGCTCTCGATCGCCAGCGTCACGCCCTGCCGTACCAGCGGCAACAGCGTCTCCGGGTTATGGATACAGGAGAGTAGAAGCACCTCCGAGTCTCCGTCGCGGGAGAGATACAGCGCCTCTTCCGGCGTACTGCACGCAAAGCGCCTGACGCCCCAGCTCCGCAGGAGCGCCTGCATTGGCCCGAGACCCAGACCGCAGCCGTTGGCCTTCAGGACCGGAATCACTTCGCCGTCTGCCGCGAAGTGGCGGTAGTTCTGCAAGACCGCGCCTGTGTCCACCATTAATTCTGCCATACTGTTACCACATACCCTTCCTGGTTGATGCCGGATACCTCGTAATCCGCCCCGACCGCGACGTGAATTGTGTCGCCGGGGCAGTAATAAATCTCGCAATTGTCCGCCTGCAGATGCGCGCTGTCCCAGGAATAGTCCTCCTGCAGCAGCTCCAGATACTCCTCCAGGCAGAGCCCCCGCTCTGTCATGATCTGGGCGTGGGGTGCGCCTACATAGCGGAAGTGCCAGCTCTCGTTGGCAATGCCGGTTTGATCTTCCTTGCCCTCCGGGTAGCGCAGAACAAAGCCGTAATCGGCACAGTGTTCATACAGCCAGGCGTACTTTCCCTCGCCGGTGAAGGTTTCGCTGACGCCGTCCCGGTAGATTTGCAGATCGATCGCGAGCCCCGTGTGGTGCTCGCTGTTGCCCGCCGCTGCCACATAGCGGTCGGAGTGCTCTTTGCCATCCTCCGCAATGGAGGCCTGCTTGAGCTGCTTCTGGTCGTCCAGGGATCGATAGCCGGCGACCACGTTGAGGTCGCTGAGAGAGGTGGCCTTCTGAAAGGCGTCCATCATGGCGTTGAGGCTGTTCACAATGTCGCTGTCGACCTGAATGTCGGAACTGCGCACCGAATAGCTGTGCGTCATCACATCGAAGAGCGTTGTCAGGTCGTCGTTTTCCGGGAAGGACCAAGGCGTTTTGCCATCCACCAGCACAAGCGTCCCCTCGGTCTCCGCGGCGGCGGGCATTTGAATTGCAGAATAGTTTGTCGTGTCACTCGTCACGGTTGTTTCGGATTGCCGGGTTGCTTCGGTGCCGCCGGCATGAATCGAGAATGTTGCCACCAGAATCAGAATCACCGCGGCTGCACCGAGCATACCCAGCGCCTCCAGCAGCTGTCGCTTTTTTTTGAGGACCA
The DNA here is from genome assembly GCA_034927685.1 of Oscillospiraceae bacterium. Classification (GTDB taxonomy): domain Bacteria; phylum Bacillota; class Clostridia; order Oscillospirales; family Oscillospiraceae; genus RGIG3159. The sequence goes on along the minus strand of JAYFPO010000014.1, from coordinate 135,651 downwards.
TATTACAGCTCCCTTCCGGGCAGAAAAACGCCCCGCTTTGATGAGTTCCATCTTAGCAGGGCGCAGCGACAGTTCCGCATCAAATTTGCATCAAAACGGCATAGTGCGAGAAAAATTCTGCTTTTGCGCATTCATCCTAAAAATAGGCGCACACCGGATTCACGGTCAGCCAGCCATAGCTGCTCTCCAGCGGGATGGAGAACTGGGTACTGCCGTCTGTGGCCGCCAGCTCAAAGGTTTCGACGCCGGTTTCGCTCTCATTCGAATCCCCCACAGCACTTTCCATGATTGCATCGTTATTGGAAACGCTGTTGTCCAGCCACAGGCCATCCGAAGTCAACATGGCTTCACCGGCCACATAGAGCCAGCTCGCCGCAACGCTGTCGTCGCTCGCGCAGCAACTGATCGACAGAGGCAGGCCGGTCTCGTCGTCCAGATAGAGCCAGCAGATGTTGTTGTTGCCGTCATTAAACAGGATCTGCCAGACGATATAGGCGCGGCCGCCGTTGGAAACCAGAAGCGCGGACTGCTGCTCCTGCACGGTTGTGGCCGGATCCAGAATGGCAGCGCCATTGATTGTCAGATTATCCAGCACTACCCACGCATTCTGCGACAGCATCGGGATGGTCTGCACCCGGCCGACGCCGACGGCGAGCTGCGTGCTGGTCTCATCCGACAGCATCTGCAGCTTTTCGATGATGGTCAGCCCGGAATCCTCATTCAGATCCACCTGCTGAAGGGAGACGTCCTCCACCTGGACGGCGTTTTTGTCCTGAATTCCGGTGACCAGCGTCGGGAGAAAAAAGCCGGCCAGCAGCACGGCCAGCGTCAGAACGGCCGCGAGTACTCGCTTCATGCCTTTCCTCCTCTCAGCGTTACCGTCACACAGGTGCCGATTCCTTCTTTGCTGGAAAACCGGATATCGCCCCGATGCAGCTCCACAATCCGGCTGCAGAGCGCCAGCCCCAGGCCGGCGCCGCCCTGCGCCCGGGATCTCGATTTATCCACGCGGTAAAACGCCTCGGTGACCTTTTGCAGCGCTTCCTGCGGCATTCCGCGGCCGTCGTCGACAACACGCAGCAGGCAGCCGTCCCCAGTCATTTCCGACTGGATCAGGATTCGACCCCCCTGATCCATCGCTTTCCGCGCGTTGTCCATGAGGTTGTAGAGCAGCGACTTAAACAGGTCCGGATCCAGCAGGCAATTGCCCATTTCACAGCGGCAGTGTAGGGAGATGTTCTGCTTCTTCAAAATGGGATTAAACTCACGCGCGGTGTTCTCAATCAGACTCTTCGGGCTGCAGCTCTGCAGCGGCACATCGTCCTTTTCCAGCACCAACAGGTCCAGCAGCTTGAGGGACAGACTCTCCAGCCGCTTTCCCTCTGAAAAGACGTAGTTGGCGGCTTCCCGACGCTCCGGCTCCTGCAGCTCCTGGCTGCGCAGCAGGTCGGCGTAGCCGATGATGGAGGTCATGGGCGTCTTTAGCTCGTGGGCGAAGGAACCCATAAATTCCTCCTGCCGCTCCATGGCGGCCTTCAGGCTGCCCACGCTCTCCTCCAGCTTGTCCGCCATCTGGTTGAACTCCCGGGAGAGACGCCCAAGCTCGTCGCCTGAGCTGACCCGGACCCGGCCGGCCAGGTTACCTGCCGCCAGCTCCCGGGAGACCCGGGTGAGCTGCCGCAGCGGCCTCGTCAGCCAGGTGCAGAGCAGAAAGGACAGCCCTGTCCCCACCGCGACCACCAGGAGGAAGGTGCCCCGGTAAATGCCGAGCTGTACATCCCGCTGGTTATAGATCGACGAGATATCGAAGGCCGCCCGCAGGCGCACATCGGTCAGGCCGGAACCCACGGAACAGGAGATCAGAAGCTGCTGTCCCAGAAGCTGAAGCGTATTGCCGCCGTCATCCTGCGCCTCCGGGAGTTGGCCGCTGCGGTAGATGCTTTCGCCGTTAGAGGTCACCTGCAGGCCGGTCCACTCCATCCGGCTGCCATCCAACTGCCGCAGGGTATCCTCCACATTGTTGTAGCTGCCCACCACGGAGAGCGTATTGAGCAGCATTTGGCAGGTGCGCTGCGCGGAGGTCTTTTCCTTGTTCAGTGCGGCCTGAAAGGACGACGAGATCAGCAGACTGCCGCCGATGCCGAAGGCCACCGACAGCAGAAAGACCATGCAGATCGTCATCTTCGTCCGGAATTTCATATTATACCTCCAGCCGGTATCCCACCTTGCTGATTGCCTTCAATTCCTTTTCCCAGCCCACCTTCCGGCGCAGCCGTTGGATATGTAGATCCACAGTCCGGCTCTCGCCCGTGTAGTCGCCGCCCCAGATCCGTTCGTAGATCGTTTCACGGTACATAGCGGTGCCGGGATTCCGCGCAAAGAGCAGGAGCAGGTCATATTCCTTTTTCGTCAGAGCGATCTCCACGCCATCCCGCTTTACCACCATGCTTTTCGTGTCGATGGTCAGGCAGCCCACGCTCAGCACGCAGTCTACCTTGCTGTAGCGCCGCAGCACAACGTCCACCCGTGCCAGCAGCTCCAGAATCTCAAAGGGCTTGACGATATAGTCGTCGGCTCCCATCCGCAGGCCCTTGACACGATCCGTCACCGAATTGCGGGCCGTAATAAAGATCACCGGGATGCCCATGGGCCGGATGTAGTCCATCAGTTCGAAGCCATCCACGCCGGGCAGCATCACGTCCAGCAGGATCAGGTCGAAAGTTTTCTGCTCTAAAAGATCCGCCGCGGCCGTGCCGTCGTAGACGCAGCAACAGTCATAGCCGGCACGGCTCAGACTCATACGGATCAGATTGGAAATCGGCTCCTCGTCCTCGACAATTAAAATCTGAATCATGGCGCGCGCTCCTTTCTCTCTTCCACTATAAATTACATCAAAACTGCATCATAGCTGCATCATGATAGGATAAAAACGAGGAGGCACGCCGAATATTGTCCTCCGCTGCAAAAAAAGCTGTCATTCCGAGTCCGCCAAGCTGAAAAATCTTTCCGTGACAGACATTGAAACGGGAAAGATCCTTCGCCGGCGCTCGGGATGACAGCTTTTTGGCGGGATCCTATGCTCCGACAGGCCCGCTTTTTTCACTTTTCCTCGAGAATTTTGTTGAGCTCCGACATAAAGCTGTTGATGTCCTTGAACTGGCGGTAGACTGACGCGAAGCGCACATAGGCCACCTCGTCCAGCGGCTTCAGCCGCTCCATCACAAGTTCTCCGATCTCCTCACTGCGGACCTCCCGCTCCAACGAGCTCTGTAGGATCTGCTCGATATCGTCGGCGCAGGCCTCCAGCCTCGGCAGCGATACGGGACGCTTTTCACAGGCCCGCAGCATCCCGGTGAGTACCTTGTTGCGGTCGAAGGCCTGCCGGGTGCCGTCCCGCTTGACGACGACGAGGGGCAGACTCTCTACTGTCTCATAGGTGGTAAACCGCTTCTGACAGGAGAGGCATTCTCTTCTTCTTCGAATGCTTGCGTTGTCCTCTGCGTGGCGAGAATCCACTACTTTGCTCTCCTGATAACCGCAATAGGGACACTTCATGAGAACCGGCTCCTCTCTTCGTTGCCATATATTTTACCTATTATAGCAACAAAGTCCGACTCTGTCTACTCCCATTCTGCGGAATGCGTCAGGATTCGTCGCGTTCACCGAACATCCCGGATCAATTCCAGCATGCTGATCGGCGTCACGCTGTTTGACGCGAACACATGGATGAGCGCCACCGCTTTTCTGTAGTCGTCCGTCATGTTGCGGCAGCTTTCCTGCCGCATCCCCTCCTTCTCCGTCAACATGATCTCCATGCCGTAGGGCCCAGAAAGACGCTTCTCCAGGTCGTCAAATTGGGCCAGTAGACAATAGTCCAGACGCAGCACCTTCCCTGCGGTGCCACGCAGCACCTTCGTTTCGATCTTCTGCTTCACTTCCATACGTTTCCCTCCCCGATTCCTATTGAATCACAGATTTCTCAATCGGAAAAGCGAAAAAAACCGCGCGATTCGACAGAATAATCATGGCAGTTACCATAAGATTTCGGCGAATACCACATATCGAACGAAAAAATGGAAAAACGTACAAAAGTGACGCGAACGGCGTCGAACGATTGTTGCGGGGCGGAAAACAAAAAAACGCCCTCCCGGCCGGCAGATGGCGCCGCAGTCCGGAAGGACGACTTTTCTTCAAAATATTAAGCCGTTTGCGTATCCTGATTTTTTAGTTGGAGTTGAAGCCGATCCGCGATCAGCGCGATGAACTCACTGTTGGTCGGCTTACCCTTGGTGTTGGATACGGTATAGCCGAAGAATCTCTGTAAGGTTTCCAAGTCGCCTCGGTCCCACGCCACCTCGATGGCGTGCCGGATTGCACGTTCTACCCGGCTGGGGGTCGTGGCGAACGCTTTGGCTACCTGCGGATATAGAACCTTGGTGATGGCGTTGATTACATCCATGTCGTCCACAGCAATCATGATCGCTTCCCGCAAATACTGGTAGCCCTTGATATGTGCGGGCACACCGATTTCGTGGATGATGGAGGTCACCATGGCCTCTATGTTGACGTGGCTCTTGGTGGGCTTGCCGGCCGCGGCGCCGATGGCGGCGCTCTCACGGATTTCTCCCAGGCGATCGATCAGGGCACGAAAATCATAGGGCTTCAGCATAAAGTACTGCACCCCATAGTTTGCCAGCATGGCGGAGACATAATCGGTAATAAAACTAGCCGTAACCAACGTTACCGGCTTTTTCTGCATCGTGCTGACTGCCTTCAGGACTCCCATTCCATCCAACTTGCTCAGCATCAAATCCAGGATCAATACGTCGGGCTGCATTTTCTCCAGCAACTCCACAGCACGCAGGCCGTCGCTGGCAGTAGCGGTCACCTCATATCCCGCCGCACCCCGGATGCTCTCTTTCAGATGTTCACTAAACTCCTCGTTCCCATCTGCAATCAGAACACTGATTCGGGTTTCCATCTTGCTCCTCTCCTGTCAGATCAGTTTCGGCAAGGTCCGGACCCCACCGTTTTCCATCGCTGCGATGACTATAATCTAGCATAAACGGCCATATTCCGCAAGGTATTTCCCAAGATTTTACAGCAACTTTTCGTCGACAGCATTCGACTTTTTGCCGAAAGATCTTCGACAGTTCCGCACTTTCACCGGAGGTTTTTCTATCTTCGACGACTTCCGAGCGGCGTAAAATTGCCGTCGACAGTCCGGTTCTTTCATGATACAATCAAAGCAGAATAAAACGGCGCGAGGGACGCGCGTATTTCTGGAGGAGGCTGAAGCAAATGACATACAACTGCCCAAAATGCCATTGCACCCTGATGTTCGAAGAACATGGGAAGATGGTTTGCCTGGATTGCGGCCATAGATGCTCCAAGCTTGCCGCCGCCGGCGCGGAGCATGTCCATACGCATGTGACCTACACAGGGAGGTACCCGGGACGGCCGGAAACGGTCAGGACGGCGCCGCAGACCGGCTCCCCACAGGAAAGAACTTCCGATCGGAGCGCCTCTGCCGGCAACAGCGACCGCGAACCCCGTCCGGCTGGCACGCGCGCGAACCCCGGCTCTGCCGCGGGAGTCGCATGGAGGCCGCATGGAAACCGGCCGGTGGGATGCGCGGTCCCCGTGATCGTGCTCGTGATTCTGTTTCTGCTGCCGACCATCTTCGGCGCGGTTGAGAATGCCATAAACCAGAGCGATTCGTCCACATACTCCTTTGAGACGTCCGCCAGCCAAGAAACCGCCGCCGGCGTCTGCTATGTCTTCACGGAGGGCGACGTCGATGAGGCGCACACCGAAAAGCTGAACGACGCGGCGCTTGCCTACAACCTGAAGCACAACAGTCCCGACGTCGACGAGGTTGCCGACTTCTTCCTCGACTATCTCGAGAACGAAAATTTCACAGGCGGAGTCTTTTCCTATGAGCAAGAAGGCCGGGACGTCTGTGTAACCTTTACCGCAAACTGAAGTTTTTCCAAGCGTCAAGGTTTTTCTCTTGACATTTCGGGCATCCTCCTGTATGATAAACAGGCTGTAAAGTCTTTTTCCTTGTCGGACAGGAGGGTTCGCATGAAGCAGAGCGCGCTGGAAACGACCCTCCTTTATGATTACTATGGTGGGATGCTGACCGAAAAGCAGCGGACCTGTTTTGATCTCTATTACAACCAGGACCTCTCCCTGGGCGAAATCGCCGAGGAGGCGGGCATCAGCCGGCAGGGCGTCTACGACACCATTGCACGGGCTGAGGCCGCGCTCCGGGAGATGGAGGCGCAGCTCGGCTGCGTCGGACGCTCCAAACTTCTGCGGCAGGCCTGCGCGGCCCTTCTTTCCCTCTCCGACGAACTGCGGCAGGAGGGGCGGCAGGAGCTGGCGGCGCGCGTGGAAACCGCGGTAAATCTAATCAAGGAGTAACGCCATGGCATTTGAAGGTCTCTCCGAAAAGCTGAACAGTGCCTTTAAAAAGCTGCGCGGCAAGGGCCGCCTGAGCGAGCAGGACGTCCGGGATGCCATGCGCGAAATTCGGATGGCGCTGCTGGAGGCCGACGTAAGCTTCAAGGTCACCAAGGATTTTGTCCGGCAGGTCACCGAGCGCGCCATCGGCGCGGAGGTGCTGGAAAGCCTGACTCCGGCCCAGATGATCGTCAAGATCGTCAATGAAGAGCTGTGCAGGCTCATGGGCAGCGAAAACCAGAAGCTGAAAATTTCCTCTAAACCGCCCACAGTGGTCATGCTGGTGGGCTTGCAGGGCGCGGGCAAAACCACGAACGGCGCCAAGCTGGCCGGCCTGATGCAGAAGCAGGGCAAGCGCCCGCTGCTGGCCGCCTGCGACGTCTACCGCCCCGCCGCCATCAAACAGCTCGAGGTTGTCGGCGAAAAGCTGGGGATTCCTGTGTTCCAGATGGGGCAGGGCAATCCCATCAATATCGCCAAGGCGGCCGTGGAGCACGCCAAGCGGAACGGCTTTGACATGGTGTTTCTGGACACCGCCGGTCGCCTCCACATCGACGAGGCGCTGATGGAGGAATTAAAGTCCATCAAGGCTACTGTGGAGCCGACAGAAATCCTGCTGGTGGTGGACGCCATGACCGGTCAGGATGCCGTCAATGCGGCACAGGCATTCAATGAAATGCTGGAGATCGACTCCGTCATGCTGACCAAGCTGGACGGCGATGCCCGCGGCGGCGCGGCGCTTTCGGTCAAGGCTGTCACCGGCAAGCCCATTAAGTTCGCGGGCATCGGCGAGAAGCTGGACCAGATCGAGCCCTTCTATCCCGACCGTATGGCCTCCCGGATTCTGGGCATGGGTGACGTGCTGACGCTGATTGAAAAGGCCGAACAGGCCTTTGACGAAAAAAAGGCCCGCGAGCTGGAGGAAAAGCTCAAGACCAATAAATTCACGTTATCGGACTACTACGACCAGCTTACGCAGCTCAAGGGTATGGGCTCGATGGAGGATATTTTGGGTATGATGCCCGGTATGAACACCGGCGCCATGAAAAACATGCAGGTCGACGAAAATGCCCTGACCCGCACGGAAGCCATGATTCTCTCCATGACGCCTCACGAGCGGGATAATCCCAATTGTCTGAACCATTCGCGGAAGCGCCGCATTGCGGCCGGTTCCGGCGTCAAGGTAGAGGAGATCAACAAGCTGCTCAAGTCCTTTGATATGATGCGGAACATGATGCGGCAGTTCTCCGGTCCGGGCGCGAAGAAAAAGATAAAGCGCATGGGGATGGGCGGCGGCTTGCCAGGTATGGGCGGGTTCGGCGGCCGCGGCGGTTTTCCGGGCCTGTAGCGCGCCGGCACGGTGAACGAGGAAAACGTAACGTTTCCACCCGTTGGGGCGCACCGCATCAGGCATTTGCTCCGAAAATTCCTTCTTTCCCAAAACGGGAAAGCCAAAAATGGTCGTATCAAGCAGTTTGCTTTACGAATAGAGAAAAAATATTTGGAGGTGATTCCTTATGGTAAAGATCAGATTGCGCAGAATGGGCGCGAAGAAGGCTCCCTATTACCGGATCGTGGTCGCGGATTCCCGCAGCCCGCGTGACGGCCGCTGCATCGAAGAAATTGGCAGCTACAATCCCCTGACCGACCCCGCCACCATCACGGTGGATGCCGAGAAGGCGCAGGCGTGGATCAAGAATGGCGCTCAGCCCACTGATACCGTCAGAGGCCTTTTGAAGAAGGCCGGCGCTCTGTAATCGAGCGAAGGAGATAAGGCGAATGAAAGAACTTTTGCTTTATATGGCAAAAAATCTCGTCGACCATCCGGACGCTGTGACCGTAACCGAGATTCCCGGCGACGTAACGGTGTTGGAACTGCGCGTCGCTCCTGAGGACATGGGCAAGGTGATCGGACGTCAAGGCCGGATTGCAAAGGAAATTCGCACGATCGTCAAGTCGGTTGCCCAGCGCGACGGCGTGAAGGTCTCTGTGGAAATCGTCGACTAGGACATGGGTTTTGCGTGGCACTTTTTTGCCACGCATTATTCATATGGCAGGGAAAGGAACGCTCCATGGATCAGCAATATCTGGAAACCGGCGAGGTGGTCTCCACTCACGCCATGCGCGGCGAGGTCAAGGTCCTGCCCTGGGCCGACGGCCCCGACTTTTTGCTGCAATTTAAAACACTCCGCGTCGGCGGGCGGGACTATGAAGTAGAGCGCAGCCGCGTGCAGCAGACCTGCGTTCTTCTGAAGCTCCGGGGCGTCGATACCGTGGAACAGGCCATGGCGCTGAGGGGGAAGATTGTGGCGTTCGACCGGACCGGCGTCCAGCCCGAGGCCGGCTATTTCATTGCCGACCTGCTGGGCCTCACCGTGCTGGAGGGCGGCCATGAAATCGGAAAAATTGCCGACGTGCTGCAATACCCCGGCAACGACGTTTGGGTGGTGCGGGGAGAACATGAGTATCTGATTCCGGCGGTGAAGGAATTCATCACGGAGGTTTGTCCGGCGGACGGCATCGTCCATGTCCGGCTGATCGAGGGGATGCGGACCGATGAGAATTGACATTATGACGCTGTTTCCGGACACCGTAGGCGACATGATGAACGAGAGCATTCTCGGGCGTGCGCAGGAGCGCGAAATCATCCGCATCACGGCCTGGCAGATCCGGGACTACACGACAAACAGGCAGAATCAGGTGGACGATTACCCCTATGGCGGCGGCCACGGGGCGGTGCTGCAGGCCGATCCGCTCTACCGCTGCTGGGAAGCGATTCGCAGGGAGGCCGGCGAGGCAGCGCATACCATCTATCTCTCTCCCTGCGGCGAGACCTTTACGCAGGGCAAGGCCCGGCAGCTCCTGCGGGACTATGAGAGCCTGATTCTGGTCTGCGGCCACTACGAGGGCGTGGATCAGCGGTTTCTGGACGAGTGCGTGGACGAGGAGATTTCCCTCGGCGACTTTGTTCTGACCGGCGGCGAAATTCCGGCCATGGCCATTGCGGATTGTATCTGCCGGATGGTCCCCGGCGTTCTCTCTGATCCGGAGTGCTTCGAGGAAGAGAGCCACTGGAACGGCCTTTTGGAATACCCGCAGTATTCCCGCCCGGAAATCTGGCACGACTGTGCGGTGCCGCCCATTTTGCGCTCCGGCGATCACGGCAAGGTGGCGCGGTGGCGGAAAAAGCAGTCCATCCTGCGCACCATGCGCCGCCGCCCCGACCTGTTCGCGCAGTTGGTGCTGCCGAGCAAGACCAGAGCGGAAAAAAAATTCATTGCGGAACTGGAGGAAGAGGACGATGAGTTCAAACGTCGATACCCTGAGAACCTGGGTAAAGGAAAGTAAACGGATTGTCTTTTTCGGCGGCGCGGGCGTCTCCACGGAGAGCGGCATCCCGGATTTCCGCAGCGTGGATGGCCTGTATCATCAGAAGTTTGACTACCCGCCGGAGACCATCCTGAGCCACAGCTTCTTTTATCGCCACACCGACTATTTTTATCGCTTCTACAAGGAAAAAATGCTGTGTCTCAACATTGCGCCGAACGCGGCGCACAACAAGCTGGCCGAGTGGGAGCGGGAGGGAAAGCTCACTGCCGTGGTTACGCAGAACATCGACGGCCTGCACCAGAAGGCCGGCAGCAAGCGGGTGTTCGAACTCCACGGATCCGTCCTGCGGAACTACTGCACAGAATGCGGCAAATTTTTTGACGCGCAGGAGATCAAGGACGCCGACGGCGTGCCCCACTGTGCCTGCGGGGGGCTGGTGAAGCCGGACGTCGTGCTCTACGAGGAAGCCCTCGACGAGCGGACCCTGACGGGGGCCGTGGACGCCATCGCGGCGGCCGATCTGCTGATCGTCGGCGGCACCAGCCTGACGGTCTACCCGGCAGCCGGCCTGCTGCAATACTATCGCGGACGCCGGTTGGTGCTGATCAACCGGGACGAGACGCCCTACGACAGCCGCGCCGATCTGATCCTACGGGACCCCATCGGGCAGGTGCTTTCTCAAGTGTAGCGCAGTTTTTGCCAAAACTTGCGCATCCTGAACTATGTACTTGCAAATCCTGCGGCGTATAATGGGGTAGAAAACAGGATCGGAGGCGTGTTATGAAAATAGTTGTGTTAGCCGGCGGCATCAGCACGGAGCGGCAGGTATCGCTGGTTTCCGGCACGGAAATGTGCAAGGCGCTGCGCGGACTCGGCCACGCGGCCATTTTGGTGGATCTGTTCCTGGGTTTGCCGGGCTGGGAGGGCCGCTGGGACGAGGCATTCTCGCGCGCGGACGGTTTTTGTTCTGAGGTAAAAGTTGGCCGCGACGCACCGTCGCTCCGCGAGCTGCGCGAGAGCCGCGGCGGCCGCAGCCGCATCGGTGAGGGTGTGCTGAAGCTCTGCAAGTGCGCGGATCTGGTCTTTCTGGGCCTCCATGGCGCCGACGGCGAGGACGGAAAAATTCAGGCTGCGCTGGATCTGCTGGGCGTTCCCTACACCGGTTCCGGCTATCTGGGCAGCGCCATGGCCATGGATAAAACCGTCTCCAAACAGCTGATGAAGTACCATGGAATCCGCACGCCGGACTGGCAGGAGCTGACGCTTTGCGAGGAGGACATTCCTCGCCTCGCCCAGGAGCTGCCGCTGCCCTGCGTAGTCAAGACGCCGAACGGCGGCTCTTCGCTCGGTGTTCTCATGCCGGAGACCCGCGAGGCGCTGGAGGATGCGCTGCGACAGGTGGCCGTCATGGATCCCCGCGTGATCGTGGAGCAGAAAATCACGGGCCGGGAGATCACCGTGCCGGTGCTGGGCGACCGCTATCTGCCTGCCATCGAGATTGTCCCGCCGGAGGGCGCGTACTTTGATTACGTTGCAAAATATCAGAGCGGAGACCAGGGCGGTGCGCGGGAAGTTTGCCCGGCGCCAATCACCGAAGCGCAGTTCCGCGAGATGGGTGAAATGGCGCTGGCGCTGCATCGGGCGTTGGGGCTTGCGGTCTACTCCCGAGCCGACTTCATTTTGGACGAAGCGGGCGTGCCATGGTGCCTGGAGACCAACACCCTGCCCGGCATGACGCCCGCCAGCCTGCTGCCAAAATCCGCGGCTGTTGCCGGCCTGTCTTATCCGGCGCTTTGTCAGAAAATCGCCGAGCTATCGCTCCATTGCCGTCGCTGATTTTCGATGGGAGTCGTAGGAAGCATAACATGCGCCGCAGTTCCGAAGAAGGGAACTGCGGCGTTATTTTTTGCTTATTCCAATTCAAATGCGCCGGTGTAGAGCTGATAGTAGGTGCCCTTTTGGGCGATCAGATCCTCGTGCGTGCCGCGCTCGATGATTCTGCCGGCATCCAGCACCATGATGACGTCGGAGTTCTGGACCGTGGACAGGCGGTGGGCGATGACAAATACCGTCCGGCCCTCCATCAGAGAATCCATACCCCGCTGCACCAGCAGCTCCGTCCGGGTGTCGATGGAGGAGGTGGCCTCATCCAGGATCATGACCGGCGGATTGGCCACGGCGGCCCGGGCGATGGAGAGCAGCTGCCGCTGGCCCTGGCTCAGGTTGCCGCCGTTGCCGGTCAGCATCGTCTGATAGCCGTCCGGCAGCCGCGTGATGAAGCTGTTGGCGTTGGCGAGTTTTGCTGCGGCGACGCAGTCCTCGTCGCTGGCGTCCAGCCGACCGTAGCGGATGTTGTCCATGACCGTACCGGTGAAGAGAGTGGTGTCCTGGAGCACCATGCCCAGACTGCGGCGCAGGTCCGGTTTTTTGATTTTACTCACATTGATGCCGTCGTAGCGGATTTTGCCGTCCTCAATGTCGTAGAACCGGTTGATGAGGTTGGTGATGGTGGTCTTGCCCGCGCCGGTGGCGCCGACAAAGGCTACCTTCTGGCCCGGCTTTGCGTAGAGCGTGATGTCGTGCAGCACCAGCTTCTCCGGGCTGTAGCCGAAGTCCACGTCCTCCATCCGCACGTCGCCCGTGAGCTCCGTGTAGGTCACGCCGCTGCCGTCGGTGTGCGGGTGCCGCCAGGCCCAGAGGCCGGTCTGCCCGGCGGTCTCCGTCAGGTTGCCCGCTTCGTCGTACCGGACATTGACCAGTGTGACGTAGCCGTGGTCCTCCTCCGAGGGTTCGTCCAGATGCTGGAAGATCCGTTCCGCGCCGGCGAGGGCCATGATGACGCTGTTGAACTGCTGGGAAATCATAGAAATTGGGTTTGTGAAGTTTTTGGAGAGCTGCAGGAAGGTGACAATGCCGCCTAAGGTCATGCTGCTGAAGCCGGTGATGGCCATGGCGCTGCCCGCCACCGCAAGCACGATATACTGCAGGTAGCCCAGATTGTGGAGCACCGGCATCATAATGTTGGCGTACTTATTGGCGTGGTAGGAGTTCTGGCGCAGCTCCTCATTGAGCGCGTCGAACGCCTCCTCGGATTTTTCCTCATGGGTAAAAACCTTGACGACCTTCTGGCCGTTGATGGTTTCCTCCATGTAGCCGTTGACCTTGCCCAGAATGACCTGCTGGTTGAAAAAATGCTTGGAGGATTTGCCTGCCACATTCTTCACAAACAGCATCATGAGCAGAAGGCTCACGACGACGAGCAGGGTCAGCAGAGGGCTGACCACGATCATGGAGACAAATACGGCCAGAACGGAGACCAGCGAGGAAAACATCTGGGGCAGGCTCTGCGTGATGAGCTGGCGCAGGGTGTCGGTGTCGTTGGTGTAATAGCTCATGACATCGCCGTGGGTGTGGGTATCGAAGTACCAGAGAGGCAGCGTCTGCATGTGGGCAAACATCTCATCGCGGATGGCCTTGAGCACGCTGTGTGCGATGGTCACCATCAGGCGGTTGTAGAGATAGCTGCAGAGAATGCCGACGCCGAACAGACCGGCCATGAGCAGCAGCATGTGGAGCAGAGGCCCGAAGCTGGGGACACTCTGCAGGAGCATGGGGGTGATATAATTATCGATCAGCTTCCCCATGAAGATCGCCGCCATGGCATTGATCAGCGCGCCGAAGATAATGCAGACGGCGACGACGACCAGGCGCGCCCGGTACGGCTTCATATAGGAGAGCAGGCGGGCAACGGTGCCTTTGATATTTTTGGGCTTGTGGGGGACTCCCTTGATCCGAATTCCAGGTCCCGGCATATCAGTTCTCTCCTTTCTTCTGGGAGGCCGCAACCTCCCGATAGATTTCGTTGCTGTGCATCAGATTTTCCGGTGTATCGAAGCCGCAGATCCTGCCGCTGTCCAGCACGATGACCCGGTCGGCGTCCTCCACGGAGGAGACACGCTGGGCGATAATCAGCTTGGTGGTGTCCGGCAGCTCTTCGCGGAAGGCATTCCGGATCAGAGCGTCGGTGTGGGTATCCACGGCGGAAGTGGAGTCGTCCAGAATCAGAATTTTCGGCTTTTTCAGCAGAGCACGCGCAATGCAGAGCCGCTGCTTCTGCCCGCCGGAGACGTTGGAACCGCCCTGTTCGATGTGGGTATCGTAGCCGTTCGGGAATGCGTCGATGAAGCTGTCGGCCTGGGCCAGACGGCAGGCGTGCCGCATTTCCTCCTCGGTGGCGTGTTCGTTGCCCCAACGGAGATTGTCCTTGATTGTGCCGGAAAATAGGACGTTTTTTTGCAGCACCATAGCGACAGCGTTCCGCAGGGTCCCGAGATCGTATTCCCGCACGTCGCGGCCGCCCACCAGAATTCGGCCCTCCGTGACGTCGTAGAGGCGGGGAATCAGCTGCACCAGGGTCGATTTGGAGGAGCCGGTGCCGCCCAGAATCCCGATGGTCTCGCCGGATCGGATGTGCAGCGTGACGTCCTCCAGCGCGCTGCGCTCTGCCTTTTTGGAGTAGCGGAAGGAGACGTTTTCGAATTGGATGGAGCCGTCCGATACGCTGGTCAGCGCGTTTTCCGGGCTGTGGAGGCTCGGTTCTGTCCGCAGCACCTCGTCGATTCGCTCCGCGGAGGCGCGGCTGATGATAATCATCATAAAAACCATGGAGAGCATCATCAGGGACATCATAATTTGCAGGGTGTAGGTGAACATACCGGTGAGCTGTCCGGTGGTCATGCCCAGCGCCGGGTTGTTGCCGGAGAGCAGAATGGCCTTGGCCCCGAGCCAGGAAACCAACAGCATGCAGATGTAGACGACGACCATCATCAGCGGCATATTCAGAATGATGCGTTTCTCGCCCTTCACAAAGCCACGGTAGATCTCGTCGGAGATATCTCCGAACTTCTTTTTTTCAAAGTCTTCCCGTACAAAGCTCTTGACTACCCGGATGCCGTGGAGGTTTTCCGCTACGACATTGTTGAGCTTGTCGTAGGTCCGGAAGACCCATTCCATGATGGGGTGGGTGCGGCTCATGAGAAAATAAATGCCGATGGCCAGCACCGGAACCGCCACGAGGAAGATGATGCTCATGGAGGCATTGATCCGGGCGGCCATGATGATGGAAAAGATGATGAGCGCTGGGGCGCGGAACGCGGCCCGAATGATCATCATATAGGCGTTTTGCACATTGGTGACGTCGGTGGTCAGCCGGGTCACCAGAGAGGACGAAGAAAACTGATCGATGTTGGAGAAGGAAAAGTCCTGTACGCGGTAAAAGATGTCGTGTCGCAGATTGGCGCCGAAGCCGGTGCTGGCTTTGGCGGCAAAGTCGGCGGAGAGAAAGCCGCACGTCAGTGAGATCAGCGCGCAGAGCAGCAACTTCCCGGCCACGAGGAGCACATACCGCAGACTGCCCATCTCCACGCCGTAGTCGATGAGGTTTGCCATCAGCGTGGGAATCAGAACCTCCATGACACATTCGCCCAAAATAAAAATCGGGGCCCAAATGGAAGCGGCCCTGTATTGCCGAATACTTTTTGCCAATCGTCTGATCATACCTGTTCCTCCCTGCCCGGTTTTTTGTGGCAGCTGAGCGCAGCGCCCATGTTCACCATGGCAACGCCAAGCAGACGGTGCAGCTCTGCCACTTCCGCCTCGGCCATACCGGCGGTGCACTTGGCATCTACCTCATACATCCGGCGCACCATGGCCTCATGCCGCTGGCGCGCCAGCTCCGTCGTAATAATCTGCTTGCAGCGCCTGTCGGCCTTTCCGGCCTGAAATACCACAAAACCCTTGCTTTCCAGCCGCTGCAAAATTCCGGAGACGGTCGGATGAGAAAAAACAAATTCCCGTTCAATGTCCCTCGGATAAACGGGCGCTGCCGTATGGTGTACCAGATACCCCAGTACGAAAGCCTGTGACCCGGTCAGATCCAGCTCCGCCGTGCTGCGGTTCATCTCCTGATCCATGGCGTTGGAAAGAGTTTTTACTTTAGGCCCAATCAGCTGCTTTCGATCCATTACCGCACGTCCTTTTCAGAAAAATTATGTAGCATGCTACGAATATAGGTAGCATGCTACATAATAACACAAACAAAAACGAAAGACAATAGAACAATTACAACAAAACCGGCGGAATTCATCCTGATTTTTGTCCGTCTTTATGATTCAGATATCGGGGACCGGCAGCGGCCGGGCAGGATCAAAGATTGCGTTTACGTCGAAGAGGTCGGTCAGCAGATCCGGGTTGTGGGACATGCGGTAGCCGTCCAGATTGCGGCGGTTGCCGCGGAAGTAATCTGTGCCCATCTGGTTCCAGCAGAAAGTGCTGTCCACATTATAGAAATACCGGAAGCCGTCGTTGTAGAGCGCGACAAATTTGGCGTTGTCGCTCGTATACTTTTCCACGCCGGCGATGTCGGAGCCATGGGGGTAGACCAAAATATCCACGGGACCGATGATGGGTTCCACGGTGCTCTCCCACTTATCGGAGTCCGCCTCGACGCGCTCCGCTGAGACCTCACCATAGGGGATGTGGCCATAAGAATGACTGGCCAGCACCCAGCCGTGGTCCCGCAGGCATTGGGCGACGTCCTTCGCGTTCTGGACCTCCTGCTGATAGGCCTCCGTGCCGAGGGCAGCCTCATAGGCCGGTTTGGTCCGGTAGCCCATGACGCCCTCGTAGCCGGTAAACGCCAAAATAGCGCGCGCCCCGTGGTAAGAGAAGTCCGGGTGCTCTCGGATGAAGGCCTCCAGCAGCGGCACGAGATCATAGTCGCCGGTTGTGACGTTGCCGTTAGCGTCCATATACTCACAGGTGGGGTAGCCGTCGTCGCCGATCACAATCTTATCAGCGAAGCCGTCACCGCTCGACTTGGCAAAGATCGGCGTATCCTGCGAGCCGTCCTCGCCGGAGATCATGTAGCCGTAATAATTGACGTCATCCTGACTCATGACAAAGGGCTTCTTGCCTGCGGGAAGGCGAATGTTGCCGTAGGTAAAATGGGTACCCTGCTCGTCTGTCACCTCATAGGCCACGTCGTAGGGGGAGACCAGCACATAGCCGCGGTCGTACATGCTCTGCAGGATTTTGTTAAACTCAGAGACGGTGGTCATATATTGATTGTAGCCCTTTTCGCGGGAATCGCCGTCGAAGGCGCGGGCGGTATCCACAATCAGGGAGTGGAAGAAGACGTGCGTGATGTTGCTCATCTCCGGATAGGAGGTGAGCTGGCTGTCGGCCGTCTGATATTCCGCGATCTTGTCGGTTAAGGCCTGCGAAGAGTCGTAGCCCTCACAGCTCTGCAGCAGCGCAATGGCGCCCTGGTAGTCATAGCCGGCGGCCTTCTGATCCGCCTGGGCGATGAGCGCCTGCGTCTGATCGTCAGGCGGCGCGGCAACGGCGGTGTCCGTGGCTGCCTGCGTTTCGCTGGGTTCCGCCGTCTCAGTAGACAAGCTCTCCTGCGAAGTCTCGCCCTGGGCCTGCGCGGTTTTCATACTGCCGGAGAATGCCTTGATGGTAAAGACGATTAAAACAATGCAACTAACCAGCAGCAGAACAAGCTTGATCAGCGGCCAATATCGCCGAAAAAACGATTTTTTACGGCGCCGTGACGGCTGTCGTGAGGAGTGGGGCACATATGCTTGGGACATATATAAAATCTCCTTTCCCGAGCGTGAGAAAAATTTCTGATTCCAGCTTACCACAGAGTTTTCGCAAATTCTACAAAAAATTGCATGTTCTATTATAAGACGGAAAAGCATCAGAAATGTTACAGAAAAGAACGAAAAAAGAAAGCTGCAAAAAACGCTGTCGATCGGGCGGGCGAAGCCCGGCTCCGCCTGTTTTTTTGACATTTTCATGGGGACGTGATAGAATCAGCACATTATGGAAAGGGACGGGAACGGAATGGGAATTGCGGAGCTGTTGCTGCTGGCGGTGGGGCTGTCCATGGATGCGTTTGCGGTGTCCGTCTGCAAGGGCCTGGCCATGGAGCGGGTGACCTTAAAAAAAGCGGCGTTGGTCGGCGCGTGGTTTGGTATATTTCAGGCGCTGATGCCGGCGCTTGGGTACTTTCTGGGTTCTGCCTTTGCACAGTATATCACCGCCATTGACCATTGGGTGGCGTTTGCGCTGCTGGGACTCATTGGCGGGAATATGGTACGGGAGGCCCTTTCCAAAGACAGCGAGGAGCCTGCGGACGCCTCGTTGAGCTTCCGCGTCATGCTGATGCTGGCGATCGCCACCAGCATCGACGCGCTGGCCATCGGCATTACGTTTGCGTTTTTGAAGGTCAAACTGCTGCGCTCTGTTCTGCTGATCGGCGGGACTACGTTTCTGATCTCCATGGCGGGCGTCAAGTTGGGCAGCATATTCGGCGAAAAATATCAGAAAAAAGCAGAGCTGGCCGGCGGGGCGATCCTGATTTTGCTGGGACTCAAAATTCTGCTGGAGCATCTTGGATATCTCTGAGCGCAAAAGAACTGGGGCGGGCGCTCTTCGCGCGGCGCAGCAGACCATCCTCTTTTTTGATGGCGGGAATCACCGGGCAGCGTTCCGGCAGGTCCAGCGGCGCATTCTGATCCAAAGTGCGCCGCGTTTCCCGTTCAAATTCCGGCGGGCAGCGTGGTGGCCAGATCACCGATCTGATCGTGCCGGTCGGCGTATTCGATGCGGTAGGCGCCGTCCTCGCAGCAGAGCATCGTGACAGATGCATTGGAGACCCAGGGGATTTTTGCGGCGCCCTCGATGGGAAGACCGGAGAAGCGGGTCATCAGCGCCCGGATCGGCGTGGCGTGGCAGGCCACCAGAATACTTCGGCCTTTGTTTGCCCGAACGATCCGGTTGAGCGTGACGTAGATTCGTTCGTACATCTGCGCGACGCTTTCCCCGCCGGGCGCTGCGGCACGGCCCAGATCGTGGTGCCACAGCGAATATTCCGCCGGATACCGGGCGGCGATTTCCGGAAAGGAGAGGCCTTCCCAGAACCCTGCGTTGATCTCCCGGAGCCCGGGGTCGGTGTGGATCGGCAGGCGTTTATTCTCCGCGATTGGCGCCGCGGTGTGAACGGCGCGCTGCAGATCGCTGGTGTAGATGCAGTCGAGGTGGATTTCATCAAACAGTCTGGCGGTGCAGGCGGCCTGACGCCGTCCCAGCTCAGTCAGGTCCCAGTCCGTATGCCCCAAAAAGCATTGGCGGACGTTGCCGAGGCTTTCACCGTGGCGGAGCAGGTAGATTTCGGTTTTCATGGACGCCGGACCTCCTTCGTTATCCTATATTATAACATCCGGGCATTCCGATTGCAAGGAGTGACGGGCTTGACAGCGCCGGTCCGGCGCATTATGCTGAAAAAAAGATAAGGGAGGCGAGCGCCTGTGATCTATCTGGACAATGCGGCGACGACGCTGCAAAAGCCGCCGCGGGTGACCGGGGCGGTGGCGGAGGCCATGGGCAGCCTGGGCAACGGTGGCCGCGGCGTGCACGGCGGCGCGCTCGCGGCGGACCGGACGATCTTTTCCGCGCGGGAGAAGCTGGCGGCCTTTTTTGGCTGCGGCAGCCCGGAGCGGGTTTGCTTTTCCCTGAACGCCACGGAGGCGCTGAATACAGCCCTGTTCGGTTTGCTCTCGCCCGGCGACCATGTGGTCGCGACGGACTGGGAGCACAACTCCGCGCTGCGTCCCCTGTACCATCTGCGGGAAGCGGGAGTGGAGGTGACTTTTCTCGGCACCGACGCGCGCGGACGGCTCGATTACGGAGAAATGGAGGCCGCCGTCCAGGGAAACACCCGGGCCATGGTCTGCACCCACGCCTCCAACCTGACGGGCAATCTGGCGGATCTCGACCGGGTCGGCGAAATTGCCCGGCGGCACGGCCTTCTGCTGATCGTGGACGCGGCCCAGACCGCGGGCGCTTTCCCCATACAAATGGAGGCGCACGGCATTGCGGCGCTGTGCTTCACGGGCCACAAGGGAATGTTTGGCCCACAGGGTACCGGCGGCTTGCTGGTGGGGCAAGGCGTGGAGATCCGGCCGCTCAAGATGGGCGGTACCGGCGTGCAGACCTATCTGGAGCGCCAGCCGGAGGCATATCCGACCCGGCTGGAGGCCGGAACGCTCAACGGCCACGGCATTGCGGGCCTGTCTGCCGCCGTGGACTTTATAAACGAAACTGGGGTAGCGACCATCCACCGGCGGGAGCTGGAGCTGGCGCTGCGGTTTTACGCGGGCGTCCGGAATTTGCCCGGGGTGACGGTCTACGGGGATTTTTCCGGCGACCGGGCCCCCATTGTTTCCCTGAACCTCGGGGAGCAGGATTCCGGCGCGGTGGCGGATGCGCTGCATGAGGAATACGGCATCGCGGTTCGGTCCGGCGGCCACTGCGCTCCGCGGATGCACCGGGCGTTGGGAACGGAGCGGCAGGGCGCGGTCCGCTTTTCCTTCGGTTACTACAACACGGAAGCGGATGCGGACGCAGCCATCGAGGCCGTCCGCGCGCTGACTGAATGAAAAAGTGGGTCCGCTGCAAAATTCGCAGCGGACCCATAAGAACTATTGGCAGTTCCGGCCGCAGCGGGCGCAGTCGCCGCAGCAGCCGCCTCTTTTTTTCTGCCGCCGGACGCTTCGCAGGGCCAGCGCCGCCGCGAACAGCACGACGGCGAGTACCAGGATATCGCCGAAGTTCAAAACAGCAACCCTCCAATCCGAAATACCAGCAGAGCCGCCAGCCAGGCGACCGTGCACTGCATCAGCACCACGCCTGCTGTGGCCCAGCGGGAACGAAGCTCTCGCCGAATGGTGGCGACCGCCGCCACACAAGGCGTATAGAGCAGCGTAAACACCAGAAAACTGACCGCCGAAAGCGGCGTGAACAGCGCGCTCAGGGCCGCGCTGAGGCTGCCTGAATTGGTACCCAGCAGGACGGACAGCGTGGAGACCACGGCTTCCTTGGCGGTGAAGCCGGAGATCAGCGCGGTGGCGGTGCGCCAGTCGCCGAAGCCCAGCGGCGCGAAGATCGGCGCGACAAAGCGGCCGATCAGGGCCAGCAGGCTGTCCGCGCTGTCTGCAACCACGTTGAGCCGGGTATCGAAGGTCTGTAAAAACCAGATGAGGATGGTGGCGAGGAAAATCACCGTGAACGCCCGCTGCAGGAAGTCCCGCGCCTTCTCCCAGAGAAGCAGCGCCACGCTCTTGAGCGAGGGCAGCCGGTAGCTGGGCAGCTCCATCACGAAGGGGACAGGCTGACCGCGGAATTTGGTGCTCTTGAGCACAAGCGCCACCAGGATG
Source organism: Oscillospiraceae bacterium (assembly GCA_034927685.1). GTDB lineage: Bacteria > Bacillota > Clostridia > Oscillospirales > Oscillospiraceae > RGIG3159. Next base: position 114,568 of record JAYFPO010000014.1, on the reverse strand, counting down.
CCGAGGACCATGCCGGTGATGTAGAGTGCGATCATCACGAGCGCACCGTGCTTCGGAAAAAACGCCGCCGTGAAAACCGCGTAAATCGGGATTTTCGCGGAGCAGCTCATGTAAGGGGTCAAAAGAATGGTCATCTTTCGGTCCCGGTCCGAGGATACGGTCCGTGTGGCCAGAATGGCCGGGACAGAGCAGCCGAAGCCGATCAGCATAGGCACGAAGCTGCGGCCGGACAGGCCGATCTTCCGCAGGGCGCGATCCATGACGAAAGCCACCCGGGCCATATAGCCCGTGTCCTCCAGAATGGAGAGGAAGAAGAACAGCACCACGATGATGGGAAGGAAGGAGAGCACGCTGCCGACGCCGGCGAACACGCCGTCAATCAGGAGCGAGCGCACCACGGGGTTGATTCCGTAGGCTTGCAGACCCGCGTCCGCCAGCGCGGTCACCTTGTCGATGCCGAGGCTCAGCAGGTCGGAGAGGAAGGAGCCAAAGACGCCAAAGGTCAGGTAAAAGACCAAACCCATGACCAGCAGAAACACCGGGATCGCGGTCCACTTGCCCGTGAGCACGCGGTCCAGCTCCATGCTGCGGCGGTGCTCCTTGCTCTCATGGGACTTGACCACCGTGCCGCTGACGACGTCCTCCAGGAAGGTATAGCGCATATCCGCCAGTGCGGCGTTGCGGTCGAGGCCGCATTCGCGTTCCATTTCCACAATGCAGTGTTCCAGCAGCTCTTTTTCATTTTGGTCCAGCTCGAGCTGCTGCGCCAGGGCCTCGTCGCCTTCAATCAGTTTGGTGGCGCAGAACCGGGAGGGAACGCGCAGCCGGTCGGCGTGGTCCTGAATCAGGTGGACCACGGCGTGAATGCAGCGGTGGACCGGGGAGTCCGCCGGGCAGAAATCGATCAGCTTCGGCAGCGTCCGACTCCTGGCGGTACGGATCGCCTGATCGATCAGCTCAGAGACGCCCTCGCTCTTGACGGCGCTGATGGGTACCACCGGAATGCCAAGCGTCTCCTGCATCTTCTGCACGTTTACCGAGCCGCCGTTGGCGCGAACCTCATCCATCATATTGAGCGCCAGCACCATGGGGACCCGCAGCTCCATGAGCTGCAGTGTCAGGTAGAGATTCCGTTCGATGTTCGTGGCGTCCACGATGTTAATGATGCCATCCGGTTTCTGGTTCAGAATGAAGTCGCGGGTGACGATCTCCTCCTGCGTGTAGGGGCGCAGCGAGTAGATTCCCGGCAGGTCCACGACGGAGCAGTCCTTCTGCCCCCGGATGTCTCCCATCTTCTGCTCCACCGTGACGCCGGGAAAGTTGCCGACGTGCTGGTTGGAGCCGGTCAGGGCGTTGAACAGCGTAGTCTTGCCGCAGTTCTGGTTTCCGGCCAGTGCAAAAATCATTGCGCAGAGCCCTCCTCCCGCACCTCAATCTTGTTGGCGTCGTCAATCCGCAGCGTCAGCTCGTAGCCGCGCACGCGAATTTCAATGGGATCTCCCATGGGTGCGATCTTTTGGAGCGTCACCGCCGTGCGTGGGATCAGTCCCATGTCCAGCAGCCTGCACCGCAGCGCGCCTTCGCCGCCCACGGCGGTGATGACCGCAGTCTCTCCGATTTTTAGCCGGTCCAATGTCATTGCAGCATTCCTCTCTCGATTGGTTCTTTGACGTTGCCTCTTCTATCAGCTAGATGTTAGCACTCTCTAACATTCCTGTCAAGCCCCCATCGCGGATTTTTGTCGAAATCGTGTCGGTTTCCGCCGCTGCGATCCTTCTTCCATAGAGGAAATGCCGGGATTCGGAGGGGGAGCCGATGACCTGTTCCGATTCGGAGCGGTGGAAGCGCCAGATTCTGCTGGAACCCCAAAACGCTGGCGATTTTCCACAAAATTAGCAGCAACAATTTGTCTGGCCTGACCAAAAACGAAGACCGCACGAGCGGGCATAAAACGGGCCTGTTGCAAAACTTGCATTTTGCAACAGGCCCGTATGCTAAGACGCCAGGCGCGTGACGCGGCGCGTCAGCAGGATTGCGCAAACGCAGGCGGAGGCCTCAGCGGCAGGCAGCGCAAACCAGACCGCCGTCGTGGCGGTGGGCAGCCGGGACAGCGCCCAGGCCAGCGGCAGCACGACGACAAGCAGCCGCAGCAGCGAGACGGCAAGGGAGGAGAGCCCGCTTCCCAGCGCCTGACAGACGCCCTGAAGAATGATGTTGACGCCGGCAAAGAGGAATCCGCAGGTGACGATGCGCAGCGCCGTCACGCAGAGGGAGGCGGATTCGGGCGCGACGGCGAAGATTCCCACGATCTGGTGGGCAAAGAGTTGCAGCAGCAGAATGCCCAACACCATGATGAGCGAAACGGCAAACAGGCCGCAGCGGATGGCGCTGGTGATTCGTGCCTTCTGCCCCGCGCCGCGGTTGTATGAGACAATGGGAATCACGGCGTTATTCAGACCGTAGGCGGGCATGAAGATGAAATTCTGGAGCTTGTAGTAGAGGCCGTAAGCGGTGACCGCCGCGGCGGAGACGGAGCCGAGAATCAGGTTCATGCCGTAGGTCATGACCGGAGACAAAAGCTGCATCAGAATGGCGGGCGCACCAACGGCGTAAATGCGGCGGAGCGCGGTCCGGTCTGGCCGCAGGCAGCGAAGTAAAATTGGCACCTCCCGAGCACGTCGGAGGTAGACAGCCAGAGCGACGGTGAGCCCCACGCATTGGCCGATGACCGTCGCAATGGCGGCGCCGGCGACGCCCATCGCCGGACATCCCAACAGGCCGAAAATCATGATGGGATCCAGAATGGTGTTGACGACAGCACCCGCGAGCTGGGCGAGCATGGCTGTCACTGTGTCGCCGGTGGCAATCAGAAATTTTTCCAGACACATGAACCCGATGCAGCCGAACGCGCCGATGGTGACGATTTGCAGATAGCGGATGCCCATGGCGGCCACGTCCGGATCGGTAGTCTGGCTCCCGATAAACGCGCGGACACCCAGCAGGCCGAACAGCAGAATCGCGGCATAGTAGCAGGCGCTGACAAAGAGTGCGTTGCCTGCCGTCCGGCAGGCGCCCTCCCGGTCCCGGCGGCCAAGGCAGCCAGAGAGCGCCGCGTTGACTCCGACGCCGGTGCCGACCCCCAGCGCAATAATCAGCATCTGGATCGGGAAGGCCAGCGTCAGGGCGCGGATGGCCTTGTCGCCCAACTCGGCGACGGCGGCCGTGTCCGGCATATGGGAGACAAAGAAGCTGTCCACCACGTTGTAGAGCGCCTGCCCCAGCATGGAGAACATGATGGGCGCCCCCATGTTCCACAGAAGCTTGGGGACCGGCATCGTCCCCATTTTATTCATTTCATTTTGCATGGTATGTTTCCTGTTCTTGTTTTGCATCTTTTTGTCACATAAAAAATATCATAACACACTTGCCGTTTGATATCAAATCCATTTTGCCTCTATGGCACAACAACACGCCGTGCAGGGATCCTGCGCGGCGTGTTGGTTCTCACAGCCCGTAGGAGGCGGCGAGGGCGCGGAAGGCGGGCAGGGACCGCGCGATCATGTCGGTGGCGACGCAGTAGGCCAGCCGGACGTAGCCGGGGCAGCCAAAGTCGTCGCCGGGGACCAGAAACAGCTCATACTCCTTTGCCCGTTGGCAAAAGGCGACGGCGTCCGGCTCCGGGGTCCGGACGAAGAGGTAGAACGCGCCGTCGGGCCGGACACAGCGATAGCCCATCTCCGGCAGGGCATGGTAAAGAAGGTCGCGATTCTGCTGGTAGACGGAGGTGTCCGCCGTCCTGCCCAGGCAGCGGGCGACCACCCGCTGGAACAGGCTGGAGGCACAGATATAGCCCAGCGCCCGGCCCGCGCCGCCGACGGCGGCGTTGACCTCCTCGTAATCCGGCATCTCATTGGAGACGGCGATGAAGCCGATGCGCTCGCCGGGCAGGGTCAGGCTCTTGCTGAAGGAGTTGCAGACGAGCGTGTCCCGGTAGAGCTTTGGCAGATAGGGGACCGTCACGCCGTCGTAGGTGAGGTCGCGGTAAGGCTCGTCGGAGAGCAAATAGATGGAATGTCCGTATTCCGCCTCCTTTTCCCGCAAAAAGTCGCAGAGCGTCCGCAGGGAGTCCTCCCGCAGCACCACGCCGGAGGGGTTGTTGGGAGAGTTCAGCAGGATGACCTTGGTGTTCGAATGGACGGCGGATTGCAGGGCGGCTTGATCGATCTGGAAGGTGTCCGGGTCCGAAGGGACCTCGCGGAGGACGCCGCCGGCGGCCTCGGTGTAGACGCGGTACTCGGAGAAATAGGGCGTCAGCGTGACGACCTCCTCGCCGGGCAGCAGCAGCGCCCGCAGGCAGATGGCCAGGCAGGCCGCCGCGCCGGAGGTCATGTAGATGGCTTCGGCCGGGTAGACCATGCCGTGGGTCTGGTTCAGGTATTCCGCCACGGCGCGGCGCACCCCGTAGTCGCCGGGGGCGGGGGTGTAGCCGTGAAGCTCCACCGGGTCCGTGTGCAGCAGCAGGTCCTCGATGGTCTCGCGGACGCAGGCGGGCGCCGGGACGCTGGGGTTGCCGATGGTAAAGTTGTAGACGTGCTCGGGGCCAAGCTCGGCGGCCCGTCTGGCGGCGTCGGCGGCGATGGCGCGAATCAGGCACTCATTCCGGCCGTAGGCGATCATGTTCTGTGGAATCATGGACGGTTCTCCCCCTTCAGATAGCAGCTGAGATAGCGGATGGCCTCGGCGTAGCCGGGCAGGCCAAGGCCCTTGACGGTATGGAGGCAGGCCATGCCGGTATAGGAAATCTGGCGGAACGGCTCACGGGCGTCCACGTCGGAAATGTGCACCTCCACGGCGGGGATGGAAACCGCCTTCAGTGCGTCCAGAATGGCGACGCTGGTGTGCGTATAGGCGGCGGGGTTGATGACAATGCCGTCCGCGCTGCCGTAGGCCGCCTGGATTTTGTCCACAAGATCCCCTTCGTGGTTGGACTGGTAGATTTCGCAGTCCGCGCCGCAGTCCCGACAGGCGTCTTCGACCAGGCGGCAGAGGTCGCCGTAGCTTTGGTTTCCGTAGATCGCGGGCTCCCGCAGGCCCAGCAGGTTCAGATTGGGACCGTTGATAATCAAAATTCTCATCATAAGCGCTCCTTGACGGCGTACGCGGCATCCTCGACCGCGGCGCAATTTTCGATGATTTCGTCGGCAAACCGGGCGTAACGCGGCGCTCTTGCCGCATACATGGCGGCGAGGTCCGCGCCCCGCGACAGGGGGCGGCCGTCTCGCGGCAGCAGGGAGACATCCCGCCGAAGCCAGAAAATTTTGCCGTTCTGGTGCAGGGAATCGTAGTTTTCTTCCCGCAGGACGCAGCCGCCGCCGGTGGCGATCACCGTGCCGGAGGCCTTGCCCAGCTCGGCGAGGACGGCGTGCTCCAGATCCCGAAAGGCAGGCTCGCCAAATTTGGCGAAATAGTCCGGGATGGGCATTCCGGCCCGGACCGTCAGCGCCTCGTCGGCGTCCGCGAAGGGACGGCCAAGCCCGGCGGCAACGGCCCTGCCGACGGCGGTTTTGCCGCTGCCGGGCATTCCGATCAGGACGACGTTCTCCATGGAGCGGGACAGACTGCAGCGGATTTCCTCCACGCGCCCGTCCGGGATGGCCGCGCCGGTGAACAGCTCCGCGCTGGCCTTGGCCTGGGAAACCAGCATGGGAAGTCCGCCGAGGCAGGGAATTCCGAGGCGCTCCGCCTCCAGCAGCAGGGCGGTGCGGGCCGGGTTGTAGACCAGGTCCAGAACGCCCCGCAACCGCGGAAAGTCGCCTGGATGCAGCGCCTGCGCGCCGTTATGGGGGTACATCCCGAGGGGCGTCGTGTTGACGATCAGGTCCGCGTCCCGGTGGCGATCCAGATTGCCGTAGTTGTTCGCTCCTGTGCGGGAAATGACCACAATCTCCCGCGCAGAAAGCTGCCGGAGGGCGTAAATCACGGCAAGAGAGGCTCCGCCGCTGCCCAGCACGAGCGCTTTTTTTCCCGCGGCGTCCAGACTGAGACAGGAGACCATGTAGAGGAAGCCGCGCCAGTCGGTGTTGTCGCCGTAGAGACTGCCGTCGGGGCGGCGGAGGAGGGTGTTGACGCTGCCGATGGCCCGGGCCGCAGGGGACAGTGCCGCGCAGTAGGGCAGGACTGCCTTTTTATAAGGGATTGTGACGTTGAGGCCGTCGAAGGGGCCGGTTTTCAGAAAGGAACCAAGCGACGCCTCGCTCGTTTCAAAGAGCTCGTAGGAGTAGCTGCCCAGCAGCCGGTGGATGGCGGGAGAATAGCTGTGCCCGAGCGTTTTTCCCAGCAGCCCGCAGCGCGGCATCAGATCACCTCCTGGTAGCTGCCCAGATAGGTGAATTCCTCGCTGATCGTCTGCAGCTCGCCCATGAGCTGGCGAAACTCCGGCGAATAGACCGAGGTGTCCAGATCAAAGTAGAACATAAACTCAAAGTCCCGGTCTGGGATCGGGCGGCTCTCCAGCTTGTTGAGGTTGATCCCGAGGGCGTAGAAGCGCGCCAGCACCTTATAGAGCGAACCGGTCCGGTGCGGCAGAACCATCATGATGCTGGTCCGGTCCGCGCCGGGAAAGATCTCCAGATTGCGGGAGATGCAGATGAAGCGGGTGTAGTTGTTGCCCTGATTCTGCACGTCGCCGCACAGGCAGCAGAGGTGATAGAGTTCCGCGCAGGCCCGGGAGCTGAGCGCGGCCGCGTCGCGGCGGCCGGACTCGGAAACCAGCTTGGCGGCGGCGGCGGTGTTGGCGCAGCGGGTGACGGTCACGCCGGGCAGGGTGGCGAGAAAGTCGGAACACTGGCTGATGGCCTGCTCATGGGAGAATATTTCCCGGACTTCCCCGAGCGTTACGCCCTCGGGGGCCAGCAGATTGTGGGAAATTTTAACGCGGACGCTGCGGGTGATATAGAAGTTGTGGCGCAGCATGAGGTCGTAGACCATGTTGACAGAGCCGGCGGTGCTGTTTTCCAGCGGAATCACGCCATACTGGCACAGACCGCTCTCAATGGCGGAGAATACCGCCTCAAAGGAGGAAACGTAGGAGATGGACGGCATCCGGAACAGCCGCTCGCAGGCGGTCTGGGAATAGGCCCCCTCCACGCCCTGGCAGGCTACCTGCGCTTTGGGAGGGAAGAGCTGGGGCGTCTGGGCGATGGCACGGCCAATTCTTTCGGGAAGTTCCGCGCTCTCGCCCAGCAGCCGGCCCTGATAGGCCCGGCTCAGCTCAAAAAGCAGGGCGTAGAGGACGGAGACGTAGTCCTGCATCTCCGTCCCGGCCTCCTCGCAGACCGCGCGCAGCTTTTCCCGCTCCCGGGCGGGGTCCGACACGGGCAGGCCGTGCTCCTTCTTATAGGCGGCAATGGCGGCTGCGGCGGACATCCGGTCGCAGAAGGCCCCGATCAGCGCGCTGTCGGCCTCGTCGATCTTTTTCCTGAGTTCTTCCAGATTCATGCGTTATTCCTCCCAAAATATGGCGTCTTTTTTGTGGCAGAGCAGGGCGTCCAGCACGGCGACCGCGGTCGCCGCCTCGACGCAGGGCACGGCGCGGGGGACAATACAGGGGTCATGGCGGCCCTGGATTTCGAGCGGCCGGTCGGCTTTTTCGGAAAGGCTGACACTCTTCTGCGTCCGCGCAATGGAGGGCGTGGGCTTGAAGGCCGCGCGGAACAAAATGGGCATACCGGAGGTGATGCCGCCGAGAATGCCGCCGTGGCGGTTTGTCTCCGTCCGAACGGTCTCGCCTTCCATGCGGAAGGGGTCGTTATTTTCGCTGCCCCGCAGGGCGGAGCCGGCAAAGCCGCTGCCGAATTCGAGGCCCTTGAGGGCCGGAATACCGAAGAGAATGCACGCGAGCCGGTTTTCCATGCCGTCGAAGATCGGGTCGCCGAGGCCGGCGGGCGCACCGACGACGGCGCATTCGACCACGCCGCCGACGGAGTCTCCCTCCGCCTTCGCAGCGGCGACTTCCTCCCGCATGGCTTTGCCGCGCGCGTCTTCCAGCACCGGGAAGTCCGGGTCCGCACCCGCCGGGAGCGAAGGGGACATGGGGTCGAAGGGCGCGTCCTCCACGGACCCGATGGAGGCGATATGGGCCAGAACCAAAATGCCGCGGCTCCGGAGGATTTGCAGGCAGACGCCGCCCGCCGCGCAGAGGGGCGCGGTCAGCCGGGCGGAAAAATGGCCGCCGCCCGCCACGTCCTGAAAGCCGCCGAATTTGACGTTTGCCGCAAAGTCGGCGTGGGCCGGGCGTGGGATATCCCGAAACTGGTCGTAGTCCGGGGAATGGCGGTTCGTGTTGCGAAGAATCGCCGTCAAGGGCGCGCCGCAGGTGACATTTCCCACCAATCCGCCGAGAAATTCCGGCTCGTCGGCCTCCCGGCGGGCCGTGGAATAGAGATTCCGGCCCGGGGCGCGGCGCGTCAGAAAGGCCTGCAGCGCCGCCAGGTCAAGGGGAAAGCCCGCGGGCAGGCCGTCCAGGGTCATACCGACGGCCTCCGAATGGGACTGGCCGAAGAGGGAGAGACGCAGGCTTTCGCCATACATGCTGCCCATTTAGGTTGCCTCCTGTCTGAGCGACAGAAAGTCGCTCCAAAAATCGGGATCGGATTTTTTGACGCATTCCGCGCCGGTCACGGTGACGCTGCCTTGGCAGAGCAGACTGCACACCGCCGCCGCCATGGCAATGCGGTGGTCGCCGCGGGAATCCGCCGTGCCGCCTACCAGGGGTGCGCCGCCCCGGATGACCAGGCCGTCTGGCCGCTCGATCACGCTGCCGCCCAGATTGCGCAGCAGGGCGGCGATGGCGGCGAGCCGGTCGGACTCCTTGAGCCGCAGCCGTCCGGCGTTTGTGACGACAGTCTCCCCGTCGGCGGCGGCGGCTACGGCGGCGAGGGCAGGAATCAGATCGGGAATTTCCCCGGCGTCGATGAAAATGCCGTGGAGAGGCCCGGGAGAGACGGCGACGCGGTTCGGGGCTGTTTCCACCTTCGCCCCGAAGCGCCGCAAAAGCTCCAGAATCGCCCGGTCGCCCTGTGCGGAGTCCGGGCGCAGGCCGGTGACGGCGACGGGGCCGGAAATCGCCCCGGCGCAGAGGAAAAAGGCGGCGTTGGACCAGTCGCCCTCCACCCGGCAGCCATCGGGGATCCGGGGACGCTGGCCGCCGGGCACACGGAAGCCCTCCCCGGTCTCCGCCAGAAGAATTCCGCATTGGGCCAGCGTGTCCAGGGTCATCTGCAGATAGCCTTTGGATTGCAGGGGCGTGGTAATGCGCAGGGTGCTGTCGCCGGGCAGGAGCGGGAGGGCGAAGAGCAGCCCCGTCAGGTACTGAGAGGAGATATCGCCCGGCAGTTCGTAACGGCCCGGCAAAAGCCGGCCGCGAAAGCACAGACGGTCGCCGTCCCGCCGGATTTCCATGCCGTGGGCGGTCAAGGCGTCGGTCAGCGGACCCATGGGACGCTCGGGCAGCCGCCCCTCCATTTGAAAATGGCCCGTCAGGCCCAGCGCCCCGACCACCGGCAGCAAAAATCGAAGCGTGGAGCCGCTTTCTCGGCAGGGCAGGACGCAGGCGGCACGCACCGGCTGGATCGGCCGGACGGCGATCCGATCGCCGCGCCGCGTGATCTCCGCGCCCATGGCGCGGAGGCAGTCCACGGTGGCCGCGATGTCCTCCGACATGCCCCCGCAGGACAGTTCCGACGGCGCGCCCGCCAACGCGGCGCAGAGCAGCAGCCGGTGGGCCTGGGACTTGGAGGGGATTGCCGCCGCCGTGCCGTGAAGCCTTCCGGGAAAGAGCGTTTGGTTCATGCCCTGATTCCTTTCTCAATCCAGTCGCGCAGCTCCGGCAGCGCCATGGGGCGGAGCGTGCAGCCGCCGATGGCCTCCGGCACCACCAGCCGGATGCGCCCGGCTGCGATTTTCTTATCGGAGCGGCAGATCTCGAACAGCGCGTCCGCCGGGCACGCCGTCTCGGTCGGCAGGCCGGTTTGTTCCAGCAGCGCGCGGATGCGGCCGCAGGTCTCGTCACTGCACAGGCCCATTTTGTGGGCGGCCCGGGCGACGGCGGCGAGGCCGATCGCCACGCACTCGCCGTGGAACAGCCGGTAGCCGCTCTGGGCCTCCACGGCATGGCCGATGGTGTGACCCAGATTCAGAAGCTGGCGGTCGCCACGGTCGAATTCGTCGCCCTCCACAAGATCCCGCTTGTAGGAGATGCAGGCGCGAATCACGTCCTCCAACTGATCCTGAATCGGTGTGCGCTCCAGCGCGGAGAACAGCGGCTCGCCGAGCAGCACCCCGCATTTGATGACCTCGGCGCAGCCTTCCCGGAATGTGCGCTCCGGCAGTGAGGCAAGCGTGTCCGGATCGCAGAGCACCAGAGACGGCTGATAGAAGCACCCAGCCAGATTTTTTCCGGCGGCGAGGTCCACGGCGGTCTTGCCGCCGACGGAGGAGTCCACCGCCGCGAGCAGGGTGGTGGGAATCTGGACGTAGGGAATGCCGCGCAGATAGACCGCCGCCACGAAGCCCGCGAGGTCGCCGACGACGCCGCCGCCCAGCGCGACGACCAGATCGGTGCGGCTGAATTGATGTTCGGCCAAAAAGTTCAGCGCCGCGCCGAAGACCGAGAGGCATTTGGAGGCCTCGCCGTGCGGAAATACAAATTTCAAGACTTCATAGCCGGCGCCTTGCAGGGAGCGGGTCAGCGCCGCGCCATAGAGCGCGTCCACGGTATCGTCGGTCAGAATGGCGGCCCTGCACGGCGGAATCACGGCGGCGACGCGTGCGCCGGCCTCGCCCAGCAGACCCCTGCCCACGAAAACGTCGTAGTCTCTGGACGCGGACACATGGATGGTATTCAACGCCCATCCACCTCCTCCTTACGCCGTCTTCCTTCCTCCAGCAGTTGCTCCAGCACTTCGCCGTCGCCCCGTGCCAGCGCGTCCCGGTAGGCACCGAGGCAGGCGGTCAGACAGTCCAGCTCCGTGAGCAGGTTGTCCCGATTTTCCAAAAACAAGTCGGTCCACATGGCCGGATTCAGCCAGGCCACCCGGGTCATATCCTTGTAGCTCCCGGCGGAAAAGCCCTTGTGCCGCGCCGCCGCAGGGCTTTTGATATAGGCGCTCGAGACCAGATGGGCCATCTGGGAGGTAAAGGCGATCGTCTCGTCGTGGCGCTCCGCCGTCGTGACGGAGAACTTGCCGAAGCCCACGGGGGCCAGCATCTCCTTGATGCGGCTCAGCAGCTCGATATTATCGAAGGTAGGCGGCACCAGTACCATGGGCGCGCCGCGGAACAGGGTCTCTTTGGCGTATTTGAAGCCGGAATTGTGCGTCCCCGCCATGGGGTGCCCGCCCACGAAGGTGAAGCCGTACTGCTCTGCCAGGGCGAAGCCCGCCGCGCAGACCGACCGCTTGACGCCGCAGCAGTCCAGCACCACGGCGGTTTTGGCAATGTGGGGCGCCATGGCTTGCAGGCAGTCGATGGCAGTCTGGGGGTAGAGCGCGATCAGAAGCAGGTCGCATTGGGATACGGTCGTCTCATCCAGCACACCGTCCACCACCTCGGACAGCAGCGCGAAGGATAAAACCGTCTCCTCCCGATCAAAGGCCAGCACGCGGTCCCGACCAGCAGCGTGAAACGCCTTCACGAGCGAGCCGCCGATGAGGCCGAGACCAACAATCCCAACGTTCATTTGCCTGTCACCTCGCGAATCGCCCGGCACTTGTCGGCAACCGCCTCGAACTGCGCCGGCGTCAGGGACTGCGCGCCGTCGCACAGGGCGTGGAGCGGGTCGTTGTGGACTTCGATCATCAAGCCGTCGGCTCCCGCCGCCGTCGCGGCGTAGGACATGGCGGGCACGAGCTGGGACAGGCCGGTGGCGTGGCTGGGGTCCACCACCACGGGCAAATGGCTCATTTCGTGGAGCAGCGGCACGCAGGAGAGGTCCAGCGTGTTCCGCGTGGCGGTCTCAAAGGTGCGGATGCCGCGCTCGCACAGGATGACCTGCTCGTTTCCCTCTGCCATGATATATTCGGCGCTCATGAGAAGTTCCTTCAGCGTATTGGCCATGCCGCGCTTCAGGAGAACGGGCTTGCGGAGCTTGCCCAGCTCCTTTAGCAGCTCGAAATTCTGCATATTGCGCGTGCCGATCTGGATGACGTCCACCTCGTCGAAGAGCGGGAGCTCGGAGCCGTCCATCAGCTCGGTGACGATGGGCAGACCGGTCTCCTTTTTTGCCTCCAGCAGCAGGCGGATGCCTTCGCTGCCCATGCCCTGGAAGGCGTAGGGCGAGGTCCTGGGCTTAAACGCACCGCCCCGCAGCAGCGTCGCACCGGCGGCCTTGACCTGCCTGGCAACGCCGATGATCTGCTCCTCCGACTCCACGGAGCAAGGCCCGGCGATCAACGCGAAATGGCCGCCGCCCAGCGTCGCGCCGCCGATCTCCAGGACGGTATCTTCCGGGTGAAACTTCCGGTTGCAGAGCTTATAGGGGTCGGAGACCCGCTTGGCGGCCTCCACAATGTCCAGGCTCTCCAGCAGATCCAGATCGATCTTGCTGGTGTCGCCGATCAGGCCAATGACAGTCTGGTATTCGCCAACGGAGACGTGGGTGCCAAGGCCCAGGCTGGAAAGCCACTGAATCAGATGGGCAACGCGTTCTTCAGGCGTGTGGGGTTTCAAAATCACAATCATAAGGGATCGCTCCTCGATATAAAAAATACCACACAGATTTGTAATCTGTGTGGCTCAGGTCGCTATCTTAACGGCGGACCGTGTTCCTGTGCAGCACAAATTACTCTTACTACGCAAAATAGTAAAAGTAAAAATAGCCGTATGCAAAGGAAACAGAACCGATCATATCGCTGCCTCTTTCTGTCTAGTCAACCTATTCTATGCTGAAAACCGAAAAAAGTCAATTTTTTTTACGCAGACCGGCAAAATTTGTGAAAAACACACCATAGGATGTGATTCGCGCCAGGTCTTTCGAGGAAGAATGACAAGACGCTTGACAGCAGACAGCGGCGATGCTATTCTATTGTTAACCTAATGATAGAACTTGGTTAACAATTAGGAGGAAAAAGATGGAAACTCAAACTGCCGTCAAAAGGGGAGGACTTCGCCGCCTGACGCGGAGCGCACTGTGCGCGGCGCTGCTCTGCATCTGCGCCCCAATCACAATTCCAATCGGGCCGGTACCGATTACGCTGAGCCTTTTCGCGGTCATGCTGATCGGCATACTGCTGCGGCCATGGGAGGCCGGCGTCTCTGTGTGCGTCTACCTGCTGCTTGGACTCTGCGGCCTGCCGGTATTCGCCGGCGGCAACAGCGGCGTCCCCGTCCTGGTCGGACCGACCGGCGGCTATCTCTGGTCCTACGTCCCGATGGCAGTACTGGTGTCGTGCCTGAGTCGGATTCCGTGCAAGGGAAAGACCTGGGCGACGGCGATGGCGCTGCTGGGCTGCGTGGTTGGCACGGCGGTCTGCTACCTCTGCGGGACGTGGCAGTTTGCGGCCGTGGCGGGCTATACCTGGCGGGAGGCGCTGTCCATCTGTGTGCTGCCGTTTGCTCCCTTTGATCTCTTGAAAGCGGTCTGCGCGAGCGCGGTCGGCGTACAGGTCCGCGCGATTCTGCGCCGCAGCGGAACCCTATGACGCCGCAAATTCTAATTGACAAACACGAGACCCGCACCCCCGCCGGCAGCTGCCGGCGGGGGTGCGGGTTAGGAAAGGGTTATTTGCCGGCCAGTTTCCTGGCAGCCTGCCCGGCGGAAGCGGCGTCGGCCGTATAGATATCCGCGCCGATTTCCCTGGCGAAGGACTCTGTGATGGGCGCGCCGCCGACCATAATCTTAAAGCGGCTCCGAACCGGAGAGGCATTCAGCGCGGCGACGGTGGCCTGCATGGCGGACATGGTGGTGGTCAGAAGGGCGGAGACACCGACCACGGAGACCTCCGGGTCATCCTCGACCGCCTTGACGAAGGATTCGGCGGGCACGTCGATGCCCAGATCCACTACCTTGTAGCCGGCGGATTCCACCATCATGATAACGAGGTTCTTGCCGATGTCGTGCAGGTCGCCGAAGACAGTGCCCATGACCATCTTGCCGATGAAGCGCTCATTGTCTCCGCAGAGATGCGGTTTCAGCACCGCAACACCCTTCTTCATGGCTCTGGCGGCTACCAGCATCTCCGGGACAAGGATTTCGTGCTGCCCGAATTTTTCGCCGACCGCAGCCATGGCATCGATCATTCCCTTATTCAGAATGTCGATGGGAGCTTCCCCCGCGTCCAGACATTCCTGTACCAGGCCAGGCATCAACTTGGCCTTGCCGGCTTCCACGGCGGCGGCCAGATATTCCAGCCTGGACATGTTGTTACCCCCCCAGTGCTTCCTAAATACGGTTTATTTAACCGGCCCGAAAATGCCTTGACGGTAGGCGCTGATATACTCCATGCAGTAGTCGTCCAGACCGAGCATGGCCTCCGTGGCATACATCATCCCCATGAGATCCCGGTTGGTGGGGTCCATAACGCCGCTGTCCATGCCGGCGCTCATGGTCAGCGCCAGAAATGCCTGGTTCAGAAGCTTCCGGACCGGCAGGTTGAAGGAAATGTTACTGACCGCGCCGGTGATGTGGATATCCGGATACTTTTCCCGGATGGTTTTAATGACGGCGATCACGGTGCTGATGCCGTCCTCGGAGGTGCAGAGCATCTCCACCAGCGGGTCGATGTGCAGACGGCTGGGCGCGATCTTGTATTGTGCCGCCTTCTCCATCAGCTGGTCAAAAATTTCCAGCCGCTCTTCGGAGGAGGAAGGAATGCCCTTGGCGCAGAGCAGGGCCACGCATTGCCAGTCTGTGCCCGCAATGACCGGGAAGATGGTGTCTACCTTGCCGCCTTCCATGGAAACGGAGTTGACGAGGCCGGGCCGTTTGCAGAACTGCATACCCGCCACACAGGAGTGGGGATCGGGGCTGTCCACACAGATGGGCGTGTCCGTGACCTCCTGGACCAGATCGATCAGCCAGTGGAGTGTTTCCACTTCGTTGTCCTTGACGGAAGCGCAGACATCCAGAAACGTCGCGCCGGCTTCCGTCTGTATCTTTGCCAGGTTGCGGATCCAGTCCCCGTTCCGCTCGGCGATTGCTTTCGCCACGGAGGGAATGGAGCCATTGATCTTTTCACCAATTATAATCATAGAATATCCCCCAATTTTTGTAATAAAGCCAGAATATAAGTCTACTATATCACGGTGCGGAAAAAGGGAAAAGCAGCAAGAATTTGCTTTCCTGCAATTGAAAATTGCATCCCTGTAACTGACAGTTGTTTTTTTTGGAGGACCGTGATACACTGAATAAAAAAGCGGGAGGAGGAACGCGGAATGGAAATCCGGCAGCTCAAGTATTTTCTTGCTGTGGCGGACCAGCGTAGCTTTGTCAGCGCCGCCGCCGTTTTATATATCTCCCGCCAGGCGGTGAGCAAGGCCATTGCCCAGCTCGAGGAGGAACTGGACGTGGAGTTGTTCATGCGGGACTCCAACGGGGCGTTTTTGACGCCGGCCGGCGTCTTGTTTTATGACCGGGTGCGCAGCAGCGTCATGGATCTGGAGCAGCTTCGCCGGGAGATGCAGGAGTACGGCACGCGGTACCGCCAGCGCGTTCGGATCCTCTTTTCCGTT
Source organism: Oscillospiraceae bacterium (assembly GCA_034927685.1). GTDB lineage: Bacteria > Bacillota > Clostridia > Oscillospirales > Oscillospiraceae > RGIG3159. Next base: position 98,842 of record JAYFPO010000014.1, on the reverse strand, counting down.
GGGATCCTGCCACTGTTTGAGTCGGCGCTGGAGGCATACCGGGATATGCAGAAGAATGTGGAGATCGTCTATGGGGAGTGCCCGGCGGCGCAATGCGAGGAGCGCCTGCTGGCGCGGACGGCGGATCTGGCGGTTACGTCCCTGCCGGCCCACGATTCGCTGCTGCTGCAAAAGACGCTGCTCTCCTCGCCCTACGGGGTGCTCAGCACCGCGGACAACGAGGCCCGGCAGGCGCCTGTCCTCTCCTCCGTTCCGGTTGCCTGCATGGAAGAAACGCCGGAGCTCGACAGTTTTTTCGAATCCGGCGGCGTACAGCCCATATACCGGGGGTACGATTGCAACCGGCTGTTTTCTCTGGTCCGCGACGGCCGCTGTGTCATGCTGCTGCCCCGCTGCCTGAAACCGGACGATCTGCGCTTTTTTTCGCTGGACAGCCCGCCGGTCTGGACGGTGAACCGCCTCTGCCTGGAAAGCGTGGAGCAAAATCTGATGTATCGAACGCTTCTGGACGAGCTGCAGATGTGGGTACTCCGCGACCCATGCGCGAAAAAGGGAGGCGACGCGTCATGACGGAGATGGAACGACTTTCCATGATGGTGGAGCTGGGCGACGGATCCGGCGCGCACGACTGCGCCGCCGGGCTGCTGCGGAGCGGCGCATCGCCGGAGAAAATTCTGCGGGAGGGCGTGATGCCTGGCATGTCGCAGGTGGGGATCAAATTTGAGAAGCAGACCTATTTTATCCCGGAAATGCTGCGGGCGGCCAGAGCGGTCAAGCAGGTGACGGAGTTGCTGCGGCAGGCGCTCCCTGTTGCGGAGCTTGGTCTCCACAAACGGGCCGCCATCGGAACGGTGCAGAATGATCTCCACGATATCGGGAAGAATCTGGTGGAAATCGCAATGGTCAGCATCGGGATCGAGGTGGTGGATCTCGGCGTCGATGTGTCTCCCGAGCAGTTTGTGCAGGCGGCGGTGCAGGATGACTCCATCGCCATTGTGGGAGTTTCCGCGCTGCTGACCACCACCATGCCGGCCATGCGGCGGACCGTCGCCGCGCTGCGCAGCTGCAGTGCGGCGGATCGAATTCGGATTTTTGTGGGCGGTGCGCCGGTCACGGCGGACTTTGCGGCGGATATCGGCGCGGATTGCTACACGGAGAGCGCCTTCGAGGCGGCAACGCTGGCGAGGCGTTTACTGGATGAAATAGAGGGAGGCAAACCATGGACAAAATTACGCTGACGCTGCTGCCGGAAAATCGGCAGCTGACGGCCGAGCCGGGCCAGACAGTTTTAGAAGTGCTGCGCGCTGCGGGGCTGCACCCGGACGCCCCCTGCGGCGGCAAGGGAGCCTGCGGGAAGTGCCGTATGGCGATCAACGGCGAGGCGCGCCTGGCCTGCCAGACCGCTGCGGAGCCTGGAATGACCGTGGTGCTGCCGGAGGCGGCCCGGGAGAAAATCCTGCAGGGCGGGATTGCGGAACCGATCACCCCGGACGGAGAACACCGGTATGCCCTGGCTTTTGACATTGGCACTACCACCGTGGTCGCCTATCTGCTGAGCGGTAAGACGGGCGCAATGCTGGCGGAGGCGGGGATGCTCAACCCCCAGGCAGCCTTTGGCGCGGACGTGATCTCCCGCATTCAATATACCCTGGCACACGGCCCGGCGCCGCTGCGGGAGGAGATCCGCGGCGCGCTGGCAGGGCTGACCGAGACGGTGACCGCGCAGACGGGCGTCGCGCCAATGGAAATCACGGTGGCGGCCATCGTGGGCAACACCTGTATGCACCATTTGTTTCTCGGTGCGGACGTTACGCCGCTGACCACGCCGCCCTACATGCCTTCGGTGCAGGAGGCCATGACGCTGTCCGCAAAGGGTATTTTGCCAATTGCGGAGGAAGGGATCATCCGCTTGCTGCCAAATATCGCGGGCTTTGTCGGCGGCGACACGGTAGGCTGCATGTCCGCCGTGGCCTTTGATACGCTGGAGGAGTTGACGCTGCTGGTGGACATCGGCACCAACGGCGAGATGGTGCTGGGGGACCGCCGGCGGAGAATTTCCTGCTCTACTGCTGCGGGGCCTGCCTTTGAGGGCGCAAAAATCAGCTGTGGTATGCGCGGCGCGGCAGGAGCGATCGACCACGTCGCCGCCCGGGACGGCGCGCTGCACTGCCATATTCTGGGGGAAGGGGTCGCCGTGGGCCTCTGCGGATCCGGCCTGTTGGATGCCGTTTTCGCGCTGCTGCAGACCGGCCGCCTCTCCGGCAGCGGCCGCCTGACCGAGCAAAGCGTGTCGATTCCACTGCGGGACGGCGTGGCTCTGACGCAGAAGGATATTCGGGAGGTGCAGCTGGCCAAAAGCGCCATCCGGTCAGGCGTAGAACTGCTGTGCAAACAACTCGGCGTCCGGCCGGAGGATGTTCAGCGGGTCTGCCTGGCAGGCGCGTTCGGCAACTATCTCTCACCGGAGAGCGCCTGCGGCATTGGGATGCTGCCGCCCTGCCTGCTGCCGAAAATCGTGCCGGTTGGCAACGCAGCCGGCGAGGGGGCCAAGCGGTGCGCGCTCAGCGAGGCGGAATTTGAGCACAGCAAACGCCTGGCGGCGGAAACCGAGTTCCTGGAATTGGCCTCTATGCCGGAATTTCAGGACTGCTTTATCGATTATCTGAGCTTTGAGGAGGAAGAAGATGGAGACTGATTGGTTGGCCCGGGCGTTGGAGCTGGGATTTTCCCATGCGGCCGACTGGACCGCAGACGTGCGGCCGCTGCCGGAGATCCGCGCGATGTGTGCGGCAGACAAGTGCCATGCCTACAACAAGAATTGGACCTGCCCGCCGCTGTGCGGCACACTTGAGGAGTGCGCTGCCCGGTTGGTCCAGCACCGATCCGGCCTGCTGGTGCAGACTGTGGCGCAGTTGGAAGACGAGTTCGACGTGGAAACCATGATCGAGGCGGAGAAAGCCCACCTGGCGGCGTTTCACCAGTTGGCGGCGGAACTTCGGAAGGCAGAACCGGATGCGCTGTGCCTCGGCACGGGTGGCTGCCGCATTTGCGGTACCTGCGCGTTGCCGGAACCGTGCCGGTTTCCGGAAAGAGCCTGCGCATCGTTGGAGGGCTACGGCCTTTTGGTCAGCGACCTGTGCAAACAGAACGGCCTTCCCTATTATTATGGGAAAGGTACCGTAACTTATACGGCGGGCCTCCGCTGGGGATGACGCCGGTCAGTGGCGTCGAGGCAGATCCCAGAACACCAGCAGCGTCCCGCTGCGGACGGAAATCTCCGCCGGCTCGCCCCGAAAGGCATTGCTGACGCCAAGCGGCATCTCGGGTGTCAGCCGCGCCTCTTGCAGCGGATATTGGAGCCCGCGCAGGGTAACGCCCACCGCCGGACCGGACAGCGCAAATACGGAGACATTGCCGCAGTCGGCGGCGGGCAGGGACAGAATGCCGTTTCGGACGGCAGATACGACGTAACCGTCGCCGTAGAGGTAGCCGCGCGCACCATGGGCGGCCAGAAACAGCAGACATTGATAGTTGGCCAGCGTGTGCTCCGGTCGGGGGCCTCCGGTGCCGCCGTAGAGGCGGAAAACCGTGCAGCCGTGTCGGAGACCCTCACGGATGGCGGCAAGCAGATCCGTGTCGTCTTTTTCCACCGGCAGGCGGATCACGTTGGGATGGTCCGGCGGCGCGGGCAGAGAATCAAAGTCGCCGATGACCAGATCGGGCCGCAGCCCCTCGCTTTGGCAGACCGGATAGCCGCCGTCCGCCGCGATCAGAAAATCGTCCGGGTTTGGCCGCTGCCAAAGCCCATAATAGCTGCCGGCGGCAAAAATATAACATTCGCCCATACGCGCGCCCCCTGTGCTTTTTATGAGTATTGTAAGCCGCCGTACCGCGCCTTGTCAAGCGCGGTACGGCGGCTGTTTCAGATGCAAAAAAGCGGGGCCTGTTTTTGAAGCAGGCCCCGCCGCTATGTGGGAATCAGAACAGGTTGTTCTTGGTGTCCTTGTCGAAGAGGTGCATCAGGCTGGGATCAAAGCTGAACTTCACATCGCTGTGGTTGGCCATGCCGGAGATGTCGGTGTTGGCGGTGGGAACCACCACAACGATATCGGTACCATGGGCATTCATATGCAGATGCAGTTCGGAGCCCATCATTTCGGAGACATCGATCATGCCGTCGATACCGTCGTCGCTGATGTGAATGTGGTCAGGACGAACGCCGGCAATGACATCTTTTTCGCCCACGCCCTGGGACTTCAGCGCGGCCTGCTTGGCGGCGGGCAGTTCAAACTGCTTGCCCATGATCGAAACATAGTACTTGCCGCCCTCAATGATCAGCTTGGCGTTGTCGAAGAAGTTCATCTGTGGGGTACCGATAAAGCCGGCGACGAACAGGTTGGCAGGATGGTTAAAGACCTCCTGCGGGGTGCCGATCTGCTGGATGAAACCGTCGCGCATGATGACGATCCGGTCGCCCAGTGTCATGGCCTCGATCTGGTCGTGGGTCACATACAGAAAGGTGGTATCGATCTTCTCGCGGAGCTTGATGATTTCGGCACGCATCTGGTTTCGCAGCTTAGCGTCCAGGTTGGACAGCGGTTCATCCATCAGGAAGACCTTTGGGTTCCGGACGATGGCACGGCCGATGGCAACACGCTGCCGCTGGCCGCCGGACAGCGCCTTGGGCTTCCGGTCCAGATACTGGGTGATGTCAAGGATTTCGGCGGCATCACGAACTTTCTTGTCCATTTCCGCCTTGGGGGTCTTCTTCAGCTTCAGGGAGAAGGCCATATTTTCATAAACGGTCATATGGGGGTACAGCGCATAGTTCTGGAAAACCATGGCAATGTCCCGGTCCTTGGGAGCCACGTCGTTCATCAACTTGCCGTCGATATACAATTCTCCCTCTGTGATTTCCTCGAGGCCCGCGACCATCCGCAGCGTGGTGGATTTGCCGCAACCGGAGGGGCCGACCAGAACGATGAACTCCTTGTCGGCGATGTTCAGGTTGAATTCCTGGACGGCGACTACGCCCTTGTCGGTGATCTGAAGATTGACCTTCTTTTCCTCAACAGGCTGGTCCGTCTTCTTTTTCTTCTTCTTTTCCTCACCGGATACGAAGGGGTAGATCTTTTTGATGTTTTTCAGGATGACTTCAGCCATATGCTCGACTGCGATTCCGGTGCCTCCGCATCGCGGAATCTCACGGTCGGCTGAATGAGCCGTACCGCTTTACGACAGGTCTCCACACTGCCGCACCGCCAGTCCAACGGGTGTTTTCTATTCCTCCTAACTGTTTCCCGGCGAGGCTATAGGGTGGAGTAGCACCCGCCGGCTGGGATTTGGGATTTTCCCGGCCAACGGCGATTTTCGCCGCTGGTTATTAACAATATAGCATAAAAAGGAGAAGTCATCAACGACATTCCCGGTGCGGATTCGTAAAAAAGTTATGGCTTGATTTGTGCAGTATTACAAATCATAGTGCGCCGTCCTGCCGCATCAGGTGGGCGCGCAGGACGGCGGCCTGGGTTTTGATATCCAAAATTTGCCCGGCCAGAACCTGCTTGACCAACGTTTCCAGGGGGACTTCCTCTACCTCCAAAAACTCGTCCGCGTCCAGCGCCCGCGCGCCGAAGGTGAGATGTTTCGCCGCGAACAGATAGATTTTTTCCGTGCTGTAGGCCACGGCGGGGTAAAAATAGCCCAGCGGAACCCAGATCTCCGCCAGTGCGCCGGTCTCCTCCCGCAGTTCCCGCTGCGCCGCCGCGAGTGGGTCCTCGTCGGGACTGTCCAGCTTGCCGGCGGGCAGCTCCACCACGGTCTGGCCGGTGGCATAGCGGAACTGATGCTCGATCAGCACGCCGCCCTGCTCCGTCAGCGGAATGATGCAGACCGCCCCGTTATGGATCAGATACTCCCGCACGGATTGTCCGCCATTTGGCAGCAGCACCTCGTCCCGGCGCACATGCAGGAGGCAGCCGTCGTAGATATTCTTTGAGGAAAGCTGTTTTTCTTCCAGATTCATGATAGTCTCTTCCTTCCATGAAGTTTTCTCCCAGTATACCACAGCTGCGCGGGCGGGGCAACGAAAAGCGTTGACAAGCGCGATGCTGCATGATAATTTTGGACAGAGGAGGCGGCGGAGACGATGGAGCAGTTTTTTTTGACGAATCAGTATTATCTGCGGTATCCCGGCTTCCGGCGCAAGGCGCTGACACTCAGTTATGACGACGGCGTGGAGGAGGATATCCGCCTGGTTGGTCTGATGAACGCCGCCGGGCTGCGGGGAACCTTCAACCTGAACAGCGGCCTCTTTGGCGAGACCGACCGGAGACGGTATCTGTCGCGGGATGAGGCAGTGGCGCTCTATGGCGGCTCTCCGCACGAGGTGGCGGTCCACAGCTACCGCCACCCGTTCCTGGAGCAGCTTCCGGCGGGCGTGGCAGCTTGGGAAATTGTCCGCGACCGGGAAGCGTTGGAGGAGGCCTTCGGCCGGATTATCCGCGGAATGGCGTATCCGATGGGCACCTATTCCGACGAACTGACGGCGGTGCTGCGCGCCTGCGGCATTGCCTATGCCCGCACTACGCAGGATACGCACAGCTTTAACCTGCCGGCGGACTTCCTCCGCTGGTATCCAACCTGCCGCCACACCGATGGCGCACTGCCGCGGCTCTGCGAGGAGTTTCTGGCGCTGCGGCCGCAGTGGGACTCCAAACTGTTCTACCTCTGGGGACACAGCTATGAGTTCCAGGACAATGGAAACTGGGACGTGATGGAGCGCTTTTGTAAGGAGATGGGCGGCCGGGAGGACATCTGGTATGCCACCAACGCCGAGATCTGTGACTATCTGGAGGCCGGGCGCCGAATTCAGGCGTCTGTAGACGGAGGCAGACTATACAATCCCACGGCGACGACGCTCTATCTGGAGACGGGCATTGCCCGGTATTGCCTGGAACCCGGCAGTACACTGAATTGTTGCCAGATCTGACCATTTGGGGCGTTTCGCCCCAGATATTCGCGACACGCAAAAATCTCTTGACAAAACGGGAAAATTCCCGTATAATCGCGTTGTTGTCTGCGGGTGTAGCTCATCTGGTAGAGCGCCACCTTGCCAAGGTGGAGGTAGCGAGTCCGAGCCTCGTCACCCGCTCCAAAAAAGCAGCCGTAGGGCCAATGTCAGTAAGATAAGGGCAAGGCCGGCGGGTAAATTACAAAACGAAAAAAGCGCCACGAGATTTGACTTGTCAAATCTCGTGGCGCTTTTTTTCGCAACATGCAAAACGCTGAATGAGCTGATCCTGGCTTTAGAGGCGTTATCACTCCCGAATTGTTTCACGCAAACAGGCGCACGATCACATTGCAGCCTGGCTGAAGCGTGGGGCAACTCGTATTTGCAAAATGGAGGATGGCACGCTGAATTTCCATCACGGAAAATACCGGCGACAAAAAGGCGCCGCAGGTTCAAGCGCTTGCACGGGCAGGGGACGTCGGCAAAACAGTTCGGCCGAAAAAGTGCTTTACTGCGGCGGGGAAACGCTGTAAAATATTAAAAAAGCAATGTCGTTCATGTTTAGGCCAACGAGGGGGATCGGTTTGATTCCGCACCGCTGGCTTTTTTATTACCGCTGCATTTTATCATAAACCGCTATAGTTTTGCGGGCTTGGAGCCTTATAAAATAAACTGTTTTAGTACGCTAAAATTAGCTGTTTAGAAAAAGTTAATTAGACAAAACAGACAATGAAGCTTGAAAAATTTAGTAATAGCAACAGAATATGACACAGAACAAAAATTATTATTGACAACAATTTTTAAAAGATATATGCTTACTTTACCGGTTAAGTAAAAACCACTTTTAATATCAGAAGCATTGGGAGGAACAGCATATGTCCGATAAACTTGCGATCTATGGGGGCCAGAAGGCTAAAACAACGCCGAATTTTCCCATGTACCCAGGCGGGCTTGAGATAGGCGACGAAGAAAAGAAACAGGTTATGGAAGTCCTTGACACGAAATACCTGTTTCGGTATTACGGCCCCGCGGGAGTCGAGTCCAAGGTAAAGAAGTTTGAAGAAGGTTTCAGGACGAAAATGGGCGCGAAGTATGCGCTTGCAACGAGCTCCTGCACCGGCGCCCTTATCTCGTCGCTTGTTGCCTGCGGCATTGGCCCCGGCGATGAAGTCATCGTAAGCGGCTACACGTTCTTTGCTTCCTGCGCCGCCATTGTTGCGGCGAAGGCGATCCCGGTCATCGCAGAGGTCGACGAAACGCTGACAATCGACCCCAGAGACATCGAAAAGAAGATCACCCCCGCGACTAAGGGCATTATTGCGGTCCATATGCGCGGCGTTCCGTGCGAGATGGACGCCATTATGGCAATCGCAAAAAAACATAACCTGATCGTCATCGAAGACTGCGCACAGGCTGTAGGCGCGACGTACAAGGGAAAATTTGTCGGGACAATCGGACATTGCGGCTGCTTCTCGTTCCAGTATCATAAGACAATCACCGCGGGGGAAGGCGGCATGGTTTTAACAAACGACACGAAAATTTATGACCGCTGCTGCAGCTACCATGATACCGCCGCGTGCTGGAGACCCGACCGTTTTGCCGAGGAGCGATATGAGGGCGAACTGTTCTGCGGTTCGAACTTCCGCATGAGCGAGCTGACCGGCGCGGTTATGCTTGCGCAGCTGGGCAGGCTGGATTACCTTAACGCGCTTATGCGCAGCCATCAGAGGCGCATCATAAGCCAGATCAAAGACACCAAAGGAGTCAAAGTCCGTCCCTGTAACGACCCGGACGGCGATACCGGTATTTGCATTATGCTGTATCTCGACTCTTCCGAAAAAGTCGGACCGTTTGTCAAAGCCCTGTCGGCCGAGGGCGTCAACGCGGTGGGCGTATTTAACTCCGGGATTCCTGACTGGCACATATATGCGCATTGGAAGCACATTATAAATGAAAAGACCCCGACTCCGGTCAAATGCCCGTGGGACTGCCCGTATCATGACAAGGCTCCGGCGGTCAAGTACGATCCAAAGATGAACCCCAACACACTCGAATATCTGGGCCGCATTGTGCACCTTGATATTCCGGCGCAAATGTCCGACGAGGACTGCGACATGATTGCAAAAGCAATCAACAAAGTTGCCGAAGTTCTGGCATAAGAAAATAAGGGGAAAAGGGCATGAAATATTCGCTCTGCATAGAACCGATCTTTGAAAAGCTCCCGTTCTACGACCGAATTCAGATGGCCAGGGACTGCGGCGTGGATGCGGTGGAGTTCTGGGACCCTTCGGTATATGACACCAAAAAGATCGGCGACATGGCGGCCAACGCCGGTATTCCCGTTGCGGCGTGCTGCCTGAATCAGGCTTGGACCTACCGGATGAACTACCCATGGAAAACCGTGAAGGAAAATGTGGAGAAGTCCATCGCCTACGGCAGGGATCTGGGCTGCTCGACGTTCATCGGCCTGGCCGGCGAGCTGGAGTGCAAAGCCGACAGCCAGAAGGTACTGCTGGTGGAAAACTTGAAGCGGACGGCTGAAATTGCCGAAAAAGCCGGCGTCACCATCGTAATCGAGGCGCTCAACTCGCTGTACGACCACAAAGGCTATTATCTGGATTCCTCCTATGTGGGCTTTGAAATTGTCAAAGCGGTGGAGTCACCGTCCATCAAGCTCCTGTTCGACTGTTATCACATGCAGCTCATGGAGGGCAATCTGGTCAACAGCATCCGCACAAACATCGATTATATCGGTCACTTCCACTCCGCCGGTGTGCCGGGCCGTCACGAGCTGCACATTGGGGAGATCGATTACCCCTATGTAATCAAAGCTGCGGAGCAAGCGGGCTATGACCGCTACTTCGGTTTTGAATACTGGCCAACCTACGAGAATGAAAAATCGGTAAAGGACATACTCACCTATGTAAAAAGCGGCAGATAAGCCGCGGCGTCCGGAACGGAAACGCCAAACAACAGACCCTTCACAATGGCAGCGCAAATTTCCACATCCGCACATTTGTAAAGCGTATATCGCTTTCAATAAATTTAAGGAGGGAATGACAAGTGAAAAAAATGATTGCACTGCTTCTGCCGGCCATAATGGTACTCAGCTTGCTGGCTGCATGCGGCACATCCACAGGAAAGGACACAAACAAAACGGACACGACCGGCGGCGATACCACCCAGTCGGGCGAAGCAAAGAAGATGGTTGGCATCTGCATGCCGACCAAAGAGCAGACGATTTGGTCAATTCAGGGCGAACGCCTCGAGGAGGCGTTTCAGGACGGCGGCTATGACACGCGAATCGATTATGCGGAGGACGACGCGTCGAAACAGGCCATGCAGATTGAAAACATGATTACCAAGGGCGTAGATGTCCTGGTTATTGCGGCGGTGGACTGTGCTTCCCTGACAGATGCGGTGGAAAAGGCGAAGGCTGCGGGGATCTATGTCATTGCGGACGATCGGCTGATCACCAATACTGAGGCTGTGGACTATTATGTGACCTTCGACCTGGTTCGTCTGGGCGAGATTCAGGGCCAGTACATTGTGGACAAGCTGGACCTGAAAAATGTCAGCGGCCCATTCAGCATGGAAATCTTCTCCGGATCTCAGGACGACACCAACTCAGCTTCCTTCTACAAAGGCGAGATGAATATTCTGCAGCCTTATCTGGACAGTGGAAAGCTCGTCGTAAAATCCAGCCAGGTCAGTCTGGCCGAGACCGCAGTTCAGTCTTGGGATTCGTCCAAGGCACAGTCCCGTATGGATAATCTGCTTTCCGGTTTTTACGCGGATGAACCCGTCGACGTTGTGCTCTGCGCGGCGGACTGCGTTTCCATGGGCGTTATCTCGTCCCTGGAGTCCATGGGCTATGGGACCGAAGCGCAGCCTTATCCGATCATTACCGGTCAGGATGCGGAATTGGCAAATATCAAGTATATTGAAGACGGCAAGCAGTCGATGACGGTTTTCCTGGATGCGAACAAACTGGCGGGCATCATTGTTCCGCTGGTGGACTCCCTGGTTGCCGGCGAGACGGTGGAGCCGGACATCACCTATAACAACGGCGTGTTTGACGTGCCGACCAAAACATATGATCCTTATCTGATTGATAAGGACAATGTGAACTATCTGGTAGAAGTCGGCTTCTACACGCAAAGCGAAATCAGCGGCTGAGTGGTATCCGACACGGGGGCCGTGCAGGCCCCCGTGCGCATAGAACGGACTTTTGCATCACAAACAGCGTAGAGGCAGAACGGCGCGCGCTCTACTGTTTTTGAGGTGATCGGAAAGACGATCGGAATTTAATATGCAAGAGGAGTCAGAAAATATGCAAGAGAATATACTTGAAATGCGCAGTATCACCAAGGAATTCCCTGGCGTCAAGGCGCTGAATGCTGTCAGCTTTAAGGTACATAAGGGAGAAATCAAGGCACTTGTGGGAGAAAACGGCGCCGGTAAATCGACCCTGATGAACGTCCTGTCAGGCGTTTATCCGTATGGAAGCTATACAGGCGACATCGTAATGGAAGGCAAGGTCTGCGCGTTCAAAAGCATCCCGCAATCGGAACAGGCCGGTATTGCAATCATCCATCAGGAGTTGGCTTTGATCCCGTTGCTTTCCATCGCCGAAAACATTTTTTTGGGAAATGAACAGGCGAAAAAGGGTGTGATCAACTGGACACAGACACGGGCCAAGGCGGTGGAACTGCTGGAGCGTGTCGGCCTCCGAGATGATCCGGATACGCCGATCAACCAGATCGGCGTCGGCAAGCAGCAATTGGTGGAGATTGCGAAAGCGCTCTCCAAGAATTGCCAAATTTTGATCCTGGATGAACCGACGGCTGCCCTGAATGAAAAAGACAGCCGCAATCTGCTGGATCTTCTGAAACAACTGCAGGGCATTGGCATGACCTGCATCATGATTTCCCATAAGCTCAATGAGATCGTTTATGTCGCGGACTCCATCACGGTCCTTCGGGACGGCAAGTCTGTTGCCGACTTTGACGATGCCTCCAACGTGACGGAGGATCTGCTCATCAAGCATATGGTTGGCCGTGATCTGAGCAACCGGTATCCGGAGCGTGAGAATGTTACGGTCGGCGATGTGTTTTTTGAACTGAAAAACTGGACGGTGCACCATCCGGAGTTCCCAGAAAAAAAGGTGATTGACAATGCCAACATTGTTTTGCGCAAGGGTGAGGTTGTCGGCCTGTCCGGTTTGATGGGCGCCGGACGGACGGAATTTGCCATGAGCGTGTTTGGCCGGAGCTATGGCTGCGGCATTTCCGGCGAGGCCTTGATGAACGGCGGGAAAATTGACATCAGCACGGTTCCCAAGGCGATCGCCAACGGTATCGCGTATCTTTCCGAGGATCGGAAAACCTATGGCCTGGTTCTGGGCGAGACCATCAGCAAGAATATCAGCATGGCCAACCTTGGACGGATTTCCAAGAGGGGGGTGCTGAATTTGAACCGGGAGATCAAAGAGACAGGAGAAAATGCGAAACGGTTTGGCGTAAAGTGCTCCAGTATTTTCCAGAATGTCGGCAATCTGTCCGGTGGTAATCAGCAGAAAGTGGTTTTGGCAAAATGGATGTTTAATCTGCCGGATGTTTTGATTTTGGATGAGCCGACGCGCGGCATTGATGTCGGTGCAAAATATGACGTTTGCTGCATCATTAATGAACTGGCGGCGCAGGGAAAATGCGTTTTGTTTATTTCTTCGGAGTTGCCTGAACTGCTTGGTATGTGTGACCGGATTTACATTATGAATGACGGCGTCATCATGGGAGAAAAGCACAGGAATGAGGCAACGCAGGAAAACATCATGAAATTACTTGTCTGACGGATTGGAGAAAAGCTATGAAAAAGGAACAAGTATTTAAGACACTTCGCGCCTACAGTATGGTCATTGTCCTGATTGTTATCGCCCTGCTGTTCCATTTCCTGACGGATGGCCTGATCTTTACCCCCATGAATCTGACAAACCTGATCCTGCAGAATTCTTATGTTGTGATTCTGATTCTCGGTATGCTGCCGATTATCCTGACCGGAAGCATTGACCTTTCCGTTGGCTCAGTACTGGCCTTTGTCGGCGCCATTGCCGCGATCATGCAGGTGAATCTGAACATCGGTTTTCTGCCGACGCTGCTGGTTTCTCTGATCGCCGGCATCCTGATCGGCGCATGGCAGGGGTTTTGGGTTGCCTATTTTGATATCCCCGCCTTTATCGTCACCCTTTCCGGCGAACTGGTGTTTCGTGGCTTGGCGCAGGTGGTTCTGGACGGCGCGTCCATCGGCCCGTTCTCCAATACTTTCCGTGCCATGGCGGCCAGCTTCCTGCCGGATCTGTTCGGCGGAACCAACCTACATATCACGACGATCGTACTGGCGGTGATTGCCTGCGCCACTTTCACGTTTTCACAGTTCAAGGCCAGAAAAGATAAGGCTGCGCACGGTGTGCCGGTCAAGAGCGCTGGCGGCATGATTGTCCGTATTGTGCTCATCTGCCTGGCTATCCTGTTCCTGTCCTATGAGATGGCGACTTATCAGGGCTATCCGACGGTTCTGATCATTATGCTGGTACTGTCCCTGATTTACAGCTTCATCTGCAACCGCACGGTGTTCGGCCGCAGCCTGTACGCCATTGGAGGCAACCGCAAGGCAGCTGCGCTGTCCGGTATCAAGGATCGTAAATACCTGTTTTTGGCGTTTGTCAATATGGGCCTCATGTCCGCGGTTGCGGCTTTGATCTACGCGGCGCGTCTGAATGCTGCTACGCCAAAGGCCGGCATCAACTTCGAACTGGATGCCATTGCGGCCTGCTTTGTCGGCGGTGCGTCCGTGACCGGCGGTGCCGGCACCATAGTGGGCGCTTTGATTGGCTGCTTTGTCATTGGAATTCTGAACAATGGCATGTCCATGCTTGGCGTTTCCGCCGACTGGCAGCAGACGGTAAAAGGTCTTGTCATACTCTTTGCGGTCGTATTCGACCTGCTGCCGAAGAGAAGGAAAAAATAAACTTATCTATAAATTCTGGAGGTAATTGATATGGCGGGAGGACCAGGTGCCTATGTGTTCGGGGCCGAAGAGAGAAAAGAGCTGATGGACGTCATCGAAAGCGGCAATCTGTTCCGCTACGGGACGCCTGGAGTGGACGGCTTTCAGGCCAAGGTAGCAACATTCGAAGCTGAAATGGCGGAAAGGCTCGGACATAAATATGTCGTGGCTACAAGCTCGGGAACCGGTGCGCTTGTGTGCTGCCTCGCGGCGCTCGGCATAGGCGCGGGCGACGAGGTCATAGTTCCGGGCTATACGTTCATCGCGTCCATTTCGTCAATCGTTTTATCAAACGCAATTCCTGTGCTCGCTGAGATCGACGAGTCGCTTACGATTGACCCCGAAAAAATTGAAGCGCTTATCACACCGCGCACAAAGGCGATCATGCCGGTACATATGCTCGGAAATCCCTGCGACATGGACGCGGTGATGAAAATCGCAAAAGCACACGGGCTTTTTGTGATTGAAGACTGCTGTCAGGCTGTTGGCGCAGCGTATCAGGGGAAACGTGTCGGCACGATTGGGGATATGGGCGCTTATTCGCTGAACGTTTTCAAGACGATCACGACCGGAGACGGTGGGTTTGTCGGTACTTCGGAACAGAACCTTTACGAGCGGGCGTTCGGCTTCCATGATCAGGGCCACAAGCCGTCGCGCACGGGCGTCGAGGTCGGTAACCGCTCGATGGTCGGCATGAATATGCGCATGAACGAGCTATCTGGAGCGGTGGCTCTCGCGCAGGGACGCAAGCTTGGCGATATTCTTTCCATACTGCGGGTGAAAAAAGCGTTGTTGAAAAATGAGCTTCTAGGACTGCCGGGATTGGGATTCAGGCGCATAAACGACCCGGGCGAGTGCGCAACGCTGCTTACCCTTCTGTTTGACACTAAGGAAAAAGCCGCGAAGTTCTGCGGCGTAATCGGAAGTGCGCCGATTGCGAATTCGGGCTGGCATGTTTACAACAATATGGAACAGATACTGAATAAGGTTACGGCCTCGAAAGCCAACTGCCCTTACGATTGCCCGAGATATCCAGGCAGGGTCGATTACAGGAAGCACATGCTGCCTCAGACCGACGACATTCTCGAACGCGCAGTCAATATTTCGGTTGGCGTGGTAGACAAAGGCCTTGGCGCAGGCTTCGGAATCGACATCAACTCCACCGACGACGAAATAAAGGCGGTCGCCGCAAAACTCAGGCAGATCATAAGAGAGCTGTAATGGAGGTTAACATGGCTAAGACTAAAGTGGGCATTATCGGAATGGGCTTCATCGGCGTCAGCCATATCGAAGCGATCAGGCGGATCGGCAGCATCGAGCTCTACGCCGTTGCGGACGTAAACTATGAGCTGGCCCAAAAAAAGGCCGCTGAATACAATATACCGAAATGCTACGCCGATATGGACGAACTCATCAACGACCCGGAAATACAGGTCGTTCACAACTGCACGCCGAACCATCTGCACCTTACCATTAACGAAAAAATTATAAAAGCAGGAAAACACGTTTTTTCGGAAAAACCGCTTGCGAAGAGCGCCGCTGAGTCCGGACGCATGGTTGAGCTGCTGAAAAGGTATCCGGATACTGTTGCGGGAGTGAATTTCTGCTACCGCATGAACCCGCTGATTCAGGACGCGAAAAATCGCATCGCTTCCGGAGAGATCGGGAAGCCGTACCTCGTGCACGGCTCTTACCTGCAGGACTGGCTCCTGTTTGACACCGATTACAATTGGCGCATCGAGCCGGAATACACAGGGGTCAGCCGCTGCGTCGGTGACATCGGCTCACATTGGATGGACCTTGCCATGACAATGGTGGACTCCAGGATCACCGAAGTCTGCGCCAACACGGTCATCGCCCTTCCAGTCAGAAAGAAGCCGACAACGCAGGTTGAGACCTTTGCGGTAAACACCAATGTCGAGTATGAGGAAAAGAAAATTACCACCGAGGATTACGCGGGCGTGCTGATTAAGTTCGAAAACGGCGCGTCTGGAGCGTTTCAGTGCTCGGAGATTTCCGCCGGCCACAAATGCTTTATCGACATAGAGGTCGACGGCAGCAAGTCGTCCTACCAGTGGCAGCATGAAACGTCGGACAGAATGTGGAAGGGCAACCGCGACGCGAATAACGAGCAGATCATGAGGAACCCGAATCTGATGACGGCGGAAGCAAGGCAGTATACATATCTTGCTGCGGGCCATCCGGAAGGCTGGAACGACGCCTTCAAAAACAATCTGACCGCGTTTTACGGATTCATTCACGCGGGCAAAAAGCTCGGCCGCGATAAGCCGGATTTTGCCACGTTCGAGGACGGACATTACATTATGAAGCTGACCGAAGCAATTATGAAGAGCGGCAGTGAAAAGCGCTGGATTACCGTTGAATAATCAAGAAGTGAAGGAGGAAATAAGAAATGTCAAGATTTAAGTTTACATGCGGTCCCTGGAACGTCAATGAAGGAGTGGAAGCATTCGGCCCCGCTGTCCGCCCGGAAATCCCGATCGAAGAAAAATTCAAAAAGTTCAAGGAAATCGGCCTTTCCGGCGTACAGTTCCATGACGACGACGCGGTTCCCGATATGAACAGCATGACCGAAGCGCAGATCAAGGATTACGCCAGGGACGTCAAGGCCACACTGGACAAATATGGGCTTGCGGCAGAATTTG
Organism: Oscillospiraceae bacterium; assembly: GCA_034927685.1. Classification (GTDB taxonomy): domain Bacteria; phylum Bacillota; class Clostridia; order Oscillospirales; family Oscillospiraceae; genus RGIG3159. Next base: position 82,099 of record JAYFPO010000014.1, on the reverse strand, counting down.
TAGCGCCGAGGCTCTGGATGGATCCGCATACGATGGACGGCGGCTTTACCTCAAACTCGAAGGAAGACTACGAGTTTGCAATGTGGAGGGCGAAACGCTCGATCGATATCGCAAACGCGCTGGGAGCAAAGAATATAGTTCTGTGGCTTGCCCGCGAAGGAACCCTCTGCGCCGAGTCCAAAGACCCTGTGGAGAAAATCGGCAAGCTGATCGATTCCATCAACGATATGCTGGATTACGACGGCAAAATAAAGGTGCTGATCGAGTCCAAGCCCAACGAGCCGATCGACCGCAGCTACTGTGGTACGATAGGCCACGTAATGGCGGTTTCCGCCGCGACAAAGGATCCGAAGCGCGTCGGCGCCGTTCTTGAATCCGCTCACGCCATTTTAGCCGGCCTCGACCCCGCAAACGAAATGGCGTTCGCACTGAGATTCGGAAAGCTCGGCTCCGTGCATTTAAACGATCAGAACGGCTGCCGCTACGATCAGGACAAGACGTTCGGCGTTGAGTCCATCCGCACGGCGTTTGATCAGATTAAGGTGCTCTGCGATCACAATTACGGCGCAAACGGCGAAATGGTCGGCCTGGACGTCAAGGCCATGCGCACCCAGCACGCGGAGGATTGCTACCGGCACATCCAGAACTCCATGAAGATCGCCACGATGCTTGAGAAGAAAGTTGAAAAATTCGATAACGCGTTCAAGGAAAAATGTATCGCGGAGAGAAATTACGAAAAGCTCGAAATGTATGTAATGGAACTCCTGATGAACGGTTGAACAGAATAAACGGGGCGCGCACCAAAAGGTGCGCGCCAGTTTTTTTCGGAAGACCGCCCCGGCTGCGCCGGGGGATTTTTATGATACTCCCGTCCGCAGGAGAACCTTCCTCGTCGGAGAAAGGAGGAACACAGCGCCGCAGGGAGCGCCGTTTCCTCCATTTAGTCTCCCCTGGGCTCGTCTGACGGAGTTCGTCAGCCGTTCTTTTCGAGCGGCCAGGAAAGCAGTGCTTTTTCGGCCTCTTCCGACCACAGGCCGTTATGCCGCTTTGCGATTTCACCAAGCATTGCAAAAAGCGGTTCGGTTTTACCCTGTTCGGCAAAATCGTCGATTGCCGTCAGGTCAAGATTGATGCCGGGGTAGATCAGCTTTTTGCCGCCCGGAATATGCGGAAGATTCAGCGTGGTATCGATAACGCTGTCAAGCCCACCGATATGCGTGACCATCGCCGCCGGGTTGATCAGGCCTTTTTCCATAAGCGCGAGCGATTCGAGCATATCGGCATTGTTGCCGCCGACCGATCCCATCATGTGCGTATACGAATAGTGGATATTGTAGAAGTTGACTTCAGCCTTGAGGTTCGGATCGGACGGGCCTGAGAAAAAGTTAAGGCAGCCGTCCTTTGCCAGGATTGCGTCGCCCTGCTCGATAACGGCTTTTACGGGTGCGAACACTAATATGTCGTCAAAGCCGTCGCCGCTCGTCATTCCCTTCAGGATATTGACCGCGTCGATACTTTTCGTATTGAGATAAACAAGTTCGACTCCGTTTTTTTGCGCATCTTCAGGTGAGAGCAAAAGCGCTGCGCGCGCAAGCCGCTCGTCTGAAACGTCCGTAACGACCAGCAGCCCCGGCCTTTTCTCCGGGTTATGTATGGCATAGTCAACGGCTCCGAGACCCATCGGGCCGGCGCCTGCGAGTATCGCCATTCTGCCGCCCTTTTTAATGCCCATACTATGCTCGTAAGTGCCGGGCGTCGTATGATATACGGCGCGGAAAGCGCGGATGATGCAGGACATCGGCTCCGCGAGCGACCCGTAAAAGAACGCGCCGGAGCTTAATTTCATCAGACAGTTCATTTCCATGATCTCCGGCGGGATTATAATGTAGGTTGCGTCCCCGCCGCAGAACGGATAGGAATAGCCGGGCGCGTCAAGCGAACCGTTTTTATTGTGCGCGGGCTGAAGGGTAAAACAGTCGCCCGCAGCAAACCGGCTGCTCCATTTTTTGCCGGCTTCGACGATAACCCCGCAGAATTCGTGCCCGATCATCGTTGGATTTTCAGACACGTCGTCGGGTATTCTCTTGTGCCGGGCGCCCTGAATCGCGGCTTTATAGCTTGACATGCAAAGAGAATCTGAAACTACGCGCGCAAGGATTTCATCCTCCCTGATCGCGGGAAGTTCGAACGACTCCAGTCTAAGGTCGTTTTCACCATATATTCTGACCGCTTTTGTGATCATTTGATTACGCTCCTTTCCTGGCATAGAGGCTTACAATTCTTTGAAAAAGCGGCGAAGCTTCGGAAAGCCCGACCGATGAAACAAGAAAGCCTTCTATCCCGTTTGCAGATAGTTGCGACTGCATTTTGACCGCGAACTCGTCGTTTACATTATCGTAGCTTAATCCGGCGACGATTCCCGTTATCAGGTGCTCCGCGTCAACTCCCTGCTCGCCGCAATACAGGGCCGCACCGATCAGGCGGTCGTTTATGCCGAGTTTGCGCAGAGGGTCGCGGCCTACGCGCGCAACCGTATCGCCTAAAGCCGTATTCCCAAACCGGAAAAGCAGGTCGTCTATATGCAGGCTGAGCTGCTCTTCCTGCATGCCGTATTCATGATAAATCGCCGCCGCCGTTTCCTGCATCGCTTTTTTAACGACGGTTAAAATGTCTTGATCGGCCACGCATTCGTAAATATGCGAGTATCCTTTTTGCCAGCCCAGATAGGCACACATCGAATGCCCCAGATTATGAACAAACAGTTTTCTTTTGATGTAAAAACCAAAGGGAGAGAACGGAAGAAGGCCGCGTATCTCCGGAATCTGCCCGACAAACGCGTCTTTGTCGACCGGAAGTTCATCGTACGGCTCAACCCAGACATTTAGGAGATTGCCGCCGCGCATCCCGCTCGTCATAACGGGAACCATTCTGCCGATCGACGCTTCGACAAGCCCGAGCTTGCTGTCAAGCGTCGCTTTCTCTGTTTCGCGCATCTCATCTTCAAGAAGTTTTCTTAAATACTTGTCGGCGTCGATCAGATTCTCGCAGATGATGATATTGAGCGGTCTGCCTGAACCGTCAAACCGCTTTTTAAGCCCTGAACTGAGCGCTTTGACGATCTTAGGCAGCACATTAACGCCGACAGCTGTCGCCATGATATCGGCTTCTGCAATTGCATCCGCCACGGCTTCCACGTCAAGTCCGCTGATTGCGCGGACATTTTTGACCATTTCGTCTGTTTGGGCTTCGTTTGTCACAATCTTGACAGGATAGCAACGGTCCTGGTTGAGCTTTTCGACGATTTCACGCTGCACGTCGATAAAGCACACCTCGTAACCGGATTCAGAAAATGCTTTGCCGATAAACCCTCTCCCGATATTCCCGGCCCCGTACATCACTGCTTTTTTACTCATTTTAACGCACCACTTACGTGTTTATTTTGTGCATAGTAGAAATTGAGCGTCTCATCGGCGCATTGCATGCCTTCGGTTGCGCCGCTTTCTGACAGGGAACATGCGGCGGATGCAATCCCCATTATGATGGCGTCCGGCAGCGTCTTTTTCCGATGCGCGGCGAAAAGAACTCCTGCGCAGAACGCGTCGCCCGCGCCGACGGTTCCTTTGATGTACCCGTCGGGCAGCCTGAGGCTGTCAACGGCCATGAAATCGCCCTCTTTTTCCATACCGAAGCCACCCTCTGGACAATGGATGATCGCCCAGGTAGATACGCCGAAATCGATCAGCTTCCTTAATGCTTCAGGAATATTGTCGCGAAGCAGCGCGCCATTTTCGTCCCGCAGCTGCACGCCTGTGCTTTGCTGGGCTTCAAGCTCGTTTATGATGCAATAATCCGTGTAACGAAGAGCGGGAGGAACAAGCCGCATAAATCTATCACCGGCCTCACTGACAACGTCGATTGACGTTTTTATCCCGTGTTTCTGCGCTGCGTTAAGCAGCCGCGCCATGCGGGTCCCGTACACTTCGTCTGGGGAGTCAAGCAGATCGAGAAGCATGATGTAACCGATGTGCAGCAAATCCGCACTGACAAGGTTCCAGTCAATGTCGTCAACATCGAACTGCGCGTTTGCACCGCGAAAATGGAAAAAGGTCCTCTGTTTTGTCAGCTCGTCTGCCATAACGGCGGTAAAGGATGTGGCGCCTTCGCGCTTAACCTGGCTGACGTCGATATTTCTATGTTCCTTTAAGCTCTTTAGCACGTAATCCCCCTCGGCGTCGTTTCCGAGCCTGCCGAGTGCGGTCAAATGCAGGGAAGGGTCGAGCTTTGCCAGATCGACGATTACATTGCACAGCGCTCCGCCGGTTGAACGCAGAATGTCGCCTGTAATCGTTGTCAGCTCGCCTGCCGCGGGCAGGCCCTGAATCGGATAAAGAATGTCTACGATCATGTTTCCTGCTACAGCAATTCCATTTTTCATAACACACCTCTGTATTTAAGGCTGAGGCGGGCCGGGTTCCATTCCCCTCGCCTTAAGCTATACTTATTTAGAGTACGCCCCACGGCGGTTTTCCTGTTGATCCGCAGGTTTTTCGGCAATATCTCTTCGAGTGCGCTCTGCGTAAGCTTCCTGCGCCTCACCCCCTCTGCGAACCAGCATTGACAAAGACTAATGCTGTTTAGTAAACGAGCCGCGCAACTATGACGGAAAACTCCGGCAATTATTAAGTTGCAGGAACTATCAGACAAATGAACGAAACAGTTAAATAACTAAACCACTTTAGTATTCATTATATCAGCGTAGGATTTGTTTGTCAATATTTTTTCTATGGCGTTCCTGCTCCTATTTGCGGATCAGATGAAAAAAATGCCGGAAAATCGAGATGATTTATCCGGCATTCACAATATTTATTTAATATGATTGAAATTGCAGAACAATTATATTACTATATAATCGTAAAAGCACTAAATCTGTTTAGGCGAAAGGCTGGATATGAAAAATCTAACGATCAGGGACATCGCCAGTATGGCGGGGGTATCTCCTGCTGCGGTATCCTTTGTACTGAATAATAAAGGCGGGGTAAGCGAAAAGACCAAGGAGCGAATCCTTCAGATCATCGCGCAGACGGGTTTTACCCCGAACGTTCATACACGTAGGCTCAACTTAAGAAAGAGCTTTAATATAAACCTCGCAATCAAGCAAAATGTAAGCACCTTGACGAATCTGTTCTATATGGAAATCCTCCTTGGGATTCTGTCCGAAAGCAGGAATTACGATTATAATATCGTCCTGTCCGATATATCCGATCTTGAGCGCGAGAAGCATCTTTTAAGGAATATCAAAAACAGCGATACCGACGGCATCATCTTTATTCAGGACCCCAGCCAGTATATTATTACCGAGGTGGAAGAAGCCGACCTGCCGCATATCATCGTGGATACGCAAAACCCGAATCATCAGCACACGGTGATACGCCTGGATTATGAAGAGGCGGCGCGGACGTCTGTTGAATACCTCATTTCAAAAGGGCACAAGTCAATAGCGTTTATCGGCATGGAGAAAAATCCCGGATTCTATGTGAACACATTTAACGGATACAGGGCAGCCATTGAAGCGGCATCTCTCGCGATTATGCCAAATTGGATACAGTCGACGGCGTACGACGAGAGCTCGTCCTACGCGTGCATGGATAGAATTCTGAGCGCAGGTACCGTGCCGACGGCGGTATTCTGCGCGAGCGATATCTTTGCATACAGTTCGATGCAATGTGCGAAGGACAAAGGCTATGGGGTGCCGGAAGACATATCGTTCCTCGGCATGGACGATATCCATACTTCCAAATATATGCAGCCGCCGCTTTCGACCCTTCATATCGACGAGGAGTATATGGGAAAATCTGCAATGCGGCTGATCGATAAAATGATTAACGGCGAAAAATGCGAGAGCATTATACTGTCGTCGACCACGATAATCGAGAGAAAATCGGTAAGGGACCTCAGAGAAGGAAACTGAATCATAAGACATAGCCTCCAAAGCGCCCCTTATGGGGCGCTTTGGAGGCTGCCGATAAAGCCGATAGCCGTTCGGGAGGGAATCCAATTCCCGCTCGATGCGCTCCCAGGTGCGGACAAAACCTTTGGCTTTCTTCGGAACTTTCTTATGGGCGCGGATGGGAATCCCTTGCCCGTTCTTTCCCGGCGAGAAGAGGCACCCTGCAATACAATAATAAAGCCACAGAAAAGTGACCGGCTTTTCTGTGGCTTCATTATTATTGTATAGGATGAGGAAAAATGAAAAAGTTACTCTGTCGCTCTGTACTTCCCAGTCTACCGGAAAAATGTTAAATATGTTAGAGGGGAAATTTAAAGTATTTGTTAACTCGTGATCATATCAGAGAAATATTCGCCAGAGGCGCTGACAGGGACTTGACATTTTCGGCGGACAGGTCTATGATTGGGGCAAATGGTTAGCACTCAAACGATTGGAGTGCTAAAAATCAAAAGCTTATGAAGGGAGCGAAGACCATGAACGCGGAAAAATATACAAAAAAATCTTCGGAAGCTATCCAGGATGCACAAAACTTAGCGATAGAACATCAGAATCAGCAGATCGAGCAGGTGCACCTGTTTCTCTCGCTGCTGCGGCAGGAAGCCGGGTTGATCCCGCAGCTGCTGGGGCAGATGGGCGTGACGGTGGAGAGCCTCGACGCGGCGGCGGAGCAGGAGCTTCAAAAGCTGCCCGGCGTGACCGGCTCCGGCCGTGACGCGGAGAAGTTCTACATCTCCCGGGCGGTGGACCAGGTGTTTTCCCAGGCGGAGCGGCTGGCGGCCTCCATGAAGGACGAGTATGTCTCGGTCGAGCATCTGTTTCTCGCCATGCTGGACGCGCCGGACGGCACGATGAAGCGCCTTTTTGAGACCTACCGGATTCAGAAGGAGCAGGCCATGCAGGCGCTGCAAACCGTTCGGGGCAGTCAGCGGGTCACCAGTGACTCCCCGGAGGGGACCTACGATGCGCTCAAAAAGTATGGCACCGATCTGGTGCAGCGGGCCAGAGACAAAAAAATGGACCCGGTCATCGGTCGGGATGATGAGATCCGGAATGTCATTCGGATTCTGTCCAGAAAGACCAAAAATAACCCCTGCCTGATCGGCGAGCCAGGCGTGGGCAAGACGGCCATCGCAGAGGGATTGGCGCAGCGGATCGTCAAGGGCGACGTACCAAAGAGCCTGCAGGATAAGACCATTTTCTCACTGGACATGGGCGCGCTGATCGCGGGCGCGAAGTACCGGGGCGAGTTTGAGGAGCGGTTGAAGGCAGTATTGGCCGAGGTTAAGAAATCCGAGGGTCGGATCATCCTCTTTATCGACGAACTCCACACCATTGTGGGCGCGGGTAAAACCGAGGGTTCCATGGACGCGGGCAATCTTCTGAAGCCCATGCTGGCCCGGGGCGAACTCCACTGTATCGGCGCGACGACGCTGGATGAATACCGCCAGTATATCGAAAAGGACGCGGCGCTGGAGCGGCGGTTCCAGACGGTGCTGGTCAAGGAGCCGACGGTGGAGGACACCATCGCCATTCTCCGCGGCTTGGAGGAGCGCTACGAGGTGTTCCACGGCGTGAAGATTACGGATCCGGCCATCATTGCTGCGGCGACGCTGTCCAACCGGTATATTACCGACCGGTTTTTGCCGGACAAGGCCATTGACCTCATCGACGAGGCCTGCGCCATGATTCGGACGGAGATGGACTCGATGCCGACTGAGCTGGATGTCATCAGCCGCAAGATCATCCAGTTGGAGATTGAGGAGGCGGCCCTCAAGAACGAGGAGGACAACCTCTCCTTAGCCCGGATGGCCGAGCTGCAGAGGGAGTTGGCGGAGCAGCGGGACACCTTCAACGCCATGAAGGCCAAGTGGGAAAACGAGAAAAACGCGATCTCCCGGGTACAGCAGCTCCGGGAACAGGTGGAGAGCCTGAACAACCAGATCGAAAAAGCCGAGGAGAGCTACGACCTTGCCAAGGCGGCGGAGCTCAAGTACGGCAAGCTGCCGGAGGTCAAAAAGCAGTTGGAGGCGGCCGAGCAGGCGGCGCAGCAGAAAAAAGACAACAATCTGCTGCGGGACCGCGTCACCGAGGAGGAGATTGCGCGGATTGTCGAGCGCTGGACCGGCATCCCCGTGGCCAGGCTGATGGAGGGAGAGCGGGAGAAGCTGCTGCATCTGGAGGACCTCCTCCACAAGCGGGTGATCGGCCAGGACGAAGCGGTCCGCAGCGTGTCGGACGCGATTTTGAGGTCCCGGGCAGGGATTCAGGACCCCAACCGGCCCATCGGCTCCTTCCTGTTTTTGGGTCCGACCGGCGTCGGCAAAACTGAGCTGGCCAAGACGCTGGCGGAGTGCCTCTTTGACGATGAGAAAAACCTGATTCGGCTGGATATGTCGGAGTATATGGAGAAATTTTCCGTCTCGCGGCTGATCGGCGCGCCTCCGGGATACGTCGGCTACGAGGAGGGCGGTCAACTGACCGAGGCGGTCCGCCGCAGACCTTACAGTGTGGTGCTGTTCGATGAGATTGAAAAGGCACACCCGGACGTGTTTAATGTCCTTTTGCAGGTCCTCGACGACGGCAGAATCACCGACTCGCAGGGCAGAACCATGGACTTTAAGAACACCATCCTCATTCTGACCTCCAATCTGGGCTCCCAGTATCTGCTGGAGGGCATCAGCGAAGACGGCGAAATCTCCGAGTCGGCCCGGGAGCAGGTATCGGTGCTGCTGAAGCGCAGCTTCCGGCCGGAGTTTCTGAACCGGCTGGACGAGATCGTGTTCTACAAGCCGCTGACCAGGGAAAACATTACGAAGATCATCGACCTGCAGATCGACGCGCTGAATCGCCGCCTGAACGAAAAACAGCTTTCCTGCGTCATGACGGACGACGCCAGACGGTTTATCATCGACGCCTCTTACGACCCGCAGTTCGGTGCGCGCCCGCTGCGCCGCTATGTGCAGCACACGGTGGAGACGCTGATCGCAAGGAAGATCCTGGAGGGAAAAATCCTCCCGGGTGCAAAGCTGACCGTCGATGTACAGAAGGATGAATTGACCGTCCAGTAACGAAGCGGTCATGGGACCGGGCGCTGCTCCGGCCTGCAAAAAACGCGCGGACCTTTCGGCAGGCTGTCCGTAGCCTGCCGAAAGGTCCGCAAAATTGGCTGCAAATCGAAAGCAGTGCATGCAAAAAAGAAGTCGTGTCATTCTGATCGCCAGAGGAGAAACTTTCCTGCGGAATTGTCCATGCGGGAAGGATTCTTCGAGCTGAGGCTCCAGAATGACGCGACTTCTGATGTCATTTTGCTGGTTTGCGTCTTTTCCGTCCGCGCGGCCGAACTGGGCAGGGTCAGGCCGCGAAATCCGGCCGGGTTACAGGTTTAATTTCAGATCGCCTTCGCGGATCCAGCCCCATTTGCGCAGCGGAAGGCTGAGCAGCCAGGTCAGGATTGCCGGCAGCACAAAGCAGAGCAGGATCAGACCGGTCCAGTCTATGGCGGTGATGGCGACCTTGGTTCCGGCGGCAATGTCGCTGATCCAACCGGTGTAGACGCCGATCTGACCGACGAAGCCGCAGGTGCCCATGCCCGAGGAGACGGCGGCGCCGTTCATCTGCAGGCGGAACAGGCAGGTAGCCAGCGGACCGGTGATGGCCGAGGCCAGCGTGGGCGGGATCCAGATCCGCGGATTCCGGACGATGTTGCCCATCTGCAGCATGGAGGTGCCGATGCCCTGCGCGACCAGACCGCTCCAGCGGTTTTCCCGGAAACTCATCACGGCGAAGCCCACCATCTGGGCACAGCAGCCGGCCACCGCCGCGCCGCCGGCCAGTCCCTGCAGTGCCAGTGCCGCGCAGATGGCTGCGCTGCTGATGGGCAGCGTCAGTGCCACACCGATCAGGACGGAGACCAGGATGCCCATAAAGAAGGGCTGCAGCTCTGTGGCCCACATAATGGCGCCGCCGACGGCCATGGCGGCCTTGCCGATGGGAGCGGCCACCAGATAGGCGGCGCCCACGCCGATCAGAATGGTGAAGATGGGTGTTACCAGAATGTCCACCTTGGTCTCTTTGGAGACCAGCTTGCCGAATTCTGCCGCGACGATGGCCACCACGTAGACGGCCAGCGGTCCGCCCGCGCCGCCCAGCAGGTTGGTGGCATAGCCGACGGGGATCAGGGAGAACAGTACCAGCATGGGGCAGTGGAGGGCGTAGCCGATGGCCACCGCCATGCCGGGCCCCACCATGGAGGAGGCAAAGTCGCCGATGGTGTAGCCCTTTTCCCCGACGGTGAACAGGGCCTGCGTCAGGAAGCCGATATGAAGCTGCGTGCCAAGCGTGTTGAGTATTGTGCCGACCAACAGGGTGCAGAACAGCCCCTGCGCCATGGCGCCCATGGCGTCAACGCCATAGCGCTTGCCGGAGACGACAATGTCCTTCCGTTCCAGAAACGCGCGAAATTTTCCCATTTTTTCTCTTCTTTCCACTTCATTGTTGATATCGAGGGGTCAGCGCCGGCGGGTAAAGCAGTCCAGGCTATACGCAACGCGGCAGATCTCGTCGGAGAACGTGACGGATAGCTTGGTACTTGTCCGCCCCGGAGCGTCCCGGTCGTCCGGCGTCAGGTGAGTGGCGGCGCCGGGTTTTTGGTGCGGGAGGCAAAGGGTATTCCAGGGCTGAATACCGTCATGCGGTGATTGGAGAACGGCAGCAAACATCAGCGCAACAAGAAGGGCCTGTACCGTTTTGCGCAGCACAGGCGGTTTTCGGTCCGCCAAGTGCAGCAGCCGCGCGAACAGCCGATGAAGGCGCCGATTTCCCATGACGGCGCCACGCCGGTGTCTGAATTTTGCCACAGGAGCTACTTATTATTATACCATATCCCGTTTCGGAAAGGCAATACGGAAAAAACGCCGAACGCGCGATGCGCGTCCGGCGTTTTTCTGTAGGAAAAGAGGAGAGAAATGAAAAAGATGAATTACCTTTGCTGTGATCTTACGATAACATTATACCGCCTGCACTGTGTGAACCGCGGACAAACAATTTGTGAACGCCGGGCACCCCGCGATTTTTGAGAATTTCTGTCAATTTATTGGAATTTTTTGCAAAAACCGGAAAAATGAACATGTTTTTTCAAAAAAAATCCGACGTATTCTTCCTATATCTATGCCTCGTTCGACGGAAAAGCCCCCATATCTTGTGGATTTTGGTATCAAAACGGTAACAACTTCAAGGTTCGACACGTTTCACTGTTACATTTCAGTAACAAAACTATTGCATTTTTGAATTTTTCCATGTATAATAAGCGCAACTCCGAACCCGAAAGTGTCTTCGGTGCGTCTTTCGCATTCCGCAGGGAGGCAAATTACATGGACGCGCACACAACCTGATTGGAGGGACTGTATTGAAAAGACGATTGATCTGCATTTTGCTGATCGCCGCTCTGGTTGTGACTGTGATCGCGACCTCGGCGTCTGCGACAGAGTCAGCAAGTGCAAATGAGCAGGAAATTTACTCGTACATAACCGGAACCATGGGATTGAGCACAGCCGCAGCCTGCGGCATCATGGCCAATATCTACTATGAGACCGGTTACATCGCGGACGTCACCGTTGGTACATATTATGGCCTGTTCATGTATTATGCGCCGTTGGGCGCCGAGCTGAAAAGCTGGTGCGCAAGCAACGGGAGCGACTACACCACAGTGGGAGGGCAGATGGCATTTTTCAAGAGCAAAATGGAAAATTCCTATCCGTCCCTGCTCAGTTCCCTGCGCGCCCTCAGCAATACCGCGGATGGCGCCTACAGTGCGGCCGATTTATTCTGCCGCCAATTTGAAAAGCCGGCCAACACCTCCTACGAGGCCGGTCGGCGGGGAAGCCTGGCGTCGGGCACGCTATTTACAAAGTACGTATCCAATACCACGGCGGGCAATACCGCAAGCGCTGTCAACTACACGGCCTACGTCACCGCCTCTGTGCTGAACGTTCGGCAGACGCCCGGCACCGATGGTGCCATTGCGGGTTCGCTGACGAAGGGAACCGCGGTCTCCGTTACAGCGGAGGGCGCCGACAGCAGCGGCAGCGCATGGTGCCAGTTGTCCTCGGGCGGCTGGGTCTGCAAAGCCTATCTGTCCAGCACGCCGGTATCAAGCGACAGCAGCGGCAGCAGCGACAGCAGCGGCGCCAGCGCGTCCCATACGGTCACTGCCTCTGCGCTCAACGTTCGCAGCGGCGCTGGCACGGCGAACAGTGTAATCGGTTGCCTCTATAGCGGAACCGGCGTCCTGGTTGTTTCGGAGTCCCAGGACGGAGAAGGAACCGCATGGTGCCAGTTGTCCTCGGGCGGCTGGGTCAGCAAGACCTATCTGGTATCTGCCGGCTCTTCTGCTTCCGGCAGCACCTATACCGTCACCGCCAGCGGTCTCAACGTCCGCAGCGGTGCGGGCACGGAATGCGGGATCACAGGCTGCCTCTGGAACGGCAGCACCGTCACCGTGGTATCCACTTCCAACGATGCTTCCGGCGATCTGTGGGGCCAGCTTGCCTCCGGCGGCTGGATCTGCATGGAATTTGTAGCCTGAAGCCAGTTCTGACAAATAAAGCTGTCATCCCTCACCAATGCGGGATGACAGCTTTTTTGTCGACGCGTTCGGATCTGCCGCGCTTTGCGTTTGCGCAGGGACGGAGATCATTGGCCCGTGACGGTTCCGGTTGCGCTTGCGGCAGGGCGCCCTCACCCCGCCGCGACGGTTCCCATATTGCACGTTTCGGGCCGGAACCCTACTGTGCGTCCGCTTCCGCAAGGGCAGCTTCGACGAAGCCCCGGAACAAAGGATGGGGACGGTTGGGACGGCTTTTGAACTCCGGATGGAACTGCACACCCACGAACCACGGGTGGTCGGGCAGCTCCACAATCTCCACCAGATTGCCGCTGGGGGAGAGACCCACGGGCAGCAGCCCGTGCGCCGCCAAAGCCTCGCGGTAGTCGTTGTTGAACTCATAGCGGTGGCGGTGGCGCTCGGAGATTTCCAGTTGGCCATAAAGTGCGTGGGCGCGGCTGCAAGCCGCCAGCACGCAGGGGTACTTGCCGAGCCGCATGGTGCCGCCCTTGGCGGTGACGCCGACCTGCTCCGGCATCAGCGCGATGACCGGGTGGGCGGTGTCGCCGTCGAATTCGGCGGAGTTGGCGTCGCACCAGCCCGCCGCGTGGCGGGCGAACTCGATGACCGCAACCTGCATCCCAAGACAGATGCCGAAATAGGGTACGCCGTGTTCCCGGGCATAGCGGGCTGCGGCGATCATGCCCTCAATGCCGCGGTCACCGAATCCGCCGGGCACCAGAATGCCGCTGCAGTCCTCCAGTATGGCCGCAGCGTTTTCCTCGGTCAGTTCCTCGGAATCAATCCACTTGATGGAGACCACGGCGTCCAGCGCCGTGCCGGCGTGGAACAGGGATTCCACCACGCTGAGATAGGCGTCGTGGAGCTGGATATATTTGCCGACCAGCGCAATTCGCACCTGCCGGCGCGCACGCTGAATCCGCGCCACCATCGCGGTCCACTCCGCCAGATCCAGCGGCCCGTCGGGCAGGTCTAGCTTGCGACAGACGGCGGTGGCCAGCCCCTCTCGCTCCAGCATCAGTGGGACCTCGTAGAGGGTGGAGGCGGTGGCGTTCTGGATGACACAATCTTGGTCCACATTGCAGAACAGCGCAATTTTCCGCCGGATGTCGGCGGTAATCGGCGCGTCGGTGCGGCAGACCAGAATGTCCGGCTGGATGCCGATGGAGAGAAGCTCCTTGACGGAGTGCTGGGTTGGCTTGCTCTTTAATTCGCCGGAGCCTGGAATCTGGACGATCAGGGACACATGGATATAGAGGACGTTCTTCCGCCCCTGCTCCATGGACACCTGCCGGATGGCCTCCAGAAACGGCTGGCTTTCAATGTCGCCGACGGTACCGCCGATTTCGGAGATGACTACGTCAACTTCGTCGCCTTCCATGGCGTAAATCCGGCTCTTGATCTCGTCGGTAACGTGGGGGATGATCTGGACGGTGCCGCCCAGATAGCCGCCCTGCCGCTCACGGTTCAGGACGTTCCAGTAGACCTTGCCGGAGGACACGGAGGAGTTGCCGGTCAGGCTCTCGTCTACGAACCGCTCATAGTGGCCGAGGTCAAGGTCCGTCTCCGCGCCGTCGTCCGTGACGAAGACCTCGCCGTGCTGGTAGGGACTCATGGTGCCGGGGTCCACATTAAAGTAGGGGTCAAACTTCTGGTTGCGGACCCGCAAACCACGCTGCTTGAGCAGCCGCCCCAGAGACGCGGCGCAGATGCCCTTACCGAGCCCTGAGACCACGCCGCCCGTCACAAAAATATATTTCATTCGGATAGTTCCTCCTTTGTTTACAAAAAAAGAAAACGCTGTAGGGGCCGACGGGGGTCGGCCGCCTACAGTGTTTTGCAGCAGGGATCAGACGGAGAACAGCAGGTCGTAGTAGGTGGGATAGGGCCAGTACTCCGTCGCGGTCAGCGTTTCCAACTTGTCAATGATCGCCCGGATGCTGTCCATCTGCGCGACGATGGTATCGTGGTAGTAGCAAAGCAGATCCTCCGGCTTCATGTCGCAGGAGACGGTCTCCAGGGCGGTTTTCAGCGCGACAGTCTTCTCCAGCAGCTCCTCGTTGAGTGCGCTGAGAGACGAGGCCAGCGCTTCCTCCACCTGGCAGGGAATGCCGGCAATGGCGGCCTTCTTCTGCAGGATGGTGCTGCAAAGCGTGGACACATAGGAGGATACCGCATTCAGAATCTCGTGCTGTACCATGTCGATCAGGGTTGTTGCTTCGATATGGATGACCTTGCAGTACTTTTCCATGTGGATTTCATGGCGGGCCATGATTTCGGTCTCGCTGTAGACGCCGTGGGAGGTCAGCAGCTTGATGTTTTTCGGGAGAATGTAGGTGGGCAGAGCTTCTGCGGTGTTGCGCAGGTTGGCAAGGCCCCGTTTCTCCGCTTCCTTCAGCCAGCTTTCGTCGTAGCCGTTGCCGGCGAAGAGAATTCTGCGGTGCGCGGTAAAAGCGTCACGGATGACGCTGTGAAGGGCGGCGGAAAAGTCCTCGGCGCCTTCCAGCTTCTCGGCGAACTGCTGCAGCGCTTCGGCGACGATGGTGTTGAGAATGGTGGTGGGACCTGCCACGGACTGGCTGGAGCCAAGCATCCGGAATTCGAATTTATTGCCGGTGAAGGCGACGGGGGAGGTGCGGTTCCGGTCGGTGGTGTCCTGCGGGATGGTGGGCAGTACGTCGACACCGATGCGGAGGGAGCTCTTTACCCGGTCCAGATAGGCGGTGTTCTCAATGATAGAGTCAATAACGGCCTCTAACTCCTCGCCAAGGAAGACGGAGATGACGGCAGGAGGGGCCTCCTGCGCACCCAGCCGGTGGTCGTTACCGGCGAAGGAAACCGTGCAGCGCAGCAGCTCCTGGTACTCGTCGACGCCCTTCACAAAGGCGGCCAGAAACAGCAGAAACTGCGCGTTTTGGCTGGGCGTTTTGCCTGGGGTGAAGAGGTTTTCGCCGGTGTCGGTGCACAGCGACCAGTTGTCATGCTTGCCGGAACCATTGACGCCCGCGAAGGGCTTTTCGTGGAGCAGGCAGACGAGACCGTGGCGGTCGGCGACTTTCTTCATGATCTCCATGGTGAGCTGGTTCTGGTCCGTGGCGGTGTTGGCGTCCGTGTAGATGGGAGCCATCTCGTGCTGTGCCGGGGCCACCTCGTTGTGCTTGGTCTTGGAGAGCACGCCCAGCTTCCACAGCTCCTCGTCCAGCTCCTTCATAAAGGCGGCGACGCGAGGCTTGATGGAACCGAAGTAGTGGTCGTCCAGTTCCTGGCTCTTGGGGGACTTGGCGCCGAAGAGGGTCCGACCGCAGAGGCGCAGGTCTTCGCGCTGCAAAAACATCTCCTTGTCAATGAGGAAATACTCCTGCTCGGGGCCGACATTGGGGATGACCTTCTGCGCCTCGGTGTTGCCGAAGAGACGGAGAATCCGGATGGCCTGCTTGCTGACCTCCTCCATGGAGCGCAGCAGGGGGGTCTTTTTATCCAGTGCCTCGCCGGAGTAAGAACAGAAGACGGTGGGGATGCAGAGGCTGCCGTCCTTCATGAAGGCGTAGGCGGTGGGGTCCCAGGCACTGTAGCCGCGGGCCTCAAAGGTGGCGCGCAGGCCGCCGGAGGGGAAGGAGGAGGCGTCGGGTTCGCCGCGTACCAGCTCCTTACCGGAAAAGTCCATCATGACCTTGCCGCCGCCCACCGGGGAAATGAAGCTGTCGTGCTTCTCCGCCGTGATGCCGGTCAGCGGCTGGAACCAATGGGTGAAGTGGGTCGCGCCCCGCTCCAAAGCCCAGGTTTTCATGCCGTCGGCAATGTCGTTGGCCACGGAGAGGGAGAGCGGCTGGCCATTTTTAAGACACTGTTTCCACGCGTTCATCGAGGTGCGGGAGACATACTGGGTCATGGCGTCCTCATTAAATACCATGCTGCCGAACAACTCTGGAATTCGGTCTTTTTTCTCACTCATGTTTGGTTCCTCCTTGTATCATAAGTTTATTGTAGCACACCGGTTGGGTGATGTCACCGTTTTTGCCGCGGATTCTCATGTTCCGCTCTCTCCGTAGTTCGCGAGGACCCGGGCGGAGGGGTCCTGTACATTGCAGCCCTGCCACTCCTTGTTGGGCATCCAGAAATCCTTCACCATGGATGCCTGGCCCGGGTAGTATTTTTCGAACAGATCGCGGTAGAGCAGGCTCTCCTTGGTAAAGGGACGGGCAAAGCCGTATTGTCTGCAGCCCGCCGCAAAGGCGGCGTCCGAATAGACAGATTCGGCGTATTCCTTCAGGTCGTCCACCATGGAGTGGCCAACGGCGTCGGAGAAAGCTGCCTTCTGCCGCCAGAGGATATCGTCCGGCAGAATGTGGTCTTCCTGAAAAGCCCGGCGCAGCAGGTATTTGCCCATGTGGTAGGTATTCATCTTGCGGGCGGGATCGACGCGCATGACATAGCGGACGAAGTCCAGGTCGCCGAAGGGAACCCGGGCCTCCAGAGAGTTGACCGAGATGCAGCGGTCCGCGCGCAGCACATCGTACATGTGAAGCTCATCCACCCGTTTTTTTGCCTCCTGCTGGAAGGCGGCGGGGGAGGGCGCAAAATCGGTGTATTTGTAGCCGAAGAGTTCGTCGGAGATTTCGCCGGTCATGAGGACGCGAAGATCCGTCGTCTCATGAATGGCCTTGCAGCAAAGGTACATGCCGATGCTGGCCCGGATGGTGGTGATGTCCCAGGTGCCCAGCATTGCGACGACGGGCTCCAGCGCCGCGAGGACATCTGCCCGCGTCATGGTGACCTCCGTGTGGTCCGCGCCGATAAAGTCGGCCGCCTCCCGCGCGTATTTGAGGTCGATGGGATCCAGATCCATGCCGATGGCGAAGGTCCGAATTTTTTTGCCAAGCAGTTTGGCAGAGATGGCGCAGACCAGGCTGGAATCCAGGCCGCCGGAGAGAAGGAAGCCGAGCGGCGCGTCCGCGTCCAGCCGCTTTTCCACGCCCGCGATCAGCTTTTCCCGGATGCTTTTGCAGATGGTATCCAGGTCATCCTGGACGTATTCCGTGACCGTGGTCAGGTCGGCGTAGCGGGTGAATTTGCCGTCCGCATAATAGTGGCCCGGCGGGAAGGGAAAAATGAGGTTACAGAGCCCGACGAGGTTTTTCGCCTCGCTGGCGAAGATCGGGGAGCCGTCCGTCAGATAGCCATAGTAGAGCGGACGGATGCCGATGGGGTCCCGGGCGGCGATCAGGGCGTCCTTTTTGCTGTCATAGATCACCATGGCGAATTCCGCGTCCAGCTTCTCGAACATCGAGAGGCCATATTCCCGGTACAAAGGCAAAATGATCTCGCAGTCCGAATCGCTGCAGAACGTGTACTTTTTGGAAAGCGCTTCCTTCCTGGGACGGAAGCCATAGAGTTCGCCGTTGCAGACCGCCATGTCTCCGTCCAGATGGAAGGGCTGCATTCCCTCGTCGGTCAGGCCCATAATAGAGAGCCGGTGAAAGCCAAGGCAGCCACGGCCGGCCTTTTCGATGCGCGAGCAGTCCGGGCCGCGGGACAGGGTGCGGTCAAACCAGGGGCGGATTGTCTCCGCCGTCAACTGGTCCGAGGTAAAGCCGAGAATTGAACACATGAAAAAACACCTCCGAATTTAATGCGCAGCAATCTTCCCAAATTGAATTTTTAGGACGAATTGCTGCAAATCCGCGGTGCCACCTAATTTACTGCCGGAGGCAGTCCCTTTTCTGAGTTCTGATAAACCCGTGTGCTTTAACGCCGCACATCGCG
Source organism: Oscillospiraceae bacterium (assembly GCA_034927685.1). Lineage (GTDB taxonomy): Bacteria > Bacillota > Clostridia > Oscillospirales > Oscillospiraceae > RGIG3159. The sequence goes on along the minus strand of JAYFPO010000014.1, from coordinate 63,707 downwards.
TCTCCCCTACTTGGTTTCCCGTTCGGGTCGCTGCTCCGGAGTGTTATTCGCGCAACTTCCAGCGTCGGGCTTCCACCATCCCCGGCTCGCTGAGGCCGAACCTCTGCGGTACTTGTCTCCATCTTCGCGTTTCACAATATTAAAAAATATGGACCAATTCTACCGCAACCATCGTTTCCCGTCAATTCGCAATTTGCAACTAAGATTTTTTGCGTTTTTTCCTGAAATATGTGAACATAAACGAAATTCTCTCGGCAAAAGAAAAAATACTTGCGGGGACGCAATTACGGTGCTATAGTAAATTTGGTCCCGCTCATCGAGCGGGGCTTTTTTTACGTCCGGAGGCCGGATCTGGTAGCGCGGCCGCGGAAAGTGCGCTATAATAGACAAAAAAGACGGAGGGCACGACCATGGAGGAACAGAAGCTGAAGGCGATGCTGCTGGAACTGGCGGCGAAACGTCCCGGCCTGCGGCGCAAACAGCTGATCGAGGCCTGCGTGGACCAGCTCGATTTCCGCGCGGAGGAGCTCCGGGACCACAGCGTGAGCAGCCCGGTGATCCGGGAAAAAAGCCGCATCGGCGCCATTCTGACCGCTCTGATTGAAAACGGGGACATCGGGGAGACGGAGTCCGGCAGGCTGACGGTGCAGCGCGGAATCGCGGCGCTGCGGCGGCAGGAGGAGACGGAAAGGCTTGTGCTCCGCTGTCTGGCTGGCGGGGAAACATGGCAAAAAGCGCAGCTCTTTGCCGAGGCGGACCGGACGATGCAGGGGCCGGATGTCCACCCGGAGGTGGGACAGGCCATCGCCCGGCTGCTGCGGGAAAAGAGAATTCTGGAGGTCCCGGATGGCTATCTGCTGCGCCCGGCTTCCCACTACCCAAACACCGAGCTTGGCAACTGGCTGCTGGAGGCCCGGAACGGCGGGGATTTAAAGAATTGCTTTCTCAGCGCCATCCATGTGCGCGGGGGCGAGTGGTTCGAGGCCTACGCCGTGCGTCTGCTGGCGGAATACTATCGCCAGTGCGGCAATACCGTGACCCGCGCCGCCGTCACCGGCGGCTCCGACGACGGCGGACTGGACGGCGTGATAGAGACGACGGACTGGTTGGGTTTCCGGGAAAAAACGCTGCTGCAGATGAAAAACCGCTCTGTGGTCATCGCACCCAAGGACATACGGGAATTCTACGGCGCGGTCTGCGCCGAGCACGGCACCCGCGGCGTCTTTATCACCATCTCCACGTTTCACCTGGAAGCGCAGCGGCTGCTGGACAAAGTGGACAATCTGATCGGCGTCGACGGAGACAAGCTGCTCGCCATTGCCAAACTTTGTCGCTTCGGCATTCTGGACCGCGACGGTCGCCTGACGCTGGACGATGATCTGTTCCTGGAAAATGTCGAGCCGGACCCGGAATAAATTCTGCGAATAATTCTTGAAATCTTTGATAGAATAGGATTGACAAAATATCATATCGGGATTATTATATCGATAGGAAGATATTGATAAAATAATACCAACAAAATTTTAAGGAGGTAACAGCTATGAAAGGTTTCGCAATGCTTTCGATTGGGAAGACGGGCTGGATCGAGAAGGAGGAGCCGCAGTGCGGCCCGCTGGACGCCATAGTCCGTCCCATCGCCGTGGCGCCCTGCTCTTCGGACGTGCACACGGTCTGGGCCGGCGCGCTGGGTGACCGGCATAACATGATCCTCGGCCACGAGGCGGTCGGCGAGGTCGTTGAGGTCGGCTCGCTGGTCCAAGAGTTCAAGCCGGGCGACCGGGTCATCGTGCCCGCCATCACGCCGGACTGGAGCAAGTTGGAATCGCAGGCGGGTTACGCCATGCACTCCGGCGGAATGCTGGCCGGCTGGAAGTTCTCCAATTTCAAGGACGGCGTCTTCGCGGAATTTTTCCATGTCAACGAGGCCGACGGCAACCTGGCGCACCTGCCGGACTCCATCGAGCCTGCAACCGCCGTCATGCTGGCGGATATGGTCCCCACAGGCTTCCACGGCGTGGAGCTGGCGGACGTGCAGTTCGGCGACAACGTCTGCGTCATTGGCATCGGCCCCGTAGGCCTCATGTCCGTGGCTGGCGCGGCCCTGCGCGGGGCGGCCAACATCTATGCGGTCGGTTCCCGTCCGGACTGCGCCCGCGTTGCCAAAGAGTACGGCGCGACGGAGATCATCAACTACCGTGAGGGCGATATTGTCGCGCAGGTCATGGAAAAAACGCACGGTAAGGGCGTTGACCGGGTTGTCATTGCGGGCGGCGACAACGACACCATGATTCAGGCGATCACCATGCTGAAGCCAGGCGGACGGGTCGGCAACGTCAACTATCTGGGCGAAGGCGACTATGTGAAGATTCCGCGGGTCGAGTGGGGCTGCGGCATGGGACACAAGACCATCTCGGGCGGCCTGATGCCCGGCGGAAGGCTCCGCATGGAGAAGCTGGCCGGCATGATCGAGGCCGGCCGTCTGGACCCCTCCAAGCTGATTACTCACCGCTTCCAGGGATTCGAGCACATGGAAGAGGCACTGATGCTGATGAAGGATAAGCCAAGAAACCTCATCAAGCCGGTCGTCGTGCTGTGATTTTGTACCCGGGACAAAGGGATTGTTCCATAAACGCCGGCTGAAGCGGAAAACAGACCAGTTCAGCAGGCATATAAAAAGAGGACCTGTTGCAAACCGTTTGCAACAGGTCCTCTTTGCAAGAAAATCAGAAAATGGCGACGACTGCGCCGTTGTAGGTCTTTTCGATGAATTCCTTGACGGCACTGGTCTCCAGTGCCTTGATGAGCGCCTGGGTCTTTGCACTGTTTTCCTCGCCCTCGCGGACGGCCACAATGTTGGCGTAGGTCTGCGCGGCGTCGCCGGAGGCATCCTCAAGCGCAAGCGCGTCGGAGACTTTCAGGCCGGCGGCGAGCGCATAGTTGCCGTTGATGACGGCAATGGTGCCCTCATTGCTGTTTTTGAGCTGTGCGGCCACGGTATCCGCCTGTACGGCCTGAATGTCATAACCGCCGTCGTCTGTAATGTCCAGGGTCGTAACGCCCTTCTCTGCGGAGGTGTCGGCGGGCAGCGTGATCAGGCCCTCCTGCTGCAGCAGAAGCAGGGCGCGGGTCTCATTGCTGTCGTCGGCGGGGATGATGATGGTGGCACCGTCCTTCAGGGTCTTCAGGTCGGTGACACCGTTGCCATAGATGCCGAAGGGCTCATAGTGAATGGCGGCGGCGGCAACCAGATGCGTCCCGTTTGCCTCGTTGAAGCTGTTCAGGTAGGGGGTATGCTGGAAGTAGTTGGCATCCAGCTCGCCGTCCTCCAGGGCGGTGTTGGGCAGAACATAGTCGTCATAGATCTTGATTTCCAGGGTATAGCCCTCGTCGGCCAGGGTCTGTTTGGCCTGCTCCAGAATCTCCGCGTGCGGCGTGGAGCTGGCGCCAACGACGATGGTCTTGTCGTCGGAGGCGGCGGACTCGGTGGCCGCCGCGGTGGTGCCGGACTCGGCATTGGTGCTGGCGGCCTGATCGCCGCAGGCGGTCAGGGTCAGCGCGAAGAGCAGAGAGAGGGTAAGCAGGGCAGAAATCAGCTTTTTCATAATCATAACTCCTTTTTTTCAGTTAATTTGTGATTTGGACGGCGGGAAGGAAGCGTTTTCAACCAGACACATTCGCCTGCGCCGGAAATTTGCCTTCACCAGCATCGAAAGATCAAAACTCATGGCAGCCTCCTTACTTGTGAATTCGCTTGTCGGTTTTATGCGCCAAAAGCATACCGAACTCCTGAATCACCTGGACAATGATGACGACCAGAACCACGCAGACCCAAATGATATCATCGTTGCTGCGCTGGTGGCCGTAGGTAATGGCGACCTGGCCGAGGCCCGTGCCGCCAATGGTACCGGCCATAGCGGAGTAGCCTAGGATCGTTACCGTGGAGATGACCGTGCCGACGATGAGCGAGGGCTTTGCCTCCGGCAGCAGCACCTTGGTCACGATCTGGAAGGATGGGGTTCCCATGGCCTGCGCGGCCTCGATGACGCCCGCGCCCACTTCCTTCAGGGAGCTTTCCACCATCCGCGCCACATAGGGGGCGGCGGCGATGATCAGCATGACGATCATCGCCTTGTTGCCGAGGCTGGTACCGACGACAACCTTGGCAACGGGGAGCATAGCGACCATCAGGATGATAAAGGGGATGCTGCGGAATACGTTGACAATGATGCCGACGACCTTGTTGAGCACCGGCATCGGATGGATCCCGTCCTGATCGGAGACGCTCAGCAGAACGCCCAGAGGCAGGCCGAACACATAGGCGACCGCGGTGGAAATCAGCGTCATATAGATGGTCTCCCAGATGCCGAGCTGGATCAGTCCCGCATTCCAGAGCTTATAAAACATTTCGGAAAACATGGCTCAAACCTCCTCGCGGTACGTGATCCCGTTGCCCTTCAGCCAGGCCAGGACCTTTTCTACCTGCCGGGGTTCCTCCGGCAGTTCCAGAATCATATGGCCATAACAGACGCCCTCGATATCTCTGGTGTCGGCGAAGAGAATGTTGACGGTTGCCTGACACTCGAGCACTAGATTGGCGATGACCGGCCGACCGGAGGACAGACCGTCGAAGATGATTCGAATGTGCTTGCCGCCGGACAGCTCCAGCACCGGCGACGAGCGGCCGGGGAGGATCAGCTCCCGGGCGATCTCCGACTGCGGATTGGCAAAGACTTCACTGACCTTGCCCTCCTCGGCGATGCGGCTCTGGTCGATGACGGTGACGCGGTCGCAGATCTGATCGATGACCCGCATTTCATGGGTGATGACGACGATGGTGACACCGAGCGTCCGGTTGATCTCCTTCAGCAGCTCCAGAATCGACTGGGTGGTGTTGGGGTCCAATGCGGAAGTGGCCTCGTCGCAGAGCAGGTATTTTGGCTTTGTGGCCAGGGCGCGGGCAATGGCGACCCGCTGCTTCTGCCCGCCGGAGAGCTGGGAAGGGTAGGAGGAGGCTCGGTCCGAGAGGCCAACCAGCTCCAGAAGCTCTGCGGCTCGCTCCCGGGTCTGGTTCCTGGGTGTGCCGGCGACCTCCAGCGGAAAGCAAACATTGCGGAGCACGGTCCGCTGTTCCAGCAGGTTGAAGCCCTGGAAAATCATGCCGATGGTTCGCCTGGTCTGCAGCAGCTCCTTCCGGGAGAGAAGCGTCAGGTTCTTGCCGTCCAGCAGCACCTCGCCGGCGGTGGGGCGCTCCAGCAGGTTGATGCAGCGCACGAGCGTGCTCTTTCCCGCGCCGGAGAGGCCGATGATGCCGAAGATTTCGCCGTCCCGGATGGTCAGACTGATGTCGCTCAGCGCAACGATGTCCCCGGCGCTCGTGTGAAAGGTCTTGTTGAGATTCCGCAGCTCAATCATGATAGCACTCCTTCAAAAGGCAACAAAAAAAACCAGAAAGCACGCACTGCTTCCTGATCCCGAACGACCGTCATAGCGGCACAGTTACCTGGATATGAAACAAGGCGAGCCGGATTTTTCCGCACAGCAAAGCGTGCACATGCAGCTGCGCATGCACATGATCCCGCCCATCATGATGTAAATCTCACGAAGATGGTACATCTGGCTCGTTTCCTTTCTCAGGTTATTTTCTGTATTATAGCCGTCATCGCCGGCGTTGTCAAGGGTGCGTCCCGATATTCATGCAAAGTTCCCGCAGCCGTTCCGAACCGCGACGCAGGGCGCTCGGATCGGCAGGGTCGGCAGCTTGCGCTGTGTGCCTCGTACGGTTCCAGCAGGCCGCCGTGACACACCATAGGGCGTCGTACGAATGCCACGTTAAGGAATACGCTGGATACTGGCCTAAGGCTGCGGATATCAGGGTTACCGCCAGAAGTGATTCGACGAAGAAGACTACCTCTGAAAGAAGAGCGGGGCCGTAATTTTGCAGCAGGCCCCGCTGGTTGGAAAAAAGACGCAGCGAAAAAATATCGAAAGAAGAAAGAGACGGCAGGGATTGCAACGGGCTGCGATCTGCATTATAATTCCACTCATCCGGCGGCGGATTTTTCCGACCGCCGGGAATCTGAGCGGGCGCGGCCCCAAAACCGCAGAGTATGATGGAACAGAGCAGGGAAGTCCGGTTTTTTCAAGCGGTGCAGTTCCTGACCTATTGGGCCGTGGGACTGTGGTCCTACTATATCCTCTATCTGCGGAACCTGGGCTTCGGCAGTCGTGAAATCGGCCTGCTGAACGCCGTCGGAACCGGGGTAACGCTGGTAGCGCTGCCGGTGCTGGGCGTGATCAGCGACAAGATTCGTTCGCCCAGAAAAATGCTCGCCGTTTGCCTGATTTTTGCGGCGCTGCTGTTCCCTGCCGTGCCGTTGCTGGGCGTCGCCGCCGGACGGTCTCTGTGGCTGTTTACAACCCTGACGGCGGTGATGCTGATTTTCCGCAAGCCGATTCCCACACTGCTGGACTCCTGGTCCGGCGCGGAGATGAACCGGCTGGACGTCAACTACGGCATGATCCGCCTGTATGGGTCCATCGGGTTCACGGCCATTTCGGTCCCCGCCGGATTTCTGATCGGGTCGGCCCTGCCGGATTGGGCCGGCTGCGCCTGTATGCCGCTGATGGTGATTCCTGTTCTGGCGCTTATGCTGGGACGCCGTGGCCGCGCCTGTGAGGCCGCGCCCCGGGAGAAGCAGGAACGGTCCATCCGGACGCGGGAGCTGCTGCGATGCGTGCTCCGCAACTACTACTTTCTTTCCTATCTGCTTTTGGTTTTGGCCATCGGATTTTTCCTGGCGGTGACGGAGGTCTACTATTCTTATATCATGGACGGCGCGGGCGTTTCGCGGGTCTATATCGGGCTGGTCAGCGGGATCCGCGCCCTGTGGGAGGTTGCGGTTATGCTGCTGGTTGCCAAAATCCGGCGGCGCCCACCCTCCTGGCTGCTGCTTACCCTCAGCGGCCTGATGATCGGCGCGGAGCACCTTCTGTACCACAGCGGCACGGGGCTGCCGTTTATTCTGTTGGCGGTATTTTTTACCGGCGTGGGCGGTGGTATCTACTATGGCACCGGCAACAGCTACCTGTTTCGGATCGTTGACACCCGGGCCGCGACCACGGCGCTCTCCCTTGCGGGATTTCTCATGTCCGGTATCTACATCGGCGTCTCTGCGGCGGGCGGCGCGGTCATCGAGCGGTACGGCGTGACGGTGGTCACCGACGGCCTGGCGGCCATTGTGATCCTTCTGACAGCCTTGTTTGCCGCTGCCACGGCCTTTGGCCGGTATGTCCTGAAGCTGCCCTACCAATGCGAGAAATTCGTGATGGACGACGGCACGGTGCGGGTCGTCAAAACGTCAAGCTGACGCCGTTCCGGATATGACCTGGGTGCGCAGGGCGCTGCCATTGCCGCGGGCCGGTCTCAGGCAGCGGCGGATGTTCTCGCCGTCGCCGCGACGGCGTGTTCTTCCTCCGGTTCTGCGCCGCCGTCGTACGGCTGAATTGGAAGCGTCGTCCGCGCAGGCCGGTCCTTCATCAAATCTTCACGGAGCGTTCTCACGTCCGTCACGATTGGGCGCTATGCTACTGGTATCCAATCGATGAAAAAGGGGGAAGTCCCATGAGAGGGAAACAGGCGGCGGCGATCTTGCTGGCAGCTTGCGTTTGCTTTGGGCTGACAGCCTGCGGAGAGACGGCGACCGCCGCTGCGGAGACTACGACCGGGGACACGACGACGGCCGCTGCGGCGGACAACACGCTGACCGGCGTTTATTCCGGGGATACCGTCTACGGCAAGGTGACGGCGGTATCCGGCGAGAGCTATATTCTGAGCTTCGGCACCGTGTCGGAGGGCGGCCAGACGTTCACGGACGGGACGATGCCCGAGATGTCTACCGACGGAACGGCACCGGAGACGTCGGCGGACGGGACGATGCCGCAGATGCCCACGGGCGGAACGGCGCCGGAGACGTCGGCGGACGGGACGATGGCAGAGATGCCAACGGACGGAACAGCACCGGAGACGTCCACGGATGGGACGATACCGCAGAAGCCAACGGACGGGGCAGCGCCGGAGACGTCTGCGGACGGGACGATGGCGGAGATGCCAACGGGCGGAACGGCGCCGGAGACGTCGGCGGACGGGACAATGGCGGAGATGCCAACGGGCGGAACGGCGCCGGAGGCGTCTGCGGATGGGACGATGTCGGAGATGCAGGGGAACCGGACGGGCAGCGCCTTTACCGAGAGCGGCGAGACCGGGATTCTGACCATCGGAGATGCCTCAATTTTGACGGCGGACTCCATCGCGGTGGGCGACATTCTGGTGCTGACGTTTACGGACGGCGCGATCACGCAGATTTCCGTCTACGGTACATAACGGAAAAATGGGGCTGTCGCACGATTTTTATGCGGCGGCCCCATTCCGACTCCAGCGGGCGAGCCCGTTGCAAATTTCATGCGGATGGGGTACAATGAGACAAGGAAACTCCCATGAAAAATTTACTTCCTCCGAGGTGTGCATTGAAGCTCGGCAATCTGGAACTAACCGGGAGGGTGGCGCTGGCGCCCATGGCGGGTGTCACGGACCTGGCCTTTCGCACTGTCTGCGCCGAGTTGGGCGCCGCGGTGACGGTGACGGAGATGGTCTCTTCCCGCGCGCTCTGCTATCAGGACAAAAAATCGCGGGGCCTGCTGGGAAAAACACCGGCGGGCGTCTGCGGGGCGCAGATTTTCGGGAACGATCCCGCCATGATGGCCCGGGCGGCCAGGCTGGCGCTGGAGGTGTCCGGCTGCGACTTTATCGATCTCAATATGGGCTGCCCTATGCCGAAGATCGTCACAAACGGCGACGGCTGCGCGCTGATGAAAAATCCCGCGCTGGCGGGGGATATTGTGGCGGCGGTTAAGGATGCGGTGACCGTACCGGTGACGGTCAAGTGCCGCAAAGGGTGGGACAAGGGCTGCGTCAACGTCGTCGAGTTCGCGCAGATGCTGGAGGAACGCGGCGCGGACGCGATCTGCGTCCACGGCCGCACAAGGACGATGCTCTACACCGGGCAGGCTGACTGGGATATCATTGGGGCGGTCAAGGCGGCGGTGCGTATCCCCGTCATTGCCAACGGCGATATCTTTGACGGAGAAAAAGCCGTCAAATGCAGGAAATGGACCGGGGCGGACATGGTTATGATCGGTCGGGCGGCCTTCGGCAACCCCTGGGTGCTGCGGGAGGCCGACGCCATGCTGCGGGGCATGGAGCCGCCGCCGCTGCCGCCGCTCAGCGACCGGGTGGACACGGCGCTGCACCAGTTCGAGCTGGCGATGGAGGACAAGGGCGAGCACATCGCCTGTCTGGAGGCCAGAAAGCACTTCGCATGGTATCTCCGGGGCGTCCCCTACGCAAACTACTATAAGGAACAGATTTCCGGCGTCTCCTTCATGGAGGAGATCCGGCGGATCGCGAAGGGCGTGAAAAACGACCTGCGCTGAAAGGAGCGTTATCATGGCGACACTGACCCCACACATCGAGGCAAGGCCCGAGGATTTCGGGAAAACCGTCCTGATGCCCGGCGATCCCCTGCGCTCGCGGTTCATCGCGGAACACTTTTTGGAGGACGCGCGCCTCGTCAACGACATCCGCGGCGTGCAGGGCTACACCGGCCTGTACCATGGCGTCAAGGTGTCGGTCATGGCCTCCGGCATGGGAATGCCCTCCATGGGCATTTACTCCCATGAACTTTTCACCGTGTTCGGCGTCCGGCATATCCTGCGCATCGGATCGGCGGGGTCCATCCGCGAGGAGGTAAAGCTGCGGGACATCGTGCTGGGCCAGGGCGCCTGCACCGACTCCCGCTGGGCCAGCCAGTTCCACCTGCCCGGTTCCTTCGCGCCCATCTGCTCCTACCGGATGCTGACGGCGGCGATGGGACAGGCCAGGGCGTTGGGGCTGGAATCGCTGTGCCATGTGGGAAACCTGATCTCCTCCGACCGGTTTTACGGTGACCACGAGGGTGTGCCGGAGGGTCTGGACGACACCTACGCCTGGGGCAAGATGGGCGTGATGGCCGTGGAGATGGAGGCGGCGGCGCTCTATATGAACGCGGCACGCTGCGGCGGTGAGGCGCTGGCGATCTGCACGATCTCCGACCACATCCTGACCGGCGAAAAAACCACGGCGGAGGAGCGGCAGAACACATTCACGCAGATGATGCGCCTCGCGCTGGAGACGGCGGCCGCGCTGGAATGAACAAGGAGGCAATCCCCATGAAACGAGTTTTTCTGATTGTACTGGACTCTGTCGGCGCGGGCGCGCTGCCGGACGCTGCGGCATTCGGGGACGCGGGGACGAATACGCTGCGTTCTGTGGCGGAGACGGGACTTCTGCGGATTCCAAACCTGCAAAAGGCCGGAATCGGCGATATCGACGGGCTGGATTTTCTGGGCCGGGAACCGGCGCCGACCGGCGCGGCGGCCCGTATGACGGAAGTTTCCGCCGGAAAGGACACCACGATCGGTCACTGGGAGATCGCGGGTATCGTCTCCAAAACGCCGCTGCCGACCTATCCGGACGGCTTTCCGGAGGAGGTGCTCGCGCCCTTCCGGGCGGCGACGGGCCGGGGCGTTTTGTGCAACAAGCCGTATTCCGGCACGGCGGTCATCGAAGCGTACGGCGACGAGCATGTGAAAACCGGCGATTTGATCGTCTATACCTCCGCGGACTCGGTGTTTCAGATCGCGGCCCACGAGGATGTGGTACCGCTGCCTGAGCTCTATGAGGACTGCCGCAGGGCCCGGGCCATTCTCCGGGGCAAACACGCCGTGGGTCGGGTGATCGCAAGGCCCTTCGTCGGGTCGAACGGCAGCTACACGCGGACGGTGAATCGCCACGATTTTTCTCTGGAGCCGCCGAAACCCACCCTGCTGGACGCGGTCCGCGCGGCGGGGAAGGACGTGATTGCCGTCGGCAAAATCAGCGATATCTTCGCCGGGCAGGGCGTTACGGAAAAAATTCTGACAAAGGGCAACACGGACGGTCTGCAAAGGACGCTGGCGCTGGGACGGCGGGAGTTTACCGGCCTCTGCTTTGTCAATCTGGTGGATTTCGACATGCTCTACGGCCACCGGCGGAACGCCGTCGGCTATGCGGAGGCGCTGAACGAATTTGACGCGTGGCTGCCGGAATTTCTGGGGACATTGGGGCGGGACGATCTGCTGCTGCTGACCGCCGACCACGGCTGTGATCCCGGTTTTACCAAAACCACGGACCATACGCGGGAATACACGCCCCTGCTCGCGTTGGGCGGCCGGGTACAGCCTGGGAATCTGGGCACCCGGGCGACCTTTGCCGATATCGGCGCCACGGTGGCGGAGGCGCTTGGCGCGTCGCTGGAGACGCCGGGCAAAAGCTTTTTAAAGGAGATTTCAGTATGACGCGGGAGGAGCTGGTCGCGCTGGCCGCCGAGGCAAGACGGCGGGCCTACGCCCCCTATTCCCATTTCCTGGTGGGCGCGGCGCTGCTGACGAAGGATGGCAGGGTCTACACGGGCTGCAACATCGAAAACGCGGCCTATAGCGCCACGGTCTGCGCCGAGCGGACCGCCCTGTTTCAGGCGGTCTGCGCGGGCGAGCGGAACTTTGCTTCCATTGCCGTCGTCGGCGGGCTGGAAGGACAGAAGCCCGGCTTCGCGCCGCCCTGCGGCGTCTGCCGTCAGGTCATGGCGGAGTTCTGCGACGCGGATTTTTTGATTTACCTTTGGGACGGCGCGCGCTGTGAGACCCACACCCTGGGACAATTGCTGCCCGTCGGGTTCTCCGCGGACAGCCTGAAGGGGGAAGCCACATGAAGAGGTACGTCATGGCCCTGGATCAGGGCACAACCAGCTCCCGGGCAGTGATCTTCGACCGACGGCAGCGGATCGTCGGCATCTGCCAGCAGGAGTATCCGCAGATCTACCCCCAGGCGGGGTGGGTGGAGCACGATCCGCTGGAAATCTGGAGCTCGCAGTATTCCGTCATGACGGAGGTGATGGCCAAATACAGCGTCGAGCCGGAAGAGCTGGCGGCCATCGGGATCACAAACCAGCGCGAGACCACCATCGTCTGGGACAAAAAGACCGGCGAGCCGGTCTACAACGCCATTGTCTGGCAGTGCCGCCGGACGGCTCCCATCTGCGAGGAACTGCGGGCGCAGGGCCTGACGGATTATATCCGGGAGAACACCGGCCTGCTGATCGACGCCTACTTTTCCGGCACAAAGCTCAAGTGGATTTTGGACCGCGTGCCCGGCGCACGGGAGCGGGCGGAGCGGGGCGAGCTGCTGTTCGGCACGGTGGACACCTGGCTCGTCTGGAAGCTGACCGGCGGTACGGTCCACGTCACCGATTATACCAACGCCTCCCGCACCATGCTCTATAACATCAGGACGCTGTGCTGGGACGAGAAGATTTTGAACGCGCTGGACATCCCCCGGTGTATGCTGCCGGAGGTGCGGGACAGCAGCGCGGTTTACGGCACGGCGGTCCTCGGCGGCACGGCGGTGCCCATCGCGGGCATCGCGGGCGACCAGCAGGCGGCCCTGTTCGGGCAGGCATGCTTCGACCGGGGCGACGCCAAAAACACCTACGGAACCGGCTGCTTCCTGCTGATGAACGTGGGCGATCAGTTCGTGGAGAGCCGGTCCGGTTTGCTGACGACCATCGCGGTAGGTCTCGGCGGGAAGGTGCAGTACGCGCTGGAGGGCAGCGTGTTTGTGGGCGGGGCCGTGGTGCAGTGGCTGCGCGACAGCCTGCGGCTCATCGAGAATTCCGCCCAGTCGGAGCAGCTGGCACTGTCCGTGCCGGACAGCGGGGGCGTGTTCGTTGTGCCGGCCTTTACCGGCCTCGCCGCGCCCCACTGGGATATGTATGCCAGGGGCATCATTGTGGGCCTGTCGCGCGGCAGCACCCGGGAGCACATCGTCCGCGCCGCGCTGGAGTCAATTGCCTATCAGGTGTCGGACGTGGTCCGTGCCATGGAGCGGGATACGGGCGTCGCCCTGAACGCCCTTCGGGTGGATGGCGGCGCGAGCGCAAATAACTTTCTCATGCAGTTTCAGGCGGACATTTTGGGACGGGAGACGGTCCGACCCGTGGTCCGGGAAACCACGGCGCTCGGCGCGGCCTGTCTGGCCGGACTGGCCGTGGGCTTCTGGTCCAGCCGGGAGGATATCCGCGGCGCCTGGTCCGAGGAGCGGCGCTTTGCGCCCGGGATGGACGAAGAAACCCGGACCCGCAGCCTGCATCTTTGGGAAAAGGCGGTGTCCCGCGCCAAGAACTGGGCGGAGGACTGAGTATGGTGTATTTCCAATATTTAGACACGCCGCTCGGAACGCTGCGCATTGGCGCATCGGAGACGGCGGTGACGGAACTCTCTTTCCAGCCGGTCGGGGGAGAGGCGACGCCGAACGAAGTGACCCAGGAGGCCGCCCTGCAGCTCGGTGCATACTTTGTCGGGGCGCGGCGGGCCTTTGATCTGCCGCTCGCGCCGGCGGGAACCGCCTTTCAGCACCGCGTCTGGGAAGCTCTGCGGCAGGTCCCGTTCGGCGAGGCCGTGACCTACGGCGAGTTGGCGGCGCGCGTATCCTGCGGCAGCGCGCAGGCGGTTGGGCAGGCGGTGGGAAGAAATCCGCTGCTGATCGTCGTGCCGTGCCACCGGGTGCTGGCGGCCGGCGGCCGGGAGGGCGGCTTTTCCGCAGGACTCTGGCGCAAGGAAAACCTCCTGAAATTGGAGAATATTCCCTTCAGAACTTGATTTTTTACTTTACAAAATGGGAAGACTATGCTATGCTAACGTAGCATGCGAATGCGTGCCGCCCGTTACCCAGTTTCGGGGAAAGACCTCCGCGTCGGAGGCGTTCTGCCGTCCCGTTACTTGGTTTCAGGGAAATATTAGACGAAAGGTGGGAAAATAATGATTTCCAAAGAAAAGAAAACACAGATTATGGTGGACAATGCCACCCACGAGGGCGATACCGGCTCTCCCGAGGTTCAGGTCGCGATTCTGACCGCCCGGATCAACGAGCTGACCGATCACCTGCGCATCCACAAGAAGGATAACCACAGCCGCCGCGGCCTGCTGATGATGGTCGGCAAGCGCAGAAGTCTGCTGGACTATCTGGCTAAAAAGGACGTCAACCGTTATCGTGCCTGCATCGCCAAACTGGGTATCCGTAAGTAAGAAACGCAAAAGGGCGGCCCATTCGGCCGCCCTTTTTTGCGAAGGAAACCGCGTGGGACTTATTAGCAGTTGAAAGTGCCCCTGGACACCGGAGGCGGTTTCAAGTGCTAAACCTCCCGCGCACCACACAGGAGGAGGAACTATGGTAACAAAAAAACAGTACCCCAAGCACCACATTTTTGAAACCGAGATCGGCGGCCGCACCTTTACCGTGGAAACCGGCAAGGTGGCAGAGCTGACCAACGCCGAGTGCATCTGCCGCTACGGCGACACCGTCGTATTGGTCACCGTCGTCGCGTCCCAGCTGCCCAAGTCCGGGATCGATTACTTCCCTCTGACCATCGAGTTCGAAGAGAGAATGTACTCCGTGGGCCGCATTCCCGGCTCCTTCAACCGCCGCGAGGGCCGTCCCTCCGAGCGGGGCATTCTGAACTCCCGCCTGATCGACCGTCCGATGCGTCCCTTCTTTGACGAGGAGCTGCGCAACGACGTGGTCCTCACCTGCACCATCCTCGCAAACGACTATGAGCACCCCGTCGAGGTCGTCGCCTCCCTGGGCGCGTTCATTGCCACCGCGTACTCCGACATTCCCTGGAATGGCCCCATGGCCACCACCGAGGTTGCCTACCTGAACGGCGAATACTTCGTCAACCCCTCCTCCGAGCGGCGCGCCGCTGCCAAGTGCTTCGTGACCATTGCCTCCACAGCGGAGAAGGTCGTCATGATCGAGACCGAGGCCAATGAGGTGCCAGAAGACATCCTGATGAACTGCATCCGGCTGGCCGACGAGACCAACAAGAAGATTGTCGCGTTCATCAATACCATCGTGGAAGAGATCGGCAAGCCCAAGTTCACCTTTGAGAAGGCCGCCGTCAACCATGACCTGCTGGATGACCTTGTGGCCTACGGCATGGACCAGATCGAACACGCGCTGGATACCGACGACAAGAACATCCGCGAAGAGCGGCTGACCGCCGCCCGGGTAGACTTTGCGAACAAGTTTGCTGAGAAATATGAGGACTTTGAAGTTCAGATCGACGTCTGCCTCTACAAGATGCAGAAGAAGGTCGTCAAGAAGTGGCTGCTGGCGGGCAAGCGCGTCGACGGCCGCGGCATGGACGAAATTCGCCCGCTGGACGCCGAGGTCGGCGTTCTGCCCCGGGTACACGGCTCTGGCCTGTTCGCGAGAGGCCAGACGCAGGTCCTCTCCATCTGCACCCTGAACACGATGTCCCTGGCCCAGAAGCTGGATACCATCTACGACGAGACTGAGAAGCGGTATCTGCACCACTATAACTTCCCCTCCTTCTCCACCGGCGAGGCCCGGGGCAGCCGCTCCACCTCCCGCCGCGAGATCGGGCACGGCAACCTGGCGGAAAAGGCGCTGGTGCCCGTGCTGCCCTCTTTGGCAGAGTTCCCCTACGCCATCCGCGTGGTCTCCGAGGTGCTGTCCTCCAACGGATCCACGTCCCAGGGGTCGATCTGCGGCTCCACGCTGGCCCTGATGGACGCGGGCGTGCCCATCAAGCGCGCGGTGGCCGGAATCTCCTGCGGCCTGATCTCCGATAAAGAGACCGGCGAATGGAGAACCTTCACGGATATTCAGGGCGTTGAGGACTTCCACGGCGAAATGGACTTTAAGGTTGCCGGTACCACCGAAGGCGTCACCGCCATTCAAATGGACCTCAAGAACGACGGTCTGACCATGGAAATCATTGAGGACGCGCTGGAGCGCTGCCGCAAGGCCCGTCTGGAGATTCTCTCCGAGGTCATGCTGCCCTGCATCCCTGTCCCGCGGCCCGAGGTCTCCGAGTTTGCACCCAAGATGATCTCCATCAAGATCGCGGTCGACCAGATCCGCGAGGTCATCGGCTCCGGCGGCAAGACCATCCAGAAGATCTGCGCCGATACCGGCGCGAAGGTCGACATTGAGGACGACGGCTCCGTGTTTATCTCCGCCGTGGACGCCGAGGCGGCTTACGCCGCCAAGAAGATGATCGACGACATCTGCTTTATCCCCGAAGTGGGCAAGCTGTACTACGGCAAGGTTGTCCGTATCCTGCCCATTGGTGCGTTTGTGGAGTTGGCCCCCGGTAAGGACGGCATGGTCCACATCTCCAAGCTGGAAAACCGCCGCGTCGAAAAGGTCGAGGACGTTCTGAACGTCGGCGACATGACCTGGGTCAAGGTGACCGAGATCGACGAAAAGGGCCGCGTCAACCTGAACCGTCGTGACGCCTTGAAAGAGATTGCAGCCCAAAAAGAAGGCAAATAAAGGAAAACGGGCGCGTTGCAATACGGAACGGTCAAAGCCGTTTGGATGCAACGCGTCCTTTTCTATAAAATGGTTCCTGGGCAGCACCGCACAATTCTCGGTTAACACCGGAAGCTCGTGCTGCTCGTCTTCTTCTGTCATGCATTCCAAAGACGCTTGGGAATACACAAAGTATTCCCTGAACTTTTCAAAACATCTGACAGAGCACTCCCACGCTTGGAATTGTGCGGTGCTACCCTTGCTGTTATTCCATGCTGATGTTCCGGTTCTTTCGTTCCTTATGCCGGGAACTCCCTCCAGTATCTTCAGTGCAGGGAAAAGAGCGGAAACGTCAGCGTATGCCGCATATTTGATAGAAAGGGATGTTATCATGTACGATCATTTGCCTCGTGAATACTGGCCGCTTTCGCCCTGGACCTATTTTGGCCTGGGCATTCTCTATGCGCTGCCGCTGGTCGGCTGGATCTTCCTGATTTGCCACGCCATCGGTGCGTTCAACATCAACAAGCGCAATTATGCGCGGTCGTATTTCTGCGTCTATGTGCTGGTACTGATCGGGGTGGCGATCTCCGCTGCGGCCGGGTTCCACTTCTACGCGAAATAAGTCACATTTTCGGGCCTGCCAGAGGCCGGCTTCTGAGCCAGGCCGTCGGGATTTCTGGTTTGACACGGCTTCATCTGCGCGGTGGAATCTGCGCTTGTCCGCGATTTTTCGGCTGGATCCGTGGAAAAACGCGAAATATTTTTCTATATCTTGTATTTCGACAAAAATCATCCACAATTTGTGGTAGGCTGTCGATATGAGGCAACGGGCTGTAGTTTCAGCACGACTGCGGTCCGATCATCCTCCCCTTCTTCTCCGTCCTTCAGAATGCCGGTTGCCAACTCCTTCGGTGACCGGCCGCCAAAGGACCGGATTCGCTCCTCAGTTTCCGGTCTTTCGGCTCCATCGCTGAGCAGAATCAGCATTTCTCCCTCCCCAAGGGACAGCTCAAACTGTTCCGCCCGCCCGGTACCCTCCAGGCCAGGCGGCGGCAGGGCTGTCCCTATTTTTTGCACTTGGTTGCCGCGCTTGAGGTAAGATGGGGCGGAGCCCCATTTCCAAAGCCGCAGGTCCCCGGCAGCAAGATCGATCTGCAGCAGATCGACGGTGGAAAACGCACCGTCGTCCCGCAGCAGGTAGACGCTATTGAGAAGCTGCAGCGCGTTTTCCGGCGAGAAGCCCGCAGACAGCAGACCGCGCAGCAGACGCACGCAGGCGGTGCTCTCCTCCCGCGCGTCCTCGCCGGAGCCCATGCCGTCACAGAGCAGAATGTAGTGCAGGTGGCTGGCGGTTCGAAAGGATGCGCCCCGGTCGCCGGAGATGGCGCTGCCGCGCTTTTCTTTCGTACCGACGCCGATGACCGGCGAACAGACCGGACGGAGCCGTTCCTCGTCGGAGAGGGCCGACACGGCGTTTTGCAGGTAGGCGGCAAAGATGCGGTATTGGTCTGCCAGCAGCGCACGGCTCTCCACCAGGCGGTGGCGGAACTGGCGGCGGTATAGCACGCCGTCCAGCTCCTGGTTGATCGCGGGGAGAAGGCTCTCAATGTGGCGGCAGCGGGACAGGAAGGAGACCGGAAAGTCGTCCTGCAGGACGGCGCCGCGCTGCAGCATGGCGGGCGCCGCGCCGGAGAGCGCATCGTAAGCCTCGCATGGCCCAGACCAGCAGGTGGAGAACAGAACGCAGGACTTGCAGACGCGGTCAGCGGCACGGTCGAAAATCAGGGCCGGTTTGGCCTGCGGCAGTGCCGGGAGGCCCTCATGCAGGCGTTCGCTGAGATCAGAGAGCAGCAGTGTGGCTTCCTCCATATGCAGCACGGCGGGTTTCGGACGTTTTGGGGCGGGCTTTGCGGGCTGGAACAGACCCGCGGGCAGCAGACAGGAGAGGGCGACGCCCGGCAAAGCGGACCAGAAGATCGGTGCGCTGTCCGCACCGGCCAGTGCGGTGCCGCCGAACAGAATGGCGGCTGCCAGCAGCGCGGATAAAATGCGGGAGTGGCGAAGCGCCATCCCGGCAAACAGGGATGCAAGGCAGAGGATGGCCGTCATGGAGAGAGGAAGCGCGGACCCATAATCCAGCGCGATGCCACAGGCGGCGGCGAAGGCCAGGCCGGCGGGATTGCCTGCGGTGGAAGCGGTCACCAGCGCGGCAAGCAGGACACCGACGGAAAAGCTTCCAAGGGAAAGGCAGGACGCGGAGAGAATCAGGCAGCCGGTGAGCAGCAGCAGCGCGTTCTGCGAGGGATTCTTGACGGCGCGGTCGAGCAGCCAGGTGCCGGCAAAACAGAACAGAATGCGCAAAAACCAGAAGGACAGCGCACTGTTTTGCAGGCCGCCGGCCAGCAGCAGCACGCCGCCGATCAGCGCCGTCATCAGCGCGACGACAGTGGGCATAAAGTAAGGATTCTCCGCAGCCTCCGTGCCGCGGAAGATCAGCTGCGCGGAAAAAATCAGAACCGCGATGGAGCAGAGCTCCGCCGCGGCGCTGCCTGTCCAGAACAGCAGGGCGGAAAATACGACGCCGCAGAGCGCGGAAAAACCAAAGAAACCGGAGCCGGATACGGCCAGAAAGCAGAGCCCCAGGGGCAGATACTCGCCGCGCAGGGAGGCGGCGGTGAACAGAAAGGCGCTGCCGAACCGCGCCAGACAGGGCAGGAGTATTTTGAATTGCTCCTGCCGCAGAAAGCGCGGGAAGCGGAATCGATGCTTCGTTTTTTCGTTCAACAGCTCCATCTCCAAACCATTTTTCCTGATTTTAACATTGCGTATCGGAATAACCTGTCGGGAAATGGGCCAGGAAACTTGCAAACGGAATTTTCATCCCGTACAATAAAAGGGGAGGTCGAACAATGGAATTTGAACGCAAATTGGCGGTCATGGAGGAAGAAACCATGACGCGCATTTTGGAGGACCCGGCAATCTGCGGGCGCATGGCGGAGCCCCTGCGGAAAATCCAAATGGAGACCACATACTATGATGCGCCGGACGGCGGGCTGTCGGCAAAAAAGTGGACGCTCCGCCGGAGGATGGAGGGCGGCGCACCGGTCGTCACCGTCAAGACGCCGTGCGGCCTGCCCTATGCCCGCGGGGAGTGGGAAACAGCGGGGGACGATGTGCTGGCGGCCCTGCCGGCGCTGGTGCGCCTCGGCGCGCCGGCGGCACTGCTGGAGATCCGCGCTGTGCAGCCCGTCTGCGGCGCGGCCTTTGTACGCCGCGCGGTGCTGCTGGCTTTGGACGGTTCCTGTGTGGAGCTGGCGCTGGACGTGGGCAGGCTGTTCCGGGAGAATCGATCCCAGCCGCTGCGCGAGCTGGAACTGGAGCTCAAGGGCGGCGAGGCCGCGCCGATGCTGGCGCTGACAGAGAGCCTCAAGCGGCGCTACGGCCTTCGCGAGGAAGAAAAAAGCAAATTTTACCGTGCGTTCCGTCTCTGATCGGTTAAATATGCTGGAAAAGGGGGAAACTGTTTCCATCTGATGACAGGAGGGGACGGATATGGTTAAGGGTATTTCCCGGCAGGTGGTTGTGGTTCGGGCGCTGGATACCAAGTTGTTCGAGCAGGCCATTTTTTTGATCCGCGACGGTGCGCTGCCCCGGCAGGGGATTACGGAGGAGGATATTCTCCGTGAGGCCAACGCCGCTGCGGATACCTGCCTCAGCGGCCAGACGGAGCAGAGCGGGAGCGGGCGGCGTTTTTGGAGGACTGCGATCGCAGCTGTGCTGGGCGCGGCGGCGACCGGTCTTGTCTGGCTGCTGACCGTATTGCTATAAAACTGTGATGCCGCGGATAAAAAGCATTGACTTTGGCACATAACAGTGGTAAAGTGATTCCATTAAATTCGGAATAACGCGATGACGGAATCAAGTAAGCGTTCAGCCGCTTTCCCAGAGAACTGCCGGTCGGTGCAAGGCAGCGGAAGCGCGGATGCCCAATACCTTCCTGAGCGGCTGGCTGAACTTCAGTAAGCCAAGACGGGTGCGCCCGATATCGCGCTGGGGCCTGACAGGGCCCGACGAGGCCGCGCAAGCGGTAAATTGAGGTGGTACCACGGGATTTCCCGTCCTCTGCAGAAGCAGAGGACGTTTTTTTATGCAGAATCCGATGATTTTGGAAGAAAAAGAGGAATTGGTTATGGTAATTACGGAGCTTCTGGAACAAAACGCCCGGCTTTACGGGTCGGAGACCAGTCTGGTGGAGCTGAACCCTTCGGAGGAACGGGACAGCGCCGTCACCTGGCGGGATTTCAGCCTGATCGAGAGCGCAAATCCCGGCACGCCCTACCGCAGGGAGCTGACCTGGCGGCAGTTCGACAAGAACGCCAATCGGTTTGCCAACCTGCTCCTGAGCCGCGGGGTGAAGCGGGGGACCAAGGTGGGGATCCTGATGATGAACTGTCTCGAGTGGCTGCCCATTTACTTCGGCATCCTGAAGGCGGGCTGCATCGCCGTCCCCATGAACTTTCGCTATTCCAGCGAGGAAATCTGCTACTGCCTTGGGCTGGCGGACGTGGAAATTCTGGTATTTGGACCCGAATTTGTGACGCGGCTGACGCCCATTTTACAGGACATTACGCAGGTACATATGAAGTTTTTTGTTGGCCCGGAGACGCCGGACTTCGCCGAAAACTGTGGCCTCCTCATGACCTACTGCTCGTTTGAGACGCCGCCGATCCCGCTGCGGGAGGACGACGAGGCGGCCATCTACTTCTCTTCCGGCACCACGGGGTTCCCCAAGGCAATTCTGCATAACCACCGTGCACTGATCTCTTCCTGCGTGACGGAGCAGAAGCACCACGGTCAGACCCGCGACGACGTGTTTCTCTGTATTCCGCCCCTGTATCATACCGGCGCGAAGATGCACTGGTTCGGCAGCCTGATTTCCGGCAGCAGGGCGGTGCTGCTGCGGGGCATCAAGCCCGAGTGGATCTTGCGGGCCGTGACCGAGGAAAAGTGCTCGATCGTCTGGTTGCTGGTGCCCTGGGCGCAGGACCTGCTGGATGCGATCGACGACGGCCGGGTAGAGCTCAGCCATTACTACCTGGACCAGTGGCGCCTGATGCACATTGGCGCGCAGCCGGTGCCGCCCAGCCTGATCCACCGCTGGATGAAGATATTCCCGCACCACCAGTACGATACCAACTACGGTCTCAGCGAGTCCATCGGCCCCGGCTGCGTCCATCTGGGCGTGGAGAATATGAAAAAGGTCGGCGCGATCGGCGTTCCTGGCTAT
Organism: Oscillospiraceae bacterium; assembly: GCA_034927685.1. Classification (GTDB taxonomy): domain Bacteria; phylum Bacillota; class Clostridia; order Oscillospirales; family Oscillospiraceae; genus RGIG3159. The sequence continues at coordinate 41,949 of JAYFPO010000014.1, read as the reverse complement.
GGATGGGAGGCAAAGATTGTCGACGAGGCCGGCAGCGAGGTTGCGCAGGGCGAGGTGGGCGAGCTGATCGTCCGGGGACCGGGCGTTATGCTCTGCTACTATAAAAACCCGGAGGCCACCGCCGAGGTATTAAAGGATGGCTGGCTCTATACCGGAGACATGGCGCGGCAGGATGAGGGCGGTTTTTACTATCTCGTGGACCGGAAAAAGGACGTCATCATCACCGGCGGCGAAAACCTGTATCCGGTGCAGATCGAAGATTTTTTGCGGAAGAACGACAAGATCAAGGACGTGGCGGTGATCGGCCTCTCCGACGACCGGCTGGGAGAAATCGCCGCCGCGATCATCGAGCTCAGGGAGGGGGCGACCTGCACCGAGGAGGAGATTACCGCCTTCTGCAAGGAGCTGCCCCGTTATAAACGCCCCCGGAGGATCCTCTTCGACAAAGTGCCGCGGAATCCGACCGGCAAGATTGAAAAGCCCGCGCTGCGGGAGAAATATTGCGGCGGCCGTCTGGTCGAAGCCCAGACGACCCGCTGAGAGAGAGGGAATTCCATGGATTTGTTTCTGAAAATTCTGATGCTGCTGCTGTTTTTCGCCATCATGGTAGGCGTCGGCTTGTCCTGCCGCCGCCATAGCCGCAGCGTGGATGGCTTCGTGCTGGGCGGGCGCTCCGTGGGCGCGTGGTTCACGGCCTTCGCCTATGGCACTTCTTACTTCTCCGCCGTCATCTTAGTGGGCTACTCCGGCCAGTTCGGCTGGAAATACGGCATTGCTTCCACCTGGATCGGCATTGGCAACGCCGTCATTGGCTCCTATCTGGCCTGGATCGTTCTCGGCAGGCGGACGCGGATCATGACCCAGCATCTGGGCAGCCGCACCATGCCGGACTTTTTTGCCAAACGCTACGGCAGCGAAAGCCTCAAGACCGGCGCGGCCCTGATTATCTTCCTGTTTCTGATTCCCTATGCCGCCTCGCTCTATAACGGCCTGTCCCGGCTCTTTGCCATGGCCTTCGGCATCAATTACACCGTCTGCATCGTGGGGATGACCGTGCTGACCGCCGCCTATGTGGTCGCGGGCGGCTACATGGCCACGGTCATCAACGACTTCATTCAGGGCATTATCATGCTCTTTGGCATTGTGGCCATCGTCGCGGCGTCGCTCAAGCAGTTCGGCGGCCTGTCCGAGGCCATGGTCAGCCTGGCGCGCGTCTCGGATTCCAGCGTGTCGGAGGCACCGGGCATCTTCACCTCCTTTTTCGGACCGGACCCCTTCAACCTGCTCTGCGTGGTGATCCTGACCTCCCTCGGCACCTGGAGCCTGCCCCAGATGACCCAGAAGTTCTACGCGATCAAAAATGAGTCCGCGATTCATAAGGGCACCGTGATCTCCACGCTGTTTGCCCTCGTGGTGGCCGGCGGCTGCTACTTTCTCGGCGGCTTCGGGCGGCTCCTGTCCAGCCGCGTGGACGTGGCGGCGCAGGGCTACGACGCCATCATTCCGACGATGTTTGAGACCTTTTCTCCGCTGCTCATCGGACTTGTGGTGATCCTGGTGCTCTCTGCTTCCATGTCCACCCTGTCCTCACTGGTGCTGACGGCCAGCTCCACGCTGACTTTGGACTTTATTCAGCCGAAGTTTTGTGCTAGAATGAAAGACAGTCGGCAGATTTCGGTGATTCGCGTCCTGATTTTGATTTTTGTGACGCTCTCCGCGATCCTCGCCATTGTGCAGTACCAATATAAGTTTGCCTTTATCGCGCAGCTCATGGGGCTTTCCTGGGGCGCGATGGCGGGAGCTTTCCTGGGGCCGTACCTCTATGGCCTCTACTGGAAGCGGACCTCCGCGGCCGCCGTTTGGGTCAGCTATATCTTTGGCGTCGGCGTCATGCTCCTCAATATGTTTTTTCCCGCCGCCTTTCCCACGTTCCTGCGCTCGTCCATCAACTGCGGCGTGTTCGCCATGCTGGGGAGTCTGGTGCTGACGCCGCTCGTCAGCCTGCTGACCAAAAAGCCGGGGGAAGCCCATTTGGAGCGGGTGTTTGCCTGCTATGGCAAGACTGTCACGGTGACGGTCCGGGATTCGATCGGCGACGAGGCGGGAGAGCCCGCAAAACCGTAAAAATGTAGATTGCTGTGAGATAGAAAGACAAGAAAGGGATGACCAGAATGAATAAAACCCTGATGCTTGGCAACGAAGCCGTGGCGCGCGGCCTCTATGAGGCGGGATGCGCCGTGGCCTCCAGCTATCCGGGCACGCCCAGCACGGAAATTACGGAGTGCCTGGCCAAATTTGAGGAGGTCTACGCCGAGTGGGCCCCCAACGAAAAGGTGGCCATGGAGACCGCCTTTGGCGCGTCGCTGGCAGGAAAACGCAGCTTCTGCGCGATGAAGCACGTCGGCCTCAACGTGGCTGCCGACCCTCTTTTTACGATCTCCTACACCGGCGTGAACGCCGGTATGGTCATCGGCGTGGCCGACGACGCGGGGATGCACAGTTCCCAGAACGAGCAGGACTCCCGCCACTACGCCGAGGCGGCCAAGCTCCCCATGCTGGAACCCTCCGATTCCGCCGAGGGGCTTGCCTTTGCCAAGCTGGCATACGAGCTCTCCGAGCGGTTCGACACGCCGGTTCTTCTGAAAATGTGCACCCGCGTTGCCCACTCCCAAAGCGTTGTCACTCGGTCCGAGCGGGTGGAGCCGCAGCAGATTCCCTATGAAAAACGGCCGCAGAAGTACATTATGATGCCGGGGAACGCCAAGCGCCGCCATCCTGTCGTCGAGGAGCGCACGCGCACCCTGACCGCTTGGGCGGAGACCGCCCCCTGCAACCGCTGGGAGAAGGGCACGGACCGCGCCCTGGGAATCATCACCGCCAGCACCAGCTACCAGTATGTCAAGGAGGCCTGCGGCGACAAGGTCAGCGTTCTGAAGCTGGGTCTCGCCTGGCCCATGCCGGTGGAGCTTCTGAAGGAGTTTGCGGCTTCTGTGGACCGTGTCGTGGTCGTTGAGGAGCTGGACGGATTTATCGAAGCCCACTGCAACTCCATTGGGCTGAACGTGACCGGCAAGGCGCTGTTTTCTCCCATCGATGAACTCTCCCAGAACATTGTCGCGGAGAAGCTGGGCTTCCCGGTTCACCATGGCGCGAAGCTGGACGCGGACATCCCGCCCCGACCCCCGGTCATGTGCGCTGGCTGTCCCCATCGCGGCCTGTTTTACACCCTGCAAAAGCAGAAGCTGACGGTCATCGGAGACATCGGCTGCTATACGCTGGGGGCGGTGCCGCCGCTCAGCGCCATCGACGCCGTCATCTGCATGGGCGCGTCGGTTTCCGGTCTCCACGGGTTTAACAAGGCAAACGGCGGCGCTTCCGATCACAAGACCGTGGCCGTGATCGGCGACTCCACATTCATGCATTCCGGCATGACCGGTCTGGTTAATATTGCCTACAACGACTCCAACAGCACGGTCATCATCCTCGACAACTCGATCACCGGCATGACCGGTCACCAGCAGAACCCCACCACGGGCTTTAACCTCAAGGGCGATCCCGCCTCCAAGGTGGATCTGGAGGCATTCTGCCGTGCCGTCGGCATCCAGCGGGTGCGGGTCGTCGATCCCTATAACCTTGCGCAGTGCGACGAGGTGATTCGGGAAGAGGTCGCCGCGGACGGCCCTTCCGTCATCATCTCCCGCCGCCCCTGCGCCCTGCTCAAGTACGTCAAGGCAAAGCCTGCCCTTTCCGTAGACCCGGAGAAGTGCAAGAGCTGTCGGGCCTGCATGAAGATCGGCTGCCCCGCCATCAGCATGGAGGACGGCAAGGCGAAGGTGGACGCCACGCTGTGCACCGGCTGCGGCGTCTGCGAGCAGCTCTGTAAATTTGACGCGCTGCGGGCGCCGAAGGAGGGATGAACATGGAGACAAGAAATATTATGATCGTCGGCGTGGGCGGACAGGGCTCGCTGCTTGCCAGCAAGCTGTTGGGCCGGATGCTGCTTTCGAAAGGCTACGACATCAAGGTGTCCGAGGTCCACGGCATGAGCCAGCGCGGCGGCAGTGTGGTGACCTATGTCCGCTTCGGCGACAAGGTGTATTCTCCCGTCATCGACAAGGGCGAGGCGGACTGTATCGTTTCCTTTGAGCTGTTGGAGGCCGTCCGCTGGACGGAATTTCTGAGGCCCGGCGGAAAAATCATCGCAAACGCCCAGAAGATCAACCCCATGCCGGTCATCACCGGCGCGGCTTCCTACCCGGAAGGATTGCCGGAGGCCATGCGGGCCGCCGGGATCGACGCGGACGTGTTCGACGCCCTGTCGCTGGCGGAGCAGGCAGGTTCCGCCAAGGCGGTGAACATCGTCCTCATGGGCCGCCTCTCCCGCTTCTTCGACTTCGCCGAGGAGGAGTGGCTGCAGGCAATCAGGGACAGCGTCCCCACCAAGTTCGCCGCTATGAACGAGCGGGCCTTCCTGCTTGGCAGAGGCCGCTGACGGAAAGAGAGAGACAGAGCATGGAGCGATATTATCAGAGAGAAATCGAAACTGCCTCCCGGGAAACCATGACGGCGCTGCAAAGCGAGCGTCTGGCCGCCACGGTCCGGCGGGTCTATGAGAACGTGCCCTTCTACCGCACCAGGATGGACGAGGCCGGCGTAACGCCCGCGGACGTCCGTTCTATCGAGGACCTCTATAAACTGCCGTTTACCTGCAAGCAGGACCTGCGGGACACCTATCCCTACGGCCTCTTTGCGGTGCCCCTGAAGGACGTGGTGCGCATCCATGCCTCATCCGGCACCACCGGCAAGCAGATCGTCGTGGGTTACACGCAGAAGGACCTGGATCTCTGGGCCGACTGTACCGCCCGCGCGCTGACTGCCGCCGGCGGTACGGACGAGGACATCGTCCACATCGCCTACGGCTACGGCCTCTTCACCGGCGGCCTGGGGCTGGACGGAGGCGCCGTCAAGCTGGGCGCCGCCACCGTGCCGGTGTCCTCCGGCAACACCCAGCGGCAGGTGACGATTTTGCGGGACTTTGGTTCCACAATCCTCTGCTGCACCCCGTCCTATGCGCTTCATATGGCGGAGGTTCTGCGGGACAGCGGCCTGACCCCCGACGACATCTCCCTGAAGGCGGGGATCTTCGGCGCGGAGCCCTGGACGCAGGAGATGCGGCTGCAGATTGAGGAAATGCTGGGGATCAAGGCCTATGACATCTATGGCCTGACGGAGATCATCGGCCCCGGCGTTGCCTTTGAGTGCAGGGAGCAGACCGGCATGCACGTCAACGAGGACCACTTCCTCGTCGAGGTGGTGGACCCGGACACCGGGATTCCGCTGCCCGAGGGCGAGCAGGGCGAGCTGGTGTTTTCCTGCATCACCAAGGAAGCTTTCCCGATTCTCCGTTACCGGACCCACGATATCGGCATCATCTCCCGCAAGAAGTGCTCCTGCGGGCGGACGCTCGTCAAGATGCTGAAGCCCAGAGGCCGTACCGACGATATGCTGATTATCCGCGGCGTCAATGTGTTCCCGTCCCAGATAGAAACGGTCCTGCTGCAGCAGGGCTACACCGCGAACTACCAGATCGTGGTGGACCGCGCGGCCAACTTCGACAGCATCGAGATCAACGTGGAGATCAGCCCGGAGATCTTCTCCGACACGGTACGTGAGCTGATCCGGAAGGAAAAGGAGCTGGAGGAGGCGCTGCGGTCCCTGCTGGGGATTTCCGCCAAGGTCCATCTACTGGAGCCCGGCTCCATCGAGCGGTCCACCGGCAAGGCGGTCCGCGTCGTCGACAAACGAAAACTACTGGATTAAGGAGGCGCAGCATGGTACAGCAATTATCCGTATTCGTGCAGAACAAGGCCGGTAAGCTGGCCGCCATCACCAAAGCGCTCGCGGAAGCGGGCATTGATCTCCGCGCCATGTCCATTGCCGACACGACGGACTTCGGCATTTTGCGGATGCTGGTCAGCGATATTGGACAGGCCAGAGCCGTGCTCGCGGAGCAGCACTGCATCGCCAGCGCCACGGAGGTCACGGTGGTGGCTGTGCCGGACGAGCCCGGCGGACTGGCCCGGGTCCTTGGACTGCTGGCGGGCGCAAAGATCGACATTGAGTATATGTATTCCCTCATCGGGCGCGGAGAGAGCAGGGCCTATATGGTATTCCGCGTCTCCGATGGGAAGGCTCTGCATCGCGTTCTCGCGGAAAACGGCCTGCAAACCGTCTCCTGTGAGGAACTGGGCATCTGTTAATGGACAGAGAAACGAGGTAATAACATGCAAGAAATCAGCAGAAAATGCAGCCTGTTCACCGATTCGGTGATCCGCCGCATGACAAGAATTTCCCTTGACTGTGGGGCCATCAACCTGGCCCAGGGCTTTCCGGACTTCGATCCCCCCAAGGCCCTGACGGACCGGCTGGAGGAGATCAGCCATATCGGTCCTCACCAGTACCCCATCACCATGGGCGCGCCCAATTTCCGCGCCGCTGTGGCCGAGAAATGCGGCCGCTATATGGGCAGAACCATCGACCCCAACACGGAGATCGTGGTGACCATCGGCTCCACGGAGGCCATGGTGGACTCCATTTTTGCCATCACCAATCCCGGCGATAAAATCATTCTGTTCTCCCCATATTTTGAGAACTACCGTGCTCAGGCCATCATGGCCGACTGCGAGCCGATTTTCGTGCCGCTGGCGCCGCCGGACTTTGGCTTCGACCCCAATGTGCTGGAGGACGCGTTCAAGCAGGGGGCCAAGGCTATTTTGATCTGCAATCCCTCCAACCCCAGCGGCAAGGTCTTTACCGAGGCGGAGCTGCGGCTCATCGCCGGGCTTGCCGTCAAGTACGATACCTATGTCATCATGGACGAGGTCTATGAGCACATTGTCTATGCGCCGCACAAGCACACCTATATGAGCAGCCTGCCCGGCATGTGGGAGCGCACGATTTCGTGCAGCTCGCTGTCCAAGACCTACTCCATCACCGGCTGGCGGCTGGGCTACGCCATTGCCCGCAAGGAGCTGATGGACCGGATCAAGCAGTTCCACGACTTCAACACCGTCGGAGCGCCGTCGCCCCTGATGGAGGCCGCCGTGGTGGGTCTCAAAATGCCGGACAGCTACTATGCGGAGTTCGGCGCGCACTACGCCCACATGAAGGAGCTGTTCACCTCCGGCCTGCGGAACATCGGCATTCCCTTCACCGACCCGCAGGGCACCTATTTCGTTCTGGCCGATATCGCGCCCTACCTGAAGTCCGGCCAGAGCGATGTGGAGTTCTGCGATGAGATGGCGCATAAGGTCGGCGTGGCCTGCGTACCAGGCACCTCCTTTTTCCAGGAGAACGTGCGCAACATCGTGCGCCTGCACTTCGCCAAGAAGGACGAAACACTGGTCGCCGCGCTGGACCGCCTCTCCAACATCAAAAAACTGATGGGCTGACGCCCATCGGAACGGGTCTGCCGGAACATAGTTACCTGCAAAAAAACCGTTCTCCTGCGCGCCGGGCAAAGGACCTTTCCAGCGGAATATCCTGCTGCGGAAAGATTCGTTGACCTGAAAGCGCGCAGGAGGACGGCTTCTTGCGGCCTGTTTGCCCGTGTTGCCCTATTGATAGATAATCACCAAACCGAGAAGAATGCCAAGCAACGCGGCCAGGGCGGGCAGTTTGCCGCGCCAGAGGCGGGCGCTCTCGGGGAGCAGTTCGCCCAGCACCACATAGAGCATGGCGCCGGAGGCAAAACTCAGGGACATGGAAAGCGAAATCGGTCCTGCCATGCCAAGAAGATAGCCCGCCAGCGCGCCAAGAATGGTCGGCGCGCCGGTCAGCGCCGTCAGAAGCACCGCGTGCCTTGGCCGCATGCCTCCGGCGAGCAGCGGCACGGCGACAGCCATGCCCTCGGGGATGTTGTGCAGGCCGATGACCACGGCGAGCAAAAAGCCGCTGCCGGCGGTGCGGACTGCGGCGGATCCGGCGGCATAACCGGCGCCGATGACCATGCCCTCGGGGAGATTGTGCAGGGCGATGGCCGCCGCCATGACCAGCCCACCGACCAACAGACGGTCGGGCCGCCGCGCCGCATCGGCCGGTTTGCGGTTGATGCGGCGGTCTATGGCGGTATTCAGCAGAGAAACCGCGCCATATCCCACCAGAATTCCGCTGATAACGAGAAGAATATCCGCCTTGGACTGCGTACCGGACGGAAATATTGCGCCGGCGATCAGATCGAAGCTGACCACCGACAGCATGATGCCGCCCGCAAAGGATAACAGCAGACTGATGATCTTGTCGGAATCCCGCCGCAGCAGCGCGCCGACGATGCCTCCCAGCCCGGTGCCGCCGATGCCGGCAATCAACGTAACCAGCACGACCCAGGTCAAAATTTCCATATTCCGCGCCCTCTTTCCGCTGTGCGCGTCCGGGTTTGCTTGTCCCGGACGGTCTGTCACAGCATATTCCGCAGCGCGGCGGCGCATGACCGGCAAGGCGGAAAAACCTTGCGAAATAGAACCGGGCTGCTGCAAAACAGAAGTTGCAGCAGCCCGGTATGATGTTGTCGGATGCGCTCAGTGGGAGGCGTTGTAGGCCTGAATACCCAGAGCCAGCAGATCCATGGCGCGCTCCAGATCGGTTTGATTCAGGACGTAGGCAATCCGAATTTCGTCCGCGCCCTTGCCGGGAGTGGCGTAAAACGGTGCGCCCGGGGCAAACATGACAGTGTCGCCATGGTCCTCAAAGTCGGTCAGCAGCCAACGCTGGAAGTTGTCCGCGTCGTCTACCGGCAGCTTGGCCATCAGGTAGAACGCACCGCGCGGCTCCTCAACAACGACGCCGGGGATCTCTTTCAGCTTGCGCATAACGGTGTCGCGGCGGAGCTTATACTCCTCGCGGACCCTGGCGAAATAGCTCTCGTCCACCGAATAGAGGGCGGCAGAGGCAATCTGGTCCAGAGTGGCCACCGACAGCCTGGCCTGGCAGAACTTGATTGCCTGGGAGATCAGTTCCTTGTTCTTGGAAATCAGGCAGCCGATCCGCGCGCCGCAGGCGGAGAACCGTTTGGAGACGGAGTCAATGATACAGACGTTTTCGGCGATGTCGTCGAACTCGGCCATGCTGTGCAGGCCCTCGCCGTTGTAATAGAACTCGCGGTATACCTCGTCGCCGATGACGTAGAGATTGTGCTCCTTCGCAACATCGGCCAGCATCCGCATCTCCTCCGGGGTCAGGGTGACGCCGGTTGGATTGCCGGGGTTGGTGACCATAATGGCGCGGGTCTTGTCTGTGATCAAAGCTTCGATTTTTGCCCGGTCCGCATAGTGGTAGCCCTCTTCCGGAGAGGTTGGGATGGGGCGGATTACGCCGCTGGCGGCGCGGATGAAGGTGTTGTAGTTGGGATAGAAGGGCTCGGGAATCAGGACTTCGCAGCCCGGGTCCAGAATGCACTGCATGAGGATCAACAGGGCCTCGGAGCCGCCCGTGGTGATCAGAATATCGCTGGCGGCGTAGTGAATGCCGAGTTTCTCGTAATAGTTCCGAATCGCCTCGATCAGGTCGGGGATGCCAGGGGACGGTGCGTACTCCAGGACCGACTGATGAAATTCCCGGATGGCTTCAAAATAGGCGGGCGGTGTTTCAATATCGGGCTGGCCGATGTTCAGATGATAGATATTCCGTCCTTTTTTTTCAGCCTCCACAGCGAAAGGATGAAATTTCCGCATGGGGGACAGTCCGCAGAGCTGCGCAGTCTGGGAAATTTTCATATGCAGGAACCTCCTCATTCAAAACTGTTTATAGTACCATCATACCATGATTTTTTACGCCATACAAGGAGTTCAGCCAACGAAAAACCAATGGAACCAATGAATTTTTTGAGGCCATGCGCGTGGGACCGGCGGTTATCGGTCGAAATAGGGACTTTTTCCGGATACGCTGAGCGGGATACCGAAAACAATCGCCGTCTCCTCCGGCAGGAAGCCGCATTTTTTCGCGCCGATGCCGGCCGACATCATAACGCGGGCGTCCACCCGGCGATCCGCCGCCACGGAGACCGCGGAGCCGATGGCAATCCCGAGATCGATGGGGTCGAAGGCACAGCCGGCGCCTTTTTCCTGGCAGTCGGCGCAATCCCGGAGGCCGCAGTAGCCGCAAAAGCGTCCGAAGCCCCGCCGGTTGTGGCCGACGCCCAGCAGAAGCACCGCGGCGGATTTCCGGACGCAGTTCGCATCACGCGAAAAGAACGCCGCGCCGGTCTCCGCCGCCGCTGCCTCCATGGCCGCCGCCAAGCGCTCGAGTTCCGCGTCCTCCACGAGGATGGCCGCCTCCAGAAAATCAGCGCCCTTTGTTTTCGGCGCGGTTCTTGCCGCCGCCGCCATGGCCTCCGCCGTGCGCAGCAGGTGCGCGCGTTCCGCCTCTTTTGCAGAAATCATGCTGTTCGTTCGCCCCTTTCTTTTTTCTGTTTTCATTTTATCACGTGCCGGGCCGCTTGACCAGTTAATTTCCGAATTTTTCCGCAGATATTGAGGAGGGCACGTAAACTGCATGGCGAAATCAAGTATTTTATTGAAATAATGAAGAATTCAGCACGGAATAGCAATTGACAAGTCTCCATATAATTGATAAAATCATATCGAATACAACAGGGCGTGCCATCTGCGTAAGTTTCTGTGTATTCCATGTGATGTTATTTCAAGAAGCTCATGCTTTGCCGCAACCCCCGCGCGGCAGGGCAAACAAATCTTTAGGAGGATCAAACATTGAAAGATTGGGATCGTTTAATCACAGTTGAACAGATGGAAGAAGCGACCGCCTCCTTGCTGGAAACCGGCAAAAAGGTCGGCGCGGATTCCTGGCAGCAGCGTGTCAAGAATCAGACGCCTCACTGCGGTTTCGGTGAGGCCGGTACCTGCTGCCGCATTTGTACCATGGGCCCCTGCCGCATTACGCCAAAGGCCCCACGCGGCATCTGCGGCTGCGACGTCCATGGCATCGTCGGCCGGAACTATCTGCGGTTTACCGCCGGCGGCTCCGCCACCCACTCCGACCATGGCCGGTCGATCTGCCACACGCTCTATGAGACCAAAGAGGGCGGCGCTTATCAGGTCAAGGACCCGGAAAAGCTGAAGCGGATCGCCCACGAGTGGGGCGTTGAGACAGAGGGAAAAGACCTCTATGATCTGGCCCATGAAATGGCCGAGACGGCGCTCATGGAATACGGCAAGCCCTTCGGCGTGCAAAAATTTACGAATCGCCTTCCCGAACATACCCAGCAGCTGTGGCACGACGCCGATATTGAGCCCCGTGCCATTGACCGCGAGGTTTCCCAGTCCCTGCATATGACCCACATGGGCTGCTCCTCTCTGCCAGAAGCGCTGATCCGGCAGTCCCTGCGCGCCGGTCTGTCCGACGGCTGGGGCGGTTCCATGATGGGCACCGAGTTCTCCGACGTCATGTTCGGCACGCCGAAGCCCTTGGATACCACCGCCAACATCGGCGTCATGGAGAAGGACAATGTCAATATCATCGTCCATGGCCACGACCCCTCCCTGTCCGAAATGATCGTGTTCTATGCAAATGACCCGGAGATGATCGCCTATGCCAAACAGCAGGGCGCGAAGGGCATCACCGTTGCCGGCGTCTGCTGCACCGGCAACGAAGTCGCCATGCGTCAGGGCATTCCGATGGCCGGCAACTTCTTGCAGCAGGAAAACGTGGTCCTGACCGGTGCCTGCGAGGCCATTGTGGTCGATGTGCAGTGCATCTTCCCCGCGTTGGGGCCCCTCTCCAAGTGCTTCCACACGAAGTTCATCACGACCTCCCCCATCGCCCGGATGCCCGACTCCGACTACTATGAGTTCCACGAGGACACCGCGAGCGACAACGCCAAGGCAATTGTCAAATTGGCAATTGAGAATTTCAAGAACCGCAAGCCGGAGCTGGTCAATATTCCCCAGCTGAAGACCAATGCCCGCGTCGGCTATTCCGTCGAAGCCATCAAGAACTGTCTGGATGGCGTCTGCAACTCCCATGTGGATACGTTCGGCACGATGAAGCCTCTGATCGAGTGCGTCAAGTCCGGTGTGCTCCGCGGCGCCGTGGCCATGGTCGGCTGCAACAATCCCAGGGTTCGTCCTGACACTTCCCACATCGAACTCATGAAGAAGATGCTGAAGAACGACATCATTGTCATTCTCTCCGGCTGCTCCGCCCAGGCTGCTGCCAGGGCCGGCCTCATGGACCCGATGGCCCGGGAATACTGTGGCGAGGGCCTGAAGCGTGTGTGCGAGCTGGTCGGCATTCCCCCTGTGCTGCACATGGGCTCCTGCGTCGATATTTCCCGTATGATGGTTCTCGCATCCGACATTGCCAAGGACTGGGGCATCAACATTTCCCAGATTCCGCTCTGCGGCTGCGCGCCGGAGTGGATGTCCGAGAAGGCTGTTTCCATCGGCAACTACGTCGTCGCCACCGGCATCGAGACCTATCTGGGCGTCGATCCCTACACCAAGGGATCCTCCGAGGTTACGGCTCTGCTGCAGGGCGACCACGGCGTTCAGGATTGGGTCGAAGCCCACTTCGTTGTGGACCTTGATATGGACAGCCTGGGAGACAAGATGATCGCCTCCATTGAGGCCAAACGCAAAGTGCTGGGTATCTGAGTACATACCCTGTATTGGATAAGAGGTCACGCACATGAAAGTAGCAGTTACCGGAAAGGGCGGCGTGGGCAAAACCACCCTGTCCTCCACACTGGCAAGGCTCTACGCCGACGAGGGCCGCACGGTCCTGGCCGCCGACGTAGACCCGGACGCCAATCTCGGATTGGCACTGGGACTGACGGAGGAAGAAGTCAACGCCATCGTGCCCATCTCCAAGATGCGGACGTTGGTGGAGGAACGGACCGGCGCCACCTATGCCAACAAGTTCTTTAAATTGAATCCGCAGGTTTCCGACATTCCCGATAAGTTCTCCAAGGAGATCAACGGCGTCAAGCTGCTGGTGATGGGAACCGTCGAGACCGGCGGCAGCGGCTGCGTCTGTCCCGAGCATGTCATGCTCAAGGCCATTCTGTCCGCCCTTGTGTTTCGCAAGGACGATGTGGTGGTCATGGATATGGAGGCGGGATTGGAGCATTTGGGCCGCGGCACCGCCGCCTGTATGGATCAGTTTATCGTGGTCATTGAGCCGGGCGCCAGAAGCATCCAGACCTATGAAAAGGTCAAGCAGCTGGCCGCCGATCTCGGCATCACGAAGGTCAGCGTCGTCGCCAATAAGGTGCGCTCCGACGAGGACCGGGACTTTATCAGGAGCCGGATCCCCGAGGAGGACCTGTTGGGCTTCCTCAGCTACGACCCCGACGTCATCGACGCCGACCGGCGCGGCCTCTCCCCATACGATGTCAGCCCGAAGATCGTGGAGGAAATCAAAGCGATCAAGGCCCGCATCGATCAAAGACAATGACGTGAAAGGAATGAACAACCATAATGGGATTATTTGATAGAGTATTCAGAGGCTCCGATGAAATGTTTGCCAAGGCGGAAGCTGAGATCAACGCGGTCGTTGCCGAACTGGGTGAAAATGCCCCCATGAAAATGCCCGAGACCGCATACTATCTTGCCTGTATCTATGCCTATCTGGGCAAAAAAGTGGAGACGCTCGGCCAGCTGAAGGCCGCCCTGCAGGACGTGAAGGGTCTGATGACCCGCAACTACAGAACGAAAGATATCTTCACCTCGGGCGTCGGCACCGCCGTCGCAGCCGAGATGATCGAGGCCTGCAAATACGCACGCAACCCCGCTCCCTATGAGGGCACCAAATATCATGGCCACTTCACCGACGCCGAGGTCCGTACCCTGGGCGTGCCGCTGGTCACGAGAGACATCCCCGGCTTTGTCGTCATGATCGGACCCGCGCCCACCAAGGAAGAGGCGCTGGAGACCGTGAAGGGCTACCAGTCCCGCGGCATCTTTGTGTTTCTGATCGGCGGCATCATCGACCAGCTGCTGGAGTTCGGTATGACGATGAACTTCGACGTCCGCGTCGTTCCCGTCGGCGAGGAAATCTGGGCGGTCGGCCACGTCATCTCCCTGGTTGTCCGCGCTGCCAGAATCTTCGGCAACGTTGAATTCGGCGACTATGCCGGCTTTAACCGCTACACCTTCGACCGGATTTTCGCCTTTGTCAACGCCTATAAGCCCGTGCCCGACATCACCGTGGCCTGCGGCGCCGGCGCCATCCAGATGGGCTTCCCGGTCATTACCAACGACACGGACGATATGTGGGCCGTGCCAAAGTCCCTCATCATCAACGAGAACACCAAGGACTGGATCGAAACCTCCCTGGAGGCCCGCGACATCAAGCTGAAAATCACCAACATTGAAATCCCCGTGGCGTTTTCCAACGCGTTCGAGGGCGAGATCATCCGGAAGGGCGATATGCAGATCGAGGTGGACGGCTCCCGTGTGGATTGCTGCGAGCTGTGCCAAACTGTGGATGCCAAGGAGATCGAGGATCACGCCATTATCCTGGACGGTCCCGACATCGACGAATTCCCCGTCGGCTCCAAGATCTGCATGACGCTGACCGTCGAGGTCGCCGGCAAGAACTGGCAGACCGATTTCGAGCCTGTCGTCGAGCGGAAGTTCCACAATTTCCTCAACTGCGTCGAGGGCGTCATGCACACGGGCCAGCGCGATATGATCCGCGTTCGTATTTCCAAGGCCGCGTTCGGCGCTGGCTTCCGCGCGAAGCATCTGGGCGAGGTCCTTTACGCCAAAGTCAAGAGTGATTACGACGCGGTCATCGACAAGTGTCAGGTCCGTATTTGCACCCGTCCCGAGGGCTGCAAGGAGCTCCGTGTCAGGGCCAACGAGGCCTTCATCAAGCGCGATGCGCGTCTGAAATCCATGACCGACGAGTCCGTCGACGTCTTTTACACCTGCATTCTGTGCCAGGCGTTTTCCCCCAGCCACGTCTGCATCGTCACCCCGGAGCGTCTGGGCCTCTGCGGCGCCGTCTCCTGGCTGGACGCCAAGGCGACCAATGAGCTGGATCCCAACGGTCCCTGCCAGATCGTCCCCAAGACCCGCTGCACCGACGAGCGTCTCGGCGCCTACGATGACGTCAACGAGGCCGTCAGCAAGTACTCCCACGGTGCGCTGGAGCGCGTTACCCTGTACTCCATCATGGAGGACCCGATGACCTCCTGCGGCTGCTTCGAATGCATCTGCGGCATTGAGCCCATGTCCAACGGCGTGGTCATCACCAACCGCGAGCACGCGGGCATGACGCCTCTGGGCATGACCTTCTCCGAGATGGCAGCCATGACCGGCGGCGGCGTCCAGACGCCTGGCTTCATGGGCCACGGCAAGCAGTTCATTTCCTCCAAGAAGTTCCTGAAGGCCGAGGGCGGCATGGGCCGTATCGTGTGGCTGCCGAAGGCGCTGAAGGATCAGATGGCCGATCGGATCAACGAGACCGCCAAGGAGCTCTATGGCATCGACAATTTCGCCGACATGATCGCCGACGAGACAGTCACCACCGATATGGAGGAGCTCTTCAATTACCTGACCGAGGTGGGCCATCCCGTTCTGGGCATGGAGCCGCTGATGTAATTTCTCAAAGCAAGGCGGGGCCGCTGCGAAATTCGCAGCGGCCCCGGTTTCCTCCCTGCAATGTGGAACGAGAGCATGCTGTGCGGGTTTACTTCCAAACGGAAAACCGGTATAATAGAGAAAAAGGAAAGGAGGGCGCGGAGATGAAAACAAAGCGATTGGTGTTTCTGGCGCTGCTGACCGCGGTCGCGCTCTCCATCTATCTGGTGGAGGCACAGATTCCGGTGCCGATACCCGTGGCGGGCGTCAAGCTGGGACTCGCCAATATCGTGACCCTGTTTGCCCTTTGCATGATGGGCCCTTGGGACGCGCTGACGGTGCTCCTGCTTCGCTGCTTTCTCGGCAGCCTTTTTTCCGGGCAGATGGTGTCGTTTCTCTATTCGGTCGTGGGCGGGATTTTGAGCTGGGCGGTGATGCTCGGGATGCGGCGAATCACCACGGAGCGTCAGATTTTCATTGTCAGCATTGTCGGCAGCATCTTCCATAACCTCGGGCAGATTCTCGTGGCCATGGTGGTGACCGGTACGCCTGGCATCCTATACTACCTGCCGGTCTTGTTGATCTCCGGTATTGTGGCCGGCGCGTTCACCGGCATTGCCGCGCAATATCTGATGCTCCATCTGAACCGGCTCAAAATACTTTAAAAATCAGGTGTCCTTGCAAAGTTTACGCCTTGCAAGGACACCTGATTTTGCTGTCTGCGCGGGAAAGATCACCCGATTGGCGTGATTCCGGTATTGCCGCCATCCGGCGCGGTTTCCGCGGCCGTGGTTTCGCCGCCGCCGACTGCGCCGGTTTCTTCGGTCGTGGGTCCACCGCTGCCGGCCGCTGTTGTGGTCTCGCTGTCGGTCTCTTTGTCGGTTTCCGGCTGTGTCTCTGTGGTCGCCGCGAAGGCATCTCCGGATTTTGCCTCATCCAAGGTGCGGCCGGTGGAAGAGAGAAACAGATTGGAGACGGAGGGCGAATGAGACGCGACCACGCCTCTTGTGGCGTAGAGCGCGTTGACCTTGAAGAGAATCGGGCAGATCAGGCCCCGGTTCATGACGGTGCGGTGCAGATCGTAGTAGTTTCCGCTGTTTTCCAGCGCGGAGGCGCAGAGCTGCAGCGCGCTTCCGTCGGCGTTGCCGCCGAACGAGGCGCTGCCGTCCGAAGCGAAAAACGCGGAGAGGTCGAAGTCGGTGGGCAGACGGATTTCACCGAGATACATGTCGTATTCGCCGCTTTGCAGTGCGGCCTGGAAGGCTTCCGCGTCAAGGGCGACAACCTCCGTATAGACGCTTAGCTCATTCATGGCCGCGGCAATATACTCCGCGGCATCCACCCGCTTGGGGCTGCTTGAATTGACAATCAGCTGGATGGGGTTGGAGGAGGAAGGCGTAATGCCGGAGGACTGCACGCAGGCCTGAAACGCGCCGGGATTGTAGGCGTAGGAGCTGGCCAGAGCGCTGTCGTAAATGGGCGAAAGGGGAGAGCACGGCAGTGTCGCGGAAAGCCCAAACCCGTCGTAAATCTGCGCGATCAGCGTGTCCCGGTCCACAATATAGGTGATGCCAGACCGCAGTGCGGCACTGTAGCAATAGTCGCTGTTCTGATTGAAGCCGATATACTGCATGACCGTTGTGGGGCAGCTCCAGAGCTCATAGTCACAGTGATACTGGGACGCGCTGGAAGAGAGGGGATCGGTGTAAACCAAATCGGCGCCGCCAAACTCGAAGGCGTCGCGGACTGCAGCGGAATCCTCCGCGACCACCAGGTTCAGCGTTTCCGCGTCCACCACCGGCGTGGTCTGCTGCCACCAGCTGTGGTTCCGCACCAGCGTGCTGGCGGTTCCCGCGCCGGAGAAGGCATAGGGGCCCGTGCCGACGGGTACCTCGCTGCTGAGCGTTGACGCCTTGACAATCGGGACATCCAGCAGAAGCGGCAGATTTTCGTAGGACGAGCTGAGACGGATCACGACGCTTTGACTCCCGTCCGCCGTGACGGAGGTGACGTCCCGGAAGCGGACGGCGTACAGCGGGGAGGCCTTGGCTGCCAGCAGCGAGGCTGTCACATCGGCGGCGGTCAGCGCTGTGCCGTCCGTGAAGGTCACATCCTCGCGCAGGGTGAACTGCCAGGCGGTACCGTCCTCGGAGACCGCGAAGCTTTCGCAGAGCAGCGGCTCTGCTTCAAAGCTGTCGGTGACGAGAAACAACCCCTCATATAAGAGGGACAGAATCGTCTGGTTGGTGACGCTGGTACAGGTATAGGGATGCAGACCCGCGGAGGACTGCCAGGTCAGGCCCAGCGTGTCAAAGGTGTTTTCCGTCTCCTCCGCGGTGGTCTCGGCCAGAGCGGTCTCCGTCTCAGCGGTGGAGACCTGCGCGGAGAGCGGAACGTCCGATGTGTCGGTCAGCTCCTGGGTGCCGCAGCCGCTCAAAAGGGACAGGAGCAGCAGGGGCACCAGAAGAAGAGAGAGAAATTTGCGGATCATAGTGGGTTCCTCCAGTTACGGAAGCAGGATGACGGCAGCCAAAGAGCCTCGGCGGTCGCCTGCCCTGCGGTGGGACCAGAAGCGGTCCGGCTGGCAGGCGGTGCAGTCTTTGGAGACATCGATCTGCGTGACGCCGGCCAGCCGCAGCCAGGTTTCGTTCAGCAGTTTCAGGTCTACGCAAAATTTACCCGGTTCGTCCGTGTCGCGGATGGCAGGTTTGGCGGCGTCGCCGAGCGCCTCAAACATGGCGTCCGGCACCTCCCGGTGGGTCTCAAAGCAGCAGGGGCCGATGCAGGGACCGATGGCGGCCCGCAGCGCAGCGGGATCGGTGCCGAATTCGGCGGTCATTTTTTCCACGGCTTTTTTGACAATGCCCGCGGCAGTGCCGCGCCAGCCGGAGTGGACCGCGCCGACGGCGCGTCTCACCGGATCCCAGAGCAGAATCGGCGTGCAGTCGGCGGAAAAGACCGTCAGGGCTACCGAGGACTCGTTTGTCACCATGCCGTCCCGCGCAATGTCATGAAGGCTGTCGTCAAGCCCACGGCCGCGGTCCTCCGCGCCGACCCGCGCCACAATATCGGAGTGAATCTGGCGGGCGAAGACCGTGTCCTCCGGGCGGAAGCCCACGGTCTCGCCGAGAATTTGGTAGTTGCGCAGGCAATTCTCCCGCGTGTCGCCCCGGTGAACGCCCAGATTCAGGCTGGCGAGATATCCCTCGGATACGCCGCCCAGCCGCGTGGAAAAGCAGTGCGGCGTTTCAATCCGGGTGGAGACCAGGTACTCGAGGGCGCCATTGCGGCGGAGCTCGAAACTCATTGCCCCTCCTGCCGCCCGGCCTGCTCAGCCAGATCCTTGTCCCGGCAGCATTTTTTGTACTTTTTTCCGCTGCCGCAGGGGCATGGATCATTGGGACCAACCTTATTTGTCTTGCGGATCGGCTGGCGCTTGACGGTCTTGTCGCCGCCGGCACCTTCGCCTGTGACCGTGGCGACCTTCTTCCGCCGGATTTCCTCCTGCGGTTTGACCCGCGCGGCAAACAGGCGGCGCACGGTCTCCTCCTTGATGGCGGCGATCATGGCGGCGAACATATCGAAGCCTTCCTTTTTGTACTCCACCACGGGATCGACCTGCCCGTAGGCGCGGAGCTGGATGCCCTGTTTGAGGTCGCTCATGGAGTCAATCTGGTCCATCCAGAATTCGTCCACGACGCGCAGCATAATGACCCGCTCCAGTTCCCGTTGGACCGGCTTGCCGGCGGAGAGGTCGTTGGCCTGTTCAATGGCATGGTAGATGTCCTGGGCTTTTTCCAGCAGACGGGAATCCATTTCCGCCTTGCGGAGACCGTCAAAGCTGCCTTCCAGCACCGACTTCGGGAAGACGGAGGAAAGGGAGTCCAGTAGGGAGGCAAGCTGTTCCGGACCGGGGAGAGCATTCTGTTCTCCGTAGGCGCTTTCTACTGCGCCGGAAATCACAGAGCTCATCATGCCGGCGATGGCATCGTGCAGGTCCTCGCCATCGAGCACCTGACGGCGCTGGTCGTAGATGACCTGCCGCTGTGTGTTCATGACGTCGTCATACTCAAGGACGTTCTTTCTGGTCTGGAAGTTGCGGCTTTCGACGGTCTTCTGGGCGTTTTCAATGGCGCCGGAGAGAATTCTGGCGTCAATGGGCGTATCCTCGTCGATCTTCAGCGTGTCCATCATGTTCATGATCCGCTCGGAGCCGAACAGACGCATGACGTCGTCTTCCATGGAGAGGTAAAACCGGGTCTCGCCAGGGTCACCCTGCCGGCCGGACCGGCCGCGGAGCTGGTTATCGATCCGGCGGCTCTCATGGCGCTCGGTGCCGATGATGTAGACGCCGCCGGCGGCCTTGACCTGCTCGGCTTCCCGGGCGGTTTCCTCCTTGTGGGCGGTATAGGCGTCCTGATATTGCTGCCGGACGGCGAGAACCTGGGGGTCCTCGGTCTCGGCGAAGGAGTTGGCCTCGGCCAGCATTTCCTCCGGGATACCGGCGCGGCGCAGTTCGGCGAGCGCCACATACTCGGGGTTACCGCCCAGCACGATGTCGGTGCCGCGGCCCGCCATGTTGGTGGCGATGGTGACCACACCAAACCGGCCCGCCTGCGCCACGATCTCGGCTTCCTTCTCATGATGTTTGGCGTTCAGGACGGTGTGTGGGATGCCTTCTTTTTTTAGCATTTTAGAGAGCAGCTCAGACTTTTCAATGGAAATGGTGCCCACCAGAGCAGGCTGGCCCTTTTCGTGACAGTCCTTGATCTGCTGAATGACGGCCCGGTACTTGCCGGCTTCGGTCTTGAACACCATGTCGGAGTTGTCCCGGCGGACCACAGGGCGGTTGGTGGGAATCTCCACGACATCCAGATTGTAGATGGCGCTGAATTCCTGCTCCTCGGTAAGGGCGGTGCCGGTCATGCCGGAAAGCTTCTTGTAAAGGCGGAAAAAGTTCTGGAAGGTGATGGTGGCCAGTGTTTTTGACTCGCTGGCGACCTCCACGCCCTCCTTGGCCTCGATGGCCTGGTGAAGGCCCTCGTTGTAGCGGCGGCCGTACATCAGACGGCCCGTGAACTCATCGACAATGATGATCTCGCCGTCCTTGACCACATAATCAATGTCCTTTTTCATCAGGCCGCGGGCCTTCATGGCCTGATTCAGATGATGAGAAATGGTGGCGTTCTCCGCGTCGGCCAGATTTTCCAGACCGAAATATTCCTCAGCCCTTTTGATGCCGCGGGCGGTGAGGGAGACAACCTTGTCCTTTTCATTGACGACATAGTCGCAGTCGTAGTCGTCCTGGGTTTCTTTCTCGTCCAGGTCGGCGAAAACCATCTTCTTCATGGAGGCAACCAGCATGTCCGCCATTTCGTAGAGCTTGGTCGAGGCATCGCCGCGGCCGGAAATGATCAGCGGCGTCCGGGCCTCGTCGACCAGGATGGAGTCCACCTCGTCCACGATGGCAAAGGCGTGGCCGCGCTGGACCATTTCGGCTTTGTAGATGGACATATTGTCCCGCAGATAGTCGAAACCCAGCTCGTTGTTGGTGCAGTAGGTGATGTCGGCGGCATAGGCCTCCCGCCGCTGCGCGGGGGTGAGATCGTGGACAATCAGGCCGACGGTCAGGCCGAGAAAGCGGTAGACCTTGCCCATCCATTCAGAGTCGCGCTTGGCCAGATAATCGTTGACGGTGACGATGTGCACGCCCTCGCCGGTCAGCGCGTTGAGGTAGGCGGGCAGAATGGCCACCAGGGTCTTGCCCTCGCCGGTTTTCATCTCGGCGATGCGGCCCTGATGGAGCACGATGCCGCCGACGAGCTGCACAGGGTAGGGACGCAGGCCCAGAACGCGATCCGCCGCTTCCCGACAGGCCGCAAAGGCCTCGGGCAGCAGATCGTCCAGGCTTTCGCCTTGCTGATAGCGCGCCTTCAACGCGGGGGTTATCTCCCGCAGCTCCTCGTCGGATCGATTTTTATAGTCATCCTCCAGCGCGAGAATCCTGGTCAGCAACGGCTGCAGCCGCTTGACCTCCCGTTCGGAGCGAGTGCCGAACAGTTTTGCTACAAATCCCAAAATAAGTCCACCTTTCAATGGCAGGTTTTTACGCAGTTCGTAATATTATAGCATATCCGCCGCGGTAAGAAAAGAAGAAATCGTGAACTTTTTCGGGCGCCCTGCAAAATGAGTACCCTACGGCCTGCCAGTTCACGATTTTCGCCGTTTCGGCGCGTGCTGATCCCGGATCATGCGGCGGCCGGCAGGCGCAGGAACGCCGCGCGGGAAGTTTTTTGACAAAGCCGCGTGGCTTTCTTGCTGAAAAATTCGAGACAGTTACACACTATAATCTATAATAGAGAAACGCGCCGTCCGGTGAAAGCGGTAAACAGCACCTGTCGTTTTGCTGTCTGCTTTTCGGCCCTCCGTATCGCGTCTTTCAGCATCAGAGCAGCCTGCTTCTGACGCTTTGCGGTCAACTCTGGCGGGTTGCATCCAATTGGCAGATGATGTCGACAGAACAAGGGCCTGCTGCAAAATTACGGGTTTGACCGTTCCATTTTTGCAGCAGGCCTGATTTACCGGTGAATGCCGGGGAAGAAGAGCGCCACCGCGCCGGGGCCGACGTGGGCGCCGGTGACCGGTTCATAGCAGACGTTGACGCAGTCGCCGGTGAAGCCCAGCGTGCGGAGTTGCCCCAGCAGCGCGTCCGCATCCTCCGGCGCGTCGGCGTGGGCAATGCCGATCCGACCGCTGCGATCCCGGCAGAGTTCGTTGTATACCCGCGCCAGCGCCTCCAAAGCCCGCCGCTGGCCGCGTACTTTGCCATGCAGCACAATTTCGCCCGCTTCGTTGCTCTGCAGAATTGGCTTGATGTTCAGCATGCTGCCGATCCGCGCAGTCAATCGGGAAACTCGACCGCCCTTCTGCAGGTAGTGCAGATCCGGCACCGTGAAATACTGGCAGACTTTTTCGGTATAGGTGACCACCTGTCTGGCGACTTCCTCCAGACTGTGGCCTTCCTCCCGCAGCTCCGCCGCGAGCAGCACCGACAGGCCTTCGCCCAGCGAAGCGGCTTTGGTGTCGATCACCTGCACGGTACGGTTTGGAAATTCTGTGCGGAGCTCTGCCGCCGCCAGCTCAGCGCCGCGGCTGGTTCCGCTGATCCCGCCGGAGAGGCCGATGTGGAGCACGTCCTCGCCGCGCATCAGCACAGGACGAAATACCTCTGTAAAATCCGAAAGATTGGCCATCGTGGTCTTAACCTCCGCGCCGCCGCGGAGCTTCTCATAAAACGTATGGCCGTCAAACTCTCCGGTGCTGCTGCAAAAAGCGGAGGATTCGGCGCCGTCCACGGAATAGCGCAGCGCAACGACGGCGATGCCGTGCTTTTTGAGCAGATCGACCGGAAGATTGGCGGAGGTGTCGGTGAAAATGTGATACATAGTGGTGCTCCCTTCGACGACCGCAAGGGCCGCGCGGTGGTATTCCGATGCTCCGCCGGTTATTCTGCGCGGATGCGCACCGCGAATCATCTTATGATAGATTAAGACACAGGCAATAAAAATACAATCTACGCTTCTCTCGGGCGCTCTCCCACTTTTTGGAAGGGAGTAGAACCGCGTTCTATTGGACTCTACTGCGTTAAAAAGTGACTTCACGATTCCGAGAGTTCCGTTTTTGGTACAAGAAATAGCAAGATCAATATATCAGTCAAAATTCGCGCAGCAGGCGGATGCGGGCCCGATAGTCCGGAAGGACGGCCTCGACGGCGCGGTAGAATTCCGCGCCGTGGTTTTTATGCAGGATGTGGGCGAGCTCATGGACGACGACGTAGTCGATTGCGGCGTCGTCGTACCGCATCAGCAGCCAGGAAAAGCAGAGCCGGTTTTTGGCGCTGCAGCTTCCAAAGCGACCCCGCGCGTTCGTGATCCGAAGGCCGGTGGGCGAGAGCCCCATGATCGCGCCGTAGTGCGCGACCCGTCCCGGCAGAATGTCGTTCGCTTTGGCGATCAGCGCCTGCCGCTCCGCTGCCGTTGGCTCGGGGTTTCGCTCCAGATACGCCTGCCGCAGCGCCTGATGCCGGGCGATCCAGTCCCGGTGGGCTCCGACGAAGGTCTGGACGGCTTCGTCCCCGGCGCAGTGCGGAACGCGAACGACAACCGCCGCGTCCCGCGTGATCTCAATTGCCATGCTGCGCCGCCTTGAACGTACAACGCGATAGGTTGGTTCCATGCACATGTCGCTCCCTCCGGTTTGTCTTTATTGTAGCACAGACGGGGTCATTTGCAAGCGTTCGCGAAAACCGCCAAAAGAGCGGAGCAATGAATATATATCCATGGAAGAGTCGACAATTTTTGAAAAAAATGCAGAAAGCTGTTGTTTCATAGGGGCGATTGTGCTATGATGGGCCAAAGCAAAAAGTGCCGAAGGGAGAGCAAATCATGCTGTTCGGAAATGTGGATCGAAATGCGCAGGGACATTTGACCTTTGCGGGCTACGATACGGTGGCCCTGGCGGAACAATATGGAACGCCCCTGTACCTGATGGACGAGGAGAGAATCCGGGAGAACTGCCGGCTGTACCGGTCTGCCTTCCGCAAGTATTTCGGAGAAAACGCGCTGCCGCTCTATGCCAGCAAGGCGGCTTCCTTCCAGCGGGTCTACCAGATCGCGGAGGAGGAGGGCATGGGCGTGGATACCGTCTCCAGCGGTGAAATTTATACGGCATTGCGGGCCGGATTCCCCGCGGAGCGAATCTATTTTCATGGCAACTGCAAGACCGACGCGGACATTCGCTATGGCGTGCGGTCGAATATCGGGTATTTCGTCGTGGACAATGAAGAGGAGCTGCTGCAGCTCGACCGCGAGGCTGGACAGGCCGGAATCCGGCAGAAAATTCTGCTTCGGCTGACGCCGGGTATCGATCCTCACACCTATGAGGCTGTCAGCACCGGCAAGGTGAATTCCAAGTTCGGCTCGGCCATTGAGACCGGGCAGGCGGACGCTTTTGCGGCGGAAGCGCTTCGGATGGAGCACCTGGAACTGCGCGGCATCCACTGCCACGTTGGTTCGCAGGTCTTTGAGGAGGACGTCTACCAGCGGGCCATGGACATCATGTTCCGGTTTATGGCAGACGTGCGGGAAAAGTACGGCGCCACCCTGACGGAGCTTAACATGGGCGGCGGTTACGGCGTCCGCTACACGGCGCAGGACAGCCTGATCGACATTGACGCGCGACTCTTCGAGGTGGCGGACCACCTGAAGAAGTTGGCGGCTCAAATGAACTTTCCCATGCCCCGCTTCCTGATGGAGCCGGGCCGCAGCATTGTGGCCGACGCCGGGATGACGCTCTATTCGGTCGGCTCCGTCAAGCGGATTCCGGGCTACAAGAACTATGTGGCCGTGGACGGCGGCATGACGGACAATCCCAGATACGCGCTTTACGGCGCGCGGTATACGGTGCTGCACGCGGAACGGGACGGGGAAAAAGAGGACTGCTTCGACCTGGTGGGCCGCTGCTGTGAGAGCGGCGACATTCTCCAGCCCAAGGTGATGCTGCCGGACTCCGTTCACCGGGGCGATAAGGTCGCCGTCTGTACCACCGGCGCGTATAATTACTCCATGGCCTCCAACTACAATCGGATTCCAAGGCCGCCCGTCGTGATGCTGGCAAAGGACCGCACCTATGTGGCGGTCCGCCGGGAAACCGCCGAGGACCTGACGGCGCGGGATGTGTAACGTGGTCCCCCTGCGGAGCAATGGGACGATCACACCCGTATCATAAGGAAAAAGACCACCCCGCAGGGCGATTTGTGATCGCCCTGCGGGGTGGTTGCGTTATTGCCCGGTTTTTGCGCCGTAACGTGTTTGGTAGAAGCGCGCAGAGAGAGCGATGGAGAGCAGACTCAGCGCGGCGACGCACAGCAGCGCCAGCGGGAGCAGCGCGATGATGCGTTCCTGCGTCAGCAGACCGGACAGAGAGTTTTCCGCCCGAATGCCGCCGAACGCGCAGGCCATCACCAGCACGATGCATACCAGCCGCCCCTTTTCCACGCCCAGCCGGAAGACCGGGGGAAGCGTAAGCGCCAGTGCCAGCAGCGCCAGCAGTACGCCCATCGGAAGCGTGGCGTACGCGGGCGAACTCTTTAGGAATAGCCCTGCCAGAGGCCTTGCCGCCAGTGAAAGCAGCGCTGAGCCGCCGACGAGCAGATAGCCAAGGACATATTTGCTCAAAACCAACTGCCGGGCCGAATAGGGCATCATGGCCGCCAGGCGGTCCCATTTGGACCGCTCGTCATAGGCCAGCGCGGTCATGGGCAGCAGGGCGGCATACACAGTCCCAAAGGTGCTCATGCCTGGCAGAAAGGCAGACGCGAAGAGCAGCAGCAGAAACAGCTTCAGTTGCTTGGTCAGCGTGTACAGGTCCTTCAGCAGCAATCCTTTCATTTTGCGTCCTCCTTGTTGGCCATCAGCAAAATAATCTCCTCCAGCGTGGCGCGTTCCAGCGGAAACGCCGGGGAGACCTCGCCGCGCCGCACCAGCAGCTCCGACCCGTAGACCGTGTCCTTCCGCCCCAGAATTGCTTCCGGCGGCACTGCTTCCAGCGCCTCCGCAGGCAGCTTCAATACGGCGTATTCCTCCAGCAGCCGGTCCTTTTCCTCGCATAGCGTCAGCTTTCCGCGGTGGAGAAAGGCGACATAGTCACAGATCTTCTCCATATCGCTGAGAATGTGGGACGAGAGCAGCACCGAATGCCCCGGGTCGCGTGTGAATTCATTAAATATGTCCAGAATCTCGTCCCGGATGATCGGGTCCAGGCCGCTGGTGGCTTCGTCGAGAATCAGCAGACGCGGGTGGTGGGACAGGGCCACGGCAATGGCCAGCTTCATTTTCATACCACGCGAGAATTCCTTGAACGCCTTCCCCGTCGGCAGGGAAAAGCGGGCGAGATAGCCGGAAAACGCGGCGCTGTCCCAGCGCTTGTAAGTGTGCTTCATGACCGTGTCCACGTTTTTGGCGTTCAGCACCTCCGGATAAAACGCCTCGTCCAGCACGACGCCGATGTCCTCTTTGACGGCGCGGAAGTCCGGGTTTCGGTTATCAGCGCCCAGTACGCGGATTTCTCCGCTGTCCCGGGGGACCGCGTCCATGATGAGCTGAATTGTGGTACTTTTGCCGGCCCCGTTTTCACCCACCAGCCCCAAAATGCAGCCCTCCGGCAGCGTCAGGTTGACGCCCCGGAGCGAAAAGCCGGGGTAGGACTTGCAAAGTCCGCAAATTTCAATGGCGTTCAAGGCGCTTCCTCCTCCGCGATGGCGCGGTACATGGCAAGCAGAGCTGCCTCTGTCAGGCCCAGCGGCGCCGCCAGCTCATTTATTTTTGTCAGATGGTCTTCAATTTCCCGCAGACGCTGCTCCCGCAGCAGCTCGGTGTCCTTGGGCGCCACATAGCAGCCCTTGCCAGCGACCATGCACAGATAGCCGTCCTTCTCCAGCTCGTCGTAGGCACGCTTGGTGGTAATGACGCTGATGCGCAGGTCCTTGGCCAGACTGCGGATCGAGGGAACGGCGTCCCCCTCCGCAAGCTCCCCGGAGACAATCGCGCTCTTGATCTGCGCGTAAATCTGCTCGTAGATCGGCTGCGCCGCGGTGTTGCGTACGATGAACTTCATCGCATACCCCCCAAACTGTTCATACTTGATATAAACAGTATATGCAGACAGATACAGATTGTCAAGACCTGCTTTTCAGAAATCCGCCAAACCCCGGACGTTTTTTCAAAAATCGCCGGGGACGGTTGTTTTTATCAAAAACGGGTGCTACACTAACGGCAGAGACAATGAAAATTTGGCAGGGAGGCATAAATATGGAATTCCTGAAAAGGACATGGACGGAAGTATCACTGGACAACCTCGCCTATAACTATCACGCGCTGCGCGGCTGCGTGCCGGCCGGGGCGCGGTTCCTGGGCGTCGTCAAGGCGGATGCCTACGGGCACGGCGCTGTGCCCGTATCCCGTCGCCTGGAGGAGCTGGGCGCGGAATTTCTGGCTGTTTCCAATTTGGAGGAAGCGGAGCAGCTCCGAAATGCCGGGATCCGGCTGCCGATTTTGTTGCTGGGTTACACGCCGCCGCAGTTCGCGGTCTACGAGGCCGAACAGGGCATCCGGCAGGAGGTCAATGACCTGCGTTACGCGCGGCAGCTCAGCGAGCAGCTCTCCGGCACCGGAAAAATGCTGAAAATTCATCTGAAGCTGGACACAGGCATGTCGCGGCTTGGCTTTTTCGCCTACAACCGCCCGGAGACCATTGAGGAGCTGACAGAGATTGCCGGTCTGCCCCATTTGGAGATTGAGGGCGCGTTCCAGCATTTCTGCGTGGCGGATTCCCACAAGCAGGAGTGCCAGGACTTCACACGCCTGCAATACGAGCGCTTCACCACGATGCTGGCCGAAATGGAAACACGCGGAATTCGACCGGAAATCCGTCACTGCTGCAACTCCGCCGCCACCATTCTGCACCCGGAGTTCGCCATGGATATGGTGCGCCCCGGCATCGCCACCTACGGCTTCCCGCCGGACCCGTGTATGGCGGGGGATCTGGAGCTGCGTCCGCTGCTGTCCTGGCGCACGGCGATCTCCCAGATCAAGGATTTTGACGCGGGGATCTCCATCAGCTATGGCCGGCTCTGGACGACGCCGTCCGAGCGTCGGATTGCGGTATTGCCGATCGGTTACGCCGACGGCCTCAGCCGCAGCCTGACCAATCAGATCGAGTTTTTGCTGCACGGAAAGCGGGTCCGGCAGGTGGGCCGCATTTGTATGGATATGTGTATGCTGGACGTGACGGACGTCGGCGAGGTACAGGTCGGAGACACCGTCACCATTCTCGGCAGCGATGGGGAAGAATCCTGTAGCTGTGCGGACATGGCTGCGCGGCTCGGGACCATTACCTATGAGGTCACCTGCGACATCAACAAGCGCGTCCCACGCCTCTATTTCGAAAACGGGAAAGAAATCGGAAAACTGCAATATATCGTTTAAGCCATGAATCGGCCCGTTTTCCCGATGATATCGTCGGGAAAACGGGCTTTTTTTTGATTGTTTTCTGAGCTTTGCGCAATTTTCATCAATAATATGAAAAAATCTGGTAAAAATACATAGAAAACCGAATTCAGAAGCGCGCATTTATT
Organism: Oscillospiraceae bacterium; assembly: GCA_034927685.1. GTDB lineage: Bacteria > Bacillota > Clostridia > Oscillospirales > Oscillospiraceae > RGIG3159. The sequence continues at coordinate 13,158 of JAYFPO010000014.1, read as the reverse complement.
CTAAAAATCATAATAGACAGCAAAAAAGTAATATTATATAATATTACAGGATAAAAGTATCGATACCATTGGGGCATCGATATGTTATTGAAATGGAGGAAATCAGCAATGTCTATTAAAATTGGTATCAATGGCTTTGGCCGTATCGGCCGGTTTGTGTTCCGCGCCGGCATTGGCTGCGACGATGTCGAGTTCTTGGGCATTAACGATCCTGGCATGACCCCCGATTACATGGCTTATATGCTGAAGTATGACACCATGCACGGCCAGTATAACGGCGAAATCAGTTATGACGATGAGTCCATCACCGTGGATGGCAAGAAGATTATGTTCTACCAGAAGTTCAACCCCGCTGAAATTCCCTGGGGCGAGCTGGGTGTCGAGTATGTTGTGGAGTCCACCGGCCTGTTCCTGAACCAGGAGAAGGCTCAGGGTCATCTGGACGGCGGCGCGAAGAAGGTCGTCATGTCAGCGCCCTCCAAGGACGCTACCCCGATGTTTGTCTGCGGCGTCAACCTGGACGCTTATACCACCGATATGAACTTCGTCTCCAACGCCTCCTGCACCACCAACTGCCTGGCGCCCATCGCCAAGGTTCTGCATGACAACTGGGGCATTACCGACGGCCTGATGACCACCGTGCATTCCACGACGGCCACCCAAAAGACCGTGGACGGCCCTTCCAAGAAGGACTGGAGAGGCGGCCGTGCTGCTTCTGGCAATATCATCCCCTCCTCCACCGGCGCCGCCAAGGCTGTCGGCAAGGTCATTCCTTCCCTGAACGGCAAGCTGACCGGCATGTCGATGCGCGTTCCCACGCTGGACGTCTCCGTTGTCGACCTGACCGTCAATCTGGCCAAGCCTGCCAAGTACGACGAGATCTGCGCCGCGATGAAGAAGGCCTCCGAGGGCGAATTGAAGGGCATCCTGGGCTACACGGAGGACGCGGTTGTATCCTCCGACTTCCTGGGCGACACCCGCACATCAATCTTCGACGCCAAGGCCGGCATCGCGCTGACCGATACCTTCGTCAAGGTTGTCTCCTGGTACGACAACGAGATCGGCTACTCCAACAAGGTTCTGGACCTGATCCGTCATATGTACTCCGTCGACCACAAGTAATTTTAAATCAAAAAGAGCGCTTCTTTTCCGAGATGGAGAAGGAGCGCTCTTTTGTTGGACGGACCATGTTTCCTGTGCGGCGCGGTCATAGCTCCGCCGCCGGAAACGGGCTGATTCAGTGATAGTCCTTTCAATAAGAATCCTCATGTTTTTTAACGAGAGACCGATTCCGAGGGTTAAGCAGGATCTGTGCGCAGCACATAGACCTGCCCGCGCCACAGCCGGCGCAGCAGGAAAAAGTCGAAAAAAGCGGCCAGCAGCAGTCCCTCATAGAGCAGCGTCATGCCGCTAAAGCTGCCTGCCGCGATCGACGCGGCACCGCCGCCCAGGAAGGCCAGGGCGGTAAGCCCCATGCCGATGGCGGAGCAGGACTGTATGCGGGCAAAGGAATAGTAATGCGCATCCTCCCGAATCGGCGCGTCGTCGCCGGGGCTCTGCAAAAAGGCGGCCAGACAGAGGACCGCAGGCAGAAACGCCGCCGCATAGAAGGGGACGCTGTACATGACCCGGGAGGCCGCGGAGGGGCGCAGGCCGGCTCCCAGCAACAGGAAGAAGCAGAGGGCCGAACAGGCCAGCCCCAGCAACCGGAACCGCCGCGCGGGCAGGCCGGACTGCTTCTCATAGTGTCCGCCGACATAGATGGGGTGGAGCGGGTCGCCGGGATTGTCCTTGTAAATTCTGGAATAAAGCTTTTTGTTCAGCATAATTGACTCCTAGGTACGGTTTTTCGCGGCCAGCTTGGCGATTTCCGGATACTTGGCCAGAATGATGTCGTAATTTTCCGGCAGATGAGGCCGCAGGCACAGCGAGCAGTCCTTGTTTCCTTTTTCGTTATAACGGAAGTTACCGCCGCACTGGTCGCCCAGCGCATACAGCGGGCAGTAGCAAAACAGGCAGTTAAATCGCGCAGGATCCGCACCCTTGTGGCAGGGAAAATACTCGCATTCCCGATTTTGGAAATATTTGTAATGGGGCATGTGGTCATCATCTCCTGAGCGTATGGTACCACAAAAGGACGTGGTTGTCATCCCGGAAAAAAATGTCAGCGCCGCAAAATTCGACGGACTTTGCGGTGGCTTGGCGTTACAATCAAGATGCAGCTTATCCAATGCGAGCACACTTCATATCTGTGGCGTCTCTTCTCTCCGTCAGGGAGGGCCGCCGCTGCCCCCGGCTTGTCCGGGGGCCTCTTTTTTTCTCCGATCGAAGAGAGGTACTTGACATTCCATCGGATGGAAGGTATATAACTAGCAGGAGGTGGTGCGTATGCGGATCAACGAGGTGGAAAAGCTGGTGGGGATTCCCAAAAAGAACATCCGGTTTTATGAGGAGCAGGGGCTGCTGCATCCGGGTCGGGAGTCGGATAACGGCTATCGTTCCTACAGCCCCGATGATCTGGAGACGCTGCGGCGGATCCGGCTGTTGCGGAAGCTGGCTGTGCCCATCGAGGAGATTCGAAGCCTTCAGGTCGGCAGGATGGCGCTGTCCGACTGCATGGCCCGCCACGTCATTGCACTTTCGGGAGAGCAGCGGAACCTCGGACAGATCGCGGCGGTCTGTCAGGGGCTGGCGGACAGCAGGATGACGCTGGCCAATTTGGACATCACAGCCTGCGAGGCACAGTTCCGGGAGTTGGAGGAAGGAGGCGTTCGGTTTATGAATGTGCAGCAAGATAAGCGCAAAAAAATGCTGGTGCCGATTCTCATTACGGCCATTGTCGTTTTACTGATGCTTGGCTTTATTGTTCTGATGATCTGGAACAGAGAAGCGGACAAAATGCCCTGGTGGGTTTTGGGTCTGATGGTTGCGCTGTTCGCGGGGGTGATTGTCGGCGTCGTGCTGTCTTTGCGTGAGAGAATGCGGGAAATCAAGAAGGGAGAAGAGGATGAAGCTATACAATATTGACCATATTCCGGGTGCGGAGTTGGAAGCGATCGGCCTGGTAAAAGGCGCTGTGGTCTACTCAAAGAACTTCGGCAGGGATTTTATGGCCGGCATGAAAACGCTGGTCGGCGGAGAGATCACGGGATATACGGATATGCTCAACGAGGCCAGGGCGATTGCCACCAAGCGGATGGTGGATGATGCCGAGCGGCTGGGCGCGGACGCCGTAATCAACGTGCGTTACGGCAGCGCCTCCGTCATGTCCGGCGCGGCCGAGGTCATCGCCTATGGCACCGCGGTCCGACGGACGAAATAACACATGGGGTCTGTTGCAACACGTTCTTGTTGCAACAGACCCCATGTGTTATAGAATTCCGAAATACTCCCGCGTCTGCGCCGCATTGCGGAAAATTTCCGCCCGCAGGTCGGCGAGGGAGGAAAAGCGGATTTCATCCCGCAGTTTTTTGTAGAAAAAAATGCGGATTTCCCTGCCGTAGAGATCGCCGGAGTAGTCCAGAAGCCAAGGCTCCACCACGAGGGGCGCACCGTCGGACACGGTAGGGCAGTTGCCCACATTGGTGACGGCAGGGTAGCGGCCGCCATCCGTCTCCACCATCGTCGCGTAGACGCCGCAGGGCGGCGGCTGTACACCGGACGGGACGGGAATATTGGCGGTGGGAACGCCCATGGTCCGGCCGAGCCGCTTGCCGGAAATCACCCGGCCGCTCAGACAGTGCGGGTGACCGAGGAAAACGGCGGCCTCCTCCATCTTACCATCGGACAGCAGCGCGCGGATCATCGTGGAGTGGACCGGTACCCCGTCCACGGCGATTTCGGCGATTTCATCAAATCCGACGCCGCGGACCCGGCAGGCCTCCCGCAGCAGTGCCGCGGTACCCTTGCCCCGGTAACCGAAGCGGTAGTCCTGCCCGCAGACCATGTGGCAGACGGCCAGATCCTGCAGCAGACAATCATCCACGAATTCCTCCCAGGACAGTTCCATCATTGCGCGGTCGAAGTGGATGAAGAGCACCTCGTCCATGCCATAGAGGGATTTCATCCAATATTCCCGGTCGCGCTGCGAGGTGAGGAGCGGCGTGGGCTGCCCCGTGATGACGGCGCTGGGATGCCGGTCAAAGGTGATGACCGAGGCGGTGCAGCCGCGCTCGTCGGCCCGGCGCCGGGCCATCCGCAGCAGGCCGCCGTGGCCCAGATGGACGCCGTCGAAAAAACCAAGGGCAATGACCCGTTTTGTCATGGCGTTACCTCAAAAAAGCTCTTGACGGTGGAGAGCAGGTCGTCCGCGGCCTGTCCCAGCATCAAAAATTCGCCGGATTCCGTGTAAACGCGATAGCGTCCCACCGGAAAATTCACCTTGGGAACGGCATTGCCGCACCGGCAGAGCCGTTCCTCCGCCGGGTTGAGCGTGATGGCGGGGTAACCGGAAAACAGCGAATCCACGGGCAGAATGTCGGCCTCTCCCCGGAGAATGGCCTCCATGGAGAACGCGCCGTCCAGTGTGTAGCGGCCTGCTCTGGTCCGGCGCAGGCTGCCCATGGCACCGCCGCAGCCGAGCGATTCCCCGAGGTCGTGGCAGATGGTACGCACATAGGTTCCCTTGGAGCAGAGCACGCGGAAGGAGGCGCGCTCCTCGTCAAAGGAGCAGAGCTCCAACTCGCGGAGCTCGATCTGCGGTGGCGCGCGCGCCACTTCCTTGCCCTGCCGCGCCAGCTCATAGAGCTTTTTTCCGCCGATTTTGACCGCGGAGTACATGGGAGGCACCTGCTGCTGCGGGCCCAGCATGGCCAACAGAGCGGTTTCCACCTGCTCCCGGGTCAGAGAAACCGGGCGCTCCCGCAGGATGCTCCCGGTCAGATCCTGCGTGTCGGTGGTCAGGCCGAATCGAATCTCGGCCACATACTCCTTCTCCGCGGACTCAAAAAAGGGGACGGCCCGGGTGGCCCTCCCCAGAAAGACAGGAAGAACGCCGGTGGCCATCGGGTCGAGCGTTCCGCCGTGGCCCACACGTCGTTCATGAAAGACGCTGCGAAGCTTGGCGGCCACGTCCTGGCTGGTCCAGCCGGCGGGCTTATCCACAATTAGAATTCCGGTCATGGCGCCCCTCCTTAGGGTGTGAGGCCAGTGGCCCCCGCGATGGTGCGGAGGATGATGGCGCGGCCCTCCTCCAGAGTGCCGGACACCGTGGCGCCCGCCGCGGCGCTGTGGCCGCCGCCGCCCAGAAGCTGGCAGATTTTTGAGGCGTCAAAGCGACGGCAGTCGGTGCGCATAGAGATTTTGCACTGGTTTCCCGGCAGATCCCGCAGCATGACGCCGATCTCCACGCCCTCCAGATTCCGTGCGAAGCCCGCTATGGCGTCGGCGTCGTCCTCTGACGCACCGAGGCACAGCCTTTCCTGCTCCGGGAGGATACAGATGCCAATCTTTCCGCCCGCGTATACGGTCAGGTGCTCGGCGAGGTAGGCGTCCAGCAGCAGGCGGGCGCGGGTTTTCAGCTCAAAGAGAATGCGATTCAGCGTAACCGTGTCCGCGCCCCATTCCATCAGAGAAGCGGCGGTGCGCAGGGTTCCGCCGGTCGTGTTGGAGTAGCGGAAGCAGCCGGTGTCCGTAGAGATGGCGATGTAGAGCGCGTCGGCGATATCTTTGTCCGGCTGCGTGCCCAGACAGAGCAGCAGCTCGAAGAGAATCTCTCCGCAGGCTGCCCGTCCGCCCTCCACCAGTACGCCGTCGGCATAGCGGGTGTTGGAGGCGTGGTGGTCGATGCAGAGATCCACGCGGCCGGAAAAGCCCAGGGGAAACAGCCCCTCGGACGCCACGTCCACGGCGACGACGGTTCCCTGAACCGCATCTGTGGTCAGACCGGACAGATAGGGAAGATAGCGGGGGGTAAACTGGGGGTTTTCCCAGATAGCGGCGGTTTTGCCAAGCTTGCGAAGACCGCGGCACAGGGCAATGGCGCAGCCGACGGTGTCGCCGTCGGGGCGCCGGTGGGTCAGAATGGTGTAGCAGTCTCCGGCTTTCAGCGCCGCTGCCATGGCAGGGATGGTCAGCTCATGCATCGTCTTCTCCGTCCTTTTCGATATGCAGAGAGTTTAACAAAGCGAACATCTCCGCGCCCTTGGAGATGGAGTCGTCCAGAACGAACAGAAGCTCCGGGGTATAGCGAAGCTGCATCCTGCTGCTAAGCTCTCGGCGCAGAAAACCGCCCGCAGACTTGAGCCCCTTCAGGACCTCTCTGCCGTGCTCCTGCTCTAAAACGCTGACATAGACCTTGGCGTACCGAAGGTCGCCCGAGGTATCCACGCTGGTAATGGAGATCATGGACTCCTGCACCCGCGGGTCCTTCAGACTGCGGATCAAGGCGGACAACTCCCGCTGCATCTCCTCGTTGATGCGCCCAATTCGGTTTTGTGACATGGCGGTTGCCTCCTGTGTTGTTCCAAGCGGTATGGCGCGCCGCAGGCACGCCATACCGAGCTGTTATTGCGGCTTGATCTCTTCCATGCCGAAGCATTCGAAGATATCGCCTTCCTTAATGTCGTTGTATCTGTCGATGGACACGCCGCACTCGAAGCCCGCCTGGACCTCCTTGGCGGAGTCCTTAAAGCGCTGGAGAGAGCCGATGGTACTCTCGTGAATGACGATGTTGTCCCGCAGAATGCGGACCCTGGCGTCTCGCGTGACCTTGCCGTCCTTGACGTAACAGCCGGCAATGGTGCCGACGGAGGAGACCTTGTAGGTCATGCGCACCTCGGCGTGACCGTAGATAACCTCCTTGAAGGTGGGGGAGAGCATGCCCTTCATGGCGGCTTCAATTTCGTTGATCGCGTCGTAGATGACGCGGTACATCCGCAGATCCACGTTGTCGCGCTTGGCGGCGACCGCAGCAGCGTCGTTGGGGCGCACGTTGAAGCCGACGATAATGGCGCCAGCCGTGGAGGCCAGCAGAATATCGGATTCGTTGATCGCGCCGACACCGGTGTGGATGACCTTGACGCGGACCTCGTCGTTTGAGAGCTTGTCGAGGGATGCCTTGACGGCCTCAGCGGAGCCCTGGACGTCTGCCTTGACGATCAGATTCAGCTCCTTCATTTCGCCCTCCTGCATCTTTGCGAAGAGGTTGTCGAGCGTGACCTTCTGGCTTTGCTTGTTGAGATCGTCCTTGATTTTCTGTTTCCGCTGCTCGACCAGTTGGCGGGCCATGCGCTCGTCCTCGACAGAGGCAAAGTCATCGCCCGGCGCGGGGACATCGGCCAGGCCAGTGATCTCCACAGGGACGGAGGGACCGGCGGACAGTACCTGATTGCCCTTGTCATCTACCATGACACGGACACGGCCCACGGCCGTGCCGGCAATGATGGTATCGCCGTGACGCAGGGTGCCGTTCTGCACCAGCAGGGTGGCGATGGGACCGCGGGACTTATCCAGACGGGCCTCGATGACGGTGCCCTTGGCGGCACGGTTGGGGTTGGCCTTCAGCTCGGCAATTTCGGCGGTCAGCGTGACCACTTCAAGAAGGTCGTCGATGCCCATGCCGGTTTTGGCGGAGATGCGGCAAACCTCGGTCTCGCCGCCCCAGTCTGCCGGAGTCAGGCCGTGCTCGGTGAGCTGGGTCAGAATCCGGTCGGGATTGGCGCCCGGCTTATCCATTTTATTGACGGCGACGATGATGGGGATGTTCGCCGCTTTGGCGTGGTTGATGGCCTCAACGGTCTGGGGCATGATACCGTCGTCGGCAGCCACCACCAGAATGGCAATATCCGTACACATGGCGCCGCGGGCACGCATCTCCGTGAAGGCGGCGTGGCCCGGGGTATCCAGGAAGGTGATGGGTTTCCCGCTAATCTGCACGGTGTAAGCGCCGATGTGCTGCGTGATGCCGCCAGCCTCGCCGGAGACGACATTGGTATTCCGCACAGCATCCAGCAGGCTGGTCTTGCCGTGGTCGACGTGGCCCATGACCACGACGACAGGGGGACGGGGCTGCAGCTCGTCGGCGGTATCCTGGTGGTCGTCGAACAGCTTTTCTTCGATGGTGACGACAACCTCTTTTTCCACTTTGCAGCCCAGCTCCGTGGCTACAAACTCCGCGGTGTCGAAGTCGATCGTCTGATTGATCGCGGCCATGACGCCGTTTTTCAGAAGGCGCTTGATGACCTCGCTGGCCGTCTTCTTCATGCGGGAGGCCAGCTCACCGACGGTGATCTCATCGGGAATTTTCACGACCAACTGGGCCTTTTTCGCGACTTCCAGATGGAGGCGGCGCATCTTCTCCTGCTCCTCGTTGCGCAATTTGCTGCTGAAGGGGCCGCGCTTTTTCACATTCGGCTTATTTTTTCCGCCGATTCTCTGTTTTCCGCCGGATACATTCTGCATCCGCTCGGAGACCAGCTTATCCACATGGTCGTCAAAGCGGGCGGTGTTGACCGTCACGGCACTGGTGTCGACAACGCGGCGCTCCCGCTTCCGTTCTGGCGCGGCGGCATTCTGCGTCTGCTGCGGACGTGGTTGGGTATTCTGCGGCTGCAGCGGCTGCGGCGGGGTATTGGCGGTGGAGGCGACGGGCTGCGCTACTTCCCGGACCGGCGCGGCAGGAGCCGGCGCGGCCTTCTGCGGCAGCGCCGCTGTGGCAAAGACCTGCTCCAGCGAATCAATCTGACGGTGCTGCGTGATATACTCAAACAGCACATTGAGCTGCGCATCCTCCAGGACCTGCATGTTGCTCTTGGGCCGTTCGAAGAACATCGCGACAATCTCGGTGATTTCCTTGGTTGTCATGTCGAAGTCCCTGGCAACATCCCGGACCCGATACTTATTAAAACTATTCAATATAGCCACCTCCAAAAACTTCCGGCCGCATTACGCACCGAAGCGCGTCTTTGGCCGCGCGGCCCATTCAGAACCGCGCACTTCCAATACGGCCGGAGCCGTCATAAACAACTTAACTCATTTCTTTTTCTTTTCTCCACGTCGGATGTTGCGCTGGTGGTTTCGTTCCTCCCGCTGCCGCTGCGCGACGCGAAGAGAGCGGGCCTCCAGATCCACCAGCAGGGCGGCGTAGCGTTCCGGTTCACCCAGCGCATTCACAAAGGCCAGCGCCAGACGGACATCCGTCAGGGCGGCCATGGCACAATCGCTCCGGCCGATGGCTGCGCCCAGCTCCGCCTTGGAGCAGGAGAGCTGCAGCCAGGGTTGGTTGGTGCCGGACACGTAGCTCTGCACCCGCCGCACCGTGTGCTCGGAGGCGTCTCCGGCCAGCAGCACCAGCCTGGCGCGCTGCGCCCGGCAGGCCATACCGACGGGCTCCTCGCCGGCCTCCAACTTGCGTCCCTTTCGGGCGAGCGATAACAGCCCGAGTGCTTTATTCTCCATGTTCCTTCATCCTTTCCGCCAGCGTCTCGTAGACTTCCGGCGGAATCGCAGTGTCCAGTGCGCGGTCCAGCCCGTGGGATTTTCCCGCTTTTTTCAGGCATTCCGCGTTCGGGCAGACATAGGCGCCGCGCCCGGGCGCCTTCCCACGGAAGTCCAGAGATATCTGCCCCTCCGGTGAACGGACGACCCGAACCAGTTGATTTTTTGGCTTCATTTCCCGGCAGCCGACGCATTGGCGCAAAGGGATCTTCTTCGGCATACGCGTACCTCCCGCGCTCAGTCTACGACAGCCGGGGCCGCTTCCGCTGCCTCTGCCGCTTCCGCCGCTTCCGCTGCTTCCGCCGCTTCTTGCTGGGAAGCGGGCTTGATATCGATCTTGCAGCCGGTCAGGCGGGCTGCCAGCCGGGCATTTTGGCCCTCCTTGCCGATGGCGAGGGAGAGTTGGTCGTCGGGCACGATGACCCGGCAGGCCTTGGTACCCGCCAGCATGGACACGGAAATCACGTCGGCCGGGGACAGAGCGGACGCGACAAACTCGGCCGGATCCTCGGCCCAGACCACGATGTCCATTTTTTCGCCCCGAAGTTCCTCCACCACAGCGCCGACGCGGCCGCCTCTGGGGCCGACGCAGGCGCCCACGGGATCGATATTCGCCTCTGTAGCGCGGACGGCCAGCTTGGTTCTGGAACCGGCCTCGCGGGCTACGGACTTGATTTCCACAAGGCCGCTTTCGATTTCCGGCACGTTCAGCTCAAAGAGTCGCTTGACCAGACCGGGATGGGTCCGGGAGACGATGACCTGGGGGCCGCGGGAGGAGCGGCGCACCTCGACGACGTAAACGCGGACCAGGTCGCCCTCGTGGAAGGATTCCGTGCGGACCTGCTCGCCGGCGGCCAGATAGGCGTCGGTCCGGTCGCAGCCGGTGCCGATGCGGACCGTCATATCACCGGACTGGGGTTCAATGCGCAGCACCGTGCCGGTCAGAATCTCGTGCTCTTTCGAGGAGAAGCTATCGAACACCATGCCGCGCTCCGCCTCGCGGATGCCCTGAATGATGACCTGCTTGGCAGTCTGGGCGGCGATGCGGCCAAAGTTTTGCGTCTTGACGTCTACGTTGACCAGATCGCCGAGTTCGCAGCGGCTGTTGTTCTTACGGGCTTCGTCCAGAGAGATCTCCGTGGTGGGGCTGATGACATCCTCCACGACCTCCTTCTGGACATACATCCGCATGTCCTTATCGGTCAATTCCACAAACACATTGTCAGTATATCCGTCTTTGTCTTTTTTGTATGCGGCCACCAGTGCCTGCGTGATTTTTTCCATCATGTAGGACTGGGGGATACCGCGCTCCTTCTCCAGCTGCGCGAGAGCCGCATAAATTTCGGCGTTCATGGTTGTCTCCTCCTGAATTAAAATGTCACGCGAAGCCGCACCAGCGCGACTTCATTTTTTTCAAATGTATAGGACGTCTGACCGCAGTCGACGGTCACGCGGCCATCCTCGTAGCCGCGCAGGACGCCGGCGAATTCCTTCCGTCCTTCCCGGGAGCAGTAGAGGCGGACCAGCACGTCGCTGCCCATGAATTTCTGAAAATCGCCGGGTCGTTTCAGCGCGCGCTCAAGTCCCGCGCTGCATACCTCGAAGGTATAGCTGGAGGGAAGCGGGTCCTTCTCGTCCAGAATGGGATCCATGGCACGGGAAACCGCTTCGCAGTCCGCGATATCCACGCCGCCGTCCTTGTCGAGAGTAATCCGCAGGAACCATTCCGCGCCTTCCCGGACATATTCCACGTCCCAGATGGTGCAGCCCTGAGCCTCCGCTGCGGGTTGGGCCAATTGCCAAATAATCTCCGTAATCTTCATTGTACACCTCACACGCTGCCGCGGAAAATGGGTCATTCAACAAGAAAGACTGGGGAATACCCCAGCCTCCAGTCAAACATTACGTTAATTCTTAATGATTATAACAGAGACAGTAAAAAAAAGCAAGGACTATTTGGCGGCAAAACAACCTTTTTTTCAAAAGATCTCCGCAGAAAACGGCGAAAAGGTGAATTTACAACCGGGAATGGACGTGGTATAGTATAAGATAATATCCTACAGTTCTATACGTGGAATTGCACGGGCAGCTTTTTGGCCGGATGTCTGAAAGGACAGGGGATACATTGAGTTTTCCCGAGCGTTTTTGAAGCATACGACGGAGGAGATGCAAGGGAGCGCGTGGCCAGGCGTGATCCGAGTATTGCGCTGGGTTGCCATCAATTAGATAGAAAAAACGGAAGGGGCAAAATGGTCATGAAAAGCAAGCTCTCGAGCCGTAAATTTGCCGCGGCTGTAACGCTGGTGCTGTCGTCGCTGGCCTTTGTGCTGCGGCTGGTCCAACGGCGGGTCAGTCTGAACGCAGATGGGGGACATTCTGCAAGCTTTCTCTGGCCGCTGATTGTGATGTCGGTTCTGGCGCTGCTGTTTGCCGCGCTGACGGCACTGAGTCTGCGGCCGCGGCCCGGTTTCTCCGCCAATCATTTGCCATCCAACGTTTCTCTGGCGGGGCTTCCGGCGGCGCTGCTGCTGATGATTGCCAGCGCTGTCCGCTTTTTTACGATGACCGGCGTATCCAAATGGCTGATGGGCCTGTTGGGCATTGTGGGGGCGGTCTGTATGGGCCTGATCACCCTGCGGATTCTGCGGCGGGAGCGCCCGTCCTTTGTGCTCTATGCCGTGTTGACGGTCAGTCTGATCTGCAAGCTGATTCCGGATTTCCGAAGCTGGAGTATCGACCCCCGGATCTCAGATTACTGCTTCCGGCTGTTTGCCATGATTGCGGTCATGTGCGTGAGCTTCTTGCTGAGCAGCTTCGCACTGGAACAGGGACAGCGGCGGGCGACTGTCTTTGCGGCGATGCTCGGCGTCTTTTTCAGCGCCATGTCTGTGGCAGACGGCGGATTGGCCAACGCGCTCTCCTTTCTCTCCTACGCCCTGTTTCAGTATGCCTCGCTCTGGCAGCTCCTGACGGAGCCGCGTAAGCGTCGCACACTGCGCCGCCCGGAGCCGGAAGAGGCCCGGCAATAACGCAGGACGCGCTGCAAATTGGGAAATTTGCAGCGCGTCCTTGCTTGCTTTTCCTGCCTGAGACCCCAATTTCAGCCGTCGGCACGACAGGGATTCAGATGGATTGCGGCTATTTTCGATTCTGTTCGCCCAGAGCCTTTCGGTAGTTTTCCGCGATTCTAACCGGGATCAGGCAGAGAAACAGCGGGATACAGGCGATGCGCGGGGTCAGACTGTTTGTGATGTCGCCCGGGATCAGCACGAGCACAACGGCCAGGATCAGCAGAAGATTGCGCAGCAGATCCAGCGGCTTGATGCGCCGGTGGAAGCAGTCAGCGATGGCGTGGCGCTCGTCGCCGTGGATCTCATATTCCGTCTCCTGACGGTCCTCTTCGCAGCGCTTCCGGAAGAAGAGCAGCTTACCCTGTCTGCAGCAAAGCTCCCAGCCCTGCTTTTCATAGAGCAGTTCCGTGAAGCTTCCCGCCTCCGCGCAGTCCACAAGGTAGCGGTACTGGACAGAGCCATCCTGCTCCTCCAGCTTCCAAAAGAAGGAGGACCGGATCAGATGGAAGCCCGCCTTCGACCGTTCGTTGACGGTTTTCAACTCTTTTTGATAGTCCCAGGGGAAACATATGCGGAACGTCCGTTTCTTCATGGCGTTTGCCCTCCTGTGTACTTACGTCATTATAGCATGAGGAGGCGGGGGGGTGCCAGG
>JAYFPO010000034.1:0-8312 GCA_034927685.1 Oscillospiraceae bacterium | reverse complement strand
GGCGCAACAAATAAACCTCCACTGGTATCGTTCCAGCCGTTTTTCTTTAGAGGCAACGTTGTTTATGTTGTGTCGCTATTTTATCAGCAGTCGAAATTCCTGTCAATACCACCGCCGAAGGCGGTTTAGTGCAATGTTTATTATGAGAGGTGCCGCTATGAGCTTATTTGACCGGCTGAAAGAGCCAGTATTCCTGAAAGACGACAGCGAAGCAGAGCGGCAGCTTGCCGCTCTGCAGGAGCTGCGTGAAAAAGCATCCGGTGAGCTTGTTGATAAAATCGACGAGGAAACCAATCGGGTAAACGCCGGCATTTGGGGTGAGCAAACGGTACGTTTCGAGCTCCAGAATAGCCATATCCCCATGTACATTCTGCATGATTTATTTCTTGAATATGACGGGCTTACCGCCCAAATCGACTATCTCATTGTTACCCGCAAGCAAACTTTTATGCTTGAGTGCAAGAATCTCTATGGCAACATTGAGATCAACAACGCCGGCGATTTTATTCGAACAATTACTTACGGGCACCACGCCAAAAAGGAGGGTATCTATTCCCCAATTACACAAAATCGCCGCCATCTGGAACTGATCAAACAGATTCGCAGCGCAGAAAAAGGAAACTTTTTGACCAAGGCATTGTTCGCGAAATGCTTCGACGAAAATTATCGATTGATTGTAGTCTTGGCAAACCCCAAAACAGTACTCTATGACCGCTACGCCAAGAAAGAAATCCGGCAACAGGTCATTCGTGCTGACCAGCTGGCAGAGTATATTCGAAAAGCGATCGCCAATTCCAAAACAGAATCGAACAGCGATAAGGATATGGAATCTCTTGCGCAATTTTTCCTTGGCATTCACAGGGAGCAGGAAACTGACTACACAGCAAAGTTCAGAGAGGCACTTGAAACACAGCAATCGCAGGCAGCCCCAAGCAGAGCCAAAGCAACCACCAGTCGTCCCTGCAGCGACGCCAGAGAAACAAATTGTTTGCCCAAAGTGCGGTTCAATCATGATCAAGCGAAAAGCTGCAAAAGGGCCGAATGCCGGAAAAGAATTCTACGGATGCTCGAATTTTCCTAAATGCCGCTGCATCATTAACATTCAATAATCATCTGGCACCGGAGGAATTGCTTTGAATCAGAAGGAAAATCTCATCCTGGAAAATGGTCAGGACAAGACAGCAGATATTCGATCCTGCCGTTACAACTCGGGGACGAAAAAGTACGATGTGACCTTCCTGTCAGGCAAAAAATACGAATACAATTATAGCTCTATAGAATGGGTTAGAGATCCGGACAAGATTGATCCCACGCTCGTACATATCGCCCACGGAGAACATGAACTGTTCCAAATTCAAAGCATTTTTGCTTTTCATGCAAGAAGCGGCGACTACTGGCATATTTGTTTCGAAGATGGCAGCGGGCGGACATATGAAAAGCGCAGTCTTAGAATCGGGGTTTCTTGTCTGGGCGAAAAGAAAGCTTGGAGCCGACTGGATTACCTCCGTCAGTTGGCTGCTATCAATGAGTTAAAAAGCGACGACGGTGCAGTCCTCCTTGAAAAGCAATATGAAAAGCTGATTTTTGTTGGGCAAGACACTGCCATGGCCGTATATCTTGACCCAACAGGACACTGCCCCAACATCCGCCCCAAATACACCCCCATCTTTCCTTTCGGCGGAAATAGCAGCCAGTTTCATGCTGTGTCAGCTGCGCTTGAAAATCAAATCAGTGTGATTCAGGGCCCGCCAGGTACCGGAAAGACACAAACCATATTGAATATCATCGCAAATCTGCTTGCCACAGGGAAAACGATTCTGGTTGTGTCAAACAACAACTCCGCAACGGAAAACGTACTCGAGAAACTCTCCGATCCTAAAAACGCTCTGGGTTTTCTGGTAGCCCCGCTTGGAAAGGGAGAAAACAAGACCGCTTTTATTCAAGGGCAAACCGGCCTTTATCCAAAGTTATCCGAATGGAAGCAGTCCCCGGAACGTCAAGTAGAATTAAAGGGCAGGGTTGCTTCATTGTCTGTGGAGCTATCGGAGCTCTTCGCTAAACAGGAGCGCCTTGCTACGGCTAAGCAGGAACTCAACGCTCTCACCCTGGAAATGAAATATTTTGCTGACTACTGCAAGGAAACTGGCATTGACGATACCGGGGTAAAGCTGCGCCGAGATTTGAAATCACAAAGGCTCATGCAGCTTTGGCAGGAATGCTGCGCATTCTCCGATGAAGACCGCAGCATCACGCTATGGTTCAAACTCAAAAGTGTTTTGGTTTATGGGATCTCTGACTGGAAATTTTATCAAAATAATCTGCCGCGCATCATCACGATGCTACAGGGACTTTATTATCAGACAAAAAAGGCTGAACTGGAGTTCGAAATTGCCGACATAGAAAAATTGTTAATCGAAAACGATGCGAAAAACAAGATGGACGAGCTCACTAAGCTGTCCACCAGGTTTCTGCACGCTGTTCTATCCGCAAAATATGTGGAAAATCAGAGCCGCAGAGTCTTCACCGGCGATGACTTGTGGCAGCATCCTATGGAGGTTCTGAAGGAATATCCCATTGTCTTGAGCACAACGTTTTCCTCCCGCAGTTCTCTAAAAGACGCAACCTATGATTATCTGATCATGGATGAGGCATCACAAGTCGATGTTGCAACCGGGGCGCTGGCGCTGTCCTGCGCCAAAAACGCAGTGATCGTCGGCGATCTAAAACAGCTGCCCAATGTCGTAACCGACGAGATGAAACGGCGCAGCAATGCTGTCTTTTCCTCGTTTGATTTGCCCGCAGGGTATTCCTTTTCCGACAATAGTTTTCTCAAATCCGTCTGCAGCGTAGTGCCCAATATCCCACAGACGCTCCTGCGAGAGCACTACCGCTGCCACCCCAAAATCATCGGCTTCTGCAATCAGAAATTCTATCAGAACGAGCTGGTTGTCATGACCGATGATCATGGAGAGCCTGATGTCCTGAAAGTTTTTCAGACGAACGTGGGCAACCATCGTCGTGATCATATCAATCAGCGGCAAATTGATGTGACCATGCAGGAGGTCTTGCCGCAACTGAGCAGTACATCCCCAAACGAAATCGGTATTGTTGCTCCATACAGAGATCAGGTTGCCAAGATTGAAAAGGAATTGAGCAACCCCGAGATTGAAGTTCATACAGTACATAAGTTCCAGGGGCGTGAGAAAGGTGCCATTGTTTTGACCACCGTCGATGATGTAATAACGGATTTTTCGGACGACCCCTATCTTCTGAATGTCGCTGTATCCCGCGCGAAAAAGCAACTGATGCTTGTGGTTTCGGGTGACGAGCAACCGGCCGACAGCAACATCGGCGATCTCATCAGTTATATCCGATACAACAACTGCGAGGTCGTGCAAAGCGAGATTTATTCCGTTTTTGATTTGCTGTACAGCCAATATACCGATGCACGCATTGCCTATCTTCGAAAGCACAAGCAGGTGTCGGAATATGACTCTGAAAACCTGATGTATGGAGCAATTTGCGATCTTCTCGATTCAAGACCGCAGCTTTCTCTGGGCGTCATTTGTCACCAGCCTCTGAACATGCTGATTCGTGATCCCCACCGACTGAATGACGACGAGTGTCGGTACGCCATGAACACTGCAACACACTTGGATTTCCTGATTTATCATCGCATCAGTAGAAAGCCGGTGCTTGCCATTGAAGTTGACGGATTTCATTTTCACAAACAAGGCACGGCACAGTATGAGCGCGACCGCATGAAAGATCACATTCTTCAACTGTATAAGATCCCCGCATTTCGTTTCCCCACCAATGGCAGCGGAGAAATCGAAAAGATTGCGCAGGTGTTGGATGCATATGCGCAAATAAAATAATTCGGAACATTATTGCGTCAGCGTAAACAAAGAAATACGGCGGGACAGCTTTTTAACACTCGTCCCGCCGCGCTCTTTTTTCACAGCGCCTCCAGCTGTCTCCGCAGCTCCTCATCGCTCAGCTCGCCGCGCTCGGTCTGTTCTTTCAGCTCTTGTGCCTTGACGACGGCGGTATTCCACTCACCCACGGTGATTTTGCCTCTCTGCTTTCTGGCCTTCAGGCGATTGTACGCCTTTGCATATTCCTTCTGCGCAGGAGTGGCGGTTACGCGCTCCTGCGCTTCTTTTTTGTGCGCGCCCACCTTGCGGCAGGTTCGCGCCGTCTCGCCGGGGGCGAGGTTGTTGCAGTAGCAGGTGTTATAGCCGGCGGTCAGCAAAAAATAGGTTCCGCAGTTGTGACAGCGGCGGGGTGCGTTGCCCATGATCAGTCCACGGTAAAAATCCGTGTACAGGAAATGCGTGAGATAGGAAAACTGTGCCTGCTCCGCCAGGAGCACCATTCCTTTCTCCGTCGGGTGCGCCATGGGCACGAACCGGTTCTCCATGGGGAAGCTCTGCTCAAACGGGCCATTGCCAAAGATCCCTTCCACCGACTTCATCTCGCCGTAATACTGGGCAAATGCTTCGGCGTAGGCGTCGACGCTCCTGCGGGCGAGCGGCTCAAAATTCAGCTCCAGCATGCCGGCAACCTGCCCCCGAAAGGTGCGGAGACTCTCCGGAAAATACTCCAGCCCCTCCATAAGTTTTTGAAACATGGCGTGTCCCTCTGTGCCGGACTCCTGCACCTCGGCCCACTTCTCCGGATCGGAAAGCAGCAGCGGGAAAAGGTTGTTGGCCGTCCATATGTCCATGTTCAAATCCCGATACACCGGGAAAGAAAAGATCAGATCCCAGACAGCGCATAGCAGCTCCTGCGCGGAGCGAGCGGCGCTGTCTGTTTTTTCTTGAAGCAGGATTTTGACAGCGGGCATCAGATTCTCAATGCGCCGGTCCAGCTCCGCCAGCACCTCGCTATCTAAGTTCAAAATATCGGTGGTGCACTGCCCCAGCGGAAAAGTCTTGCTGTTTACAAACACTTCGCCCTTTCCAAAAAGGACGGAAAAACAATCAAACGAGTTTGCCATAGTATCACTCCCCCTGTATCCGATGAAGATTTGGGATTTCCCCAACCACGCCCGGAGGCCTTGAAACGCGGCTTTGTTTCTGTTACGCTGATTATACCAGATAGATATTACAAAATCAATCGCATAAATAGAGCGTTACAAAACAGCATTCTCACCGGCTACACAATGAGGGATTCTTTTTCTTTTCAAATTGAGGATGGTGGTGAGAACAAGTGAACTGCACAAGAATCGAATAGAGACGCAACAAACAAACGACGGACATGGAGGTATCAATGAAGGAATCCATCTACAAATCTTATGACGAGCTGCCGCTGTTCCTGAACGCGGAAACGGTGGCAAAGGTGCTGGGCGTGTCGCCCTCCAGCGGGTACGAGCTGATGCACGAAAAAGATTTCCCGGCGCTGAAGATCGGCAGCCGCATCGTCGTGCCTAAGGAAAAATTTATCGCATGGGTCGAGCAGAACACGGGAGGTGCAATTTGAAGTACAACCGCTTTCCAAAACGCGACGCCATCAAAAATTATTTTCCTTTGCCTAATGAGCTGTTCATCCTCGGCCTGAACGCCGGCGAAATCTCCGTCTACTCCTACCTGCTCTATCTGGAGAACCGAAAAACATTTCAGTGCTGGCCCAGCTACAAGACCATCGGCAAAGCGGTGGACATGAGTCAGAACACCGTGCGGAAATATGTGCTGAGCCTTGAGGACAAGGCGCTCATCACCACCGAGCCGACGGCCGTCTACACCAAGTCCGGTGAAAAGCGGAATGGCAGTCTGCTCTACACCATCCGTCCCATTCAGGAGGCACTGGATTTGTTCTACGCCCGGCAGATGGCACGGGCGGACGAGGAAGCGGAAAAGCAGCGAGTCGCGGCGAAGCTGGCAAAGCTCGGCCATGTCAGCCCCTCCGAGCCGCTGTGCGGGGCTTTGGAGAGTGCGGCGAGTCCCAGTCCCACCGAGGACAATTCAGGCGGAATTGAGGCCGTTTCGGACGAGGAACCGGGGACGAAAGAAAAAGCGGGATAAAGGGCTGGCGTCGCCAGCGTCACCTGCCCGGTCACAACTGCCCGCAGTGCGGGCAGTTACGGGAGATTTTCGGGTGCCGCAAATGGGGTCAAAATCGCAGAAGAAACGGCTTGCTGGGGTCATCAGGCGGAAACATCACGGCAGGATAAGGCTTTGATTGGGGGTCAGAGCCGGAAAGAGAGGCAGAGATGGAGAAAACTCAAAAATTCGCAGCCTATTTTACGGAGGATCAGAAAGACAAGATTGACCGTTGCCAGGATCTGGACGGGAGCCGGAGCGCAGCGGAAGTCGTACGGAGAGCGGTGGACTTCTACCACGGGTACCTGACTGCGGGTGACGCCGGGATGTTCCTTCCGCAAGCTGTCCAGTCATATCTGGACGGCCGGCTCGGAATGTTCGAGGATCGCATGGCGAGTTTGCTGTACAAGCAATCGGTAGAGATCGATATGACCAACGGGATCATTGCGACCGCTTATGATATCGGCGAAGATGCACTGCGGCGCATGCGGACACAGAGCGTCAGAAATGTGAAGGAGACAAATGGGCGCATCTCTTTCGAGCAGCGCATGCGCGATGCGGGTGACGAGTGATGGCGAAGCTGATCGTCAAAAGTCCTTATCTCAAATGCGGCGGCGCGGAGAAGGTCAGCGGATACCTGTGCTACATTGGCACCCGCGAGCATGTGCAAAAACTCACCGATGACCGTCCTCCGACCAGGAAGCAGGAGCAGCTCATTGCAAAGCTCGCAAAAGATTTTCCCGGTGTGAAGAAGTTGGCTGAGTACGAGGACTATACCTTGCACAAAACGAAGGTTAACGCCTCGGCACTCATCGCCATGGCGCTGGAAGAAAACTGGTCGGCGGTCAGTCAGACGGACGGCTACATGAAGTACATTGCCACTCGCCCTCGGGCTGAACGGTTCAGCTCCCATGGCCTGTTTGGCGACGAGGACAATGTCGATCTCGATGCGGCGATGGCAGAATTAGATTCCTATACCGGCAATGTATGGACGCACATTATTTCCCTGCACCGCGAGGATGCGGCGCGGCTGGGCTACGACAATGCCAATGCGTGGCGCAATCTCATCCGCGCCCACCGCAACAACATTGCGGCGGCGATGAGAATACCGCCCAAGGACTTTCGCTGGTACGCAGCGTTTCATGATGAAGGCGATCACCCGCACATACACATGATGGCGTGGTCGGCAAAGCCGGGTCAGGCGTATCTCTCCCGCGAGGGTATCCGGCAGATCAAGTCGCAGCTCACCAACGATATTTTCAAGCAGGATCTGCTGCACGTCTACGAGCAGAAAAGCGAAAGCCGCGATGAGTTGGTGTGCGAGGCTCGGGATGCTCTGCTGGAGCTGACGCGGCAGATGCAAACCGGCATTTGTAATCATCCGGAGGTGGAAGGTCTGATGCAGCAGCTTTCGCAGGCGCTGGATTCCGTCACCGGCAAAAAGTTCTACGGCTATCTACCGAAGCCCATTAAAAAAATCGTAGAAGAGATCGTCGATCAAATGGAACTCCTGCCTGTCGTATCTGATTGCTATGACCGCTGGCTGGAGCTGCAGGGGCAGGTGGACAGTTACTACGGAGGCGACGAGCGGAAACGCCTGCCGCTGTCTCAGCAGAAAGAATTCCGCGCCATCAAGAACGCAGTCATTCAGGAGGCCGAGCACATCCGACTCGGCGAGATCACTTTTGAGGACGCCGGCATGGAGCAGCGG
Organism: Oscillospiraceae bacterium; assembly: GCA_034927685.1. Taxonomy (GTDB): domain Bacteria; phylum Bacillota; class Clostridia; order Oscillospirales; family Oscillospiraceae; genus RGIG3159. The sequence goes on along the minus strand of JAYFPO010000034.1, from coordinate 557 downwards.
GACGAGCCGGAGGATGATCTGCTGGCCGACCGCACCCTGTGGAAAATCGTGGATGATGTCTATGATGATACCCTGCCCCTTGCAGAGCGCGACGCAGCGGTGGAGGATCTGAAATCGTGGGCGCAGGACGGCGATGCGACCGGGCAGTATTTTCTCGGCAAGCTCTACCGCGACGGTGGGCTGCTTATTCCGAACTCCGAGCTGGCACGAGATTGGTTCTATAAGGCGGCGCGACAGGACGTTGTGGTGGCGCAGTATGCGCTGGGCAAGTTGTTCCTCTCTGACGATCTGTTGGTCCGAGACCCAAAGCTTGGCATGGAGTGGCTGGAATACGCAGCACAAAAAGGCAGTCACTATGCCGCCTACCGTGTTGGTAAAGAATATCTCAAAGGCGGGATTGTGAAAAAAGATATGGGCAGGGCGCTGCGGTATCTGACCGATGCCGCCAACGCCGAAAACCAGTACGCCCAATATCTGCTGGGCAAGCTGTGCCTCATGGGGCGCGAGGTGAAATACGACAAGGAGCTGGCGCTCTACTGGCTGACCCGCGCCGCCGA
>JAYFPO010000013.1:0-144459 GCA_034927685.1 Oscillospiraceae bacterium | reverse complement strand
AATGGAGTAAGGCTCGACGTAGACTATGTCGTTGATAGGTCAGGGGTGTAAGTGTGGTAACACATTAAGCTGACTGATACTAATAAGCCGAGGGCTTGACCTACAATTTGAATAGCAGGCTCTTTGTGCCTCTCTTTCCTTAATCTTAATTCTTCCATGTTCGGTTTTCAGGGTACATCACATGTATGCGCCTTTAGCTCAGTTGGTAGAGCAACTGACTCTTAATCAGTGGGTCCCCGGTTCGAGTCCGTGAAGGCGCACCAGTTTATAAACGCGGTTTGCGTATATAATAACAAGAAGACTGATTTGGCCCGTTGGTCAAGTGGTTAAGACAGAGGCCTCTCACGCCTTTAACATCGGTTCGAATCCGGTACGGGTCACCACTTCTTAACCGAGTGGAGAAAATTATGATTACGGGGCAACCTGTTTTCATATATATTAGTTGGTATTGATTGCCGCGAGGGTCCACCTGTTCCCATCCCGAACACAGAAGTTAAGCTCGTGTGCGCCGACAATACTTGTAGGGTGACTTACTGGGAAGATAGGTAATGCCAACATGTATGTTCCTCCTTAGCTCAGCTGGTAGAGCACATGACTGTTAATCATGGGGTCGTTGGTTCGAGCCCAACAGGGGGAGCCATTTTTCACCGTCCAAAAGACTTTTGTAGTCTCTTGGACGGTGATTTTTTTATTTATGATTGCTTCTTAAGAATGATCGTTTTGGTATAAGGTACCATGATGTTTATTGTTTTTCCGCTGAATATTCAGCTCAGGTAAGCGTCTGGAAGAATTGACAGTTCAGGATGTTCATCGGTGCAGCATCTGGGCGCATCTGGAAGCGTTGAGGCGATATAGTAGCAGGCTGAAACATAATTTTAGGGTGTTTCGCTGAACGCTATCCCGGTGTACTCTGAAAACATTTTGGGGCTACCGCGATGTTTTCTCTGTGGTTCCCAAATCCAAGGTCAGGCTGGCAGCAAAGATGCTCAAGGCAATCCATGCTCAGAAAGAAAGCAGCCGGTGAGAAGGCAAAGGCCGTGGTGGCAGGACTCTGCGCCATAAGTTGAAAGAGGCTGTGCAAAAGATTGAGGATAAGGTGGACGAAACACTGACTTACGCTGACTTTCCCTCTGAACACTGGATGCGCATCCGCACCAACAATGTCATAGAACGGCTGAATCGGGAAATTCGTTGGCACACCCGGGTAGTGGGCTGCTTCCCCGACGGGAACTCGGCTCTCGTGCTGGTCTGCGCCCGCCTGTGGTATGTGGCCGGTACACAATGAGGCAATAAAAAGTACATGAATAGGAAGCACCTGGTGACTGTTTTTGACGACGCCTCCATTACTGGGTATCTCTTCTTTCTGAGAGACTGCAAACTTAGTTGCACATTAATCTTGGCACTACCACATAATTCAATCCTTCGGACGGTAAAGAATGGTTCGGCACCAAAATTGACTGAGAAAGAGAAGGCATCGGGAGCCAACTGAAAGACATGGGGGACGGACGCGGCCTACCGGGAAACCGGAGAGAGAATATCGGCGCAGCGCGAGGAATGCTTTCTGACCGCAGAGTCGAAATTTGCTGTCACACAGGTGGCCTGCGATGCTACGGGCGCTGAATCTTTGAATTTTCGTCCAGCAGTGATGTTTTGCCTTGTCGGAGTGGAATCTGGGCGATTGAGTACGGGTGCTCTCAATTTTCAGCTTCTTTTGGTAGCGCTGGAGGTCACAGTTCGCGCAAGATCGCTCCGCGGTACTGCAGGCAAAATTGGGGATTGACAGGGTTCCGGGATCGTGATAAAATATGAACCGCGGCTGAGAAAGCCGGTCATGACGGGCCTTTAGCTCAGTGGTTAGAGCCACCGGCTCATAACCGGTTGGTCCCGGGTTCAAATCCCTGAAGGCCCACCAGAGTGTTCGCTTCGGCTTTGCATAAATAGGGGTATAGCTCAATTGGTAGAGCGGCGGTCTCCAAAACCGTAGGCTCAGGGTTCAAGTCCTTGTGCCCCTGCCAAAGACCCCGCTGCGGCGGGGTCTTTTCCTGAAATTTTAGAATGCGTTTTTTTACTTGAAAAAGGTATTTTTCTTGACAAGCAAGTCGCGTTCTGGTATTATAATTAAGCTGTTTGAATGCTGATATAGCTCAGCCGGTAGAGCGCATCCTTGGTAAGGATGAGGTCCCCAGTTCGAATCTGGGTATCAGCTCCACAAACAAGCCCTGTAGCCAATGGCTACAGGGCTTATTTCTATCTGAGACAGAGTCGGCGCTCAATTCATTCGCACGCGTCCAACGGGGTCATTCCTGCACACATTTCGCAAAAATGCGTTCCACATCCTGTGAGGTGATTTCGAATCCGTACATCCGGACAATCAGATCCCGAACCATTGACGGCCGCCAGCCATATTCTCCCAATAGACGGCAAATGGAAGCAATCATTTCTGCGGGGTAGGTTTCCATGCTGCGTTCCTCCTCGTCCGCACCGGAATTTGTACGATGCGGCTTGTGTTTTTTCAAAGTTTGGAATGCGCAGACCTGCAGATAACTCCTATCATTTATTTTACACCGGGAATCGGAGATAGCAAGGGAAAATAGAAATAATAGCTAAAAATAGGAAAACCGGCGCGCCGCTGTGGAAGTTTACTCTTAGGAATTGCCAATATCGGCGCGGTAACGGCGGAATCCCTCGCCATGGACCTCGGCGGCGTTGACCACAAAGGAAAAGGATTCGGGGTCGGTCTGTTTGATGACGGACAGTGTCTGCGCCAGTGTGTTCCGGCGCGTGACGGTGAGAACCACGGTTTTGTCCTTGCCGGTGTATCCGCCCCGCGCGGGAAATACGGTGACACCGCGGCCGGTTTGCGTGCTCAGTGCCTGGGTGATTGCGTCTCCATGGTCCGTAATCACATAAATGACCTTGGCATAGTTGGCGCCATCCATGATGCTGTCGATTACCCGGGAAGTTACAAAGATCATAACGGCTGAATACAGAGCAACCTCAACGTCCCGAAAGACCAGAACAGCGACCACCACGACGCAGCTGTCGATGCAGAGCAGGAGTCCGCCGATGGGCAGGTTGGGCATGACACGGAGCAGCAAAATGCTGAGCAGATCGGTGCCCCCGGTGCTGATGCCGCGGAGGAACAGCAGACCGATACCAACGCCGGTCAACACGCCGCCCAGCGCGGCAGCCAGCAAAATGTTGCCGGAATAGACCGGGAAAAAGCGAGCTACCAGGTCAATCAGGACGGAGAGAAGGACGGTGGCAATGATGGTACGGCTGAGCTGGCGAAAGCCCAGCACACGCCAGGCGACGACCAGCAGCGGCAGATTGATCAGGAAGGCCAGCGTACCGACGCTGACGGGAATCAGTCTGGACAGTGCGGCGGCAAGACCAGACACGCCGCCGGGGGAGATGTCGTTGGGAAACGCAAACATATCGAGTCCGGCTGCGACCAGAGAGCAGCCGATGAAAATGGCAAGCGTATCCATGGTTATATTCTTTTTCATAGTGGCTCCTTCAATCAAATCGCGGTGTATGCAACCTCATCGGACGGCCAGACCGCCAGTTCATCATTTTAATAAAGAGATCATGGGTATATCTCTTTGCTTTCTCAGGAAAATTATATCCCAGACGGGCGCAGTAATCAAGTGCGATCCGATTTGACAAAACGGATATCTCCCGTTACAATAGCAGCAAGAAGTGGAGGAATTTTCATGAGTCCTGCATACCGCGTGAAAATCGAGCGTTACCTTGCGGAGCGGCAGCCTGACATGCTGCGGGACCTTCGGGAACTGATTTCCATTCCCAGCACCCGCGGCGAAGCACTGGAGGGGATGCCATACGGCGTCGGCCCCCGCATGGCGCTGCGCAAAGCCATGGAGCTGATGGAGCGCGAGGGCCTGACGGTCCGAAACTGCGACGACCGCGTCTGCACCGGCGATTTGACAGCACTGGATCCCGGCCTGGATATCCTCGCCCATCTGGATGTCGTGCCGGCAGAAAATAACTGGACGGCCTGTCCGCCCTACGAGCCGACGCTGGTCGCCGACCGGCTCTACGGCCGCGGCGCCATCGACGACAAGGGACCTGCAGTCGCGGCGCTCTATGCCATGGCCTGCGTCAAGGCGCTGGGCGTTCCGCTCAAAAAGAATGTCCGTCTGATTTTGGGTACGGACGAGGAATGCGGCAGCAGCGACGTTGCCTATTATTATACCCGGGAACAGGAGGCGCCCATGACATTTACCCCGGACGCCAATTTTCCGCTGATTAATTTGGAAAAAGGGCGGCTGTGCGGCGAAATCGACGCGTCCTTCCCACGGGACGACCGCCTGCCCTATCTTGCCTCGGCGGAATGCGGGCTCAAGAGCAACGTGATTCCCGAGACTGCGAGAGCGGTGATCGTGGGGATCCCGGCAGGGGTGCTGCGGCCGTATCTGGACGCCGCAGCGGAAAAGACCGGCGCGGGCTTTACGGCGGCGGAGGAGCAAGGCGCAGTTGAGATTACCTGCAAGGGCGTCAGCGGGCATGCGGCCTATCCGGAGGCGGCCAATAACGCGTTGACGGCGCTGCTGCACCTGCTGGCGTCGCTGCCCTGCGCAGAATCAGCAGGCTTCCAGAAGCTCAAAGCTCTTCAGGCACTGTTCCCACATGGGGATCATCGCGGGCAGGCGCTGGGCATTGCCATGGAGGACGAACTTTCGGGCTATCTGACCTGCTCCGCCGACCTGCTGCGGCTGGACGAGACCAGCCTATACCTCTGCTTCGACAGCCGCTGCCCGGTCTGTTCAAACGACGAAAACACCCGCCTCGTGGCGGAGAAGCGAGCAGAGGACGCGGGGCTTGTCTTACGGGAGACGAAGATGGTGCTTCCGCATTATGTCAATGCCGATTCCGACTTTGTCAGGACACTGCTACAAGCCTACGAGGACTGGACCGGGAAGCCTGGCGTCGCAGAGGCGACCGGCGGCGGCACTTACGTCCACGATCTCCGGAACGGCGTGGCGTTTGGCTGCGAGATGGATGGCCTCGACAACCACCTGCATGGCGCGGACGAATTTATTACGCTGGAGCAGCTGATGCTGTCGGCCAAGATTTTCACCCAGGCGATTCTGGACCTTTGCGGTTGAGCGCCGGTCAGGGCGACGGGGCGGAAGAAATGCCGGAATACCGCAAAGCCGATCGGAGTCTCGTATACTGAATTGCAGGATTTCGGCTGGTGCTATTCAGCTGCGAACCGTTGCTGTTCATCCTGTTACCGGAAATTGATACCGACGCCTGAGTGCAGGTCCTAATGCTTTTCGCCATGGGAGGGCTGGATCTGTTGATGGGTACCATCAAACGGACCGAATGCGTATGCTGGGTCAACGGCATGTTCTATCCGGAGGCGCCGACAACGGCGTTTCCCTCAATTCGCATCAAGCTGTAAGGAAGGAAGTGCCTCTTGGAAGAGAAAGAAAGCAAGGGCAGAGAGGTACGCAGCTGGCTGCTGACGGTGATCGTACCGGTGCTGCTGGTGCTGGTCGTCAACCTTTATATCTGCAAGCTGGCGGTGGTTAAGGGTGACTCCATGTATCCGACGCTCTACAACCGGGATCTGCTGCTGGTCTGGATGGTGGACTATACGCCGAAAGCCGGCGACATCATCATCATCAACACAGAGAAGAACAGCATCATGCAGGGCGATAAGCTGGTTAAGCGGGTCATCGCGACCGGCGGACAAACTGTGCAAATCAATTACGACACCAATACGGTACTCGTGGACGGTTGCGCGCTGACCGAAAACTACCTGAACTTCGAGGAGACGGACCCTCTGGAGGCGGTCTATACGGATACGTCGCTGACGGTGCCGGAGGGGTATGTGTTCGTCATGGGCGACAATCGGAATCACTCGGCGGACAGCCGGGATTCCCGCATCGGCCTGATCCCCATCAGCGAGATTCTCGGCGTAAAAATCGCCAGAATCCCCATTGGAAGCTGGTTCGGGGAATCATAAAGCAAGGACCTGCCGCAAAATTTGTATTTTGCGGCAGGTCCTTGCTTTATAGTCGGAAAGCGGATCGGCGACCGTGAAATAGGCGGAATCGGTGTTTGTGCTGCAATCGCCTGCGGTGCGCCGGTCCAATGACCGTCGGGTTTCGTTTCCAGCCGGCAATCAGCGTCCGCCTGTAGCGCGACGGTGGGACCGCCGCCGGACCGGGCGCAGGCCAACAGCAGGCGGTTTTTCTTCGCGACAATTGCAGCTGCTGCTTTTCCACGATAAGTTGAGGTGGAAAAAGAAGCGCGTCGTTTCAATCAATACTCAGGCGGCCCCATCCTGCGAAGGAAGACGTCCCCTTTGCCGCAGCAGGGAAAGCACCCAGCGCAGGTCCGCACCGGTAAAGGTGCCGCTGACCGCCAGCAGCAGGGAGAAGAGCGCGAGATAGATGCAGCCCAGCAGCAGCGCGGCGAGGAGTTCCGGCGTGCCGCCCCGGTCCAGAAGGCGTACGGCGGCGACGGAGAGGGCCGCCATGGAGGAGGCTTTGCAGAAAAAGCCGATTGGCAGGGGATAGGCAGTCACCTGCACCAGACGGCGGATACTGAGATAGAAGTTTAGCAGATGGGTTACGGTAAAACTCAACAGATAGCCGCCGATGCCGTACCGCGGCAGCAGAAGAAAAATCAGCGCGACGTCGAGGAACGAGGTCAAAGTATTGTAGCGGACGCAGTGGAGCTGCTGGCCCAGGCCCTTGTGCATTCCGTCGACGATGGCGTCCAGATAGAGGATGATGACCAGCGGCGCGAAGAAACCAATGTAGCGGGCGGCCTCGGTGCTATGATAGAGCAGCAGCCCCAACGGCTCGGAGAGACAAAAGAGGAGCCCCGCCGTCGACAGTGCAAAGACCAGTCCAAAGCGCAGGCATTTGTCGGTCAGATGGAGCACCCGGCGACTGTTTCCGGTGGCGCGGCACCGCGCAAGTTCCGGAACCAGAACGTCGGAGAGCGAATAGAGAATGACCGACGCGAAGGTAATTACGGGAAAGACCATGCCGTGAATGGTGCCGTAGGTCTCCATGGAACGCTCGCCGGAATCGCCGCTCTTCCGCAGGCCGCGCGGAATCAGCATGTTTTCCAGCGTGGAGAGGCCGGAACGCAGATAGCCGTTGAGGGCCAGCGGGACACAGAGCCGAAGCAGCCGCTGTCCCATCCGCAGGCCCTTGGGTGTCGGGCCGAAGGCACGGCGGTCGCGCCGGTAGACGGCGTACATGACAAAAAAACTGATGGAGCACGCCACGGCGCTGCCGCCGAAGATGGCGCAGCAGGCGCGTTCTATGCTGGAACCGGCCCACATGTCAAGAAGCAGCACCGTCAAAATAACCGCGAGCACCTGTTCGGACACCTCAATCAACACCATCTGGCGGATTTTACCGCAGGCGGTGAAGTAGCCGCTCATGACGGCGGTCATGCAGGTGATGGGCAGAAACAGGCCAATCAGCTTCAGGCTGGGCACGGCCTGCGTGTCCTGAATCCAGCGGGCTGCCAGCAATGGTGCGAGGCGAATGAGCAGCAGCCCGGCTACGAGGCTGGTAAAAAAGCCGTAACGAAGGCACCAGCTCATGGCGCAGCGAACGCCGCCCTGCCGGTTGCGGCTGGTCTCCTCCGCCGTCAGGTACATGGCCGCGGTGCGCAGACCGGAGGCACCGAAGGTCAGCGCCAGAATCCCAATGGAGGAAATCAGCTGCATCAATCCCAACCCGGCGGCACCGATCCGGCCGGAAAGGTAAACCTGAAACACCATGGACACGCAGCGGATGGCAAGATTGGCGGTGGTCAGCAGCAGTGTGCCGCGAAAAACCGAGGTTTTGGACAAACAATCACCCCCTCGTCTATCCTATGATGGACAAGGAGGCGGCAGTCTCAAAATTCACCGGCGGCGTAGAGCAGGGCGGAGAGTGCGCAGAGCGGGGCGGTTTCGCAGCGGAGAATCCGCGTGCCCAGTGTGCAGACCTGTAGTCCGGCCGCCGCCGCGGCCTCCACCTCCGCCGGCTCCAAACCACCCTCCGGGCCGGTCATCAGCGCGGCGGTTTGAAACGGAGCGGTCTCGATGGCGGTGCGGAAGGTGCGCCGTGACTCATTTTCATAGAACAGGACGGAGAGGTCGGCCTGTGACGCGCGCGCGAGCGCAGCCGGATAGGACGGCGCGGTGAGAACCCGGGGAATCAGACCGCGGCCGCTCTGCTCGGCGGCGGCGGCGGCAATTTTTTGCCACCGTTCCAGCTTGTTTTGAAGCGATTTTTCATCCGGCTTCGAAACGCAGCGGGAAGCGGGGAACGCCACCAATTCGCAGGCGCCCAACTCGGTGGCCTTTTGAATGACGTGCTCAAATTTATCGGCCTTGGCGTAGGCCATATAGACGCAGCAAAACACGCGAGGTTCCGCACGGGACCGGTCCCGGGAGGCCACCACCAGACTGATCTGACCGGTGCTGACATCGGAAACGGTGCACCGAAAATCTGTACCGCGCCCGTCGCAGACCGTAACCTCGTCGCCGCACTTCAGCCGAAGCACCCGGGCGTGGTTATATTGTTCGCCGGTCAGCACCATGAAATTGTCCTGAATCTCTTCGGGGGATAGAAAAAATTTTGGCATAAAGCGGCCTCCCTGGAAGGAAAAAAGCAGCCTTACGGCTGCTTTTTTCCTGGTGCGAGAGAGGAGACTTGAACTCCCACGACTGTTGTCACACGCCCCTCAAACGTGCCTGTCTACCTATTCCAGCACTCTCGCGTCTTACGCCCCATTATTATACCGATTGCACCCATTCTTGTCAACTGCTTTTTTCCCGACGCCATGCCGGTAAGATTGCGAGACGCCTGGAATGTCGAAAAAACGCCAGGGGCGGAAGATTTGGATGGGCGCGGTGTGACGGGAAACCGGCAGGATGCACAGAAAAAGAACACCGGCCTTGTAGGATGCCCACAAAGACGGTGCATTTATTTGGAAAAAAACTTGACAAACGGCGGCGTAGCTGTTAACATAGTATTCCATAATGCCTGATTATAGGTTGCGCCGATCATCCTCTTTTATGCATCTATTCTAGCACGGCGTTGGCCTACAATCAAGAGACTACTTTCAGAAGATAGAAACTCACCCGGGCGTATCGAATGCGTCGATCGTTTAAGATACCGGCGAAGGCCGAGAAAGGCTGTGATGAGATTGGAAATGGTGAAGGACGTCTACTACGGGAAAACCCTCCGCAAAAGCTATTCCAGGCATTCCGAAATTCTGGAGATGCCGAACATGCTGAGAATTCAGAAGGACTCCTACGAGTGGTTTCTGAATGAGGGGCTCCGCGAGGTTTTCCGGGATGTCGACACAATCACCGACTATACCGGCAATCTGGAGCTGTCGTTCCTGGATTACTCCATGAACGACAAGCCCAAGTATACCGTTGAGGAGTGCAAGGAGCGGGACTCTACCTATGCGAAGCCCATCAAGGTCCGCGTACGGCTGCACAACAAGGAGACCGACGAGATCAAGGAGCAGGAAATCTTCATGGGTGATTTCCCCCTGATGACCAACGGTGGCACCTTCGTGATCAACGGAGCAGAGCGCGTGATCGTCTCCCAGATCGTTCGGAGTCCCGGCATGTACTACGGCGACGCGGTGGACAAGGCTGACCAGCACACCTATACCGCCACGGTAATCCCATACCGCGGCGCCTGGCTGGAATATGAGACGGACGCACAGGATGTGTTCTACGTTCGGATCGATAAGAACCGCAAGCTGCCTATCACTTGCCTGATTCGTGCGTTTGGCGTCGTCACCGACTCGCAGATTCTCGACCTGTTTGGCGAAGACGTCCGCATTAAGGCTACCATCGAGCGGGACACCTGCAAGACACGGGAGGAGTCTCTCCTCGAAATCTATCGACGCCTGCGCCCGGGCGAGCCGCCTACAGTGGAGAGCGCGGATGAGTATTTGAACGCGCTGTTCTTTGACGCGCGCCGCTACGACGTCTCCAAGGTCGGCCGCTATAAATTCAATAAGAAGATGGACATCTGGTCCAGACTGGCCGGCCACGAGTTGGCGGAGCCAATCGCGGATCCGATGACAGGCGAGATTCTGGCGATGCCCGGCGAGGTTCTCTCCCGGGAACGCGCGCATGCGATTTCCGACTGTGGCGTCAATGAGGCCATGCTGCTGATTGATGGCAAAAACGTGAAGGCGTTTTCCAACGGCATGGTGGATATGGCCAAGTTTGTGGACTTCGACCCCAAGGAATACGGCATCAGGGAGAAGGTTTGCTTCTCCGCCCTGCGCGAGATGCTGGATTCCGTTCCGGCCGACGGCTGGAAGGAGGCCATTGAAGAGCATCGCGACGAGCTGATGCCAAAGCACATCACAAAGCAGGATATTCTGGCCTCGATCAATTATCTGAACTGCATGGCTGTCGGCGCCGGCACCACCGATGACATCGACCATCTGGGCAACCGCCGCCTGCGCTGCGTGGGCGAGCTGCTGCAGAACCAGTTCCGCGTGGGCTTCACCAGACTCGAGCGGGTCATCCGGGAGCGCATGACCATTCAGGATACCGATGTGGTCACGCCCCAGAGCCTGATTAATATCCGTCCTGTGACGGCTGTCATTAAAGAATTCTTTGGTTCTTCGCCCTTGAGTCAGTTCATGGACCAGAACAATCCTCTTGCCGAGCTGACCCATAAGCGCCGCCTTTCCGCGTTGGGCCCCGGCGGTCTGAGCCGCGAGCGCGCGACCTACGACGTCCGCGACGTGCACTACAGCCACTACGGTCGTATGTGCCCCATTGAGACGCCGGAAGGTCCCAACATCGGCCTGATTAACTACCTGGCCACCTATGCCCGGGTGAATGAGTACGGTTTTATTGAAGCGCCTTTCCGCAAGGTAGAAAAGGGGAGCTGCTGCCTGACCGAGCAGGTGGATTATCTGACCGCCGACGTGGAGGACGATTATTATGTCGCGCAGGCAACAGAACCGGTAGAGGAGAACGGCTGCCTGCAGAACCGCCGCGTGACCTGCCGCCACCGCAATGAAATTATCGAGGTGGACCGCGAGACGATCGACTATGTGGACGTATCCCCGAAGATGATGGTCTCCGTGGCCACCGCGTTCATTCCCTTCCTGCAGAACGACGACGCCAACCGCGCTTTGATGGGTGCTAACATGCAGCGGCAGGCTGTGCCGCTGATGATCACGGAAGCTCCGATCGTCGCCACCGGCATGGAGCACAAGTCGGCCGTGGACTCCGAGGTCTGCCTGAAAGCCGAGGGCGTCGGCGTTGTGACCAGAGTCAGCGCTAACAATATCACGGTTCGCTATGATGATGGCCCCGTTGGCACCTATACTCTGACGAAGTTTGCGCGCTCCAACCAGGGCACCTGCGTCAACCAGCGGCCGATCGTGTCGGTGGGCGAGCGGGTCGAGGCCGGTCAGGTCATCGCAGACGGCCCCGCCTGCGCGCAGGGCGAAATTTCCCTCGGCAAGAATGTGCTGATCGGGTTCATGACCTGGGAAGGCTACAACTACGAGGATGCCATCCTGTTGAATGAGCGGCTGGTCCGCGAGGACGTGTTCACCTCGATTCATATTGAAGAATACGAGACGGAGTCCCGCGACACCAAACTGGGGCCGGAAGAAATCACGCGAGATATCCCCAACGTTGGCGAGGACACGCTGAAGGATTTGGACGAAAACGGAATCATCCGCATCGGCGCTGAGGTTACCTCGGGCGACTATCTGGTTGGCAAGGTCACCCCCAAGGGCGAGACCGAGCTGACGGCGGAGGAGCGGCTGCTGCGCGCCATCTTCGGCGAGAAGGCCAGGGAGGTCCGCGATTCGTCCCTGAAGGTTCCCCACGGCGAGAGCGGCATCATTGTCGACGTTCACGTCTTTACCCGGGAGAATGGCGACGAGCTGAGTCCCGGCGTCAATAAGGTCGTCCGCGTTTATATCGCCCAGAAGCGGAAAATCTCCGTCGGCGACAAAATGGCTGGCCGCCATGGCAACAAGGGCGTTGTGTCCCGCGTGCTGCCGCAGGAGGATATGCCATTTATGCCCGACGGCACACCGCTGGACATTGTGTTGAACCCGCTGGGCGTGCCCTCCCGTATGAACATCGGGCAGGTGCTGGACGTCCACCTTGGCTACGCAGCTCAAGCGCTGGGCTGGAAAGTCGCTACCCCGATCTTTGATGGCGCTTCCGAAAAGGACATCCGCGAGACGCTGAAAATGGCAGGCCTCCGCGAGGACGGCAAGACCATACTGCTCGATGGCCGCACCGGCGAGGAGTTCGACAACATGGTCACGGTCGGCTACGTTTACTTCCTGAAGCTGCACCATCTGGTCGACGACAAGATCCACGCCCGCTCGACTGGCCCATACAGCCTGGTAACCCAGCAGCCGTTGGGCGGCAAGGCTCAGTTCGGCGGTCAGCGCTTCGGCGAAATGGAGGTCTGGGCACTGGAGGCATACGGCGCCGCCTATACGTTGCAGGAGATCCTGACCGTCAAGTCCGACGACGTGACGGGCCGTGTCAAGACCTATGAGGCCATTGTCAAGGGCCACAACGTGCCTACGCCCGGCGTACCGGAGTCCTTTAAAGTTCTGGTTAAGGAGTTACAGTCCCTGTGCCTGAACGTCAAGGTCCTGGACGTGAACGGTGACGAGATCGAGTTGATCGACGACGAAGACGACGAGCCGGTTTACGGCGCCCGCGAGACCTATGTTGCAGACGAAGCCGAGGTCAACGATGCGGGGTTTGAGATCGAGAATCCGGGCGAAAGCGAGACGGATTCTGATGCGGATAAGGATTCCGAGGCCGATATGATGGATGTGCTCACGGATCTCGTCAACGTTGATGCCGATGCCGATGAAGAATAAGGAGGGAGGAATACAATGAGTTACGCAACATTTGAAGCCATTAAGATCGGTATTGCCTCTCCTGAGATGATCCGTTCCTGGTCCTACGGCGAGGTTAAAAAGCCGGAAACCATCAACTACCGGACACTGAAGCCGGAACGGGACGGCCTGTTCTGCGAAAAGATTTTCGGGCCGACCAAGGACTGGGAGTGCCACTGCGGCAAGTATAAGAAGATCCGCTACAAGGGCAAGATCTGCGACCGCTGCGGCGTTGAGGTCACGAAGAGCAAGGTCAGAAGAGAGCGGATGGGCCACATTGAGTTGGCCGCGCCCTGTTCCCACATCTGGTACTTCAAGGGGATTCCCTCACGGATGGGTCTGCTGTTGGACATCAGCCCGCGAATTCTTGAGAAAGTTCTTTATTTCGCTTCCTATATTGTGACAGACCCCGGCGACTGCCCGCTGGCCAAGAACCAGATTCTGACCGAGAAAGAATACCGCGACATGCGGGAAAAATACGAGGATGACTTCAAGGCCAGTATGGGCGCGGAGGCCGTCAAGGCGCTGCTGTCCGATATTGATCTGGAACAGCTTTCCGCCTCACTGCGTGCGGAATTAAAGGACGCCTCCGGCCAGAAAAAGCTGCGCGTCATCAAGCGTCTGGAGGCCGTTGAGGCATTCCGCCTCTCGGGCAATGATCCCACCTGGATGATTATGGACGTGCTGCCGGTGATTCCGCCGGAGCTGCGGCCCATGGTGCAGTTGGATGGCGGCCGGTTTGCCACCTCCGATCTGAATGACCTGTACCGCCGCGTCATTAACCGGAACAACCGTTTGCGCCGTTTGATCCAGCTGAACGCGCCGGATATCATTGTGCGCAACGAAAAGCGGATGCTGCAGGAAGCGGTGGACGCGCTGATTGACAACGGTCGTCGCGGCCGCGCCGTCGTTGGTGCGAACAACCGCGCCCTCAAATCCCTGTCTGACATGCTGAAGGGCAAGCAGGGCCGCTTCCGCCAGAACCTGCTTGGCAAGCGCGTGGACTACTCCGGCCGTTCCGTTATTGTTGTCGGCCCAGAGCTGAAGCTTTATCAGTGCGGACTGCCAAAGGAGATGGCCATTGAGCTGTTCCGGCCCTTCGTCATGAAGAAGCTGGTGGAGGATGGACTGGCCAACAACATCAAGTCTGCCAAGAAAATGATCGATAAGGGCAAGACTGAGGTCTGGGATGCCCTCGAGGACATCATTAAAGACCGCCCGGTCATGCTGAACCGTGCGCCGACGCTGCACCGCCTGGGCATTCAGGCCTTCGAGCCGGTGCTGGTGGAGGGCCGCGCGATCAAGCTGCACCCCCTGTGCTGCACCGCTTTTAACGCTGACTTTGACGGCGACCAGATGGCCGTGCACGTTCCCCTGTCCGCGGAGGCACAGGCGGAAGCCAGAATGCTGATGCTGTCTGCCAACAATCTGCTGCGGCCGCAGGACGGCAAGCCCGTTACCGTGCCCACGCAGGATATGATCCTCGGCACCTACTATCTGACCTATCTCAAAGAAGACGAGCCCGGCGCCGGCAAGGCATTTTCCTCCGTGGACGAGGCCATGCTGGCCTATAACTACAAGGTCGTCGGCATGCACGCGCCCATCCGCGTGCTGATCGAGAAGGAGATCAATGGCGTCAAACACCAGAAGCTGATCGACGCCACCGTGGGCCGCCTGATCTTCAACGGATCGATTCCGCAGGATCTCGGCTTCTGCAAGCGTGAGACCTTTGAGGACCAGTTTAATCTGGAGATCACCGAGAAGGTCGGCAAGAAACTGCTGGGCAAAATCATTGACCGCTGCATTCGCGTCCATGGCTTCACCATCGCGACAGAGATGCTGGATCAGGTCAAGTCTCTCGGCTACAAGTATTCCACGCGCGGCGCCATTACCGTTTCTATTGCGGATATGGTCATTCCTGAGCGGAAATACGAGCTCATCAAGGAGGCCGAGACCGAGGCTGTCAAGATTGACCGCCAGTACAAGCGCGGCTTCATTACAAACGATGAACGATACCGCCTGGTCGTCTCCCGGTGGGAAAAGACCATTAAGGACGTTACCGATGCGCTGCAGGAGAATCTGGACGAATTCAACCCCATTTTCATGATGGCGGATTCCGGCGCCCGCGGCTCCATGAACCAGATCCGTCAGCTCGCCGGCATGCGCGGCCTGATGGCCGATACCTCCGGCCGCACCATCGAAATCCCCATCAAGGCCAACTTCCGTGAGGGCCTGTCTGTGTTGGAATATTTCATTTCCTCCAGAGGCGCGCGGAAGGGTCTGACCGATACCGCGCTGCGGACCGCCGACTCCGGCTATTTGACCCGGCGTCTGGTGGACGTCTCGCAGGACGTCATCATCCGTGAGAAGGATTGCCATACCACCGAGGGCATCACCGTAGGTGCGGTCATTGAAAAAGGGCAAGTCATTGAATCCTTCGGGGATCGGCTTCGCGGACGCTTCCCGGTCAACGACATTGTTGACCCCAAAACCGGCGAGCTGCTTCACTCCAAGGACAAACTCATGCAGCCTGAGGACGCGGAGATATTTGAGGCACACGGCATAAACTCCGTCTATATCAGAACGGTTCTTGCCTGCAAGTCCCGCAGCGGTGTCTGCGCAACCTGCTATGGCATGAATCTGGCAACCTCCGAGGAGGTCAACCTGGGCGAGGCCGTCGGCATCATCGCGGCGCAGTCCATCGGCGAGCCCGGCACGCAGCTGACCATGCGAACCTTCCACACCGGCGGCGTTGCCGGCGACGATATCACACAGGGCCTTCCCCGTGTCGAAGAGCTGTTTGAAGCGCGGAAGCCCAAGAAAATGGCCACCATCTCTGAGATCAGCGGCACCGCCACAATCGACGAGGCCCATCGCACGGCGCTGCGGGACATTACAGTCTCCAACGATGAGGAGACCAAGGTCTATCAGGTGCCGTACAGCATCGGCCTGCGGATCGAGAATGGCCAGAAGATCCAGAAGGGCGACCGGATCACAGACGGCGCACTCAGTCCGCATGATGTGCTGCGGATTTCCGGCGTCGAGGCCGTGCAGAACTACCTGACGCAGGAGGTCCTGGCGGTGTACCGGCAGCAGGGCGTTGATATCAACGACAAGCACATTGAAGTTATCATCCGCCAGATGATGCGCAAGATTAAGGTGGAGGAACCCGGCGACACCGATCTGCTGACCGGCGCCGTTGTGGACGTGTTTGAGTTTGAGGATGCCAACGCAGCGATCCAGAAGCGGATCGACGCGGGGGAGACGGAGCTCCGTCCCGCCACCAAGTCCCTGATGCTCATGGGCATTACAAAGGCATCTCTGGCCACCGAATCGTTCCTGTCTGCCGCTTCCTTCCAGGAGACCACAAAGGTCCTGACCGAGGCCGCGATCAAGGGAAAGGTGGACCATCTGGTCGGCCTGAAGGAAAATGTTATCATCGGTAAGCTGATTCCCGCCGGTTCCGGCCTGGCGGCCTACCGCGATTTCGATGAAATCCTGACGAAGGACGAGAAAGTGAAAGCGCCGGAGCCGTTCGAAGGCCCGGAAGAACCGGAAGCGACGGAAGTCTGACGCACAGCGCCCATCGGCGGCGCGCGAAAAACACTGTCATTCCGAGCCGCGGGCGGAGCAATTCCGCCCGCGCACGGCGTGGCAGTATTTTCGTTCTTGGTGCGGAGCCGGAATCCACGCTTCGGATTTTTCTGGTATTTCTGGAAAAACAGGGCAGAAAAACAAAATATCTTAAATTCTCGACAAAAATGATTGACGAGAATCGTGGAATCTGCTATAATTCACTCTTGCGTGGGAACACGTGTATTTTCATGCCATCGGAGGTGCGGATAAGTTGCTGCAGGAACTGAAAACAGCAAAAAAGGTCGTCGGCGTCAAGCAGCTTCGCAAAGTACTGCGCGAGGGGAACGCGGAGCGGATCTACCTTGCGGAGGACGCGGATCCGCGTCTGACCGAGTCGATCGCAGCCGATGCCGAATCGGCAGGCGTGCCGGTCAGTCGGGTACCGACCATGGCGGAGTTGGGCGCGGCCTGCGCGATTGATGTCGGCGCAGCGGCTGTGGCCATCGTGCGCTGAAGCGCGAAAAACCGGATTCTACCGGAATACACTTTGTATTTTGGGTTAGAATATCCTGCATAAGCAGGAAAATTTTGAAGAAAGGAGAAACCTATGCCTACTTTTAATCAGCTGGTCAGAAAGGGCAGAGAGCAGTCGACCTACAAGTCCACGGCTCCCGCACTGCAGAAGGGCGTCAACACACTGAAGAACCATTCCACGGATCTGTCTTCCCCCCAGAAGAGAGGCGTCTGCACGGCGGTCAGAACGACCACCCCCAAGAAGCCGAACTCCGCACTTCGGAAGATCGCCCGTGTGCGTCTCACCAATGGATATGAGGTATCCGCCTATATCCCCGGTGTCGGCCACAATCTGCAGGAGCACTCCGTCGTGCTGATCCGCGGCGGCCGTGTCAAGGACCTCCCCGGCGTCCGTTATCACATCATCCGCGGCACGCTGGATACCCAGGGCGTTCAGGGCCGGATGCAGGGACGATCCAAGTACGGCGCAAAGAGACCCAAGGCCGGCAAGAAGAAGTAATTCTTACCAATCTCGCAATGCACCACGCCTTATTGCAAGGCATCGCCTTGCTTGACGTTTTATGATAAACCTCAGGCAGGCACCAACGAAGGAGAAAGACCTTCGAAGTACCTATGAAATCATTTAGTATGAAGGAGGGAAGCGAAGTGCCCAGAAGAGGTAATGTTCCCAAAAGAGAAGTCCTTCCAGATCCGATTTACAACTCTGTCTTAGTCACCAAGCTTGTCAACAGCATCATGCTGGACGGCAAGAAGGGCGTTGCGCAAAAGGTCGTCTATGACGCTTTTGGCATCGTTGAGGCAAAGACGGGGAAGAACGGGTTGGAGGCATTCCAGGAGGCAATCGAGAATATCATGCCTTCCGTCGAGGTCAAGTCCCGCCGTGTCGGCGGCGCGACCTATCAGGTTCCCATCGAGGTTCGGGCTGAGAGAAGACAGACCCTGGGCCTGCGCTGGCTGACGAGTTTCAGCCGGAAGCGCAGCGAAATGACGATGAAGGAACGCCTTGCAGGCGAGATCATGGATGCCTGCAACGGTACAGGTTCTTCTGTCAAAAAACGTGAGGATACGCATAAGATGGCCGAGGCCAACAAGGCGTTCTCTCATTTCCGTTGGTAAAAAAGGAGCAGACATATGCCCAGACAATACTCACTTGAAAATACAAGAAATATTGGTATCATGGCGCATATCGATGCTGGTAAGACAACAACAACCGAGCGTATCCTGTTTTACACCGGCGTAAACTACAAGATCGGTGAGACTCATGACGGCACCGCTACCATGGACTGGATGGCACAGGAGCAGGAGAGAGGCATTACCATTACCTCTGCTGCGACCACGTGCTTTTGGAGGGGCTGCAGAATCAACATCATCGACACTCCGGGCCACGTCGACTTCACTGCTGAGGTCGAACGTTCCCTGCGTGTCCTTGACGGTTCTGTGACGGTCCTCTGCGCCAAGGGCGGCGTCGAGCCACAGACTGAAACTGTCTGGAGACAGGCTGATAAGTATAACGTTCCCCGTATTGTCTATGTCAATAAGATGGACATTATGGGTGCAGATTTCTTTAAAGTGCTCAGCATGCTGCACGAGCGCCTCAAATGCAACGCGGTTCCCATACAACTTCCCATCGGTGCCGAGGCTGATTTCCGCGGGGTCGTCGACCTCTTGAAAATGAAAGCCTACGTCTTTTATGACGAACTCGGCGAGGATGTCCGTGAAGAGGAGATTCCCGCAGATCTGCGGGATCTTTCAGACGAATACCACGAGAAGCTGCTGGAATCCGTGTCCGATGAGGACGAAGAAATCATGGAGCTCTTCCTGGAAGGTAAGGAAATCCCTATCGACCAGCTTAAGAAGGCAATCAGAAAAGCGACCGTCAGCGGCCATATGGTGCCCGTCACCTGCGGGACCTCCTACCGGAACAAGGGTGTTCAGGAACTGCTGGATTCGATCGTAGATTATTTGCCGTCTCCTGTTGATGTCCCGGCAATCGTTGGCACAAATCCAAAAACAGACGAAGAGGAAGACCGCATCCCGAACGACGAGGCCCCCTTCTCTGCACTGGCATTTAAAATTGCGACTGATCCCTATGTTGGAAAGCTCTGCTTTTTCCGGGTTTATTCCGGAACGGTGGACGCCGGTAAGTCTGTCCTGAATGCCAATAAGGGCAGCAGAGAGCGGCTCGGCAGACTGCTGCTGATGCATGCAAACCACAGAGAGGATATCACCAGCGTCTATGCGGGCGACATCGTTGCCTCGGTGGGCCTCAAGGGCACCACCACAGGCGACACTCTCTGCGATGAGAAACACCCCGTTATTCTGGAATCCATGGAATTCCCTGAACCGGTTATTCGGGTCGCTATCGAGCCGAAGACCAAGGTCGGGGAGGAAAAAATGGCCATTGCGCTGATGAAGCTGGCAGAAGAAGACCCCACGTTCCGCACCTATACGGACGAGGAGACTGGCCAGACCATCATCGCAGGCATGGGCGAGCTCCATCTGGAGATCATTGTTGACCGTTTGCTGCGGGAGTTCAAGGTGGAGGCCAACGTCGGCACTCCGCAGGTTGCTTACCGCGAGACGATCAAAAAACCCGCCTCCGTGGACCAGAAGTATGTCCGTCAGTCCGGCGGCAAGGGCCAATACGGTCACGTTAAGCTGACTGTGGAGCCAAATGAAACCGGCAAGGGCTACGAATTTATCAATCAGGTCAAAAACGGCGATATTCCGAACGACTACATTCCCGCCATCGACACCGGCATCAAGGGCGCGATGGCAGCGGGCGTACTGGCCGGATATCCAGTGGTGGATGTCAAGGTTACGGTGACCGGCGGCTCCTATCACGAGGTCGACTCCTCGGATATGGCCTTTAAGATCGCCGGCTCCATGGCGTTCCGCGAGGCCTGCAGAAAGGCATCTCCAGCCATTCTGGAGCCAATTATGAAGGTCGCTGTCATCGTACCGGACGACTATACCGGCGACGTGATCGGTGATCTCAGCTCCCGCCGTGGCAGCATTCTTGGCATGGAGCCAAGAAACGGTTCCACGCAGATTGACTCCAACGTTCCTTTGGCTGAGATGTTCGGCTACTCCACGGATCTACGCAGCGCGACCCAGGGCCGCGGCCAGTATTCCATGGAACCAAACTTCTATCAGGAGCTGCCGAAGTCCGTGCAGGAGGACATTGTTTCCAAGCGCGGCGCACGATAATTTGCGCTTGTAATATGGCGATTCATCGTGTATAGTACCATTTAAGAGACGTTTATCAGAATGATTTATTACCATAACTAAGGAGGATTTTTTCAATGGCTAAGCAGAAATTTGAAAGAACCAAGCCCCATGTAAACATCGGCACCATTGGTCATATTGACCATGGCAAGACCACCCTAACCGCAGCTATCACCAAGTATCTGGCAATGTTCGGCGATGCAGAGTATACAGACTATGCTTCCATCGACAAGGCTCCGGAAGAGAGAGAGCGCGGCATTACCATCAATACCGCTCACGTCGAGTATGAGACCAACGACCGCGTCGGCTTCAATGGCGAGCAAATTCAGGGCCGCCACTATGCCCACGTCGACTGCCCGGGCCACGCCGACTATATCAAGAACATGATCACCGGCGCTGCTCAGATGGACGGAGCAATCCTCGTCATCGCCGCTTCCGACGGCCCCATGGCGCAGACCAAAGAGCATCTGCTGCTGGCCCGCCAGGTGAACGTGCCCTCCGTTATGGTTTTCCTGAACAAGGTTGACCAGGTGGACGACGAAGAGCTGCTGGAGCTGGTCGAGATGGAAGTCCGTGAGACGCTCGATTTCTACGGCTTCCCCGGCGACGACACCCCCATTGTCCGCGGCTCCGCGCTGAATGCGCTGGCCTCCGAGTCCGACGATCCGAACGCCCCCGAGTATCATTGCATCGAAGAGCTGATGCAGGCGGTCGATACCTGGATTCCTACGCCTCCCCGCGACGATGCCCTGCCCTTCCTGATGCCCGTTGAGGACGTGTTCACCATTTCTGGCCGCGGCACTGTCGCCACAGGCAGAGTGGAGCGCGGTATGGTCAAGAAGAACGAGGCGGTTGAGATCGTCGGTCTGAGCGAAGATCGGAAGCAGACCGTCGTCACCGACATCGAGATGTTCCACAAGCTGCTGGACTTTGCCGAGGCCGGCGACAACATCGGCGCCCTGCTGCGCGGCGTGGACAAAAAGTCCATCGAAAGAGGACAGGTCCTCTCCAAGCCCGGCTCTATTCACCCCCACACCAAGTTCGTCGGTCAGGTCTACGTTCTGTCCAAGGAAGAAGGCGGTCGTCATACCCCGTTCTTCAACAACTACAGACCGCAGTTCTATTTCCGTACCACCGACGTCACCGGCATCATCAATCTGCCCGAGGGCGTTGAGATGTGCATGCCCGGCGACAACGTCGATATGCATGTCGAGCTGATTACCCCGATCGCCATCGAAAAGGGTCTTCGCTTCGCCATCCGTGAAGGCGGCCGTACCGTCGGTTCCGGCGTCGTCATCGAGATCGACAAATAATTTTCCAAATTGAGGACCTGCGGCAGAATGCAAATTTTGCGGCAGGTCCTTTTTTTCTGTTCAACGGCGGCTTTTTATTGTATAATGAAACGGACAACGTACCGCGGAAGCCCTCATGGCATAGTCTGGAACTAGGAGGGGAGTACATGGTGCTTGACGTGATACTCGCGGTGCTGGCTGCCATGGGGATCGTTCTGATCGCCTGGTGCCTTGTGGGCTTGTTTCTTTTGCCCGCAGACGGGGCTGGATATTGCATCTTCTATTACCGCGGCGCAAGGGATCGGAAACGGGTGCTTGCCTATCTGTTCCTGCTGCGCGGCGGCCTTACGCGGCTGCCGCTCTATGTGGTGGACCGGGGAATGACACCGGAGGAACGGGCGGAATTCCGCCGCCTGGAGGAGAGCCCGGATTTTTGCGTACTGGATGAGGAGAGCCTCAATAAGTTTAGAGAGATGGAGCGAGACGGGCGTGTATTTGGAGCGTGAGGAGATTTTACAGGGCACGGTGGATTCCGTGATCTTTCAAAACCGGGAGAACGGCTATACCGTGCTGCGGCTGCGCTGTGAGGACGGGGAGACGGCGACGGTGGTCGGCGTGATCCCGATGACGGTTGCCGGGGAGCGGCTGATGGTCACGGGTCGCTGGGGCAGTCACCCGTCCCACGGGCGGCAGTTTGAGGCGGAGTTTCTGGAGCGGCTGATGCCGGAGACGGAGGCGGAGATTCTGCGCTATCTGTCCTCCCGCGCGGTCCGGGGAATCGGGGAAAAGACGGCGGAGCGAATTGTCACCCGTTTCGGTAAAAACGCACTGGACGTGATGGAGCAGACACCGGAGCGGCTGGCTGAGATCACCGGCATTTCTCCCAAAAAGGCCGCGGAGATCGGGGAGGCATTTCGAAGCCAGGTCGGCATTCGCCGCTTGATGGAGTTTTTGATGGCCCACGGCCTCCCGGCGGAGCTGGCGATGCGGATTTACCGGCAGTACGGCACGGAGGCGGAAACCGTCATCCGGGAGAACCCCTATCTTCTGACGGAACCCGCGCTCGGGGCCGATTTCGCCGTGGTGGATGAATTCGCGCTCGAACTGGGCTTAGAAGGTGACGACGACCGCCGCGTGGAGGCGGGAACGCTGTTCGAACTCGCCCACAACCTAAATAATGGCCACACGTTTCTGCCGCGCGACAAGCTGCGTACGGCAACGGCGCAAATGCTGGATCTGCCGCCGGAGATCATAGACGCCGCCATGATTCGGCTGGGTGGCTGCGGGAGGATGGCGTTGGATTCGATCGCCGGACTGGAAGCCTGCTACCTGCCGGAACTTTACGAAGCGGAGACCTACACAGCAGCGCGGTTGGCGCATATGGCCGCCGCGCAGGAGTCGGAGCCGGGGGACCTGCCGGCGTTGCTGGAGCAGGTCCAGAGGAGCCAAAGCCTCCGCTTTGCGGCGGCGCAGGTCGACGCCATTTCGCAGGCCGCCTGCCGCCGGGTGCTGATTGTCACAGGCGGTCCAGGTACCGGCAAGACGACGACCCTTGGCGGGATATTACGGCTGTTTGACCTGATGCAGCTCAAAACCCAGCTGGCCGCGCCCACCGGCCGGGCCGCCAAGCGCCTGTCGGAGCTGGCGGGCCGGGAGGCAGCCACAATTCATCGGCTTCTGGAGGTCCAGTTCAGTGAACAGACGGGCGATATGGTGTTTTCAAAAGACGAGGACGAGCCCTTAAAGGCCGACGCCATGATCGTGGACGAGGTCTCCATGGTGGATCTGCCGCTGATGCAGGCGCTGCTCCGGGCGCTGCCGGAGGATTGCCGGTTGATCCTTGTGGGCGATCCGGACCAGCTTCCGTCCGTTGGCCCCGGCAATGTGTTTTCCGATCTCCTGCGCAGCGGAAAAATCCCGACGGTGCGGCTGACGGAGATTTTCCGCCAGGCCCGGGAGAGCCTGATCGTGATGAACGCGCACGCGGTGAACCGGGGAGAGCTGCCGGTACTGAATGCAAAGGACCGCGACTTTTTCTTTCTGCGGCGGCTGGACCCGGCCAAGACGGTGGAGACTATCCGGGAACTGTGCAGCCGCCGTCTGCCGGAAAACATGGGGATCCCGCCGGAGGATATTCAGGTGCTCAGTCCCACGAGAAAGCACGAGACCGGCACCGCGAACCTCAACCGCGTTCTGCAGGGCGTGCTGAACCCGCCCGTCATCGGGAAAAAGGAGAAGACGTACGGCAATTATTCCTTCCGGGAAGGCGATCGGGTGATGCAAATTCGGAATAATTATGATATCATATGGAAGCGTACGGACGGCATCGGCGTTGGGACCGGGATTTTTAACGGCGACGTCGGAAAGATCACTGCCCTTGACTTTTCGCAGGAAACCGCTACAATCATCTTTGATGACCGGGAGGCGGTCTACGAGTTCGACATGCTGTCGGAGCTGGAACCGGCCTACGCCATGACGGTCCACAAGAGCCAGGGCAGCGAGTACCGGGCGGTCATTTTGGCCGTCTCCCAGGGCTCGCCCTATCTGTTGACCAGGAGCGTCCTCTACACGGCCATTACCCGGGCCAGAGAGCTTTTGATCCTGGTCGGCGACGAGCGGGTGCTTGCCTATATGACGGAGAACAACCGGCAGTCCAGACGATACAGCGGCCTCAAGCTGCGGCTGGAGCGGGGAGAGTAGAATGGTGCTTTGGGCTGCGATTCTGGACCTGCTGTTTCCGCCGAAATGCATATTTTGCGGCAAGCTTTTGCAGAAGCAGGAGCGCGACGTCTGCACCAATTGTCTGTACGACCTGCCGGAGACGGACCGGAGACGTCCTGTCCGGTTCACGGAGGGGTGCGTCGCGCCATTTTTCTATCGCGGGAACGTCCGCGAGGCGGTGCTCCGATTCAAGTTTGGAAACCGTCCCGATTATGCCGCGCCCTTCGGCGCATGGATGGCGCAGCGCCTGCAGAACACGGACGCGGAGCTGGTGACCTGGGCCCCGGTCAGTCCGCTGCGCAGACTCGGCCGCGGTTACGATCAGGCGCAGCTTTTGGCAAAAGAGGTGGCGGGACGCCTCTGCCTGCCCTGTAGTTCGACTCTGCACAAGCGCGAGCGCAGGCGTCAGTCCCGCATGCGCAGCGCGGAGGAGCGAAAGGCCAATATTGCCGGCGCGTTCCGCATCCGCGACCCCGAGAAGGTCCGCGGCAAACGAATACTGTTGATCGACGATGTCTGCACGACCGGCGCCACCCTGTCGGAGGCCGCGATGACCCTCGGAAACGCGGGAGCCGCCGTGATCTACTGCGGGACGCTGACACTGTCGGACGAAACGAAAAGGTGAAGCTATGTTAAAACTTTCAAGAGACCTCGGAATCGACCTTGGCACCTCCAATGTGGTGATTTATGCGGAGGGGAAGGGAATTGTGCTGCGGGAACCTGCTGTGGTCGCCGTGGATAAGACAACGGGGAAGGTCCTGCAGGTCGGCGCCGCCGCCCGGAACATGATGGGGAGAACGCCAGGCAACGTGGTTGCAATGCACCCGCTGCACGGCGGCGTGATTTCCGACTATGATATGACGCAGAAGATGATGGCGGAATTTCTGAAAAAAGTCATTCGGTTCTCCTTTGTCAAGCCGCGGGTCGTCGTCAGCGTGCCCAGCGGCATCACGGAGGTGGAAGAACGGGCTGTGTTTCAGGCCATGATGGAGGCCGGCGCCCGCCGGGTCTATCTGATTGAGGGCCCGCTGGCCGCAGGCCTTGGCGCGCAGCTTCCCATCGATGGCGCCAATGGCCATATGGTCATCGACATTGGCGGCGGCACCACGGATATCGCGGTGCTGAGTATGAACGGCGTGGCGGAATCCTCCTCCCTGCAGGTTGGCGGCGAAGCGTTCGACGAGGCGATTGTCCGGCATATTCGGAAGCAGTTCGGCGTGGCCATCGGCACGGGGACGGCGGAGGAGATCAAAATGACCATCGGATGCGTCTACCCGCGGCAGGACGGCTTTGTCATGCAGGCCAAGGGCCGCGACGTCAAGACCGGCCTGGCCAGGGAAATCGTCGTGCAGGCGCAGGACGTCCTGGAAGCGATGCTGCCCACGGCAAAGCAAATTGCCGAGGAGATTGTAGCGGTTCTGGAGCGGACCTCGCCGGAGCTGATCGCGGATATTTCCGGCAACGGCATTGTCCTGACCGGTGGAAGCAGCCAGATCCTTGGCATGGATCAGTTGATCGCCGAAGTGACACAGATGCCCTGCACGGTGGCCGACGACGCGGACTCCTGCGTGGCCTACGGCTGTGGGAAAAGCCTGCCATGGATTCACCATATGCAGGAAGGCCCAATCAATATTTCCCGAAACCGTCTGCTCAAAAGCTGAACGGATTCCCCCCCCGGGGCCGCTGCAAACAGCATACCGGGAAACAGGCACACCGGAAGGCGCGGATACCGTCCGCACCTCCCGGTGCGCCTGTTTTTGCAGCGCTCCTTTTCTTCGACAGAATAACACAGAATCATGAATTTGTGGATCGCGGCTTGACAAAGCCATCGAACATGGTACTATAACAAAGCGCGATTTTGTGTAGAATAAATTCGCACAGGAGAGGAGAAAACCAAATGGGAAAGAAACTCGAGCGAAAATACGGCCTCTTTACGGCAATCTGCCTGGTAGTCGGCATTGTGATCGGCAGCGGCGTCTTTTTTAAGGCCCAGACAATTCTGATGAAAACCGGCGGCAATATGCCGATGGGCATTGCGGCGTGGATCATCGGCGGCGCGGTCATGATCGTCTGCATCCTGGCGTTTTCCGCCATGGCCCAGAAATATGAACAGGTCAACGGGATCGTGGATTACGCGGAAGCTACCCTCGGACGACGCTACGCCTATTATGTCGGCTGGTTTATGACCACCGCCTACTATCCGACGATGACCTCCGCCCTGGCATGGCTCTCTGCCCGCTACACGCTGGTCTTTCTGACTTCGGTCAACCCGAACTTCCCGCTGCTGATTCCAGCGGCGGAGGGCGGCTGCGTGGTAGGTCCCGAGTGCATGGCGCTGATGATGTTCTATCTCTGCTTTGCCTTTGCCGTCAACACGCTGGCCCCGAAGCTGGCCGGCAGGGTGCAGGTCAGCACAACGGTCATCAAGCTGATCCCCCTGGGGTTAATGGCGGTCGTCGGCATCATTTACGGCTGCGCAAACGGCCAGATCGCCAGAAATTTCGCAACGGCTGCGGTCGTGGGCGACGTGGTCGGGAATCCACTGTTTGCTGCTGTCTGCGCGACCTCCTTTGCCTATGAGGGCTGGATTATCGCCACCTCGATCAATGCGGAGCTGATAGATTCCAAGAGGAATCTGCCGAAGGCACTGATTGCCGGCGGTATCATCATCATGGCGGTCTATATCGCCTACTATGTCGGCGTTGCGGGCGGCGCCTCCAATCAGGAGCTGATCGATTCGGGCGCGACGGTTGCCTTCACCAACGTATTTGGCAACGTGCTGGGCAATATTTTGAACCTGTTCATCGCAATCTCCTGCATCGGCACCATGAATGGCCTGATGCTGGGCAGCGTCCGCGGCCTCTATTCCATTGCCGTCCGCGGCCATGGCCCAAAGCCGGCGATGTTCGCCGAGATTGACGACAAGACCAATATGCCGGCCAATTCCTGCGTCGTAGCGCTGGTGCTCTGCGCGGGGTGGGGACTGTACTTCTACCTGTCGAATCTGGCGAAGACCTGGACCGGCCCCTTTGTCTTTGACCCGACGGAGCTGCCGATTCTGACCATGTATGCGCTCTATATCCCGATTTTTGTCGCCTGGATGAAAAAAAGCAAGGGTGAGAGCGTGGCAAAACGGTATGTGTATCCGATTTTGGCCATCCTTGGCTCCCTGTTCATGGTGGCCGCGACGATCCTTGGCCACGGCTTTGCCTGTGTCTGGTATCTGATCGTCTTTGGCGTCATCATGCTGATTGGCGCACTGTTTTACAAGAAAAGCAAAGCATAACCCGCATGCCTCGATTCTGGCCCCGCCGCAAACTCATATGCGGCGGGGCCGGTTTTGTCGTTCTGGCCTGAACTGGTTTATATGGTAGTGTAGAATCAACAAAACCGCGAGAAATTTTCTATTGACAATGCACAGCATGGAACGTATAATTTTTTTCATAGTATCGTTGAAAATTATTTATTAACTGCCGCCGGATCATCGCGGCGGCAGGAATTCAAATGCGCAAAGGAGAGAACCATGCAGAGAATCGCCTTTGATCCGACCCGCGAGCATGACGCCTGCGGCATCGGCGCCGTTGTCAACCTGAACGGCAGGAAGGACCATGAGACCGTGGAGAAGGCGCTGAACATTGTCGAGCGCCTTGGCCATCGGGCCGGCAAAAACGCGGATGGGGATACCGGCGACGGCGTCGGCATCATGGTGCAGGTTTCACACCGCTTTTTCTCCGCCATTGCGGCAAAGCGCGGGATCGATCTGGGGGAGCCGCTGGACTACGGCGTCGGGATGGTATTTTTCTCCCAGGACCCGCTTTGCCGCAGCCGCAGCCGGAAGCTGCTGGAAATTCTGCTCAAAAAAGAAAAGATGGAGCTGGTGTTCTGGCGGGATGTACCGGTGCGGCCCGAGATCCTCGGCAAGGCGGCACGGGACAGCATGCCCTGCATGATGCAGTGTGTGATCCGGCGGCCGCAAGGCGTGGCCAGGGGGCTCGACTTTGACCGTCGGCTGTACATCGTCCGCCGGGAGTACGAGCAATCGGTGTCCGGCGCCTATGTGGTCTCCCTGTCCAGCCGCACCGTTGTTTACAAGGGGATGTTTCTGGTCGCGCAGCTCCGCGCGTTCTTCGATGATTTGCGCGACCCCGATTACGAATCGGCGCTGGCGCTGGTCCACTCCCGCTTTTCCACCAACACAACGCCGAGCTGGAACCGCGCCCATCCCAACCGAATGATCCTGCACAACGGTGAGATCAACACCATCCGCGGCAACATCGACCGGATGCTGGCGCGCGAGGAGACCATGGCCTCGCCAATCCTGGGAGAGAAAATGGAGAAGGTGTTCCCCGTGGTAAATCCGGACGGCTCCGACTCCTCCATGCTGGACAACACCCTGGAATTTCTGACCTTCAGCGGAATCCCGCTGCCCAAAGCGGTGATGATGACCATTCCGGAACCGTGGGTCAAGGACCGGAACATGCCGCGGGCCAAGCGGGATATGTTCCACTATTACGCCACCATGATGGAGCCCTGGGACGGACCGGCCGCGCTGCTGTTTTCCGACGGAGAACTCGTGGGCGCGGCGCTGGACCGCAACGGCTTGCGTCCGACGCGCTATTATCTGCTGGACACGGATACTTTGATTTTGTCCTCCGAGGTGGGTGTTCTGGAAATCGAGCCGGAGCACATCCTGCGAAAGGGACGGCTGCTGCCCGGCAAGATGCTGCTGGCGGATACGGTCAATGGGCGCCTGCTGGAAGACGAGGAAATCAAAGGGACCTATGCCCACGAGCACTCCTACGGGGAGTGGCTGGACCGGGAGCTGATTCAGCTTTCCGAACTGCCGACGCCAAACCGCCGCGCGCCGCAGAGCACGCAGGCCTGCCGCGACCGCCTCTATCAGGCCTTCGGCTATAGCTACGACGACATCATCTCCTCCATCCTGCCCATGGCGCGGGACGGGGAAGAGCCGACCTCGGCCATGGGCGCGGATATTCCGCTGGCTGTGCTGTCGGAGAAGCACCAGCCGCTGTTCAACTACTTCAAGCAGATGTTCGCGCAGGTCACCAATCCGCCGATCGACGCCCTGCGGGAGGAGATCGTGACGGATACGACGGTCTACGTCGGCTCCGACGGCAACCTGCTGGTGGATAACGCCAAAAACTGTCATGTTTTGCAGATCTGCAACCCGATTTTGACCAGCATGGATCTGCTGAAGATCGCCGATCTACATATGCCGGGACTGAAATCCGCCCGGGTGTCGATGCTGTACTATAAAAATTCCTCGCTGGAGCTGGCCGTGGAAAAGCTGTTTATGTCCTGCGACAAGGCATTTCGGGGCGGGGCCAACATTCTGATTCTTTCGGACCGGGGCGTGGATGAAAATCACGTTGCCATTCCGTCTCTGCTGGCCGTCTCGGCGCTGCAGCAGTACCTGATCCGCACCAAAAAGCGGACGGCGGTCTCCATCCTCCTTGAGAGCGCGGAGCCGCGCGACGTCCACCAGTTCGCCGCCCTATTCGGCTACGGCGCCAGCGCCGTGAATCCCTATCTGGCGCAGGAGTGCATTGGCGAGCTGATCGAAAACGGCGACCTCAACAAGGACTTTTATGTGGCGGTGGCCGACTACAACAAGGCGATTCTGGACGGCGTCGTGCGGATCGCCTCCAAAATGGGAATTTCCTCCATTCAGTCCTATCAGGGCGCGCAGATCTTTGAGGCCGTCGGCATCAGCCGCGCGGTGATCGATCGGTATTTTACCAATACGGTCAGCCGCATCGGCGGCATCGGTCTGTCGGAGATCAACGACGCGGTGGTCTGTCGGCACGATCTGGCGTTCGACCCTATGGACCTGACCACCGACGCGACGCTGGATTCCACCGGCTTCCACCAGCTCCGCTCCGGCCCGGACAAGGAGGACCACATGTACAACCCCCTGACCATTCTGTCCTTGCAAAAGGCGGTGCGGCAGGGGAGCTATCAAGAATTCCGCAATTATTCCGCGCTGGTTGACGACGAGACGCTGCCTCACACGCTGCGGGGCCTCATGGGGCTCAACTTCGACCATGCCGTGCCGGTCCCGCTGGACGAGGTGGAGCCGGTGGAACAGATCGTCCGGCGCTTCAAGACCGGGGCCATGTCCTACGGCTCAATCTCTGAGGAAGCGCATAAGTGCCTGGCGGAGGCCATGAATCGCCTTGGCGGCAAGTCCAACTCCGGCGAGGGCGGCGAGCGCCCGGACCGGCTGGGGACGAAGTACAACTCTGCCATCAAGCAGGTGGCCTCCGGCCGCTTCGGCGTGACCTCGGAATACCTGGTCAGCGCGAAGGAAATCCAGATCAAGATGGCCCAGGGCGCGAAGCCGGGCGAGGGCGGACATCTGCCCGGCAGCAAGGTCTGGCCGTGGATCGCCGCCACCCGATATTCCACCCCTGGCGTCGCCCTCATTTCGCCGCCGCCGCATCACGACATCTACTCGATTGAGGATCTGGCGCAGCTGATTTACGACCTCAAATGCGCCAACAGGGACGCGGATATTGCCGTGAAGCTGGTCAGCGAGGCGGGCGTCGGAACCATTGCCTCCGGCGTGGCGAAGGCGGGCGCGCAGACCGTGCTGATTTCCGGCTACGACGGCGGGACCGGTGCTGCGCCGCGGAATTCGATCTATCACGCCGGGCTGCCCTGGGAACTGGGTGTGGCGGAAGCCCACCAGAGCCTGATGCAGAACGGCCTGCGCGCCCGGGTAAAGCTCGAGGCCGACGGCAAGCTGATGACAGGCCGGGACGTGGCCGTGGCCTGTCTGCTTGGCGCGGAGGAATTCGGCTTTGCCACCGCGCCTCTGGTGGCCATGGGCTGCGTCATGATGCGGGTTTGCAATCTCGATACCTGCCCGATGGGCATTGCGACCCAGCGCCCGGAGCTGCGAAAGAACTTCTGCGGGAAGCCGGAGCATGTGATTCATTTCATGACCTTTGTGGCGATGGAGCTGCGCGAGATCATGGCAAAATTTGGCCTGCGTACCGTGGACGAGATGGTGGGCAGAACCGATCTGCTGCGCGTTTTGCCCCATTCCATCACGGAACGGGCGGCGATGGTGGACGTTTCCGGCATTCTGAAAACCTGCGGCGACAGTCCGCGCCGCTTCCGGGAAGAGGACGCCTTCCACTTCGACCTCGAGCAGACGGCGGATCAGCGGGTTCTGATGAAACAGCTCAAAAAGCCCGGCGAGATTTCCGTGCGCGTTGCCTGTGCCGACCGGGCCTTCGGCACGCTCTTCGGCGCGGAGTTGACGCGGCGCTTCGGCACCTCGCTCCCGGAAGACAGTTATGTGGTCCACTGCCGCGGCGGCGCCGGCCAGTCCTTCGGCGCGTTTATCCCCAGGGGCCTGACGCTGGACCTCGAGGGCGACGCGAACGACTATTTCGGAAAAGGTCTCTCCGGCGGGAAACTGATCGTTCGGCAGGATCGGAAGAGCCGGCTGGACGCGGGGGAGAACGTCATCATCGGAAACGTAGCCTTGTATGGCGCCACCGGCGGCGAGGCCTACATCAGCGGCGTGGCAGGGGAACGCTTTTGCGTTCGCAACTCCGGGGCCACGGCGGTGGTGGAGGGCGTCGGCGACCACGGCTGCGAGTACATGACCGGCGGTACGGTCGTCATTCTCGGCACCACGGGGCGGAATTTTGCGGCCGGTATGAGCGGCGGCGTGGCCTATGTGCTGGATACGGCGCACAAGCTGTATCTGCGGGTCAACAAGGAGCTGGTCTCCGTAGAGCTTTTGACGGACGAGGCGGACCAGGCGCTGGTCCGGTCACTGATCGAAGCCCATGTGGCGGCCACCGGGTCTGCGCGCGGCCGCGAGCTTCTGGAAGACTTTGCGGCGCACCTGGACGAGTTCAAGAAGATCATTCCGCGCGACTACAGCCGGATGCTGGAAACCATTGCTGCCTGCGAGGCGCAGGGCTGCGCCCGGGAGGAAGCGGAACTCAAGGCATTCTTAAATAGAGGAGAATAACATGGGAAAACCGACGGGATTTCTGGAGGATACGCGACAGGAGGGTCCCCAGCGGGAGCCGCTCAGCCGCGTGCGGGACTGGGAGGAATTTCATGGCGCACTCTCAGAGCGAAGCCGCCGCCGGCAGGGCGGCCGCTGTATGGACTGCGGCGTACCGTTTTGCCAGGCCGGCATTGTCTTTGACGGACAGCGGCTTGGCTGCCCGCTGCACAATCTGATTCCGGAGTGGAACGATCTTGTCTACCGCGGCAACCCGGAGCGGGCGCTGAGCCGCCTGCTGAAGACCAACTGCTTTCCGGAGTTCACCAGCCGCGTCTGCCCGGCGCTCTGCGAGCGCGCCTGTGTCTGCGGCATGAACGGCGAACCGGTTACGGTCCGGGACAACGAGCGCGCCATCATCGACTACGCTTTTTCCAATGATCTGATGGCCCCGCAGCCGCCGCAGGTCCGCTCGGGCAAGCGCGTCGCTGTGGTGGGGTCCGGCCCGGCAGGTTTGGCTGCGGCCTATTACCTGAACCGAAGAGGCCATAGCGTCACGGTATTTGAGCGGGACAAAACGCCCGGCGGTCTGTTGACGTATGGCATTCCCAACATGAAGCTGCCGAAGGAGGTGGTCCGCCGCCGCGTCCGCCTGATGGAGCTGGAGGGCGTCGAATTCCGAACCGGCTGCGAAGTGGGCGTGGACGTGGCGCCGGAGGCGCTCGCGGAATCGTATGATCTCACAGTGCTCTGCTGCGGCGCACAGGAGCCCCGGCGGCTGGAGTTCCCGGAAAAGGCCGCGCACGGCGTTTGCTACGCGCTTGACTATCTGAAGACGGCCGCCGGAGCGCTGCTCGGCGAGGCACCGCTCTCCGTCACGGCGGCGGGGAAACGCGTCGTTGTCGTCGGCGCGGGCGACAGTGCCGCCGACTGTATTGCCACCGCCCTGCGGCAGGGCTGCAAAGAGGTTGCCCAGCTCATTCGGAAGCCTGCCGCGTTCTATGGCGGCGGCGATTATGCCCACGAAGAGGCCACAGCGCTCTATGGCCGCGACATTCGGGAATTTGAGACCCAGGTGACCCACCTGCGTCTCGACGCGGACGGGGCGCTCGCGGGCGTTGTGTCGGCTTGCGGCGGGGAGGAACGGGAACGCGAGGCGGAGTTGCTGATTCTTGCCTCCGGTTTTTCCAGCAGTACGCCATCTGCACTGCATGCGGCGGAGGCGCTGCGGCAGTGCGGCGCGGAGGTCCTGACGGCGGGAGATCTGTGCGGCGGAGCGTCACTGGTGGTGCTGGCCATTGCCGGCGGCAAGCAGGCCGCCGCCGAGGCGGATCGCCGCCTGATGGGCTATACCAACATCCTTTAAGCACAGCGGGCGAAAAAAAGAGACCTGCCGCAAAGCAGCGCGTGAAGATTGATCCCGGTAAAGGCAGCTGATCGTTACCCCGACTGGGACCAATCTTCGTGCACGCCGAACCTGGCGGCAGACCCGTTATTTTATATCCACAAAAACGCAATCAACATCGTGACAACGATGTTGATTGCGTGAAGCGTGCCGAATTTTGCGTGCGACGGGTTCTGCGCTTCTGAAAGCGCGAACATAGCACGCGCCGCCAAGCGCGCTGCGGTTGCAAGCAGGAATGGGATCAGAGCATTTTGGATGCTTCTGTGTCGAAGTGCCGATTGATCTGTTCCGTGAATTCCTCGGCGGCGTTGTAGCCCATCTTCTTTTGCCGGTTGTTCATGGCCGCCACCTCGATGATGACCGCGAGGTTTCGGCCCGGCGTTACCGGGACCGTGATGGACGGCACCTGCACTCCGAGAATATCCGTATATTGGTTTTCGAGGCCCATTCGGTCATAGCTGGCCCCTTGGCTCCAGGGCACGATGCTGATGAGCAGATCGATCTCCGCGCTGTCGCGGACCGCGCCCATGCCGAACAGCTTGGCTACGTTGATGACGCCGATGCCGCGCAGCTCGATGTAGTGCCGGATCATCTCCGGCGCAGAGCCGCTCAGCACCGCGTCGGAGACCTTTCGAATTTCCACCGCGTCGTCGGCGATCAGCCGGTGTCCGCGCTTGACGAGCTCGATGGCGGCCTCGGACTTACCAATGCCGCTGTCACCGTAGAGCAGGATTCCCTCGCCGTAGACGTCCACCAGGACACCGTGACGCGTGATACGCGGGGCCAACTCCTGCCGCAGGTAGGCGATCAGACTGGAAATCAGGGAGGAAGTTGTTTCGGCGCAGCGGAGTACGGTGACGTCGTAGCGCATGGCCATTTCCAGGCATTCCGGCACAATGTCCAGATTCCGCGCCACGATCAGCGCGGGAATGCGGTAGGTGAAAAACTGGTCGAAAATGCCGAACCGCTCTTCCGACGAGAGCTTATGCAAATAGGTGGACTCGACGGTGCCGATGATCTGCAGCCGCATTGGCTCGAAGTGGTCGAAAAATCCGGCCATTTGCAGCCCGGGGCGGCTGACGTCCTCCACCGTGATGTGAATTTTTTCATAATCCGTGGATAAAGATACAGGTTGAAGGTGAAATTCCTCCGCGAGTTTTTTCAGCGGAACGCTATAGGTGCAGATCATTGCGAACCCTCCCCGATGTGTTAACCTCATTATATGGCACCCGGCTTCGATTATCAATCCAAATTCTTTTTTAAAATATGTTTTTTCCTCTTGCAATTTGTGCCGATATTTGGTATGATGTTTTTCGGCGTGTTAGACGCTATCGTTCCAAGATTTTGTTATGGCGAGGAGGTGCAGCAAATGGCAAAGTGCGATATTTGCGGCAAAGGTGTGACGTTTGGCATCAAGGTCTCCCATTCCCACAGGCGTTCCAATCGAACCTGGAAGCCCAATGTGAAGCGCGTGAAGGCAGTTGTTGACGGTACTCCGCGCCATGTTTACGTCTGTACGAGATGTTTGCGTTCCGGTAAGGTTGAACGCGCTGTCTGATGCTTGAAAAAACCCGAAAGAGGCAGGCTTTGCGCCTGTCTTTTTTCTTTTCCGGGGAGGTTATGTTGCGATGGAACAAAAAAAATCCATCACGGCCAGATATGCCGGCGTTCACGGCTTTTTCTGGGCTGCGCTCTGTCCCATCGTCACGTTTGCGGCGGTCTACCTGCAGGGGAAGGGGTATCGCACGTCTGAAATCGGCGTGCTGCTTGCGCTGATTACCATTGTCTCGGCCCTGATCCAGCCGGTGCTGGCGTCGGCGGTGGACCGGTCGACCCGCGTCTCGCTGCGGTCCTATCTGCTGCTGATCGCGGGTCTGGCGCTTCTGGGCGTTTGCGCCATGTCGTTTTTTCGGTTCACGGGCAGTGCGCTGCTCATGACGTTTTTCGTGGCCTCCATTCTGGTGCA
The DNA here is from genome assembly GCA_034927685.1 of Oscillospiraceae bacterium. Taxonomy (GTDB): domain Bacteria; phylum Bacillota; class Clostridia; order Oscillospirales; family Oscillospiraceae; genus RGIG3159. Next base: position 108,832 of record JAYFPO010000013.1, on the reverse strand, counting down.
TCTGCTGGAGCCGCTCATCAATTCCGTCGCGGACTATTGCCAGCATCATGGGATTCCGCTGAATTTTGGGATTTCGCGGGCTGTCGGCACGCTTCTTTTTGCGCTGACTTCGTTCGGCGTCGGCTATGCCGCGGACCTCTGTGGCGTGGACAGTCTGATGCTGGTTTGCGCTGCGTTTCTCGCGCTGCTGCTCTGCGCGCTTTTTTTGCTCCCACGGATGCGGCCCGGCGGGGCTGTCAGGCAAAACACCCAGCCCTGTTCGCTGCCGCAGTTTCTGCACCGTTATGGCCGCTATACGCTGGTGCTAGTGGGCTTCTTCTTTGTCGCAACCTTCCATATGATGACGGAAACCTATCTCATCAATATGATGGAGCGCGTTGGCGGTGGCAGTTCCAGTGTCGGCACTGCGCTGTTAATTGCCAATATCGCCGAGTTTTTCGCGATCTTGTTCTACGACCGATTTCGCCGTCTGCTCAGCACATGCGGCTGGCTGAAGGTCACTGCGGTCTGCTTTGTCGTCAAGGCACTCCTGTTTCATCTGGCCTCCAGCGTAATGTTCGTGTATCTGGCTCAGTTGCTGCAAGCCGTCACCTACGGCCTCTACGCGCCGTCCATCGTGCTCTTTTCCAGCGAGGAAATCGCGGAAAGCGATATGGTAAAGGGACAGTCCGTCTCCGTTGCCATTTTCACCCTGGGGACCAGCCTCGGCAACTATCTGGGTGGTCGGCTGATCCAGAACTTTTCTGTACGCGCGATGACGTTCACAGGGTTTCTGTTTGCCTGTGTTGGCGCCGCGATTGTCATGCTGGTCCTGCGCAAAAAACAGCCCGCCTCCCGGCGGACTGTCTGAGACCTCGCTATTTGAGCACTGGTTCACCTTTGCGACACTCGTCGGGCCGGAGCGCCAGCTTTTCCTGGCGCGTCAGCCGTTTGATGGCGACCTCGCGGCGCATCGCCTCTTCCTTCGTCTGGTACTCCTCATAATAAAAGAGCGTGACCGGGCGTCTTGGGCGCGTGTATTTACTGGCGGCCCCACGATTGTGGGCCGCCAGTCGTTTTGCCAGGTCGTTGGTCCAGCCGGTGTAGAGGCTGCCGTCGGCACACTCGAGAATATAGGTGTAGTTCCCGCCGCCCATCAGTTGTCTTCCTGATCGCCTTTTTGCCGGATCGTTAACACAATGGGCGTCCCCTGCAGGCCGAACACGGCGCGGATCTGATTTTCCAGATAACGCTGGTAGGAGAAGTGGAACAGACGCGCGTCATTACAGAACACCACAAAGTGGGGCGGTTTGACGGAAATCTGCGTCATATAATAGATTTTGAGCCGCCTGCCCTTGTCGGTGGGCGGCTGCACCCGTGCGGTCGCGTCGGCCAGAATATTGTTGAGCATACCGGTGGTGATTCGCATGCAGCTCTGCCTGTTCACCATATTAATCATCTCGTAGAGCTTGTCCACCCGCTGACCCGTCAGCGCGGAGAGAAACAGTACCGGTGCATAAGGCATGAAGCTCAGATCCCGACGGATATCCTCTGTCATCTTGTCCATGGTGTTGGTTTCTTTTTCCACCAGGTCCCATTTGTTGACCACGATGATGGAGGCCTTTCCGGCCTCGTGGGCCAGTCCGGCGATTTTGGTGTCCTGCTCAGTCACGCCTTCGCAGGCATCGATCAGGATCAGGCATACGTCCGCCCGTTCAATGGCGGACACGGCGCGCATGTTGCTGTATCGTTCGATGGCTTCGTCCACGCGGGACTTGCGGCGCATTCCCGCCGTGTCGATGAAGCAGTAGGTTCCGTACTGATTTTCAAACTTGCTGTCGATGGCGTCGCGGGTGGTACCCGCCACTTCAGAGACAATGACGCGCTCAATGCCGAGAATGCGGTTGAGCAGACTGGATTTGCCGACGTTGGGCTTGCCGACGATGGCAACCTTGATGGTATCCTCGTCATTTTCCTCATCGGATTTTGGCGGGAAGTGAGCCGTGCAGAAATCCAGCAGATCGCCGGTGCCATGACCGTGAACCGCGGAGACCTCGATGGGGTCGCCGAGTCCAAGGGCGTAAAACTCGTAAATATCGGGGTTGACCGGGCCGATGCTGTCGCACTTGTTGACGGCCAGGCAGACCGGCTTTTTGCTGCGCAGCAGCAGCGCGGCCACCTCCTGGTCGGCCGCCGTGACGCCGATGCGGACATCGGTCACCATGACGATGACGTCTGCGGTTTCAATGGCGATTTCGGCCTGCCGGCGCATGAAAAGCAAAATTTCCGAATCGGCGGCCGGCTCAATGCCACCGGTGTCGATCAGAGAAAATTCGCGGCCATTCCACTCGCAGTCGCCGTAAATCCGATCCCGGGTCACGCCCGGCGAATCCTCGACAATGGCGGTTCGCTGGCCAGTCAGCTTATTGAACAGCATGGACTTGCCCACATTGGGCCTGCCCACGATGGCAACCAGAGGTTTTGCCATAATAAAACGCCTCCTTTTAGAGAAGAATAGGCGGATATTTGAATTTTGATACAAGAAAAGAGGAAGGACGAGCCTTCCTCTCACCTTGTCAGTTTTTCTCCGCCGCGATAACCTCGCGGCCGTTGTAGGTACCGCAAGCTTTGCATGCTCTGTGGGGCATGACGGGTTCACCGCACTTGGGGCAGGCAACAAAACCGGGAGCGGACACTTTCCAGTGGGAACTACGTCTCTTATCGCGTCTTGCCTTGGATACTTTACACTTTGGAACAGCCATGATGACACCTCCTTGGTAAAAATGCCTGGCGGCATATACTCATAATACTACGGATTCTTTCCCGTTAGCAGCTTCTGCAACACCGCCAGTCGGGGGTCGGCCTCAGGCTGACAATCGCAAGGTCCATCGTTCAAATCCTTGCCGCACCGGAAGCAAAGGCCCTTGCAGTCTTCTCTGCAAAGCAGCCGTGAATCCATGTTCAGCACGAACGTAGTCCTGATGATATCAGTCAGGTCAGCGCAATCGTTTTGCAGCAGAAAGACCCATTCGTTTTCATCCTTCTCGTTCTCCAGCTCCTTGACCAGCACCGCCTCCAGCGGATAGGATACGAACCTTTCAAACGGCTTCAGGCAGCGGTCGCAGACGCCATGCAGCGTTGTCTCTACCGTGCCGCGAAGAAGAAGCACACCGGCACTGTTCCGAACGGTTCCTTTTGCCAGAACCGGCACCCGAGCGGGGTGACAGTCGCCAAAAGAAAGGTCGCTCAGGTCCAGAGCCGTTTCGAAGGGGACCATGCCGGGACAGCCTACAATTTTAGACAGATTTAACAGCATAGTTCTCTCCTCGCCGTAATCACGCATCGATTATTATAGTGGATCAGTCGCTGGTTGTCAAATACTTTTTCAAAAAACTTCCGCTTTTCAGGCACATTTGGCGTCTTTCCGGCGGCGCACAAAAAACCAGTTGACTTTTTTGTATCCGCCCGCCATAGTAAAGACGAAGGGAAGGCGACCATATGAAGGAATTTTTGATACAAAAAAACGACGGCGGGCAGCGGTTGGACCGCTTCCTGGCCAAAACTGTGCCGCTCCTCCCCGCGTCGCTGGCCCAAAAGTATATCCGGCTGAAGCGGATCAAGGTGGACGGTAAGCGCGCAGACCGGGACACCCGGCTGCAGGAGGGCAGCATCGTCCAGATGTATCTGAACGATGAGTTTTTTGAACGCCCGCGGGAGGGAAACGCCTACCTGAAGGTTGCCGCCCCGAAGCTGCATATTGTCTACGAAGATGAAAATATTCTGCTGGTGGACAAGCGCCCGGGGCTTGCCGTACATCCCCACGACGGCGCGGAATACGGCAAGACGCTCATCGACCACATCCAGGCCTATCTCTATGGGAAAGGGGAGTGGCGGCCGCGTGAGGAAAACGCGTTCGCTCCCGCCCTTTGCAACCGCATTGACCGCAACACCGGCGGGATCGTCATCGCGGCGAAAAACGCGGAGGCGCTGCGGACGATGAACCAGAAGATCAAGGACCGCGAGTTGGAGAAAAAATATCTTTGCATTGTCCATGGGACGCCGTCGCCCAGAGCGGGACGGCTGGAGGGGTACCTGTTCAAGGACGCGAAGGAAAACCGCGTCTACGTTACGAAAATCCCGCAGCCAGGCTCCAAAACCGCCGTGACGCTCTACAAAACGCTGGAGGTCCGGAACGACCTCTCCCTCGTGGAATGCGAGCTGGTCACCGGGCGGACGCACCAGATTCGCGCCATGATGGCTGCCGCCGGGCATCCGCTGCTGGGGGACGGAAAATACGGCAAGCTGGACAAACGCTATGAAAAGACCAATCAGGCGCTTTACGCCTACAAGCTGCGCTTCTGCTTTACGAGCGACGCGGGCTGTCTGGAACCACTGAACGGCCGGGAATTTCAGGTAAAGCAGGTCGATTTCGTGGAGGAATACTTCGGAACGGCGAAGGGGCTGTGACGCGATTGGTTTTGCCGAAGCGCAGGCATCCGCGCCTGAAGAAGCATGACGAACGTCGAATTGGGTGCAGCTTTGAGTGAATTGCGGAAAATTCCGGGGAAATAGGCAGGGAACCATTACGGTAGGGCGGGATACCCGCATCCCGCCGCGTCCCTCGGCATGTCTCCGAGGACTAGGGCGGCTTGCAGGCAAGCCGCCCTACCTGTTTCAATTGCGCCGCAGCGCCGGGGCATTATTTTGCGGCTTCCTCCGCGAAGGGTTTGCCCGGGACGACCGTCTCTCGGAGAAAGCGGTAGGTCTCCTGCTCGCCGCGGTCGCGGAGCATCGTCAGAAGAAACCGGAGCTTGCGCAGCGTCTCCGGATGAATCAGGGAGGTTTCCCGCGCGCGGTCGAAATATTCGAGCGCGGAGGCGTCCGTATAGGCCGTGCCCTGATAGGTCTTGCAGGCGGCGACCCGATCCAGAAACATCTCCGCAAGATAACGGTTCGGCATCGGCACGGGGCCATAGGTCCGCGTGCCGGGGATCAGATCGGTCCAATATTCAAAATGATGCCGGTTGCGGCCCTTGTGGTGCATCCAGGCAAGAGAGTATCCGTTTTCCTCCCGCTCGCGGACGTTTGGGCTGCGTGTTCCCTGATAGTATCGCACGCCGGGCCAGAATTCCGCCGGAGAAAACTTCGACAGATCATGGGTCAGGCCCTGCCAGTAGAGCCCCACCTGAAAACAACCTTTCATCACCAGAAAGCGATGTCTGGTTACCGTTTTCAAATGTCCAAAAAAGCGCAAGGTTACACCTTCTTTAATAAGACTTGACGGCGACCACCACAAAATCCCGCGATTGCAGGTCGGCGATCTCCGCTTCCATACTATGCCCCTTCGCGGCCAACGGCGCTATTACCTCAAGGCCAATATGTCCCGCAATGCCGCTGCGGGCCCTGGTAATTTCCGTTTCCGTGGCGCCGGTACGGTCCCGCAGCTCTTCAATCAGCGCCGCCGCGCGGTCCACGCTGCTCAGTTCAATGTAATAATGCTCAAAGTTGCTTTCGAAGCGCGAGGAGGCCTCCAGCTTGGTCAGAAAAGTCATGGTGAAGAATACGATGAGCGTGCCTGCCAGCGTGATCTCAATGTAGCCGATGCCGGCCGCCAGGCCGATGGCTGCGGTCACCCAGAGGCCCGCCGCTGTGGTCAGTCCACGGATCTGACTTTTGCCGACGATCAGGATGGAGCCGACGCCCAGAAAGCCGATGCCGGACATCACCTGGGCGCCGACCCGAAGCGGATCGCTCGAATAGCCGAGCGTCTCTGTGGTGTAGAGGCCTACAATGGCGGTGATCGCTGCGCCGAGGCAGACCAGCACATGGGTCCGGAGTCCGGCGGCACGGCCGTGCCGGCCGCGCTCCATGCCAATGACGCCGCCCATGAGCGTGGCGACCAGCATTCTGACGATAATGGACACCGTATTGAAGTCGCGGAAAAATGTGATGATGTCCTGATACATGACAATCCTCCTGAAAAAAACAGGCGGTAGAGTACGTCTCTGCCGTCAACCGCGTGGAACCGTCCAAACGACCGGCGGCGCATACGTGCGCCGCGTACTCCACGGAACCCGCGGGCTGCGCATCTGCGTCGCGTTTTGGCTATTATAGCATAAGTTTTTCGATCTTGCTTCCTTTTTTAATCGGTTCCTGTTTTTTTGGTTCGCTTTCTTTGCAGAAAAGGAGCAATCACGGACGGCGGTTTCCCAAATGAGGAAGAAAAGCAAACTTATCGGATGTATTGCCAAATGGTTACAAAACTGATATAATAACAAGTACTATCCACCCGGAGGCGTTTATGAGTCAAAATTCTGATATTCTTCGATATTTTCGGGAAAAGCTCCCGGAATTGCAAATAAATGAGCAGGTTTCCATGAAGGAGCGCACCTCCTTCCGCATCGGCGGGCCCTGTGACGTCATGCTGCTGCCGAAATCCGCCGCGGAGCTGCGGGCCGCCTGGCTTGCCCTGCGGGAACTTGGCGTGCGTCCGCTGGTTCTGGGCGCGTGCACCAATGTGCTGATCCCGGACGAGGGCCTGCGCGGCGTCGTGATCGAGACACGGGACGGCCTCGGCGCGCTGCGGCAGGTAGATGATACGCACATCGAGGCGGAATGCGGCGCGACCCTGGCGAAGCTCTCGCTGCTGGCCGCCTCGCTGGACCTTGCGGGCCTGGAGTTTGCCCAGGGGATTCCCGGAAGCGTCGGCGGCGGCGTCTATATGAATGCCGGCGCCTACGGCGGCGAGATCCGGCAGACGGCCGAGAAAACCGCGACGCTGACCGGGGACGGTACGCCGCGGGACTATGTGGGGGGAGAACAGGGCTTTCACTACCGCGGCAGCGCGTTCCAGAACATGGATGGGATGATTCTCTCTACGGTGTTCGCGCTGCAAAAGGGGAGCCACGAGGAGATTCGCGCCAAAATGCAGGACTTTTCCCAGCGGCGGCGGGAGAAGCAGCCGCTGGAGCTGCCCTCGGCCGGGTCGGCTTTCAAACGGCCGGAGGGGCACTATGCCGCCGCGCTCATCGAGGAGGCGGGACTCAAAGGGTTCCGCGTCGGCGGCGCCGCGGTGTCTGAAAAACATGCGGGCTTTCTCGTCAATTTGGGCGGCGCTACGGCAAAGGATGTGTTAAGTCTGGTGGAGCAGGTGCAGAAGCGGGTGCTGGAGACGTCCGGCGTGGAGCTGGAGCCGGAAATCCGGCTCTTTCGAGGGTAAAATATGGATTTTGTGATTATTTCCGGCCTGTCCGGCGCGGGAAAAAGCCGCGCCAGCAGGACATTGGAGGACATTGGGTTTTATTGCGTGGACAATATGCCGGTGGATCTGATTCCGCAGTTTGCCCAGATCTGCCTTGCTACCAAGGGGCGCTACGAGCGCGTGGCGCTGGTGACGGATGTGCGCGGCAGTCTGACCTTCGACGGTCTGTTCCGGGCGCTGGACCGGTTGGACGCCATGAAGTGCGAGTATACGATTCTCTTTTTTGAGGCCTCTACCGAGGTTTTGATCTCCAGATTCAAGGAAACCCGGCGCATGCACCCCCTGATGCGGGACGGCTCAACGCTGTTGCAGGCGGTGGAGCGGGAACGTCAGCTGCTCGAGCCGGTGCGGAACCGCGCCGCCTATATCATCGACACCTCGACGCTTACCGCTGGAAAGCTGCGCTGCGAGATGATCCGTCTCTTTGAGGGCAGCGTGGCCCGGGAGCACAGTATGGCGGTGAAGATCATCTCCTTCGGCTTCAAGTTCGGCCTGCCCATGGACGCCGATCTGGTGTTTGACGTGCGGTTCCTGCCGAACCCCTATTATATTGAGGAAATGCGGCATAAGACCGGACTCGATCAGGATGTGCGGGACTTTGTGTTCTCCTATCAGCAGACCAAGGACTATGTGGGGAAACTGGAGGATCTGCTGGCGTTTTCCCTGCCGCTCCACATGGAGGAAGGAAAGACGAACCTGACGATCGCCGTGGGCTGTACCGGCGGTCAGCACCGCTCCGTGGCCATCGCCAAGGAGCTGGGTGAGTTCGTTTCAAAACGAGGATTTGCCACGGCCGTCAGCCACCGGGATATGGGCAGAAGGTGACAGAATATGTCAAAACTGATCGGTGCGCAGCCACTTTATCATTATGAATCGGAGACAAAGGTCTATGTTCCCCGGCAGCGGGAGCCGCGGATCGTGGCCATCGGCGGTGGGCACGGCCAGTCAACGGTTTTGCGCGGCCTCAAACGCTATACGACCCAACTGACCGGTATCGTTGCGGTCTCCGACGATGGCGGCGGTTCCGGCGTGCTGCGTGAGGACCTCGGCATCCTGCCGCCCGGCGATATTCGCAACTGCATCATGGCGCTTTCCAACGCGGAGCCGATGCTCGAGAAATTGATGACCTACCGGTTTTCCACAGGCTCTCTTGGCGGGCAGAGCATGGGCAATCTGTTGCTGGCCGCCATGTCCGAGATCTGCGGCAGCTTCGAAGAGGCGGTGCGCCAGCTCTGCGAGCTGCTTGCCGTGACCGGTAAGGTGTTGCCTGTGACCGACGAGAGCATCTTTTTGGAGGCGGAGTTCGAAAACGGCCGCACGACGCTGGGTGAGAGCAAGATCTATTACGACAAGAAGGTCAACAATTGCAGAATCAGGGAGGTACGGCTGGTGCCGCGCCGCCCAAAGGCGCTGGGCGACAGCGTGCAGGAGATTCTGAACGCCGACCTCATCGTGATCGGCCCGGGCAGCCTCTACACCAGCATCATCCCGAACTTCCTGGTGGAGGGCATTACCGAAGCCGTGGCCGCCTCGCGCGCGCTGAAGCTTTTTATCATGAATGTCATGACGCAGGACGGCGAAACGGAGGGGTATACGGGCATCGACCACCTGAAGGCGTTCTGTGCCCACGCCGCGCCCGGGCTTGTGGACGTCTGCATTGCCAACAGCGCTTCGGTCGATCCCGGGGTGGCGGAGGCCTACCGCCGGGAGGATAGCGAGCCAATTCGGCTGTGCCGCGAGGAGATCGAGGCGCTGGGCATCGAGGTGGTGGAAAAGCCGCTGACCGCCCATTCCCGATTCGCGCGGCACGACGCGGAGAAGTTGTCTGCCGCGATCATGGAAGTATTCGAAAAAAAGAGAAGGGAATGCTGACTGTGTCTTTTTCCTCCAATGCCAAGGCGGAACTGTGCCGCCAACCCATCGCGCGAAAATGCTGCGCGGTGTCCGAGTGCTTCGGCATTCTTCTGTATTGTAACACTTTTCAGAGCGGGCTGGTCCGGGTTGTAACGGAGAGCGCGGACTTTGCCGCGCGGCTGCCGCGGCTCTTCAAAAAAGCCTTTGGCCTCTCCTTTGACCAGACGCCTTCAGACGGGCGGGGGAAGCTGGTATTCCAGGTCACCGACCGGGAAAAGCTGCAAAAAATTCACGAGGCATTCGGCTTTTCCCCGGAGGGCGACCCGGCTCTGCATGTCAACTATGGCGTGCTGGAAAACGAGTGCTGTGTCTATGCCTTCCTGCGCGGCGCGTTTCTCGCGGGCGGCTCCGTGACCGACCCGGAAAAGCGGTATCATCTGGAGCTTTCCACTACCCACTACAAGGTCGGGCGGGAGACCCATGCGCTGATGCGGGAGCTGGACCTCTCTCCCAAGGAGACAGAGCGGGCGGGCTGTATCGTACTCTATTTTAAACAGTCCGACAGCATTGAGGATTTTTTGACGGCAGTCGGCGCGCCGGTCTGCGCGATGGGCATTATGGAGGCCAAGGTTGAGAAGGAACTGATTAACGGCGTCAACCGCCGCGTCAACTGCGAGACCGCCAACCTGACCAAGGTGGTGGACGCGGCGCAGGAGCAGCTCGCGGCCATCCGTCTGCTGGAGCGCGCCGGGAAGATGGAAAATCTGCCGCAGAAACTGCGGGAGACCGCCGCGCTGCGGCAGGACAATCCCGAGGCAACCCTGACGGAGCTCTCCGAGCTGACCGATCCGCCGGTGACCAAATCGGCGATGAATCACAGAATGCGCAAGCTCATTGAGCTTGCAAAGGAGTAAGGCTATGGCGTTCGTCCATCTGCATGTGCATACGGAATACAGCCTGCTGGACGGAGCGTGCCGGATCGGCGCGCTGGTCGAGCGGGCCAAGGCGCTGGGGCAGGAGGCTGTGGCCATCACGGACCACGGCGTCATGTACGGCGTCATCGATTTTTATAAGGCTGCCAGAGCCGCCGGAATCAAGCCCATCCTGGGCTGCGAGGTCTACGTCGCGCCCAGAACCATGCAGGACCGCGTTCACGGCATCGACAACGAAGCGCACCATCTGGTGCTGCTGTGTCAAAACGAGGAGGGCTACCGGAACCTCAGCTACATGGTTTCCATGGCGTTTCTGCACGGCTTTTACGGCAAGCCCAGGGTAGACCTGGACCTGCTGCGGCAGCATGCAGGCGGGCTGATTGCCCTGTCGGCCTGTCTGGCGGGCGCGATTCCAAGAAAGCTGCTGCAGGACGATTACGACGGCGCGAAGCAGGAGGCGCTGACGCTTTCGGAAATTTTTGGGAAGGACAACTTCTATCTAGAGCTCCAGGACCACGGCATCGAGGAACAAAAGACTGTGAACAGCGGCATCCTGCGTCTGTCCCGGGACACCGGTCTGCCGCTGGTGGTCACCAACGACGCCCACTACCTGACCAAAGAGGACAGCCGGATTCAGGACGTCCTGCTCTGCATCCAGACGGCGAAGACCGTGGACGATCCGAACCGGCTGCGCTTTGCCACGGACGAATTTTACCTCAAATCCGAGGAAGAGATGCGCGCGCTGTTTCCGAATGTGCCGGAGGCATATGACAACACGGCGGCCATCGCCGCGCGGTGCAATCTGGAAATCGAATTCGGCACCTACCATCTGCCGGAGTTCAAGCACCCACAGGGCTGCGGCGGCGTGTCCTATTTTCAGGAACTCTGTCGGAAGGGCTTCGCGGAGCGGTATCAGAATCCGCCGGAAAGCCATGGGGAGCGGCTGGAATACGAGATGTCCATGATCGAAAAGATGGGCTATGTGGACTATTTTCTCATCGTCTCCGACTTCGTGACCTTCGCCAGGAACGCCGGCATCCCCGTGGGTCCGGGCAGAGGCTCCGCGGCGGGGTCCATGGTGTCTTACTGCCTGAAAATCACCGATTTGGACCCTATGCAATATAACCTATATTTTGAACGCTTCCTGAACCCGGAGCGGGTCAGTATGCCCGATATCGACATCGATTTTTGCCAGTCCCGGCGCGGCGAGGTCATCGACTACGTCATGAAGAAGTACGGCGCCGATCATGTGGCGCAGATCGTCACGTTTGGCACGCTGGCGGCCCGTGCAGCGATCCGCGACGTGGGCCGCGCCATGAACTTCACCTACGCGGAGACCGACGCCGTGGCGAAACTGATCCCCGGCACGCCCCATATGACGCTGGAGGAGGCGCTGAAGGTCTCATCGCAGCTCCGCGAAAAGGTTCGGGGAGACGAACGGGTGAAGAGCCTGTTCGACACCGCCCGGGCGCTGGAGGGCATGCCGCGCAACACCTCGACCCATGCCGCCGGCGTGGTCATCACGAAGCGGCCTGTCTATGACTATGTGCCGCTCTCCCGGAACGATGATACCGTCGTGACGCAGTTCACCATGACCACCATCGAGGAGCTGGGCCTGCTCAAGATGGATTTCCTCGGGCTGCGGAACCTGACGGTGATCGACGAGGCCGTCCGGGAAATTCGCCGCCGCGAGCCGGGCTTTTCCATGGAGACCATTTCGCTGACAGACCCAGCCACCTATAAAATGCTGGGCGAGGGAAAGACTTCCGGCGTGTTCCAACTGGAGTCCGCCGGGATCACGGCGGTCTGCACCCAGATGAAGCCCAGCTCCATCGAGGATCTGACGGCCATCGTGGCCCTGTACCGACCCGGCCCCATGGAGTCGATCCCCCGCTTTATTTCAAACAAGCTGAGTCCCAGCCTTATCACCTATCAAACGCCCCAGCTGGAGCCGATTCTCTCCGTCACTTACGGCTGCATCGTCTACCAGGAACAGGTTATCGAGATTTTCCGCCGTCTGGGCGGGTATACACTGGGCCAGTCCGACAACATGCGGCGCGCGATTTCCAAGAAGAAGCAGCAGGTCATCGTGGCGGAGCGCAAGGCATTCGTCTACGGTGATCCGGCGCGCGGGATTCCGGGCGCGGTCAAAAACGGCGTCTCCGAGGAGGCGGCGCAGGCCATCTACGACGAGATCCTGGACTTTGCCAACTACGCCTTTAACAAGGCCCATGCGGTCTGCTATGCCAAGGTGGCCTATGACACGGCCTATCTCAAGTGCCATTACCCCAAGGAGTATATGGCCGCGCTGATGACCTCGGTGCAGGACAGCGCCGCCAAAATTGCCGGCTATATCGCCGCCTGTAAAGAGATGGGGATTGCACTGCTGCCGCCGGACCTCAACGAGTCCGAGGACAACTTCACGCCGGTATCGGGCGGCATCCGCTTCGGCCTGGCGGCAGTGAAGAACATCGGCAGGGGACTGATCCGGCAGGTCATCGACGAGCGGGAGGCTGGAGGGCCCTATCTCTCGCTGGAAGATCTGTGCGAGCGAACCTGCGGCATGGACCTCAACAAGCGGGCCATGGAAAACCTGATTAAGTGCGGCGCGCTGGATTGCCTTTCCCTGAAGCGGTCCCAACTGCTGCGGATTTACGACGTGGTCATGGATTCCGTCGCGGAGGCGAAGCGGCGGAATGTGGACGGACAGGTGGGCTTTTTCGACCTGGAGTCCGCGCACAGCGCCCCGGCCGTCGAGGTTCCGGACATTCCGGAGCTGCGCAGGCAGGATCTGATGGCAATGGAGAAGGAGACTACGGGGCTCTATCTCTCCGGTCACCCCATGGACGACTACCGTCCGCTGCTGCCCCGCGGCAGCGTCACGCCCATCGGCGAGCTGTTGGGCAGCTTTGCCGGGGAGGACGGACGTTTTCACGACGAGCAGACCGTATCTGTGGCCGGAATGATAGAAAAGCTCCGCCAGAAGAGCACGCGGAACAATTCCATCATGGCCTATGTGACGCTGGAGGACGACACCGGCACGATGGAGACGCTGGTCTTCTCCAACGTGCTCAGCCAATACGGCAGGCTGCTCCAGGAGGGAATGCCGGTGATTTTGACAGGGCGGATCTCCGTCCGCGACGAAAAGGAACCGCAGATCGTGGTAAACCAGGTGCGTCCCATCGGCGGTGAGCGCCAGGACGCGCCGAATCCGCAGGATGTGCCGGAACCCCAAGCCGGACGGCTGTATCTGAAGCTGCCGCGGGAGGACGGAACAGAGGCACGCAAGACGCGGGCCATTCTTGCCATGTTCCCGGGCAGCGTGCAGACGGTTTTGTACAGCGCCGATTCGGGCCGGCGGCAGGGGGCTCTCTGCGACCCTGTGGAGGAAATGCTGGCAGAGCTGCGGCATGTGTTGGGCCATGGAAACGTGGTGCTAAAATAGTATCCCGGGGTACACAAACCGCGAAAAATATGCTATAATATTTCAGATTATGAAAGGAGGGAGGACGGAATGCGTCAATCCCAGACGGCTCGTCAGACGATGGTCTGTCTTCTCGTCCTGTTTTGCTGCTGCTGCCTCAGCGGCTGCCTGATGCGGTCGCCGGATGAGCTGTACGCGCTGCCGCAGCAGTCGGACTCATACTACAACCTACAGGCTGAAATTGAAAAGGTGGTCACCGGGACGGTCAGCTATAGTGCGCCGACCAGCGGCGAAAACCGCCAGCCGCTGCAGATGGAGGATCTGGACGGAGATGGGAAGAACGAGGCCATTGTCTTCGCCAAGGACGAGGGGGAACGCCCGCTGAAAATCTTCATCTTCAAGCAGCAGGACAACAGCTTTTATCTCGCATCCACCATCGAGGGCGACGGCGCCAGCTTTGACAGCGTCCGCTGCATCCAGATGGATGGCTCCCCGGGCATGGAAATCGTGGTGGGCAGAAGCATCAGCAATCAGGTGCAGAAGTCCATGAGCGTCTATTCTCTGCGGGAAAACAGCACCGTTGAGCTGCTCTCCGCCAACTATTCCGCCTATATTTCCTGCGATATGGACGGTGATGGACGGACCGATCTGTTCCTGGTCCGGTTTGACACCGAGTCCCAGGTCGGAGCCGTGGAGCTGTATCGGTATCAGAGCGGCGTCATCTCCCGGGACCCGGAGCTCAGTCTGAGCGACGGCGTGGATTCCATCAAGCAGATGATCGCCGGCTATACGGAGGCGGGCACCCCCGCGGTCTTTGTCTCCGGCGCGCAGGAGGAAAATCTGATCGCCACGGACGTGTTCGCCATCCGAGACGGTGCGCTTCAGAAAATCGAACCTACCAAGGCTGTCGGCAGCGCTACCGTGCGCGGTTATTTCGCCTACGCCACGGATATTGACGACGACGGTCTGATCGAGCTGCCGGATGTGGAAACGCCGCCGGATCTTGCGGAGACGGGCGACGCCGACGCCTTCCGGCTGATCCACTGGTTCAATCTCGGGCTTGACGGGACAAAGCAGTATAAGGAACTGACCTACCACGACTATTCCGCCGGCTTTTATGTGGCGCTCGATGAGAAGTGGGAAGGCAGCGTCACCATCGCGCGGTCGGATGTGGACGGCGGAACTGCTTACACCTTTTCGAAATGGAAGGGCTACGGGCAGGAGGAGGAGGAGCTTTTCTCGCTGTACCTCTTCTCCGGCGACGACCGGGAAACGCTGGCTCAGGCAGACGGCCGTTTCCTGCTCGCGGAAAAAAACGAGGTGTCCTATGCGGCATCGCTGGGCAGCGGCGGTCTGGCTGACGGTTTGACCGAGGAACTTTTGAAGGAACGATTCGATTTTATCCATGTGGATTGGAACTCCGGTGAAATGTAGAGGAGACGAGGAAGATGAAAAAAGTACTGATCCTGGAGGACGAGGTGAATATCCGCAGCTTTGTGGTCATCAACCTGAAGCGCGCCGGTTACGACGTCATCGAGGCCGGCGCCGGCAAAGAGGCGCTGGATCTTTTGGAGAAGAATCCGGACATCGGCGTCGCGATTCTGGATGTGATGCTGCCGGACATCGACGGCTTTGAGGTTTGCCGCAGCATTCGGACAACCAACAAGCAGATCGGCATTATCATGCTGACAGCGCGCAGCCAGGAAATGGATAAGGTGACGGGCCTCATGACCGGGGCGGACGACTATATGACCAAGCCGTTCTCACCCGCGGAGCTGACTGCCCGGATCGACGCGCTCTATCGCCGCGTCGGCAGCGATACCGCCGTGGACACGGAGGAGATGCGGCAGGGCCCCTTTACGCTGAATATCCGCAACAGGACGCTGGATAAGGCGGGGCTGCGGATTAAGCTGACGCAGGTGGAGTATGCCATTATGAAGCTGTTCATGCAGAATCCCGGCCGGGCGCTGTCCCGAGAGGACATTTTGACTACCGTCTGGGGCCGCGACTATGACGGCGAGCTCAAGATCGTGGACGTCAACATTCGTCGCCTGCGGATTAAGATCGAGGATGATACGGCAAATCCGACCTATATCACGACGGTCTGGGGCTTTGGCTATAAGTGGGGCGCCTGAAGGAAAAGGGCGCGGTGCCAGGGAGGCGGCAAGGTATGATCGGAAAGCTGGGTGCGGGTATCAAAAACCGCTGGTACCTCAACACGATCAGCATTATTCTGGCGGTCGTCATCGCGTTTGTCATCATCTTCTCGCTGCTCGTTGCCTCCTACTACTATTCCAATATGCGCTCCGGCATGGAGACCAAGGCCAACACCACAAACAGCTTCTTTGAAAGCTATATCTCCCAGAGCTACAACGAATTCTATGAATCCTGCATCTCCTTTGCCCAGAATTTTGAAGATAATAACACCATGGAGCTGCAATTCATCGATACGGCGGGCCACCTGGTGGCTTCCTCCTATGCCCAGTGGTCCGGTACCTCGCCGGACACCTCGGACATCACGAGCGCGCTGGAGACAAAGGCGACCGCGGTCTATACGGGCAAAAATCCAAAGACCGGCGAACGGATTATGGCGGTCTCCGCGCCGCTGATCTACAGCAACGGGGAGGTCATCGGCGTACTGCGGTATGTGACCAGCCTGCGGGCGGCGGACCGGCAGATTCTGATGATTACGGCCATGATCGTGCTGATCGGGCTGGCCTTTGCACTGTTCGTGATCTTCGGCAGCAATTACTTCCTCCGTTCCATTCTGGAACCGATTTCCGAGATCACCGCCACAGCCAAGCGGATTGCTGCCGGCAGCTATGGCAGCCACATTCAAAAAATCTCCAAGGACGAGATCGGCGAGCTGGCGGAGACCATCAATGAGATGTCAGACGCCATCAGCAGGACCGAGCGGATGCAGTCGGAATTCGTCTCCTCGGTCTCTCATGAGCTGCGCACGCCGCTGACAGCCATCACCGGATGGGGTGAGACGCTGCTGGACGACCCCAATATGTCGCAGGAGGATTTCCGCCGCGGCATGAACATCATGCTCGGCGAGGCCAGGCGGCTGACCGGCATGGTGGAGGAACTACTGGAATTCACGAGGATTCAGGATGGTAGGCTGACGCTGAACGTTTCCAAATGTGATGTCCGCGCCGAGTTGGAGGACACGATTTTCATGTACGTCAGCAAGCTCAGGCAGGAGGGCATCGAGCTTCAGTATCTCGAGAGCGACGACGAGATTCCGGAAATCACCTGCGACATGTCGCGTCTGCGTCAGGTCTTTTTCAACCTGCTGGACAACGCCATGAAGCATGGCGGCTCCGGAAAAAAAATCACGGTTGAAATCAGGCGCATCGACCAGCAGGTGTCCATTCGAATCCGCGACTTCGGCCCCGGCATCCCCGAGGACGAGCTGCCGCTGGTCAAATCAAAGTTTTACAAGGGCAGTTCCAAGGCTCGCGGCAACGGCATCGGGCTGGCGGTCTGTGACGAGATTGTGCGCCTGCATGGCGGCACGCTGACCCTCAGCAACGCGGAGGGCGGCGGCACGCTGGTGGACGTCCGGTTGCCGATGGATGAGGGATAACAATGGCGAAAAGAAGCAAAAAAACCACCTGCCAGGAAAAGTTCAAGACCATGATTGGCGGGCAGGCGCTGATCGAGGGCATCATGATGCGTGGGCCGGAAAAGCAGTCCATCGTGGTGCGCACGCAGGACGGCCTCGCAGAGAAGGTGGAGGAACTCCATCCCGCAAAGGAAAAATGCCCCGTCTGGGGATGGCCCCTGATTCGCGGCGTGGTCAACTTTTTTGCGTCGCTGATCGGCGGCGTTAAGGCCTTGATGTATTCCGCAGATTTTTTCCCGGAGGAAGAAGAGAGTGAGCCTTCCAGGTTCGACCGGTGGCTGGAGAAGCATATCGGTCAGGATAAGCTCCAAAAGCTGGTGGTGCCATTTGCGGTGGTGCTGGGTGTGGCGTTCTCCGTCGGTATCTTTATTCTGCTGCCGGCGGTCGTTCTCGAGCTTCTCTCCGGCGTCATTCCGAACTACCTTGTCAGAAATCTGATGGAAGGTGTGCTGCGCATTCTCATCTTTGTTGGCTATCTGGCCGCAATCTCCCAGATGAAGGATATGAAGCGGGTATTTTCCTACCACGGCGCGGAGCACAAGACCATCCGCTGCTACGAGGCCAGGCAGGAGCTGACCGTCGAGAACGTCGCGGGTATGAGCCGGTTCCACCCCCGCTGCGGCACCAGCTTTCTCTTTGTGGTCATGGTGATCTCCATTCTGGTATTCACAGTAATTCGCGTCTCCAGCCCGCTGCTCCGCGTGGTGCTGCGGCTGCTGCTGCTGCCTGTGGTCGTTGCCATCTCCTATGAGATCAACCGTTTCGTGGGCCGTCACGACAACGCGTTCACCCGCGTGCTGGTCAAGCCGGGCCTGTGGTTCCAGAATTTTACGACGAACGAGCCGGACGATTCCATGATTGAGGTTGCGATCCGGGCGCTGCGGCTGGTCATCCCGGAGAAGGAGGGAGCGGACCAATGGTAAAACGCTACGCAGACCTCTATCTGGACGCCAGAAAGGCGCTGCTGCCCACGGAGGGGCAGAGCGCGGCGCAGGTGGCGCGGGAGCTTCTCTCCAAAATTTCCGGGAAGTCCGCCGCGGAAATCCTGGCCGACCGGGAGCTGTATGCCTCCGACGAGATCGGCGAACAGTTGGACGAGTGTGTGCGCCGGGTCGCGGACGGTGAGCCGCTCCCCTATATTCTGGAAGAGTGGGACTTCTGCGGCATGACCCTCCGGGTCACGCGGGACACGCTGATTCCCCGGGACGACACCGTGGCGGTGACGGACCTGGCCATCAAAAAAACCATGTTTTTGGAGCAGAATCCACGGATTCTGGACCTCTGCACCGGTACCGGCTGCATCGGCCTCGCCATTGCCAAGCGGGTCAAGGACGCCCGCGTGACGCTGGCCGACGTGTCGGTCCCGGCGCTGAACATCGCCAGGCAGAACGCCGCCGCCATGCACTTCGGTCCCCGCGTCAACTGCGTGCAGGCCGACGCGCTGCAGCAGGCGCCCGCATTTTTGCGCAACTACAATCTGCTGGTCTCCAACCCGCCCTACGTCACGGACGCGGAGATGGAGGCGCTGCCGCCATCGGTCCGCCGGTTTGAGCCTGAGCTGGCCCTGCGGGGCGGCCCGGACGGCCTGACGTTTTACCGTGCTATCGTGCAGAACTATACCCGCGTTCTGGCGGAGGAGGGTTACCTCTGTCTGGAATTCGGCATGGGGCAGGAGACGGCGGTCTCGCAGATTCTGACGGACGGCGGATACGAGATTCTTTCCTATCAGAAGGACAATCAGGACATCACGCGGGCGGTAATTGCCCGAAAGAAAAGAGAGGGATAACGATGGCAACGAAGAAACCAGCCTACGAAGCGCCGGCTCCCGCGTCGGATAAGAAAAAAGCGTTGGACACAGCGTTGGCGCAGATTGAGAAAAATTATGGCAAGGGTGCGGTCATGCGGCTGGGTGACCGCCCGGACATGAACGTTGCTGCCATCCCCACCGGTTCTCTGGCGCTGGACGCGGCGCTGGGCATCGGTGGCGTACCCCGCGGCAGAATCATAGAGATTTACGGCCCCGAGTCCTCCGGCAAGACGACGCTGGCGCTGCACATCCTGGCCTCCGCACAGAAGCTGGGCGGCGAGGTGGCCTTTATCGACGCGGAGCATGCGCTGGACCCGGAGTACGCGGCGGCGCTGGGCGTAAACATCGACTCCATGTTGGTTTCCCAGCCGGATACCGGCGAACAGGCGCTGGAGATTACCGATGCGCTGGTCCGTTCCGGCGCGGTGGACGCCATTGTTGTGGACTCCGTTGCGGCACTGACGCCGAGAAGCGAGATCGAGGGGGAACTGGGCGACGCGTTCGTGGGCCTGCAGGCCCGGCTGATGTCGCAGGCGCTGCGGAAGCTGGCGGGCAGCATCTCCAAGACCAACTGCGTGGTCATCTTTATCAACCAGATCCGCATGAAGATCGGCGTCATGTACGGCAATCCGGAGACGACCACAGGCGGCAATGCCCTGAAGTTCTACGCTTCCGTCCGAATTGATATCCGCAAGACCGAATCCATCAAGGACGGCTCGACCATCGTCGGCAACCGCACCCGTGCGCGTGTCATCAAAAATAAGGTCGCACCCCCCTTCCGGGAGGCAATCTTCGATATCATGTACGGCGAGGGCATTTCCAAGTACGGCGAGATGGTGGACCTCGCGGTGGATCTGGGCTACATCCAGAAGTCCGGCAGTTGGTTCTCCATCGGCGATGAACGCATCGGCCAGGGCCGCGACAATGTGAAGATCTACCTGAGGGAGCATCCTGAGGTCGCCGACAGTATTGAAGCGAAAATCCGCGAGAATCTGTATCAGCTGACGGCCAAGGCCAAGGCCAAGCCGGCCGAGAAGGGTGTGGACGTCTCCGCCGACGACTTCAGCGATGAAACTTGAGAAAATTGAGGCCACCGCGACCCACGACCGGGTAAAGCTCTGTATGGAGGACGGTTCGTCTCTGCGGGTGCCGACCACCGTGGCGGAGGATCTGGGGCTTCGCGCCGGCCTGGAGCTCGATGACGACGACCTTTCCCGCATCCGCGAGGCGGCGGGAAAAGCCTCCGCGAAGCTGCGCGCCGTGCGGATTGTCGCGGCCTCCGGCGTCTCAAAGCAGGAGCTGCGCCGCCGTCTGCGGCAGAAGGGCGAAAGCCAGGAGAACGCCGACGAGGCCGTGCAGTGGCTGGAGAGCCTGAAGCTTTTGGACGACCGGGAGGCAGCTCGCCGCATCGTGGAGCGGGGCGTGGCCCGGGGCTACGGCAAGGCGCGCATCCGGCAGATGCTCTATGAAAAGGGCGTCGGCAGGGAGCTTTGGGACGAGGCGCTCGCCGCGATGCCGCGCATGGACGACGCGATTGACCGCTATCTCAGCGCCCATCTGGGCCGCCGTGAGCCGGACCGGAAGGAACTGAAAAAAATTACTGACGCTCTCTTTCGGCGGGGCTATGGCTGGGAAGAAATCCGCGCCGCGCTCGCCAGACGTCAGGTGTCTTTGGAGGACGAAGTATGACGAGGACCGTATCCATGATCTCGCTGGGCTGCGCCAAAAATCAGGTCAACGCGGAACAAATGCTGTTCCGTCTGCAGGAGGCGGGGTACCGCATCTCCGGGGACCCCAACGGCTGCGATCTTGTCATCATCAACACCTGCGGCTTTATTGAATCCGCCAAGGAGGAAGCCATCTCCAACATTTTGCAGATGGCCATGCTGAAGGCGGAGGGCGCGGTGGGGAAGATCCTCGTCACCGGCTGCCTGGCCCAGCGGTACCAGAGCGAGATCCTGCGGGAGATGCCGGAGGTGGACGGGATCCTCGGCACCGGCAGCTATTACGACATTGCGTCGGCCGCGGCGCAGGTGCTGGCGGGGCATACCGTCGAGGAATACGGCGACGTCGACGCGCCCGCGGACGAGGCGGGTCGGATTCTGACCACGCCGGGCTACTACGCCTATCTGACCATCGCGGAGGGCTGCGACAACCATTGCAGCTACTGCGTCATTCCGAAGCTGCGGGGGAAATATCGCAGCCGCACCATGGACGATATTCTGGAAGAGGCGCGGAATCTGGCGGCAGGCGGCGTCAAAGAGCTGATCGTGGTGGCCCAGGACACCAGCCGCTACGGCATGGACCTGACGGGGCGGCATATGCTGCCGGAACTGCTGCATGGCCTTTGCCGAATCGATGGCATTCACTGGGTTCGGATTCACTACCTCTATCCGGAGGACATGGTAGACGAGATCGTGGACGCCATCGCGTCAGAGCCGAAAATTGTCAAATATCTTGATATTCCCATCCAGCATGTGAACGACGGGATTCTCAAAAAAATGAACCGCCGCGGCAGCAAGGCCTATCTGGAACGCCTTCTGCGGGAACTGCGGGCAAAAATTCCAGGCGTGGTGCTGCGCACCAGCCTGATCGCCGGTCTGCCCGGCGAGGGCGAGACGGAATTTGAGGAGCTGTGTGAATTCCTGAAGGAGTTCCGCCTGGAACGCGTTGGTACCTTCGTATTTTCGCCGGAGGAGGGGACCGCCGCTGCGGCGATGGAGTATCCGCCCCGCGAGGTGGCGGAGCGCCGGGCGGAACTGCTGGAGAGCCTGCAGCAGGGCATCATGGAGGACTACAGCCGCAGCCTCATCGGCGAGACGCTCGAGGTGCTCTGCGAGGGGAAGGAGAACGGCCTCTGTTACGGACGCTCCTTTGCCGACTCGCCGGAGATCGACGGCCATGTATTCTTCACCAGCGAGCGGGAGGTGCCTGCGGGCGAGTTCGTACAGGTGCTCGTCGGCGACGTGGAGGACGGCGACCCGATGGGCGCCGCCGTGACGGAGGAATGAGAGATGACAACGGCAAGTAAAATTACCCTGGTTCGCATCGCGCTGATTCCGGTATTTATGGTTTTTCTGCTTCTTGGGCACAATTATGTTGCCTTTGGCGTGTTTGTGCTGGCCAGCGTCACGGACTTTTTGGACGGCTATGTGGCGCGGCGCTATCATCAGGTCTCCAACTTCGGCAAGTTTGTGGACCCGCTGGCCGACAAGCTGCTGGTCATCTCCTGCATCGTGATCTTTGTGGAGTGGGGACGTTTCCCGTCCTGGGGCGCAATGCTTGTGCTGGCCCGGGAGTTCGCCGTCACAGGGCTGCGGCTGGTGGCTGTGGAGCGCGGGCGCGTCATCGCCGCCGGCTGGTCCGGTAAGATCAAGACCGCTACGACCATGGTGGGCCTGTGCGCCATGCTGGTGTTCCCCGGGCTGCCGCTGCTCGACCGGATCGTGGTCGTGGTGATCCTTGTGACCACGGTCTATTCCGGCGCAGAGTATTTCGTGAAAAACTGGGACGTGCTGGGCCTTTCAGAGAAGTAGGCCGCCGCGTCAGGGAGGATTCGAGATGTATTTATATAATTCCGCTACCCATAAAAAGGAAGAGTTTGTTCCGAACCATCCGGACATCGTCAAGATGTACACCTGCGGACCCACGGTGTACCACTTTGCCCATATCGGCAATCTGCGCTCCTATCTCATGGAGGACGTGCTGGAAAAATATCTGCGCTATCTGGGCTACAACGTCAAGCGGGTCATGAACATCACTGACGTGGGGCACCTGACCTCCGACGCCGACGAGGGCGAGGACAAAATGCTCAAGGGCGCGAGGCGGGAGCACAAGTCCGTCATGGAGATCGCCGGATATTATACGGACGCCTTCTTCGACGACTGCAAGAAGCTCAACATCAAACGTCCCGACGTGGTAGAGCCCGCCACCAACTGCATTGGGGAGTATATCATCATCATCGAAAAGCTGTTGGCCACCGGCTATGCCTATCAGGCGGGCGGCAACGTCTATTTTGACACCTCCAAGCTGGAAAAATACTACATTTTTAACGAACACGATGAGGAAAACCTCGCCGTTGGCGTCCGCGAGGGCGTGGAGGAGGACCTGAACAAGCACAACAAAAACGACTTTGTGCTTTGGTTCACCAAGTCCAAGTTCGAGGATCAGGCCCTCAAGTGGGATTCTCCCTGGGGCGTGGGGTACCCCGGCTGGCACATCGAGTGCTCCGGCATCTCCATGAAGCACCTGGGCGGCGACCTGGATATCCACTGCGGCGGCATTGACAACGCCTTCCCGCACCACACGAACGAAATTGCCCAGTCCGAGTCCTACCTGGGACATAAGTGGTGCAATTTCTGGTTCCATGTGCTGCACCTCAATACCGAGGACGGCAAGATGTCCAAGTCCAAGGGCGAGTTTTTGACGGTCTCCCTGCTGGAAAGCAAGGGTTATGACCCGATTCTCTACCGCTTTTTCTGCCTGCAGTCCCACTACCGTAAAAATCTGGTGTTTTCCTACGAGAATCTGGACAACGCGGCGGCGGCTTACGGCAAGCTGATCGAGAAGATTGCCGCGCTCGACCCGGATGCCGGCGACAGCGTGGATCAGGCGGCGCTGGAGGCGCTACAGGCCCGTTTCCGGAAGGCCATGGACGCGGATCTCAACACGTCCCTCGCCATCACTGCGCTCTATGATGTGCTGAAGGCAAAGACGAACGACGCGACCAGGCTTGCGGCGCTGGCCGATTTTGACCGTGTCCTGTCTCTGAACCTGTTGGACGGGGCTGCGAAACTGCGGGAGAAGGCCAAACAGGCGGAGGAGGCTGAGGAGCGGGATCCTGTCGTCGACGGCTTGATCGCCGACCGTGCCGCGGCCAAGAAAGCCAAAAACTTTGCGGAGGCCGACCGGATTCGCGACGAACTGAAGGCCATGGGCGTGGAGATTATCGACACGCCGCAGGGCACAAAGTGGAAGCGCGTATAACGGTAAAAAACGAAAATTTGGGCGCGGGGCGACCCGCGCCCTTTCCTGTAAGGAGAGCGGCTATGAAACTGATGATTCTGGACGGCAACAGCATGATGAACCGGGCGTTTTATGGCGTTCGCCCGCTGACGACCCGCGAGGGAATCTCCACAAACGCGATTTTCGGCTTTCTGACCATTCTGGAAAAGCTGCGGACGGAGGAGATGCCGGACGCGCTCTGCGTGGCCTTCGACCTGAAGGCGCCCACCTTCCGGCACCTGCGCTACGAGGGCTACAAGGCCACCCGCCACCCCATGCCGGACGAGCTGGCCATGCAGATGCCCCTCATGAAGGAGGTGCTGACGGCCATGCGGATTCCCATTTACGCCTGCGAGGGCTGGGAGGCCGACGACGTGCTGGGCACCGTCGGCAAGCAGTGCTGTGCGCGGGGCTGGGAGTGCGTGATCGTCACTGGCGACCGGGACAGCCTTCAGCTCATCGATGGCTGCGTCCATATCAAGCTCATCATCTCCCGTCCCGGCCAGACCACGGCAACCCTCTATACGGAGGAGATCTTCCGGGACGAGTACGGCTTCGCGCCGGAGCGGATGGTCGACCTGAAGGCGCTGATGGGCGACAGCTCCGACAACATTCCCGGCGTGGCCGGCGTCGGTCCCAAGACGGCCACGGACCTCCTGCTTCGCTTCGGAACGCTGGACGGCGTCTACGCCCATCTGGATGAGATCAAGGAAAATCTCCGCAAAAAGCTGGAAAACGACCGGAACGCGGCGTATCTCTCCTATGAGCTTGCCACCATCCGCTGCGACGCGCCCATTACGTTCACGCCGGATTGCTGTCTCGCGAAGGAGCCGGACAGGGCGGCACTGCTGCGCCTCTTCCAGAAGCTGGAATTCCGAAAGCTGATCGAACGGTACCGCCTGTTGGAGGCGGACGACGCGCCCACACCGACACAGGAGCCGCCCAGGCTGCCGACTCTTGCAGCGCTGCCGGAGCCGTCCGGGGCCTGCGCCCTGTTGGTTTCCGCGGACGGGGGCAGGATTGCCGCCGCGACGGAGACGGGCGTCTGCGAGGCAGAGTTCGACCCAGACTATGTTGCGCGGCTTCTGGGCGGCGCGTCGCCGCTGATCTGCGAGGACTGCAAGCGTCTCTGCCGCGCGTTGGACCGGCAGGGTTTGCAGCGGCCAGCCGCAGTATTTGACACGGCGCTCGCGGGCTATGTGCTCAATCCAACGGAAACAGATTACAGCGCGCAGCGGCTGGCTGCGTCCTATCTGAAAGGTGCGGTGCCGGACAGTCTCGGAGAACGGTGCGCCGCACTGTATGCGCTGTGGCCGGTGCTGGAAGCCGGCCTTCGGGACGGCGACCTGACGAGGGTCTACGACGAAATCGACCTGCCGCTCTGCGCGGTCCTGGCCGACATGGAGGAAACTGGCGTTCTGGTCGACCGGGGGCAGCTGGAGGCGTTCGGCGCCATGCTGACGGAGCGGCTTGCGGCGTCCCAGTCCGCGATTTTTGCCTACGCGGGAGAGGAATTCAACGTCAATTCTCCCAGGCAGCTTGGCGATATTCTGTTCGGGAAAATGGGATTAAAGGGCGGAAAGAAGACAAAGACCGGCTATTCCACCAACGCAGACGTGCTGGAAAAGCTGCGGGGCGAGGACCCGATCGTCGAGGAAATTCTGAATTTCCGGCAGCTCAGCAAGCTGAAATCCACCTACGCCGACGGCCTGCTGAAGGTGATTGCGGAGGACGGCAGAATTCACACCACCTTCCAGAACATGGTCACGGCCACGGGCCGATTGTCATCCACGGAGCCGAACCTCCAGAATATCCCGGTGCGGACGGAGTTGGGCAGCGAAATTCGGAAGATGTTTGTGCCAAGGCCGGGCTGCGTGCTGGTGGATGCCGACTACAGCCAGATCGAGCTGCGTGTGCTTGCCCATATCGCGGACGACCAGGCGATGCAGCAGGCGTTTTTAAGCGGTGCGGACTTCCACACCGTGACGGCTTCGCAGGTGTTCGGCGTGCCGGTGGGTGAGGTGACGCCGCGGATGCGGCGCAGCGCCAAGGCGGTCAACTTTGGCATCGTTTACGGCATTTCCAAATGGTCGCTTTCCCAGGATATCGGCGTCTCCCCCTGGGAGGCGGAGGAATATATTGAGAGCTATCTGCGGCGCTTTTCCGGCGTCCGGGCCTATATGCACGACATCGTGGAGAATGCGAAACGCCAAGGATTTGTGACGACACTCTATGGGCGCCGCCGCAGCCTGCCGGAACTCAAAAGCAGCAACTTCAATATCCGGTCCATGGGCGAACGCATGGCACTGAACACGCCCATCCAGGGGACCGCCGCCGACATCATCAAGCTTGCCATGCTGCGGGTCTCCGCGGCACTGCGTACCGCAGGGCTGGAGGCGCGGCTGGTGCTGCAGGTCCACGACGAGCTGATTGTCGAATGCCCGGTAGCGGAGGCGGAGACGGTCAAGACGCTGGTCCGCCGCGAGATGGAGCAGGCGGCCACGCTCCGCGTTCCGCTGACGGCGGAGGCCGCGGCGGGGACGAGCTGGTATGAGGCGAAGGCATGAAAATAGTACCCATGCGGGAGGCGCATATCCCGCAGATCGCGGCGCTGGAGCGGCAATGCTTCTCCGCGCCGTGGAGTGAACTTTCGCTGCAAAGCGAGCTGCAAAACCCCCTGAGCCTGTGGCTGGTTGCGGCGGAGGACGACGCGGTGCTCGGCTATATCGGCAGCCAGACTGTGCTGGGAGAGAGCGACATGATGAATCTGGCGGTGGGGGAAGCATACCGGCGGCGAGGAATCGGCAGGATCCTGACGCAGGCGCTTTCGGAGGCGCTGCGTGCCCAAAACGCCGTATCGCTGACCCTGGAGGTGCGGGCCTCCAACGAGGCGGCTCGGGGGCTCTACGGGTCTCTGGGCTTTCAACTCGTCGGCCGCAGGCCCCGCTATTACCGGCAGCCCACGGAGGATGCGGAGCTCTATCGAAAGGATCTGACCATATGAACATTTTAGCGGTGGAATCCTCCTGTGACGAGACGGCGGTTGCCATCGTCCGGGACGGGCGTGAAATTCTCTCGGACTGCATTGCGTCGCAGGTGGCGCTACACCGGGAGTACGGCGGCGTGGTGCCGGAAATTGCTTCCCGCAAGCACATTGAGGCCATCTATCCGCTGGCGGACGAGGCGTTGGACCGCGCGGGTCTGCGGCGCGGCGATATCGACGCCGTGGCGGTAACCTATGCGCCCGGCCTGATCGGCGCGGTTCTGGTGGGCGTGAATTTCGCCAAAGCGGCTGCCTATGGCCTCGGCGTGCCCCTGATTCCGGTTCACCATCTGAAGGGCCACATTGCCGCCAACTATCTGGCCTATCCCGAGCTGGAGCCGCCCTTCCTTTGCCTGATCGTCTCCGGCGGACACACCATGATTGTGGACGTGCAGGGCTATACGGAACTGGAGATTCTCGGTTCCACCCGCGACGACGCAGCAGGGGAGTGCTTCGACAAGGTGGCGCGGGTGCTGGGAATGCCCTATCCGGGCGGCGCGGCGCTTGACCGGGCGGCGCGCGAGGGCGACGAGAAAAAGTATCTGCTGCCGCAGCCCAAGCTCTCCGGCAATCCGCTGGATATGTCCTTTTCCGGGCTCAAGACTGCGACGCTGAACCTGATTCACAACGCGGCCCAGCGGGAGGAACCGCTGGACATTCCGTCCCTTTGTGCGAGCTTTTCCCGCGCGGTCAGCGACATGCTGGTGCCGCGTACCATAGAGGCTTTGCGGAGGACTGGCTACAAACGACTGGCCGTTGCCGGCGGCGTCGCTGCCAACTCCAGAATCCGCGCCGATTTTGAGCGTCATGCCGGTCTCGCGGGCGCGGCGCTCTATCTGCCGCCCCTGTCCCTCTGCGGTGACAACGGCGCGATGATCGGAAGCCAGGGCTATTATGAGTATCTGGCGGGAAACCTGGCGGACCAAAGTCTCAACGGCTACGCCACAAAAAGTCTGATTGGCGAACAAATGTGAACGCTGCATGCAGGATGAAGATGCTCATCCTGCATGCGTTTTTTTTGACTAAAATACTCACATACCGTGGCAATTTGATGCTTTATGTAAACCGCTTCCGAATGGACGACGGATGCTCGCTGCGATGCGGGTGTGGGTCAGGGTTTGGGGTAAAAGCTTCGCTATATGCCGAAAATTCAAGATTCTCCCTGTGCATAAACTTGTGTACAGTGTTGATAACTCTTCGTAACCGTAAAATCTATGAAAATTATTGTCAACGGCTGCTTCCGGACACGCATGGAATGTTTGCTGCCAAAATCGTCTCCGCAGACTGTGCCGCGGCGAAACCGGCGACCGAGTCGATTCATTTTTTCATGCGTCCGATTCATATTTTTTCGATTTTTTTCGTGAGAGGTTTTCTGTTGACGAATTGCCGGATTTGTGATATTATGATCTGCGGCATCCGGAGCAGGGCGATTTCCCCCACAGATGCTGGTGTAGCCAAGCGGTAGAGCAGCTAATTCATCCAGATCGCGCTGCCGCCCTTCCATGGAATAAGCTGGTGTAGCTCAGCCGGTAGAGCAGCTGATTCGTAATCAGCAGGTCGTGTGTTCGAGTCACATCACCAGCTCCAAGCGACCATATCCGAATGGATATGGTCGCTTTTTTTAACCTTTTTAGGATGTGTTACCATGGGTGAAAAAGAATATGCCGCTCTGGGCGATGCGCTCGCCTCTTCGCGCATGGCGGGCTTTAAGGTCATCAACCACCGGCACCATCCGGGCCAGAGCAGAATGTGCAGGATAAACAAACAGCGTAAATAAAATACGGCCATCGGAAGGAAAAATCCGGCGGCTGTATTTTTTATTCTCAATCCGGAATCCAATTGAGCAGCGCTTTATCGTCTATGCTGCCATCGGCCAGCGCTAAGCCGACACGGATGATCTCCTCGCCAGCAAGCTCCTCTTTCTGGAACTGGCTGAATTCCATGTGGACATAGCGCGGCACGCTGTCAAGTTCATAATCCCGGCAACGCGAACAATTTCACGACAAACCTCTATCAAGGAACTTTATTATTCTCCGACCGGACCGACTGAAAATATTGGCGATTATATTTAACAGCATAGTCTTCTGGCTTCAGCTTTGCAGCAGATTCATTGCATTCTTCCGCCAGCGAAATCATACCTAGCTTATCATAGCAAACAGCAAGTTCCATAAGAGGGATATAGCCCCAGCATTCTTCACGAATAAAGCCATATCCATTCTCAGGCTTTTGCAAGGTTGTAGCCAGCTGAAACCAAAAAGCGGCCCGCCGATAATCTTGTATCGCCTTATACAGATAGCCTAGGCCACAACAAATTTCAGCGCGTGGCGTATCGTATAGGAAACTGCGCAGCAGGGCTAAATGCTGCTGTGTCGGCAGTTTTTCATGCTCATAGCATGCAGCAAGCTCGGCGCAAGCCGTGATATTGTCTTCTTTCCATCCGTCCCCTGTATCCAGAAATAGATTGAAGAAATGGATTGCTTTCTGATATCTTTCGTTATCCTTGAGTTCTCTGGCATAATAATAGATACCCCTGGGTGATAATGCTTTTTTTTCAGAAAGTAATCTTTCGTATATCACAAGATTTCTATCGGAATGTGTTCTCTGTGTCTTTGTGTGTGTGACGCTAACTTCTGACGAGATGATGTTTCCGAAAACTTCTAGGTACTCATGTACGGGTTCTTTCCATTGAAAGTGACGTTCACGCTTCACAAGGCGTTCGCGATAGTAACTGAATGTTATATTTCCGTAGAGGTCAAAGCCGGTATTGTATTTTAACAGGACGCAGTCCACACAAGAATCCAAACTATCTTTGAGTTGTTTCAGCATGACTTGATCGCCCGGTCGTATGATATCATCCGCGTCAAGCCAAAGAATATATTCTTTTGTGGCTTGCTCGAAGGAATAATTTCTTGCAGATGAAAAATCATCCGTCCAGGGGAAGTCGTAAACTTTGTCCGTATATTGAAGAGCAATAGCTTTTGTCGCATCCTCTGAACCAGTATCGACCACAACAATTTCATCCACGATATCCCGCACCGATGACAAACAATTGCCAAGGCAAAGTTCCTCATTCTTAACAATCATGCAAAGACTGATTGTCTGCATTTTACTCCTCCATTCAAACATGTTATTGCTAGTAAGGAATGGTCTTGTATTTTCTACCCCTTCCTCATGTAAGGCTGGAGCATCTGCATGAATCAGACACTCCAGCCCTGTTTTGCACCGAGCGATCTTAGTAAGCGATATCGCTACGGTGCTTAATTTATATTGAGGCCGCCACTGGCAAAACCAGCTAGGGTGGTTGCGACATCGATGCCACCTGTAACCGTGGCAGTGAATACAAGCAATAGACGAGTCCCTGCTGTTACCGGAATTGAGAGTCCGGTGGTCACTCCGCTTGTAATTGTCCCAACAGCGACCGCTCCCGTCAGGGGTGGAGCCAGTGCTACTGAGGCACCAGCAACAGGACTAAAGACATTATTTGGAGTGGAGGAACTATACATTTGTGCTGAAATGGTAACTGTACTACCAACAAGGGCCGCCAAAGCAGAAACGCTGTAATAAGCGGCCAGAGAGGTAATTGTTCCATCTCGCGGCACTGAGAAGGCATAATCCGAACTTGCTAACGTGATCACGCCAGCCACGGTCGCAACAGTATTGTTGCTGCCAAACCCCACAACAGTCTGCGTCCCGATAATGCCGCCTAAAACTGTTGTTAAGGTCGTGGCGGTTCCTGAGGCGAATGGGATGATGGCACCCAGTCCAGTAGCACCCGTAGCACCTGTAGCACCCGTAGCACCCGTTGCACCTGTAGCACCCGTGGGTCCCGTCAGCCCGTTGGGGCTATATGCGGGACCTCTGGGACCCTGAGGGCCCGGAGGTCCCGGAGGGCCCGGAATGCAGACAAAGTTGCAATGATCACAATGTTTATCAGGATGATCTGGGAAATTATTCCTGTAGTCATCGTTATAATCCATACGTGGTTCTCCTTATTTGGAAGTTGACTTGGCATACACTGCCTGAGATATTATATGCTATGCGTTCATAGGCAGTGTCGAAAATTGGAACTGTTGAAAAAGTCTCCTAATAAAGCCATCTTCATGATCGTTTAGGTCAGCGTCTCAAACAACAATTCCTGCCGCCATTGTGAACAAACAGAGATTACGGGAGCGGTGGCAAAGCCGCCGCTCCCGCGCCTGGCCTCCGGGGCAGCTTTGCCGCCCCGGAGACCATTGCCCATATTGTGACGCAGAAATTCGTCCTGGATATCCCTCTCTACCGGCAGGAGCGGGAGCGGCGCCGACAAGGGCTGGCGCTGAGCCGGCAAACCATGTCCAACTGACTCTGCGGGCAGCGGAGGACTGGATAGAGCCCGTTTATAACCGGCTTCATGAGCAGCTGTGCCGCCACGAGATACTCCATGCCGACGAAACCACATTGCAGGTGCTGCACGAGCCGGGCAAGTAGGCGCAAAGCGAGAGCGATATGTGGATCTACCGAACAAGCCGCGACGCCTTTGCAAACGCTTCCAGCGCGGCGACCACCACCATGCCCGCCGGCGCGGCCGCCATCACCGCAAATTGGACGGTCAACTCCTCTGACGACGGTACGAGTACGACAGCGGTACCCGTATCCGGCGGCTCAGGTGCGGTCCATCGCTCCGCTTCCATATCCGGCAGAACCGCGACCATCTCCGCCACCGACGCGCAGCTTCAAAAAATTGCGTCCGGCACGGAAACCGGCGCGGTCAAAATTGACGCGTCCGACCTGAAGGCCAACACGGTCGTTGTTCCGTCCAAGCTCGTCAAGGCAGAGAACAACGCTTCCAATTCCACAGGTCCTGCGTTGGCACTGCCTACCGGAACGTTGACCCGCGACAAGACCGCGCACGCCATGGAGATTAGCCGCGGAGGGCGTCCTGCCTGGGATGTGGCCATGCTGAAGAGCATCGGCTTTTCCCGGTGCGAAAGCGACCCTTTTGCGGGAACTGTCGTTTTGCGCGAACACAGTGATCCTGCGGCGCCGATTTTTCTCATTGTGCCGAAAAACAGGAAAAAATGGGGAAATGAATCGTTTCTTATCCCCACGGGGGGCTTGCGAGGCATTTGCGGTGATGATACAATTTTTTTATCTGTCGACAGGAGAAGCAACGCATGAACGTACGCACCAAACCGCTTTTGAAGGAAATTGAGAGCTACTGGGCCCGCCGGGCGGAGAGTTATTCCGCGCTTGTGAATTACGAGATGGCCCATGAAAACGAAAAATGCTGGATAGAGGTCATTACGGATAACCTGCCGGAAGGCGATAATCTCCGCGTGCTGGATATCGGCACCGGGCCGGGCTTTTTTGCCATTGGGCTTGCCAGACGAGGCTACGATGTGACCGCCGTGGACTATACCCAGGCCATGCTCGATGAGGCGATGGAAAACGCGGGGGACTTGCGCGGCGCCATCGATTTCTGCCGCATGGATGCCCATGCCCTGGATTTTGCCGCCGACCGCTTTGACGCCATAGTCACGCGCAACCTCACCTGGAATCTGGAACGCCCGATGGACGCCTACCGCGACTGGCTCCGGGTGCTGCGGCCGGGCGGCGTGCTGCTGAACTTTGATGCCGGCTGGTATTCGTATCTTTTCGACGAGCAAAAGGCCGATGGATACCGCGAGGACCGGGAGCGCGTCGCAAAGCTGGGCGTGGAGGATTTTAACAACTATGACGAGGGATATCTTATGGAGGAGATCTCCCGCAACCTTATTTTGAGCCGCTGCCAGCGGCCGGAGGCGGATTTGCGGATGCTGCAAAACGCCGGATTCCGTGAAATCACCGCCGACAGGAACATCTGGGAGCGGGTGTGGGATGAAGCGGAAAAGGTCAACGGCGCGTCTACCCCCCTGTTTTTGCTGCGCGCAGTAAAATAAAAAATGCCCCGGGCGGCGGCCACCGCGGCGGGGCATACCCATGTGCCAAAATCGCGAAAAAATGGCGGGCAATTCATTCTACCACGCCCGCCTCTGAAAGAAAAGAGGAGAAAAATGAAAAAAACACTCTCGCTGATCCTTGCGCTGGTCCTGGTATTCGCGCTGTGCGCCTGCGGCACGCAGACGCCCGCCGCCACCCAGACCGCCGCCACCCAGACTGCCGCTGCCCAGACCGAGCAGACGGCCCAGACCGACCAGATACTCACTTTGGCGGAGAGCTTTGCCTACCCCAGTCTCGACGCGCATAAGGAATATTACGGCTGGTACACGTCCATTTACGGTCTCACCGAGACGCTGTTCAAAATGGACGACAATTCCGTTGCCCAGCCCTGGCTGGCCGAGAGCGCCGAAGATGACGGCAACATCTGGACCGTCACCTTGAAGGACGGCATCTGTTTTTCAAACGGCACTGCCGTGACCGCCGACATGGTGGTACGGAATCTCCAGCGCGCCGCCGCAGAAAACGAGCGCTTTGCCTATCTTGCGGACTTTGAGATGAAGGTCACGGACGATAAGATCTTCACCATCACGACACCGGATATATACCCCACCATGGTCAACGACCTTGCCAGTCCCGAGCTTGCCATTATGGACCTGGACGGCACCACGGATTTTGACAATGCCCCCGTCTGCACCGGCCCCTTTGTGATCTCCTCCTTCGAGCCTGAGGGAACTGTGGAAGTTGTCCGCAACGAAAATTATTGGGGCGGCGACGTGAAGCTTGCCGGAGCGACCTTCCTCTATATGCAGGAGGACGACCCCAAGCAGATGGCCATGCAGAACGGCGAGATCGACGGCTACACCAGCGTCACCGCCGCCGCGCTGGAGACCTTTGAGAGTGACCCCGACACCTATCAGATCACCGTCGTTCCCGCTACCCGCCTGCAGTTCTATGCCCTCAATGAAAACCGGCTGGACGCCTCCGTCCGAGAGGCCATCAATCTCACTGTGGATAAGGACGCCATCGCAAAGTACTTAAGCGGCACCGTGTCCGCCGCCGTTGGCCCCTTTGGCACATCCACCGCCTACGGTCAGGTCACCGTCCCCGCCGTGGATACCGCGAAAGTCAAGAGCCTCCTCGAAGCGGACGGCTATACGCGCAACGCAAGCGGCATTTATGAGAAGGACGGCACGCCGCTGTCCCTGAACATCTGCTACTATGCGGCCCGCTCTCTCGATACGCTGGCAACCCTCATCCAGGAACAGCTCAAGGCCGTCGGTATCGATTCCAAACTCACCTGCGAGGAGGACCCGGACAGCACCTACATCGCCACCGGCGACTTCGACATTGCGCTCTACTGCATGATTGCGGACAAGGCCGGCGACCCGTACTACCTCATCGACGCCGTGCTGCGGCAGGACAGCCGCTGGGCCATTGCGGGCTTCGACAGCGACGAATGTGAGAAGCTCATCGGCCAGTTGCAGTACGAGACCGACACCGCAAAGCGCGCAGAGCTCGCCAATCAGATCGTGCAGATATCCATCGACGACAACGCGTTCGGCTATGTGGGGCTTTTCAATAAGACCACTGTGTTGCGCGCAGGCGTTACCGGGTATTCTGAGACCTGCCCCTTTGACTTCTATGGCATCGGCGCCGGCACCACAAAAACGCCCTGAAAAACGCACAGCATAAGGGGGTGGGTTTTCCCCACCCCCTTTCCATTTTTATATGAGGATACAGATTTGGGAAGAACGATTGGAAAAAGACTGCTCCAGCTCATACCGGTATTATTGGGCCTGACGCTTTTGGTGTACGGGCTTATGTACCTGTCCCCCGGCGACCCGGCCACAAAAAAGCTACAGGCGCAGGGCGTTGCGGTGAGCGAAGAGACGTTGGAAGCCGCGCGGGAGGAAATGGGACTCAACCGCCCGTTTTTCGTCCAGTATGGCGACTGGCTGCTGGGCGTCCTGCACGGCGATCTGGGGACCTCCTATCGGGACGGACTGTCCGTTTCCGCAAAACTGTGGAAGGGAATGAAAAACACCCTCGTCCTCACCCTCGCGAGCCTTCTTCTTTCCGTTATCGTGTCCGTGCCGCTGGGGGTGATGACCGCCATTCGACAAAACAAGGCCGGGGACTATATCATCCGGTTTTTGAGCTTTGTGGGCAACGCCATGCCGAATTTTCTCATTTCGGTGCTGCTCATGTATTTTCTGTGCATTAAGATCAAGGCATTTCCCGTCATTGCCAAGGGTACGCTCCAGGGACTTTTTTTGCCTACGTTGGCCCTCTCCATTCCCATGATGAGCCGCTTTGTGCGGCAGATCAGGGCGGAGGTGCTGGAGGAGCTGGGAAAACCTTATGTTGCAGGGACAAGAGCGAGAGGCGTAAAGGAGCGGTATGTCCTGTATCAAAACGTGCTGCACAACACGCTCAGCTCCATCATTACCATTGTGGGGCTGTCTGTCGGCACGCTTCTGGGCGGCAGCGTGGTGATAGAGACCATCTTCATGTGGCCTGGCATCGGCAAGCTTGCCATGGATTCCATCACGGCCCGGGACTACCCCGTGATTCAGGGCTTTGTGATCTGGATGGCGGTTATTTTCGTGGGCATCAACCTGCTGACCGACCTTGCCTACTGCAAACTCGACCCCCGTGTGGGCGGATTGGAGGATGGCCGATGAAACCAAAACGCCGCGCATCCCGCGGCGCGATGAAGCGCCGGGTTTGGGTCTTCCTTGTGCTTGCACTCCTGCTGGTCGCGCTCGCCATTGTCGCGCCGGCGCTTGCGCCAAACGACCCCAACCAGACCAATTCCGACTTTATGAAGGTTGCTCCCTGTGCACAGTTTCCCTTTGGCACGGACAAACTGGGTCGGTGCGTCCTTTCCCGCGTGCTCATGGGGGCGAGGACTTCCGTCTTTTCGGCACTGATCCTGGTGGCCGTATCCTTTGCCTTCGGTACGGCGTTGGGGGTGCTGTGCGGCTTTTTCGGCGGCGCGCTGGATGAGATTGTCATGCGCGTGGCGGATATTCTGCTGGCGTTTCCCCAGATGGTGCTGGCCATCGCGGTGGCGGGCATTTTGGGCGGCAGTCTTGCGAACGCCATGATCGCCATGGGGATCACCGGCTGGACGCTGTATGCCCGGCTTGCGCGAAGCGCCGTCTTGTCCAGGAAGGAGGAATCCTTCATCGCGGCGGCGAAGCTATCCGGCTGCGGCAGCGGGAGGCTGCTGTTCCGGCACATTCTGCCGAACATTTTCGGGCCGCTTCTCGTGAACGCCACCACCCAGATTGGGACCATGATGATCGGCCTCGCAGGGCTCTCCTTCCTGGGCATCGGCGTCATTCCGCCCCAGGCGGAGTGGGGCTCCATGATAAACGAATCCCGCGCCTATATGCAGCTTGCGCCCTGGACGGTGCTGGCGCCGGGCGGAGCCATGGTCCTGACCATTATGATCTTTAACTACTTGGGAGATTCCGTCCGGGATCTCATGGACGTGAGCGGGCAAAACGATGGATAATGTGCTGCTGAAAATTGAAGACCTGAGCCTTTCCTACGGCGGCGGCCTTGTGGCTGCGGGCGTTACCATCGACGTGCGTTTTGGCGAGACCCTTGCCGTCGTGGGCGAGAGCGGCTGCGGCAAAACCTCACTGCTGAAGGCGGTGCTGGGCCTCGCCGACCTCGGCGTTGTCCCAGAGGGCGGCAGCATCGTCTTTGACGGTGCGGAGCTTACCACCCTGCCCCTAAGGGCGCGAAAAAAGCGATTGGGCGAGGAGATCGGTATGATCTTTCAAAATCCCGGCGCAGCCTTCAACCCCATCCGTACCTATCAAAAACAATTTGCGGAAATGCTCCGCAGTCACGGTCGGTTCGAAGGCGAAAAATCTTATGCGGAGATCATGGACTGCTTTGCAAAGCTCGGGCTGCCGGAGGGGGAGCGCATCCTCCAAAGCTGCCCATATGAGATGAGCGGCGGTATGAACCAACGCATTGCCATCGCGGCGGCAATGCTGCTCAGGCCCAGGCTTCTTCTGCTGGACGAGCCCACCAGCGCGCTGGATGTGACGACGCAGAAAACCGTCGTAGACGAGCTTTCGCGCCTGAAAGCGCTCACGGGTGCCGCCATGATCCTTGTCACCCACAATCTGGGCGTGGCGGCGCGGATGGCCGAGCGCACCGGCGTCATGTATGCCGGGCGGCTCGTGGAGGTCGGCGAGACGGGAAAGGTGCTCAAAACCCCTGCGCACCCCTATACGAAAAGCCTGCTGGCCGCCGTGCCGAAGCTCGACGGGCGCTTGCCGACAGGGCTTGACGGACAGCCGCCGCTTCACGGGGCCGCCATGTCCGGCTGCGCTTTTTTCGACCGCTGCCCGATGAAAAAATCCGGCTGCCAGGGCCGGGAATACGCGCTCACGGCAGTGGAAGAAGGGCATTACGCCTGTTGCACGGAGGGGCTGAGATGAACGAGAATGCGCCCGTCCTCGAGGTGCGGGGACTCTATAAGAGCTTTCAGCGTAAGGGCGTCGCCGCCGAGGCCGTGTCGGATGTGAGCCTGACACTCGGGCCCGGCGAGATTCTGGGCATCGTGGGCGAGAGCGGCAGCGGCAAGAGTACGCTGCTGCGCTGCATTGCCTGCCTGGAAAAGCCCACCGCCGGAAAGATTGCGCTTTGCGGCAACAGTGTCGCGGGAAAAAAACCGGCCGACATTTGCCGGACGGTACAGATGGTGTTTCAGGACGCTGTGGGTTCCTTCGACCCGCGGATGAAAACCGGCGCTTCCCTGGATGAGGCAATACGGCAGCTTACCGGAGTTTCCGGCGAGGCAATCCGCAGACAGCGGGACGGGCTGATCGGCCGGGTGGGGCTGGACCCCACGCTTGCCGAGCGGTATCCGGCGCGGCTCTCCGGCGGACAGTGCCAGCGGCTTGCCATCGCCCGGGCGATGGCCGGTGCGCCGAAGGTGCTTTTGTGCGACGAGGTTACCAGCGCGCTGGACGTATCCGCCCAGGCGCAGATCGTGGCGCTTTTGTCGGAGCTGCGGCGGGATCTGGGCCTTTCCATTGTGTTCGTGTCCCATGACCTCGCCCTGGTGGGCGGGCTGTGCGACCGGGTTGTCGTCCTGGAAGGCGGGCACATCGTGGAGCAGGGAACGGCAAACGAGATTTTGAGCGATCCGAGGGAAGCGTACACCAGACAACTCCTCTCCTCGGTGCTGACGGTTGAGGGGAAAAATGAACCCTAAAGAAAGAATCTGGATTCAGGTGGAACATTCGGAGAGCGCCATTCCGCTCACCGCGATTACCGGCGCGAAGGACGGGAAAACCGTCCTCGTCACCGCGGGGGTGCACAGCCGGGAGTGCGTTGGCATTGAGGCCGCTCGCCTTTTGGCAGAGCGCCTAAACCCGCAGACGCTGCGGGGCAGGGTGCTCATTGCCCATGCCTGCAACTATGCCGGCTTCCTGGGCCATTCGGACGATATTGTGCCAGGGGACGGCAAAAATCTGAACAAGTGCTTTCCCGGCGACAGAGCGGGCAGCGAGAGCGAGAAGATTGCGGCGTGTATCACGGAAAAGCTGGTCATGCAAAGCGATTGTCTCATCGACCTGCACTCCGGCGGCGGGCACGAATATCTGGTGCCCCACGCTTATTACCAGCGCACCGCCGACCGCACCGTAGTGGAGACCTCCATCGCCATGGCCGCCCACGCAAACATGAACTACAATGTGGGCGCGGCAGGCACAGACGGTCTTTACAGCAGTGCGGCGCTTTTGGGAAAGCCCTCCGTGCTCATCGAGCGCGGCCAGTGCGGATTGTGGTCGGAGACGGAGTGCGAACAGGCGGTTGCCGACGCAAAGAATATCCTGCGGTATTTGGGTATTCTCTGCGACGGGGTTGAGCCGATAGAATACGAGCAGGCGGTCACGGAGCGCGCCTTTTATGAAAAAGCCCCGGTCACCGGCTGCTGGTATCCCGGCAAAAAACCGGGG
Source organism: Oscillospiraceae bacterium (assembly GCA_034927685.1). GTDB lineage: Bacteria > Bacillota > Clostridia > Oscillospirales > Oscillospiraceae > RGIG3159. The sequence continues at coordinate 69,988 of JAYFPO010000013.1, read as the reverse complement.
GCGCGCATCGCTGCCGGGGAAAAGATCGGCGAGATTCGGGACATCTACGGCGAGCCGCTTGCGGAGATTATTGCCAAGGTCAGCGGCGTGGTGCTTTATGAAACCAGCGCTTTTGCCATCCGGCAGGACGAGCCAATGATTGCCTACGGGGAGTTGTAAAAGGCCGGAGGACCTGAAGCCTATCCGCATCGGGGTTCCGCTGTGAGCAGCTTTTCTTGCTGATACAGTGACAAAACTCGCTGCGGGAACGGGTCGACTCTTCTTTCGCCTTTTATGGGGTCTCGGCATGGGGGCACATTGCGAAAGACACAAATCGGTGATATCATAATCAAAACTGCAAATGGGAGACCCCTATGGAAAAAAATGATGCATTAAAGAAATATTTTGGCCACGCCTCCTTTCGGGACGGGCAGGAGCCGCTGATTGACGCGATTTTGAGCGGCCGTGATGTCTTTGGAATCATGCCAACCGGCGGCGGCAAGAGTATTTGCTACCAGCTTCCGGCGCTGATGTCGGATGGGATTGCCCTTGTGATTTCTCCGCTGATTTCCCTGATGAAGGACCAGGTCATGGCGCTGAGGGATGCGGGAATCAGCGCAGCCTTTGTCAACAGCTCCTTGACATCGGAGCAATTGAACGCTGTATATCGAAATCTGCGTGCCGGAAAATATAAAATTGTTTACGCTGCGCCTGAACGGCTGGACGGGGACGGCTTCGTTTCGATTGCGCAAAGCCTGCCTATTTCGCTTGTCGCAGTGGACGAGGCGCACTGCATTTCTCAGTGGGGGCAGGATTTCCGGCCGAGCTATTTGCGCATTGTGGACTTTCTGGAAAAACTGCCGCACCGGCCGGTGCTGGCAGCTTTTACCGCAACAGCGACAAAGCAGGTGCGGATCGATATTGAGCGAATTCTGAAGCTGCGGGATCCGCTGCGCGTTACCACAGGGTTTGACAGGCCAAATCTCTATTTTGAGGTATTGCGGCCCAAGAATAAGGCAGAAACCCTTCAAACTCTGGTTTCACAGCGCCGAGGCAAATGCGGAATCATATACTGTGCAACCAGAAACAGTGTGGAGAAGATATGCGACGCTTTGCGCGGCAACGGGATTGCGGCAACTCGGTATCACGCGGGTCTCGCCGATGATGAGCGCCGGAAGAATCAGGAGGACTTTTTGTATGACCGCTCCTCCGTGATGGTGGCGACGAATGCGTTCGGTATGGGGATCGACAAGTCCAATGTTGGCTTTGTGATCCACTACAATATGCCGAAGAGTCTGGAGGCATACTATCAGGAGGCAGGCCGCGCAGGCCGGGACGGCGAGAAGGCAGATTGCATTTTGCTTTTTTCCGCCGGAGACATACAGACTGCGAAATTTTTCATTCAGAATTCCGGAGAAAACGAAGATCTGACTGCGGACGAGCGGCAGGCGGTCATGAGGCGGGACTATGAACGCCTGGACGTCATAGTCGGATACTGCAAAACCACGCACTGCCTGCGGGGATATATTTTAGATTATTTTGGACAGACCCACCAGGAGTCCTGCGGAAACTGTGGGAACTGCAGCGCGGTCTTTGTGGTGAAGGACATTACATCGGAAGCACAGATGATTCTATCCTGCGTAAAACGTGCAAGAGATAAGCTGCGTTACTCCGTTGGCGTCACATTAATTGTCGGTACGCTCTGCGGAAGCGCAGACCAGCGGGTGCTGGAGCTTGGCCTTGATCAGCTGACAACGTATGGTCTGATGAAGGGAACACGCAAATCTCAGGTCAGAGAGCTCGTGGAGGCTTTGGAAGCACAGGATTACCTGCGTACCGACCCGACGCATGGCGGCGTGGAGCTGACGCAGAAGGCAGGGAATGTGCTGTTCCGGAATGAAAAAGTGGAAATGACAAGAAGGGAACCCTCTGCGCCGGAGAAGCGCCGTGGAAAAAAAGCCGTTCCCGTCAGCTTGGAGGGAGAAAACGATCTGTTCACGGCATTGAAAGCGCTGCGCTTTCAGCTTGCACAGCAGGAGAACGTCCCTGCATATATCATCTTCTCCAATACCTGTCTCGCCGACATGGCGGAAAAAGCGCCCAAAACCAGGATAGAATTTCTGGAGGTCTCCGGTGTCGGCGAGGTGAAGGCCGATCGCTACGGGAAAGCTTTTCTGGATGAAATCGCAAGATACGAGGGTTTAGAACAGGAAAGCCCCAGCGTGGAGGGAACGCGGTGAGGCTGATCGCCGTGCGGCCTTATATCAGTCTGGTGTTTGCTTTTTCTGATCGGGCGCACGGTCATCACCGAAGAAAAACACAGCGACTGTCCCGGGACCGCAGTGCGAGGCGATGATCGTCCCAATGTCGCAGATGCGGATTTCGCCTGCGATATGCGGGAATGCCTTTTGCAGTTCTTCTTTTGTTTCTTCCGCTTCTGCGATACAATTCGAGTGGCAGACCCAGCATTTTCCGCTATAATTTCTGCCACCCTGTGCATGCAGCTCCATCATGCGCAGTGTCTCGCGGATGGCGTTTTTCTTACCGCGCACTTTACCGTAAGCGATGATACGGCCGCCGTCATCCAGCCGCATGACCGGGCAGATGTTCAAAATAGCGCCGACCGTCGCAGCCGCTCCGGAGATTCTTCCGCTGCGGCGGTAATACTTCAAATCGTTGGAGAAAAACTGGTGATGGATTTTTTGCCTGTTTTTCAAGACCCAATCGGATACTTCTTCGATGGAGCAGCCTTGGTCGCGCAGATCGGCGGCTCCGTCAACCAGCATCCCATAGCCGGACGAGCTGCACAGCGAATCTATCGCCATGAGTTTTCTGTCGGGGTATTTTTCCCGAAGCCGTTCCGCTGCGCGAATCCCATTGCTGATGGATGGTGTCATGCCGGTTCCGAACCCGATATGGAGCAGGTCTCCTTTTTGCAGTTGTTCTTCCAAGAACGCTTCGTATCTGAATTCGTTAATCTGAGAAGTGGTTGGTATTTTCCCTTCATTCAAAAACCCGTAGAAACGAGGCAGGGCCTCTGGGTCCCGCCCCATATCGTCCGGATACTCCTGCTCGTCCACCAAGTAGGAATAAAAAAGCACGGGCATATTCCTGCTTTCCACATAGGAGTACGGAATATCCACGGTCGATTCACAGGAAAGGTTGAATTTACGTTCCATTGTAGGATCACCTCATAATGTCAATTCTTTGGCGGACAGCACCTGACGGCTTGTCACGCCGCGGATCGCTTCGCCGCCGATCCGCGGAGCCTGGAACGGGATAACACTGCGTTTGATCAGCGTTCTCACGATATTCATATGAGAGGGATCAGACAGTTATTATAGCGGCGGAAGATCGGTCTGCTCCCACGGCATTTCACTGGCATTGCTTCCAAAGTGCCCATAGCAGGACACCTGCGAGAAGATGGGAGATCGCAGATCGAATTTGCGGATGATCGCTGCGGGGCGGGCGTCGAAGGCCTGAAGGACGGCGTTGTACAGATCACGCTCTTTGATATGCGCCGTCCCAAAAGTGTCCATGCGCATGGCCATGGGGTCCGACAGACCAATCGCGTAGCTGAGCTGTACCTCGCATTCATCGGCAAGCCCCTGTGCGACAATGTTTTTGGAGATATACCTCGCCATGTACGCGCCGCTGCGGTCGACCTTTGTGGCGTCCTTTCCGGAAAGCGCGCCGCCGCCGTGGCGGGCATAGCCGCCGTAGGTGTCGACGATTAACTTTCTTCCGGTCAGACCGGAATCTGCGGCCGGCCCGCCGGCAACGAAGCGGCCTGTCGGGTTGATAAAAACCTGTGTATCCATGTCTACCATTGTGGAGGGCAGGACGGGTGTGATTACATGGCTCTGTATTTCTTTTCGTACCGCAGCAATGCTCACGTCACCGCGATGCTGCGCGGAGACGACGACTGCTGCAATTCGTTTGGGAATGCTGTCCTTATACTCGACGGTCACCTGCGTTTTTCCGTCCGGCAGGAGATATGGAAGCTCGCCGGTTTTGCGCACATATTCCAGCCGTTTTGCGAGTGCATGGGCAAGCTCAATGGGAAGCGGCATCAGGCTGCCGGTCTGCCGGCATGCGTAACCGAACATCATGCCCTGATCGCCTGCGCCGCTGTCGAGCAATTCTGATTCCCTGCACCGATCGATCCCCAACGCAATATCGGGCGATTGTTCATGCAGGTCCACGCGAATCTCACAGGATGCGGCGTCGAAGCCGCGCCCCGGCACGGTGTATCCGATTTCCTCGATCACATGACGGACAATCCCGTCATAATCGACATGGGCCTGTGAACTGATTTCACCAAAAACGTGCACCTGATTTGTGGTACAGGTGACCTCACATGCCACTCTGGAATCCGGGTCCTGCCTGAGGAGTTCATCCAGAATCCGGTCTGCGATCTGGTCGCAGACCTTATCGGGATGTCCGCAGGTCACAGACTCCGAGGTAAAGAAACCATGTTCCATGGCAGGGACCTCCTATTGATTATTTTTCCACTCATTGCTTCTTCAGATAGGATGATAGAGCAGGCGTCGACACCCTGCAACTAAGAAAAAAAGCGGTTTCTCCAAATTTAGGAGAAATCGCTTAAATTCTGCAATTTCCAAAATAATCCTCAGACTACCAGCAGCCTGGCAAAAAAATCTCTCGCCGTCGGCCACAGCGCCATTTTACAAGCAAACTTATTTTTTGGCTTCTTTTTCAGGGCACTCTTTTGCGGCCTGCATCACGAAGCCATCGAACAGTATGCCGAGGTGGTCAACCGCGCTGTCAATATCATCTTCCATGTGAGTCCAGAGAAACTTCAGAAAAAAGCCGATCAACGCGAAACGGCAGAAATCGGCAATCTCCTGCAACCGCTCTTCCGGAATATCATATCCGACCGTATGCAGTTGAATCAGCGTATCAATAAAATCACTGGTTGAGGTAAACATGTAGCGCTCCAGCCGGTCGCGGGATAGGGAATTGAAAATATGATAAATTACATTGGCATGGCCTTTGCAATCATGAAGCATTGCTTTTGCAGCACCCTTCCAGTCCTCATAGGGCGGCTTGCAGGGCACATAGCAGCTGAGCTCCATCTCCAGCCAACCATCCAAAAGCGCGTATATGTCCCGATAGTGGTAGTAGAAGGTATTTGAGCTGATCTCGCACTTTTTCACAAGTGCCGAAACTGTGATTTTGTCAAATGGCAAGACCTCCAACATATCCTGAAAGGTCTTCATGATCGCTTTTTGTGTAAATTGCGCCATGTTGCTCCGCCTTTCATTTCCCTGTTATGGTTGCATTTACGGTCCGTGATTGCTGTTTTGCGTCAGGATCAGGAGACGGAAAATTCCGTGGAGCGCAGCAGTTTGCCGCCAAAGTACAGCTCCAGCTTGTAGCTGCCGGCGACGGTAGGCGTTTTGGAAATTTCAGCGGCGAAGACATTCTGCTGCCAGATATCCTGGAACGTCATGGTTTCGCGACTGTCGGAGACCGGCGCGCCGCTGCTGTCCCGGATGACCAGCATCACGGCAACCTCGTCCCCGGACGTCTTCTGCGCTTCGGGGATGGTCGTCGGCTCAATGGCGCAGACAATGGGCGTACCGGGCGCAAAGGATTCCTGTACGCTGCCCAGCGTCTGGATGGTCCAGCTGGAGACGGCCTCATAGAGACCGATGTAGATACCGCCATAATCGTCGGCAGGATACAGCTCCGCCGCCGGAGTATCGGCGGTGACTGTGGTCTGGCCGCCCACCATGCTCTCATCCTTGGCGGAAAGGGCAAATTCATAGGTCGCGCCGGGGATCAGCCCCGCCAGCTCCAGCGAAAGCGTATTCGTCTCGGCGGTGGCCGGGGACAGTGTCCCGACGGGACCGTAGGTGACGACCCATGTTCCAGGGATCCTGGATCCCTCCGCCGACCAGCTCAGGCTGGCGGCGTCGTCCAGAACGGAGGCGGTGAAGTCCGTGACCTGACTGGAAGTGCTCTGTACGGTCAGAATCAGGGGTATGGCCATCGTGGAATTGGAGACGGTAATGGTGTATTCCACATTGGTGGCAGTGCCTTCAAAGGTGGCTTCCATTTGGTCCGTGACGAGCGTGGAGGCATAGCCGTTGTCGCCGGAGCAGACCGCCGTCCATTCCGTCGGAGTATCGACGTCCGATTCCCAAGTGACGGTGATGGTCGAGTCTGTCGTACCCTTGAGCGCCAGATTGCTGCCTTCCATGGGCAGCGCGTAGGAGTAGGAAATGGAGTCCGCGCCGCCCAGATAGTAGCCGTCGCCAGCCGTCAGCGAGAAGGTATAGACGCTGTTGGGCAGGAGATTTTCCACGGTGCAGGTGTGGTTTTCCACGACATAGTCGGCCTCGCCGGCGGCGTCGCTCTGACTGTGCAGCGTCCAGCTTTTCGGTTCCGGCCCGCTGACCTGGAAGGTCAGCCGCGCCGCGCCGCCCGACAGATCCTCGGCGGTAAAGGAGAGAATCTCCGTGACGGAGGCGGTGGCCCCCGCGGTCTCGGTGGCGCCCTTGACCCGGTGCCAGTCGGGGGAGGAAACCGTGACGCGGTAGACGACGCCGGGCGTCAGATCCCTGAATGTGACGGTTTCCGCGCACTGATAGGTGGCGGAGGAAGAGTCATCCTCAGCGGTACAGGTGACGACCAGATTCGAGACGTCCGAAGCGGAGACGTCCACCGTCAGGTAGTCCGTTCCCTTGTCGGTAATCTCTACACTCTGTACGGTAATGGCGGCATATTCAAATACATAGTAGCAGCCCCCCGCGCCCAGCAGCAGCAAAAGGATCAGCACAATCGGAATCCAGCGCTTCCTCCGGCGACGCTTTGGCGGGTCTGTATCCGGCTCCGGCGCGGGCGTAAAGCTCTCCTTGAAAGCATCCGGGAGGGTCTGCACATCCGCAAAGGCGAGCGGTACCGCTTCCGTCTCCTCCGGCGGCGCAACAGGCACGTCGTCGGTGCAGAGCGGCGGCACGAGGCAGGTGTCCGCCACCTCGTTGCGGTCCAGGTAGGACTGCAGTGCCGCGAGCAGCTCCTCCGGGGTCTGATAGCGATCCTCCGGCTTTAGGGCGCATGCTTTTCGAATAATTTCGTCCATCTCATAGTCCGCGTAAAGCGGCGTTGGCAGCGACTCGCCGGCGATGCGTCGGCCATCGGCGGTTTTGTCCGTGGTGCCTGCCTCCTCGAAGGGCGTGTGGTTGCCGTTATAGATGTAATAGAGCAGCAGGCCGACAGCATAAAGGTCGCCTGTCAGGTTCAGCGTACCGGCGAGACCGCAGAGCTCCGGCGCCGTAAAACGGCCAACATAGTCTGGCGGCTGCGAACCGTAGGTCAGATCGGAAATCGGGTAGAGGCCGAAATCTCCAATACAGAATTTTCCGTCCTCGAGAAAGACGTTTTCCGGCTTCAGGTTCTGGTAAATATAACCGTTTTCCCGGAGCAGCTGCAGGCTGTGGCACAGGTCTGTGCCAAGCTGCACCGTCTTTTGCTGGGTGATGGCGTTCTGCTGCAAAAAGGTGCGCAGTGAAGTGCGGCAGGGCGACAGCAAATAGAGATCATAACCTGGTCGGTCGGTTTTCTGCTCGATCTGAAAACGCAGATAACCGGCCAGATAAGGAGAGCCGCTCAACTTGCGGAAAACGGCCAGATCGTCCCGATAGCGCTGCAGCACTGTCCTGTAATATGCGTCCGCGCCAGCCTCGTCGGTGACCGCACCGGTCAGGACCAGCGCCTGGGTATGCTCCTTTGACGCCGGAATCGAGATACGTTTTACGATGTAGCGGACACCAGAAGTTTGGTGCAGAACCCGGTATACCGCATTACCACCGTGGGTGGAGAGCGCCGCTTCCAGTACCATCCCGTCCAGCAGGGGGGAGATCAGTTCAAATTCAGACATGGGCTCGCTTCCTTCCGTGCGACAAAAAATGACATTCTTATTTTATCTTATTTGATTTTTAAGGAAATTGCAAGACAGTTTCCTGGATTGGCTGGACATTTGGAAGAATCTGTGCTAAAATGCGAGTTACAATTTGTAACAATAATTTTCTCTCACAAGGAGGATCCAAAATGGATAAACTCACCTGCAAGCATTGCGGCACGAAATACGACGCCGCGGTTGGGAAATGCCCCGTCTGCGGCGCAAGCAATTTGCCCAGCGTCAGTGAAGGATTTGAATTCCTGGATGACGATTTTGAGGCCAAGGCGCCGCATAGTGACCCGGTCGAAGTGACAGAAACGGCAAAGGACACCGCTAAGGACGCGGCGAAGAACGTGGCGAAGGACGCGGCGAAGGATGCCGCGGCGGAACCGCCAAAATCGTCGGAAGCGCCCGCAGCAACGCCGCCGGTGAGCTCGGATACCGGGCGGTACAACTGGGAAGACATCATCGCGGAAATCCACGGAAAGGATTCCGACAAAACGGAAAAGGCGCCGAAGGCACAGCCGACAGCGTCCGCAGCCGGGCCAACCGACGAGCCCGCGGTTTCCGTGCGGATCGCGCCGCCTACTCCTGTACAGGAGGACGAGGAAACGCCCACACGGGAACGCAGAAAGAAGAGCTCCGCCGGAAAAGTGGTTCTCATCACGGTGTTGGTGTTGGTGCTGCTGGCCGGCGCGGTCTACGGACTCAAAAGGCTGGGCGTATTTGACAAGAAGACTGCCGAGTCTGAGACGCCGACACTGCCGGTGGAGCAGACGGAAGCTGTCTGCACCGGCATCACACTGTCCGATTCCACGCTGACCCTGACCCAGGCGGGTGCCAGTCAGGTTTTGACGGCGACGCTGCAGCCTGCGGATTGCACGGACACCGTGAACTGGGTCAGTGCCAATCCCGACATTGCCACGGTGGATGCCACGGGCACTGTGACGGCGGTGGCGGAGGGTGAGGCCAACATTCTGGCGGCCTGCGGCGATTATGCCGAGACCTGCGTGGTGACCTGCGACTTCACCGGCGCGGATGAGACCGGTAAGGTCGGAGAGGTCACCGGCGACGAGACGACCTCCGGCGCCATTGCGCTCAGCGCCACGGACATCACCATGACCTATCCCGGTGAGCTGGCAAAACTTTATGTAAACAACAGCGGCGACAAGGAAGTGACGTGGAGCACGGACAACGATACCCTGGTCTTTGTGGATTCCAACGGTCTGATCACGGCCAAGGCCACCGGTACCTGCCACGTCTACGCAGAAGTGGACGGGGAAAAGCTGGAGTGCATCGTCCGCTGCAGTCTGGGCGGCGAAGAGGGCAAGCCAATCACGGTCAGTCTGAACAAGACGGATATCTCCATGTTCAACGCGGGCGAGAGCTTCCAGCTTGTCGTGTCGTATGAGGAGGGTACGCCGGCGGGCGTTACGCAGGAGTGGTCCTCCAGCGACGAGAAGGTCTGCACCGTGGATAAGGACGGCGTCGTCACCGCCGTCGGCGCCGGCACTGCGTTTGTCTCTACGGTGGCCGATGGGATCAATCTCAAGTGCATCGTTCGCATCACGGTGAACAAGACGACCTGACAAAGTAAGAGGGGCTGCCGGAGCAGCCCCTCTTTTTACTACACACCAGTTTCTGAATGTTCATGCCCCCGGCGGAACAGGAGCGTGATACACCAGAGACCGGCCAGACCGACGATGGCGTAGACAACGCGGCTGATCGTGGCGGTCTGTCCACCGAACAACCAGGCGACCAGATCAAATCGGAAGAAGCCGACGAGGCCCCAATTGATCGAGCCGATGATGGCGAGCAGCAATGCAATGGTATCCATAATTACACCTCCGATACAGTTCTGGTGTCTAGTTTTACCCGAAATTGAGGAAACATACAAGCGGATTCGCAAAATGAGCAAATTCTATGCTTTTCAAATGGAAGTTTTTGTTATATAATACAATTGCACACGGTTTTTTGCCGCGAACACTAGAGGAGGAAAGGAATATCACAATGAACGCTTTTTTACCTGCCGACATTCTTCTGCCTAAGACCAATGCGATGGACAAATGGGCGGTAATCGCCTGCGATCAGTTTACCTCCGACCATGCATATTGGGACCGGGTCCGTAAAAACGCGGAGGGGATGCCGTCTACCATCAACCTGATTTTGCCGGAAGCGGAGTTGGGAACGGAGCAGGAGGCGACGCATACCGCCGAGATCAATAAAACCATGGCGCAGTATATGGAGCGCGACATTTTCAAAATCTATGGCAACAGCTTTGTCTATGTGGAACGGACACTGGAAAATGGCGCAATTCGGAAGGGCCTCGTCGGCATGGTCGACCTGGACGCCTATGACTATGCCGCCGGCTCCACCTCTGCGATTCGCGCTACGGAACGCACGGTAGTAGAGCGGATTCCGCCCCGCCAGCGGGTGCGGCGCAACGCGCCCATCGAGCTGCCGCATATCCTGATGCTTTGTGACGACCATGAAAAGCGCCTGATTGAGCCGATTGCCGCCAGGAAGGACCTGCTGCCCAAGCTCTATGACTTCGACCTCATGGAAGGCGGCGGCCACATCGCAGGCTGGCTGGTCTCCGGCGCGGACGTGGAGACGTTTCACGAGGTGCTGACGGCGTATTCCGCCTCGGTCGGCGAAAAATACAAGGATCTTAATGGTACGCCCATGGTATTCGCCGTTGGCGACGGCAACCACTCTCTGGCCACGGCGAAGTCCTGCTATGAGGAGCTGAAGGCACAGAATCCCGGCAAGGACCTCTCGAACCATCCGGCCCGCTACGCGCTGGTGGAACTGGAGAATATCCACGACGAAGCACAGGCCTTTGAGCCAATTCACCGTGTCATCACGGACACCGATCCCCACGCCCTGCTGCGGGCGCTGGAGGAAAGCGCCTGCGCCGAAGGAGGCTTCCCCGTCCGCTGGTATATCGGCAAAGAGTCCGGCACAGTGTATCTGGACAAGGCCAGAAGCCAGCTTGCCGTCGGCGCGCTGCAGAGCTTCCTCGACCCGTATCTGAAGGAGCATCCCGGCAAGATTGACTATATCCATGACGACGACGAGCTGATCCGGCTGGCCGGACAGGGCGGCGCCATTGGATTCCAGCTGCCCGCGATGGAAAAAAGTCAGCTGTTCCGCGGCGTCATCGCCGACGGCGTCTTGCCGCGTAAGACCTTCTCCATGGGCCATGCAAGAGAAAAACGCTACTATCTGGAAGGAAGAAAGATTAAGTGATTGCACTCTACGCCAGCGCTTACGCAAAACTGAACCTGTATTTGAATGTTGTCGGAAAACGGGACGACGGATATCATAACATCGAGTCGGTGATGCAGGCCGTGACGCTGCGGGACGACATGGAGATCCAGCTCGGCACGAAGCAGCCGTGGCTGATCGACTCCGATCAGGACGACGTGCCGAAGAACGAAGAAAACCTCTGCTGGAAGGCGGCGGAACGCTTTTTCGCGGCCACCGGGGAGGACCCGGACGGCCTGACCGTTCATATCCTCAAGCGAATTCCGATGGGGGCAGGATTGGCCGGCGGCAGCACTGACGCCGCGGCCCTGCTGCGGGCGCTGGACGTCCACTATGGCAAGCCGCTCTCGCTGGACGCGCTCTGCAAGCTGGGCAGCGAGATCGGCAGCGACGTGCCTTTCTGCGTGTTGGGCGGTACGGCCATCGCGGAGGAGCGCGGTCAAATTCTGCTGCCGATTATCCATGAGCCGCAGGCGTTTTACGTCATCTGCAAGCCCGAGACGTCCCTTTCTACGAAGGAAATGTTCGACCTGCTGGACGCGCGGGGTATCCCCGAAGCGCCGGGGACCAGAAAGCTCGTGAACGGCATGCGGAATCAGAATGTCTCCCAGATCGCCGCCAATCTCTACAACGTATTCGAGACTCTGGCGGAGGAGCGGGCGCCGGAGATCGGCAAGCTTCGGCAGCAGCTCTGCCAGTACGGCGCGCTGAACGCCCGAATGACCGGTTCCGGCACGGCGGTGTTTGGTGTGTTCGCAGAGTTTGAGGCCGCGGCCGCCGCCTGCGAAAAGCTGCATAAAAAATATCCGGAAACCTTCCTCACTACCAACGGGGAAATTGATTAAATTAGAGAAACGCCGTCTATACTTGCAGTATAGGCGGTGTTTTTTATGAAAAAAGTTTGCATTTGTTTCATTTCAATTACGGCGGTGTGGCTCCTGTTCGCGGGTGTGCTGCTGGAACAGGAGAGCCTTTCCGCGGAGCTGATCCGCATCCATGTGCTGGCTAATTCGGACTCCGCGGAGGACCAGGCGGTGAAGCTGGAGGTTCGTGACGCGGTGCTGTCCCGCGTGACCGCGTTGACGAAGACCTGCGGGACCCGGGAGGAAGCGGCCCAGGCACTGGCGGGAAACGCCGAGGAGCTGGCGGATGTGGCGTCGGCGGTGGCCGGGAAGGACGTGACCGTATCCCTGTCGCCGGAATGGTATGAGACGCGGAAGTATGAGACCTTTTCATTGCCTGCCGGGAAGTACTTGTCCCTGCGGGTGCAGATCGGCGAGGCCGGTGGACATAACTGGTGGTGTGTGGCGTTTCCGGCGGTCTGCACGGCCGCCACGACGGAGGAATTCGAGACGGTCGCCGTCTCGGGCGGCCTCTCGGACAGTGACATCCGACTGATGACCGAGGACGACCCGGATGTGACGGTGCGCTTTTTCCTGCTGGAGCTGTTTTCCAAACTCCGCGCCGCGTTACAGGGTTAATCGCTTCAAAGCCGCAAGTCCGGGTTTTCCGGGCTTGCGGCTTTGCGCTGCGCGCATTATAATGGGGGAAACGGAAGGCGGGTGATCGGGTGCTTACGCTGATACTGGGTACGGACCGGCGGGAGAACGCGAGAGCGCTGCTCGGCGGCATCGCGGAGGCCGTGCGGGAGCGGAAAGCAGGGCAGATTCTGATTGTGCCGGAGCAGTTTTCCCATGAGGCGGAGCGGTCGCTCTGCGAAGTCTGCGGCGATACGGTCAGCCTGTACGCCGAGGTGCTCAGTTTCACGAGACTGGCGGACCGGGCCTTTTCGGTCTATGGCGGCGTCAGCCGCGAGACGCTGGACGACGGCGGCCGCTTTACCGCCCTGGCGCTGGCGCTGGAGCAGGCGCAGCCCCGGCTGAAGGTCTATGCCGCCGCCCGGACGAAGCCGGAGCTGATCGCCCAGCTTGCCCTGCAAATTGAAGAGTTCAAAAACTACGGCATCGGCGCGCGGGAGTTGCAGGGCGCTTCGGGGCTGTTTGAGGGCGCGTTTGCCCAGAAATTGCAGGAGCTTTCCCTGATTCTGGAGAGCTACGACGCGGTCTGCCAAACCGGCAGGGCGGACCCCTCCGCCAAGCTGGAGCGGCTGCGGGAATTGCTCTGGGAGACGGATTTTTCCGAGGATAAGACCTTCTATTTGAACGGATTTACCGATTTTACAGGTCTGCAGGCCGAGCTGATCCGAACGCTGCTGCGCCGAAATCGCCCGGTGACGGCGGCCCTGGTCTGCGACGACTGCCGCGAGGGCGAGCCGGTGTTCCGGGCGGCCCGGGAGACGGCGGCCTTTTTGCTGCGCACGGCGGAGGAGACCGGAAACGAGGTGGAGGTACATACACTGGAGGACGGCGGCGACTCCGCCTTTCTGCGGAAGCACCTGTTTTCCTGGGACGGGGCACAGTCGCGGGAGACGGACGCGGTGCGTCTCTGCCGCGCCGGGAACCCGGAGGCGGAGTGCGCCGAGGCGGTGCGGGAGATTCGCCGCCTTGTCATGGCGGGCTATCGCTGCCGGGATATCGCCGTCGCCTGTACGGATCGCGACAGGTATATGCCGCTGCTGCGCCCCATGCTGGCGGGCTGCGGGCTTCCGGCTTACTTCAGCGGTCGGGAGGACCTTCTGCGGGAGACCTGTATCCGCGCGGTGCTCTCCGCGCTGGACAGCGCCTCAGGCGGCATGGAGCCGGAGGACGTATTCGCCTTTTTGAAGTCACCGCTCGGTCCGCTGGACCGGGACGCCTGTGACCGGCTGCAAAATTATGTGCTGATCTGGCGCATTTCCGGCAGCCGGTGGCAGAAGCCGTGGACCATGCACCCGGATGGTTACGGCGCGCCCGTGGACGAGGCGGCGGCGGCGCGGCTCGCGGAACTGAACCGGTGGCGCGAGCAGGCGGGAGGACCGCTCCTGCGCCTCAAGGAAGGGCTGGGCCGGGCCGCCGATACAGACGGGCAGGTACGGGCGCTCTATGCCTTCTTGCGGGAGCTTCGGGCGGAGGAACGCCTGAACGCCCTGGCCGAGGGACGCGGCCCCGCCGACCAGCGGGGGCAGGAATTCGGGCAGCTCTACGAAATCTGCCTTTCCGCGATGGAGCAGCTCTCTCTGGTGCTGGGCGCGACAGTGCGCAGCGCGGAGGACTTTTCCGCCATGCTGCGGCAGCTTTTGAGCCGCTGCCGTCTCGGCACCATTCCGGCGGGGCTAGATTGCGTCACGGTGGGCGATCTTGCAGCGCTGCGCTGCCAGTCTCCAAAGGCGCTGCTGGTGCTTGGCGCGGACGACGGCGCGCTGCCCGCCTTCACGCCGGAGAGCGGCATTCTGACGGAGCAGGAGCGCACGGTGCTGGAGCGGGATTCCGACCTGCACCTCGCGCCGGACAAAACCGGAAAAATGGACCGGGAGCTGGCCGGGGTCTACGATGTGCTGTGCGGCGGCGCGGACATTCTCTTCCTGAGCTATGCGGGCGAAGCGCCGTCCTATCTGTTCCGGCGGCTTGCGATGCTCTATCCGAACGCCCCGGTCCGGGAGGCGTCCCCACTGCCGCTGCTGTCCTGCGAGCAGGACGCAGGCCGCCTGTTGGCCGCCTGCGCGGAAGATAGCGCCCTCGGGGCGCTGCTCGACTCCATCGCGCTGCCGGGCGCCCGGGCAGAGGCGGAGATCATCCGCGGGCGGGCGGGCTACGGCCTCGGCACGCTGTCCAGGGACGCGGTGGAGGCGGTCTACCAGAAGACGCTACAGTTATCCGCCTCCCGGATCGATCTGTTTTCCGCCTGCCGATGCGCCTATTTCTTTCAGTACGGCCTGCGTGCCAGGGAGCGAAAGGAGGCCGCCATGGACGCGCCGATCTTCGGGACCTTCGTCCATGCGGTGCTGGAGCATACGGCCCGCCAGGTGCAGGAGGAGGGCGGCTTCGCGGCGGTGCCGGAGGCGCGGGTGCGGGCCATCGCGGAGGAGGGAATCCGTGCCTTTACGGCGGAGACCGTTGGGGATCTCGCGGAGAAGGAGCCGCGCTTTCGCTATCTCTACGAGCGCAATTTGCTGGAGGTACGGGAGGTCGTGGACGGCCTGCGGGACGAGCTGCGCCGGTCGCAATTCCAGCCAAGCGCCTACGAGCTGGACTTCGCGCCGGGCGGCACGCTGCCGCCCATTGAGGTGCAGGGGCGTCTGGGCGAGAGCCGCGTGGTGGGCTTCGTGGACCGGGTGGATTTGCTGCGCACTACGGAGGCCGACTATGTCCGGGTGGTGGACTACAAGACCGGGAAAAAGGCCTTCAGTTACTCCGACGTGCTGAACGGCATGGGAATGCAGATGCTGATTTATCTCTTCGCGCTGGAAAAGAGCGGGGAGACGCTCTGGGGCAGGGCGGTGCGTCCCGCGGGCGTGCTCTATTTCCCGGCGAGGACGCCGGTCATTACGGAGCCGGAGCGGCCAACGGACGAGGAGGCGGCGCTGCACCGCCAAAAAGAGGCGCGGCGCAGCGGCCTGCTGCTGGACGACGCGCACTTGCTGCGCGCCATGGAGGAATACGAGGACCAGCCGGTTTATCTGCCCTGCACGGCCGACAAGGAGGGAAACCTCCATGGCGATCTGGCGAACGGCGAGGAGCTGCGGCTGCTGCGTGGCCATGTGGAAAAAACGCTGCAGCGCATCACCGACGAAATCCTGGGCGGCAGTGTCCGGCCCAATCCCTATTTCCAAGGGAATGAAACATCCGCCTGCCGCTACTGCGGCTTTGCCGCGGTCTGCCATCTGGACAGCTGCGCGCCGGAGATGCGGTACCTTGCCGCGAAAAAGGCGGAGGAATTCTGGGCGAGACTGCGAGAGGAGGAACGGCATGGCTGAAGTGCGATTGACCGCCGCCCAGCGGGCGGCGGTGGAAGACCGGGGCGGCGCGCTGCTGGTATCGGCGGCGGCGGGCTCCGGTAAGACCAAGGTGCTGGTGGACCGTTTGCTCTCCATGGTGCTCAGCGAGACGAACCCCCATCAGATCGACGAATTTCTGATGATTACCTATACGAAGGCGGCGGCCTCGGAGCTGCGGGGGAAAATTCAGGCGGCCATGCAGGAGCGTCTGGCACAAGAGCCGGGCAACCGCTATCTGCAGCGGCAGCTCACCAGAATCTACCTCGCGGAAATCTCCACGGTCCATTCGTTCTGCGCCAACCTGTTACGGGAAAACGCCTACCTGCTGGATATCCCGGCGGACTTCCGCGTGGGCGAGGAGCTGGAGACCAGAGCGCTGCGGGAGCGCGTGGTGGAGCAGGCCGTGGGGGAGCGTTATGAGGCGGCGGAGCCGGAATTTCTGGCATTTGCCGACACCCTGGGCGGCGGTCGGGACGACCGCGCGCTGGCGGAAATTGTGCTGGGACTCTACGACAAGTCCCAGAGCCACCGGGACCCCGCCGGCTGGCTTCACGGCAGCGCGGAAAAACTGGACTTGCCGGAAGGGGCGGATTTCGGGGAAACTGTCTGGGGCGAAACCCTGCTGCGGCAGCTTGCCCTGACGCTGGACGACTGCATCGGCGTCATGGAACGCGCGCTTCTGGAAATGGCGGACGACGAGACGCTGGAGGCGGCCTACGGCCCGACGTTCCGGGACAATCTGGATGCGCTGCGTGCCCTGCGGGCCTGCGAAAGCTGGGATGCCGCGGCGGCGCTGGGAATGCCGGAGTTCGGCCGCCTGAAGGCGGTGCGCAAGTGCGGCGACCCGGATCGGAAGGAGCTGGTCGCCGAGGCGCGGCGCGACTGCATGGAAAAAATCAAGCGCCAGATGCGGATCTTCCGCCTTACCTCGCAGGAGGCGGCGGAGGAAATCCGGCAAATCGCGCCCGGCATCCGCGGTGCGCTGCGCCTGACGGAGCTCTTTGGCGCGCACTATCGGAAGGAGAAGCGCCGCCGCCATATGCTGGATTTCAGCGATCTGGAGCACGAGGCGCTTCGGCTGCTCTACGGCGGCGGAGCCCGGCCCACGGCCATGGCCCGGGAGATTTCCCAGCGCTACGCCGAAATCATGGTGGACGAGTATCAGGACAGCAACGAGGTGCAGGACGCGATCTTCCGGGCGGTGTCCCGGGAGGAGCGGAACCTTTTCCTGGTCGGCGATGTCAAGCAGTCGATCTACCGCTTCCGTCTGGCCGATCCCGGGATTTTTCTCCAAAAATACCGGACCTTCCGGCCCTGTGAAGAGGCGGAGACAGGGGAGCCGCGCAAGATCGCGCTGTCGGAGAACTTCCGCTCCCGCCCGGAAATTCTCTCGGCGGTCAACGACGTATTTTCCCTCTCCATGTCGGGGCGGACCGGCGACCTCGACTACGGCGAGGCGGAGGCACTACAGGCGGGATTGGCGTTCCCGTCCCCGGCGGAGCCGCCGGTGGAGCTGCACTGCGTCAGCCTGGATTTTGACGGCGGCGGGGAGGAGCGCAATCCCAAAAAGGATGAGGTGGAGGCCGCTTTCGTGGCCGCGCGCATCGCTGCCCTGCTGCGGGAGGGCGTGCCGGTGGCGGAGCAGGGGAGCACACGGCCCATCCGCCCCGGTGACATTGCCATTTTGCTGCGCTCGCCGCGGTCGGCGTCGCCTGCCTATCTGGCAGCGCTGCAGGGAGCGGGAATTCCCTGCTTCTGCGACACCGGCGAGGATATCTTAAAGTCCACGGAGTTGCAGGTGGTTTCATCCCTGCTGGAAACTGTGGAAAATCCCCATCAGGACATTCCACTGCTGGCGGTGCTGGCCAGCCCCCTTTGCGGCTTCACGGCGGACGACCTCGCGGAAATCCGCGGAAAAACCCGGGAGGGCGATAGTTACGATGCGCTCCGTGCCGCAAGCACGGAAAAGAGCACGGCGTTCCTCGCCATGCTGGACCGTCTGCGGACCGTGCAGGAGCAGGACGGCCTTTGCGCCCTCTACGACGCGCTCCTGCGGGAGACCGATGCGGAGGCAATTTTCCGCGCAATGCCCGGCGGCGCGGCGCGGGCGGCCAATCTGCGGCAGTTTCGCGCGGTCGTCATGAACTGCGGGCAGGGCGGCGGAGACCTGGTTTCCTTCGTGCGGCAGCTCCGGGACCTGCGGGAGACCGGCCTGGCGGCGGCGGAAACCCAGAGCCAGGACGCTGTGCTGCTTACCTCCATTCACAAGTCCAAGGGGCTGGAATACCCCGTGGTGGTACTGGCGGGGCTGTCTAAGGCGTTCAATCTGGACGATCTGCGCCGGCCAGTGCTGACGCATCCGGCGCTGGGCGTGGCGTCCAATGTCACCGATCTGCGCCGGAAGGTGCGGTATCCCTCGGCGGCCAAGCAGGCGCTGGCCCGCCGGTTGCGGGACGAGGCGGTTTCCGAGGAGCTGCGGATCCTCTATGTGGCCATGACTCGCGCCCGGGAACGGCTGATTATGACCTACTGCGCCGACTATCTGGAAAGCAAGCTCCGCCGCCTGCGGCGGATGCTGGAGCTCGCGACGCCGGGACAACTGGCGGCAAGCGTCTCCTGCATGGGCGATTGGGTGCTGGCGGCGGCGCTGATCAGAACGGAGGCGGGCGAACTGCACGCCGTCTGCGGCGCACCCGCCCAAACGGCTGCGTCGAAAGACCCATGGCGCATCCTGCTGCACAGCGGCAGCGCGGTACTGCGGGAGCCGGTTTCCGTCTGGGACGGAGCGGAGCGCCGGGCGGAGCCGGACCTGCCGGACTCTGAGGCGCTGCGGCTTGCGCTCCAATATCGGTATCCGCACGAGGCGGCGGGCCGCTTACCCAGCAAGCTGACCGCAACCCAGCTCAAGGGGCGGCGGCTAGATGAGGAAATTTCGGACCAGGCGCAGCCTCCGGCCCGGCGGTCCTCCAGACCGGCCTTCCTGGAGCGGTCGCTGACTCCGGCGGAGGCGGGCACCGCCCTGCACCTCGCCATGCAGTTTCTTCGCTATGCCCAATGCGAGACGAGGGACGGACTCCTGGCTGAGCTGCGCCGTCTGCGCGAGGAGGAATTTTTGACCGAGGCCCAGGCGGCGGCAGTGGATCAGGAAGCGATTCTCGCATTTTTCCATGTGTCTCTGGGGCAGCGGATTCTGCACGCCGAAGAGGTTCGGCGCGAATTTAAGTTCTCCGTGCTGGTGGACGCCGGTCTGGTATCACCGGACGCGGCGGGAGAAAAAATTCTCCTGCAGGGCGTGACGGACTGCTGCCTGCTGGAGGAGGACGGCGTGACGGTGATCGATTTCAAAACCGACCGGGTGTCTCCCGGCAGTGAGGCGGCCCGGGCGGAGCACTACCGGGGCCAGCTTGAGGGATACTCCGCCGCCCTGTCCCGGATTTTTGCTAGGCCGGTGCGGGAAAAGATTCTCTATTTCTTTCAGACCGGCACGGCGATTTCGCTGTGAGCGCAAAAAAGGAAGCGTCCTCTGCAAAATCCGAATTTTGCAGAGGGCGCTTCCTTCAGGACGATCTCTTTCGGAACAGCGCGTGCTCCACGCGCTTGTAGAGCAGGAAGGTCAGCACCGAGTCAATCGCGCCTTTGAGCAGGTTGAAGGGGACCACCGCGAAGAGCACCAGCGTGGAGACACTCGTGATGCCGGGATTGACTGCGGTTCCCATGGAGATGATGGCGTCCAGCGGGATGCCGTAGAGGACCGCAAATTTTGGAAGAAGATAGATGGCGTTGAAGATGCTGCCGAATACGGTCATCAGGACCGTGCCGACGGCCAACCCGGCAACGGCGGAGCGTTTGCTCTTGCGCAAATGGTAGAGAATGGTGGCAGGCAGCACCATGGAGCAGCCAATGGCGAAATTGGCGAAGTCGCCGACAAAGGCGCTGGTCGTGCCCTTGAAAAGGAGCTTCATCAGCACCTTGAGCAGTTCGCAGAGCACGCCGGCCACCGGGCCCAGATAGAAGCCGCAGAAAAGGGCGGGGATTTCGCTCAAATCCATCTTGTAAAAGGAGGGGGCGAAAAAGAGCGGAATTTCCAGCAGCATCAGAACGCCGCTCAGCGCGGCGCAGACCCCCACCACAGAGATGTAGCGGGCGGAACCCAGGGCGCGGCGCGTTTTCATCAGCCGCTCCGCCAGCAGCGCGAGCAGGCATAGCGCGGCGAAAATGCCGAGACAGGTCAGGATAAAGGAGAGATTCTCTCCGGCGGTTTGCAGCAGTTCTTTCATAATGGCTCCTCACATCAAAAAAATCACCTGAGGAAAAAATCCCCAGGTGACGGCGCAGCAAAAACGAAGCCGCAAAAGCAGCTCGATCCTCTTCCATCCAGACTGTACTGTCGGTACCGGATTCACACCGGTTCAGCGCCGAAGCGCTTGCGGACTTTTTTCTTACCGCCGGTCGGGAATTGCACCCTGCCCTGAAGATCTTCCTTATGTGCCCTTATTATAACAGCCCTGTTGCAGAATTCAAGCTTTTTTTTCGCGCTGCGCTGTGCTACACTAGGAGGACAGCATGGCGCTCGATGGCTTCGTGAAGCCGTGCATCAGACCGGCGCCCGCGGTGGAGGTCACATCGCCGCCGATCACGGTGCCCCGGTAGATCAGAAGCGTGGCGTAAACCGGTTCTGTGGCGCCCTCATAGTTGGTGACCTCGTAGACATAGCGCTTGACCTGACGGCCCGCGAAGTTCGTCAGATCGAACCCCTGGCTCTGCTGCAGCTCGTTGTATTTTTCGAATACCTCGTTCATTTCTTCCGGAATCAGGACCTCCTGCGTTTCCACGGGCTGCTCATCCACTTCCCAGCCATAGGCGGAGAGAAAGCCGATGCGTTTTTCGTTTGTCGTGATGTCGGTGTTTTCTACGCCGACCTCCGCGGAGTCCCCGGCATCCTCCTGCTTGCCGCCGTTGAGCAGAATGACGGCGACGCAGACGACAGCAACCAGGATACAGATGGCGGCGACAAACTTTGCTTTTGAGACCTTTGCGGTCATGACTACCATAATCGTTCCTCCGATCCATGTTTTGGTGGTACAACCTATGCTGGACGTGCGGATATTATGACGGGGGTAATTATGCAGAGACTGGATCAATTCCTATCGGAGGCGGGCGCAGCCCCCCGGAAGGAGGCGCGCAAGCTGGTGCGCGCGGGCAGAATCACCATCAATGGCCAAGGCGCGGTCACTGCCGACCGCAAGATCGATCCGCAGGCAGACCGGGTCTGTCTGGACGGCGCGCCGGTGGCCGCAAGTCGGATGACAACGCTGCTGCTCTATAAACCGGCGGGCTATGTGACCTCTACCGACGACCCCCGGGACAAAACCGTGATGGAACTGATTCCGGAGCCCTACCGGCGGCAGGGCGTCGTCCCGGCCGGTCGGCTGGACAAGGAGACGGAGGGCCTGCTGCTGCTGACCAACGACGGCGCGCTGAACCACCGGATTACCGCGCCCCGCCATGGCGTCCGTAAGCGCTACTACGCGGAGCACACGGGGCAGGCTGGGGAAGCGGACGTCGCGGCTTTCCGGGATGGGTTGACGCTGCGGGACGGTACGGTGTGCCTGCCTGCCCTGCTGCACCCGCTTGGGCCGGGGCAGAGTGAGATCGAGGTACGGGAGGGGAAATACCATCAGGTAAGGCGTATGATGGCGTCACGCGGGCTGACCGTGACCTATCTGCGCCGGGAAAAAGAGGGCGAGCTGACACTCGACGGGCTGACGCCAGGCCGGTTTCGGGAGCTGACAGAGGCGGAGAACAAGGCACTTTGGTGATTTTTCCTAAGGCAGTTCTGACGAGAACGCCGGACTGCGCCGATGCTGTTTTGTGGAATTGATGAATTTTTTGGATAAAAGGAACAAAAATTGCAGCTGCATTTAAAATAAAATGCTGATTACGTCTTGCACTTTGCGCAAAATCATTATATAATTCCTTCATTAGATTGTGAATTTGTATCAATACGGTAAAAATGGAGGAGGCATGGTATGTCCAATCGGATTTTTCAGGGCGTCATTGCGCAGCTAAAGGAAGCGACGGAGCGCGCAATCGGCGTCATTGACGCGGAGGGATATGTCATTTCTTGCAGCGATTCGTCATTGGTTGGCGAAAAATGGCAGGAAGCCGTCATGAAGCTGGGCAGCGTCCAGGACGGCATCGTGATATCCGGTAAGCGGACATTCAAGGTTCTGAGCGGTTCCAACACCTATTTCGACTATGCCGCTTTTGTCGACGGCGACGACGATGGCGCCCGGGCGACCTGTACCATGGCTGCGGTTGCGCTCAGCGGCGCGAAGGTGTATTATGAGGAGAAGCACGACAAGGGCACCTTCGTCAAAAATATCATCACGGACAACATCATGCCGGGCGACATCTATATCCGCGCCAAGGAACTGCATTTCACCACGGATGTGCAGCGGGCCGTGTTTCTTGTGCGGCAGATCGGTCGCGCGGATGTGGCTGCCATCGATATTTTGCAGGGCATGTTCGCGGACCGACAGCAAAATTTCGTCCTCAGCGTCAACGAGACCGATATCGCGGTCATCAAGCAGATCCCAGCCGGCACAGAGCTCAGCGATCTGATGCAGATTGCCGTGTCCATTGAAGAGACACTGAAAAACGAGCTCTTTACCAAGACCGTCATCGGGATCGGCACCATCGCCAACCACCTCCGCGAGCTGGCGGACGCCTACAAGGAGGCGCAGGTGGCCATCGAGGTCGGCAAGGTGTTCGAGACGGAAAAGAGCATCATCAACTATGAAAACCTGGGCATTGGGCGTCTGATCTATCAGCTGCCGACGACGCTCTGCGAGATTTTCCTTTCTGAGGTATTCAAGAAAAATTCCATTGATTCGCTGGACCAGGAGACGCTGTTTACGATCAACAAGTTCTTTGAGAACAATCTGAACGTCTCCGAAACCTCCCGGAAGCTGTTTGTCCACCGGAATACGCTGGTGTACCGGCTTGAAAAGATCAAAAAGCTGACGGGACTCGATCTGCGCGAATTCGACCACGCCATCGTGTTCAAGGTTGCGCTGATGGTAAAAAAGTATCTGGTTTCTCGCGAAAGCAGGATGATTTAAGGAACACTATGATTGATTTAACTGAGGTTACCAAGGTTTACCCGAACGGCACACGCGCACTGGACGGCGTGACGCTGCACATCGGTGACGGTGAATTTGTCTTTCTGGTCGGGCCGTCAGGCTCCGGAAAGTCCACCATCATCAAGCTGCTGACCGCCGAGCTGACGGCGACGAGCGGAAGCGTTTCTGTCAACGGTTATGTGACGGAGAAGATGAAAAAGCCGGAGCTTCCGTACATGCGGCGGACCGTCGGCGTGATTTTCCAGGATTTCCGCCTGATTCAGAAAAAGACGGTCTACGACAACGTGGCTTTTGCGATGCGTGTCATCGGCTCAGCGGAAAAGGACATCAAAAAACGCGTACCCTATGTGCTGGACCTGGTGGGTCTGGGGAAGAAGAGCCGTCGCCTGCCGGATGAGCTTTCCGGCGGCGAGCAGCAGCGCGTGACCATCGCGCGCGCACTGGTGAATAACCCGGCGATCATCGTCGCCGATGAGCCGACCGGCAATCTGGACCCGGCCCGTTCCCTGGAGATCATGTTGCTGTTGGAGCAGATCAACGCGCTGGGAACGACGGTAGTGATCGTCACCCATGAAAGAGAACTGGTAAACCGTTTTACCAAGCGCGTCGTGGCGATCAACGAGGGGAAAATCATCAGCGACGGAATGGATGGGTATTATCAGTATGAGGAATAAGAATTTTGGCTACCTGGCCAAGGAGGGCGTCCGGGGCATTTTTTTGCATGGCTTTATGTCCTTTGCCGCCATCTGCGTCACGGTGGCCTGCCTGATTATCATGGGAACATTCTCTCTGATTCTGCTCAATCTGGATGAGATGGTCTCCGACCTGGAGCAGCAGAATCAGGTGCTCGTCTATCTGGACGACAGTTACACGGAGGCCGAGGCCAAGAGCGTCGGATCGGAGATCAACCTGATTCCAAACGTACTTAAATCCGAGTTCGTCTCCAAGGACGAGGCCCTCAGCCAGTTCGTTTCCGAGCAGGACGATCCCACGATGTTTTCCGGTCTCGGCTCCGATACGCTCCGGCACCGCTTCGTCGTCACGCTGGAGGACAGCGCCCAGATGGAAAAGACGGTGCAGGATCTGGAGAATATCACGGGCGTGGCGAAGGTCAACGCGCATCTGGAGATCGCAAACGGCTTTATGACCGTGCGGAACGTGCTGCAGATCGTCTCCACCGCGATCATTGTGATTCTGCTGGTGGTGTCGCTGTTTATCATTTCCAATACGGTCAAGCTGGCCATGTACGACCGCAAGGATGAAATCGCCATCATGAAGATGGTTGGCGCGACCAACGGCTTTATCCGCTTTCCATTCGTTATTGAGGGCTCTATCATCGGCATTCTCAGCGCGGCGCTTGC
This sequence comes from Oscillospiraceae bacterium, assembly GCA_034927685.1. GTDB lineage: Bacteria > Bacillota > Clostridia > Oscillospirales > Oscillospiraceae > RGIG3159. The sequence continues at coordinate 45,430 of JAYFPO010000013.1, read as the reverse complement.
CTTCTTTGCCGAGTGGGGGCTCTACGACCTGATGACGGCGAAAATCTCGCAGGTGGATACGCTTCGGCTGTTCACGGCGATCCCGTTCGGCAACGTGCTGGGGATCATGGTTGCTGCCTATGTGGCGGCCGGCCTGTTTGTCGGTGTGTTTGGCAGTCTGATGTCTATCAGGAAGTTCCTGGACGTATAATCGTGAGGAGGACGCAATGAACGATAAGAAAAGACGTACTCTCGTTTCCATTGTCGCAATTATTCTTGTGATTGTGATGGCGGTGGGGCTGATCGCCGGTGCTCTGTCCATGTCGGTTCGGGCGGCCAGCTCCTCGGAGATCCAGAGCCAGATCGACAGCCTGGAGGACCAGGCGGGCAACATAGACCAGCAAAAGTCCGACCTGCAGAGCCAGATCGACGCAAAGCAGGGCCAGCAGGACGATATGATCTATCAGAAATCGATCATTGACCAGCAGATGACGATTACGCAAGAGGAAATCGCCAACACCACGGCCCAGATCGAGCAGTATACGCAGCTGATTTCCGAAAAGGAAGCAGAGCTGTCCCAGTCGGAGGAGAACGAGGCAACCCTCTATGCGCAGTACAAGGAGCGGCTGCGTGCCATGGAGGAGAATGGCAACGTTACATATTGGTCCATTCTCTTCAAGGCCAGCAGCTTTTCCGATCTGTTGGACCGCATCGATATGATTCAGGAAATTGCCAGCGTCGATCAGGATATGATGGATTCGCTGGCAACCATGTCGGAGGAAATCCGCACCAAGCGCGCGGAGCTGGAACAGAGCCAGACAGATATGGAGACGCAGAAGGGACTGCTGGCGGAGCAGGAAGCGACGCTGGCGGATCAGAGCGCGCAGGCGCAGGTGCTGATCGACCAGTATGCCTCCGAGAGCGACGAGCTTCAAGGCACCTATGCGCAGTATGATGCGATGGAGGCCGACGTGGTCCAGAAGATCGCGGACGCGCAGACGGCCTATCAGCAGGCGGTCTCCGACGAAGAGGCGGCGCGCAAGGCGGCGGAAGCGGCTGCCGCGGCGGAAGAGGCCGCGAAGAAAGCCGCCGAGGAGAAAAGCAACACCACAACAAACGGCGGCACTACGACAAGCGGTGATGCCACCACGAACGGCGGTACCACGACAAGCGGCGATACCACGGCATCTCCCAGCGCGGGCAGCGGCACCTTCATTTGTCCGCTCAGTACCTGCGTGGTAACGAGCCCCTACGGCTACCGGGTCCATCCGATCACCGGCGTTTATAAGTTTCATTCCGGCGTGGACCTGTCGGCGGCCTCCGGCACGCCGATCTACGCGACCGCCAGCGGCACCGTGAGCATCACATCCTATGACTCTTCCAGCGGCAACTATGTGATGATCTCTCACAGCGGCGGCTTTGCTTCGGCCTATATGCACATGACATATTACATCGTCTCCGTTGGCGATTATGTTACGCAGGGTCAGGTGATCGGCTATGTCGGCACCACGGGCGCATCCACGGGCCCGCACCTGCACTTTATGATCTACTACAACGGGGCCACGGTGAACCCAATGGACTACATCTGATCCCGGTTGCCCCACAGCCCGGTTTTCCGGGCTGTGGGCGGACATTTTTTTTGTGCAAGTGAGGTGTTCCTGTGAAAAAACTGGAAAAAATCCTGACAGCCCTGATGCTGGTCCTCTTTGGTGCGGCTGTGGCCTTTGTGGTCACCTATACGGAGCTGACCGATTCCTATTCAGAGTCGCTGCGCGCGGTGAGCGACAGCGAGATCGTCTCCAAGACCGCCGAGCTGGAAAGTTACATCGATAAGTATTTTGTCGGCGAGGCCGACAAGACCGCCATGGCCGACGCGGCGGCGGACGCCATTGTCACGGCCACCGGTGACCGCTGGAGTTACTACATTTCCGCCGCGGACTACGAGAGCTACCTCGAGCAGATGCAGAACGCCTATGTCGGCATCGGCGTCACCATCCAGGCGGCCGAGGACGGCAGCGGCTACGAGATCATGGAGGTTACGGCAGGCGGACCCGCTGAGGAGGCAGGGGTGTTGCCCGGCGACATTCTGACGGCGGTGGAGGGAACGCCGATCGCCGCACTGGAGGTCACAGCGGTGAAAAACCTGGTCCGAGGCGAGGCCGGAACCGCGGTCAATCTGACGTTGCAGCGCGACGGCGAGGAGCTTCAAATCGCCGTGGAGCGCCGGCAGATTGAGCAGCAGGCCGCCTCCGGCAGAATGCTGGAGGGCTCAATCGGCTATGTGCAGATTCTGAACTTCGATCAGAACTGCGCCGCCCATACCATCGCTGCGACGGAGGATCTGATCGCGCAGGGCGCCACGTCCTTGGTCTTTGACGTGCGCAACAACCCGGGCGGCTATAAGGATGAGCTGGTCAAGGTGCTGGATTATCTCCTCCCGGAGGGCGTTTTGTTCCGCATGGTGGATTATGCCGGGACCGAGACCGTAGACAGTTCGGATGCGAGCTATGTGGATTTGCCCATGACGGTGTTGGTCAACGGCGACTCCTATTCTGCCGCCGAGTTCTTCGCGGCGGCGCTGCAGGAATACGGCGCAGCAACGGTCGTTGGAGAAAAGACCTGCGGTAAGGGCTATTTTCAGAACACCTATCGGCTCTCGGACGGCAGCGCCGTGGCACTTTCCAGCGGCACCTACTATACGCCGAACGGCGTCAGCCTGGCAAATGTGGGCGTCACGCCGGATCAGGAGATCGCCATGGACGAGGAAAGCTACGCAAAACTCTACTACGGCCAGCTTGACGACGCCGACGACAGCCAGCTTCAGGCGGCAATTACAGCGCTGCAGGGAAAATAGACTTGACATCGCGGCTATGACTATCCTATAATGGCTCATACCATAGATAACGTGATCATGTTTGGAAGGACTGTGTTTGATGGCAAAAGAGTTTAAACTGACGGTCATGCGGCTGAAAGAGCTGGAAGACGAGCTAAAGTATTTGAAAACGACCAGAGAAGCGGAGGTTGCGGAGCAGATCAAGGAGGCCCGTTCCTTCGGCGATCTCTCCGAAAACAGCGAGTACGACGAGGCGAAAAACGAGCAGGCAAAGCTGTACGGCCGGATCGCCGAGGTGGAAAACATACTGGCACACGCCGCCGTCATCGATGAGACAGAGTACAGTGCCGGGCGAATCGGTCTTGGCTGCACGGTTAAGGTGCTGGACCGGGATACCGGCGACACCGAGTGCTATACGATCGTCGGCTCTCAGGAGGCCGACCCAATGATGGGAAAAATTTCCGATGACTCCCCGTTTGGAAGAGCCTTGGTCGGGAAGGCGGAGGGCGCGGCCATCACCGTGGAGGCCCCCGTTGGGACACTGAGTTTTGAAGTGGTTTCAGTTGAAAAATAGCGCAGCAAAGGGGCATAGCCAGGTTCTATGCCTCTTTCTGCATGTTGGAGAGCGGGAACATGGAATACATTCAGAGCAGACAGAATCCTCTGATCCAGCACCTGAAAAAGCTGCGGACCTCCAGAAGCGATCGTTACCGCTGCGGTGAATTTGTCGCCGACGGGACCAAGCTGTTGGAGGAGGCCGTGCACTGGTGCGGCGGTCTCCATACCGTGGTATTGCAGGAGGGCGTTGCGGCGAAGCTCCCGGAGGGGCTCCGCGCCGTTACGGTGCCGGAGCCCCTCATGCGGTACCTCTCCGGCATGGAAGCACCGCAGGGTGCGCTGTTCCTCTGCAAAATGCCGGAAAGCGCACCGCTCACCGTCGCCGGCGGCAGCTTGATTCTGGACGGGCTTCAGGACCCCGGCAACCTTGGGACAATCCTCCGGACGGCGGACGCACTGGAGGTGCCGGTGATCCTCACGGAGGGCTGCGCCGATCCCTACGGGGAGAAGACCGTGCGCGCGTCGATGGGTGCGGTGTTTCGCAGAGCGCCGCAGCAGGCCACGCGGGCGGAGGTGCTGCGCCACTGCGCGGCGCGGGGAATTCCCATCGGCGTTACGGCCCTGACGGAGGACGCGGTTGACCTGCGGCAGGCCGCACTGGAAAAAATGGCGCTGGTCGTCGGCAGCGAGGGACAGGGCGTCTGTCGGGAATTCCTGGAGGCGGCGGCCCAGCGGCTGATTATCCCCATGAACAAACACTGTGAGTCCCTGAATGCCGCCGTGGCGGCGAGCATTGTGATGTGGCAGATGAAGCGATAACGCGCACGGAACAAATGCGATTGGAGAATTGTATTTGCCAAAAGTGCAAATTTTCTCTTTTGGCGGTGAAACAAGCCGCGTTTTGCTGTTTTCAGATGCCTGGATGAAAAACATTGCTCAGCAGACATGAGATAGAAAGAGAGAACGCGCATGGAGCTGTACTGGCTTTGGATCAGCTTGCTGGAGTCGCTTTCTGCAATCGGCTGCTTCCGGGCTGTCGGTGCGCTCGGCTCGCCGCAGGCCGTCTACGAGGCTGGGGAGCAGTTGCTCCGGGAGGCCGGGCTGACCTCCCACGAGCAGGAGGCGCTGCGCGACCGCGACCTGACGGAGGCACTGCGGGTCCAGACTTTCTGCATGGAGCACGAAATCGGCATTCTGACCTACGACGATCCCCGCTATCCGGAGCTGCTGCGCAGCATCGCCGATCCGCCGGAGCTGCTCTACTATATGGGGACGCTGCCGGATTTCAACCAGGAGCTGACCATCGCCGTGGTGGGCCACAGAAAGGCGTCCCAGTACGGCGTCATGATGGCGAGAAAGCTGGGCTTTGAGCTCAGTAAGGCTGGCGTTGTGGTGGTTTCCGGTGGCGCGGAGGGCGTGGACGCAGCGGCTATGGAGGGCGCTTTGCGGGGCGGAAGCCCCGTGGTAGGTGTGCTGGGCGGCGGCGTCAACGTGATCTATCCAAAAAAGAACAGGCGGCTTTTGGAGGATGTCCGGCGGTTCGGCTGCCTGCTGAGTGAGTACCCGCCGGATGCCAAACCGCTTTCTTGGCATTTCCCCGTCCGCAATCGGATTATCAGCGGCCTCAGCCGCGGCGTGGTTGTGGCGGAGGCGCCGAAACGCAGCGGCTCGCTGATTACAGCGCGGCTGGCGCTCGAACAGGGACGCGACGTTTTCGCGGTGCCGGGCAACGCCGGAATGCCCATCTGCGCGGGCAGCAACGACCTGCTGCGGCAGGGCGCCGGCTGCACGGAGTTCGGCAGTGACGTCATTCAGAGCTATACGTACCTGTTTCAGGACCAAGTCCGCGTGCTGACGGAGGAAGAAGCGACTGCTTACGGGGCGGAAATAACCAAACTTCCGGACGACGGAAATGAGAAAATTGCGGCGTCGGAGGTCCAAATTCCGCAGTCTGGCGACAAAAAAGACGTTGACAAGACGGCCAAGCGGACGTATATTGACGTACAAGAGGCGCTTTTCGGCCTGTCGGAGGCGGAGTCTACCGTGCTCCGCAATTTGGGTCAGACACCGATGACCGCGGATGAGCTCATCCGCGAAACCGGGCTGTCGACCGCGCAGGCACTGGGCGCACTGACGATGCTGGAGATCCGGGGACTCACGCAGTCCTGCCCGGGCGGCAGCTATACATTGGCATTCAAGAAGGATTCGGAGGAACCATAAATGGCAGAAAAGACAAACCTCGTGATTGTGGAGTCGCCCTCCAAGGCAAAGACCATCGGCAAATATTTGGGGAGCGGCTATCAGGTCAAGGCCTGCATGGGCCATCTCCGCGACCTGCCGAAAAGCACGATGGGCGTCGATATCGAGCACAATTTTGAGCCCCAGTATGTACCGATGCCGGGGAAGGAACATATCATTGACGAGCTGCGCAGCGCAAGCCGCGGCAGCGAGACCGTCTATCTCGCGACTGACCCGGACCGGGAGGGTGAGGCCATCTCCTGGCATCTGAAAACGCTGCTGGACCTGAGCGACAGCGAGACCCACCGGGTTACCTTCAACGAGATCACCAAAAAGGTTGTCACGGAGTCCATTCAGCATCCGCGCGCGATCGACGGTGATTTGGTGGACGCACAGCAGGCCCGCCGGGTGCTGGACCGGATTGTCGGCTACCAGCTCAGCCCGCTGCTCTGGAAGAAGGTCCGCAAGGGCCTGTCGGCCGGGCGCGTCCAGTCCGTTGCCACGAAGCTGGTGGTGGACCGGGAAAAGGAAATCCGCGCCTTTCAGACACAGGAGTACTGGACCATCGATGTGATGCTGCGGCGGGAAAACGGTTTAGGCAGTTTCGCGGCCCATTACTTCGGTGAGGGCAAAAAGCGCGAACTGCAAAAAGAAGCTGAGGCGGACGCCATCCTCGCGGACGTGGCGGGCAAGCCATTTTCGGTGCAGTCCATCAAGAGCGCCGCGAAGAAAAAGACGGCGCAGCCGCCCTTTATCACGTCAACGCTGCAGCAAGAGGCATCCCGCAAGCTGAATATGACACCAAAGCGTACCATGGCCATCGCCCAGCAGCTCTATGAGGGCATGGAGATCACCGGAATCGGCGCCGTTGGCCTCATCACCTACATGCGTACCGATTCCCTCCGCCTCTCCGAGGAAGCCTTGGCGGCGGCAAAGGACTATATCGAAAACCGCTATGGCAGCGGCTATCACTATGGATCCTTTCACCAGTTCAAGGCCAAGTCCGGCGCGCAGGACGCGCATGAGGCCATCCGGCCCAGCAATGTGGCGCTGGATCCGGAGCGCGTGGAAAAGGATCTGAACAAGGACCAGTTCCGCCTTTATAAGCTGATCTGGAGCCGGTTTGTAGCCAGCCAGATGGCAAGCGCCGTCTACGACACCATGGCGATTGACTCCGTCTGCGCCGGACATATTTTCCGCGCCAACTACCAGGCGCTGAAATTTGCGGGCTTTACGGCCGTCTACGAGGAGGGCCGCGACGACGAGCAGGAGGAGAAGTTCGCGCCGCTGCCGGATCTCCGGGAGGGCGAGCCGCTGACGATGACGGACAGGGAGAAGGAGCAGCACTTCACCCAGCCACCCGCGCGCTACACCGAGGCTACGCTGGTGCGCGCCATGGAGGAAAAGGGCGTCGGACGCCCCTCCACCTACGCCGCCATCATATCGACCATCCAGGACCGCGAGTATGTGGTCAAAACGGACAAACGACTCAGCCCGACCCCGCTGGGTGAAGTGGTGGACGGACTGATGCGGGAGCGCTTTTCCGACATCATCGACGAAGAGTTTACCGCCAACATGGAAAAAAAGCTCGACGATGTAGAGGCCGGGAAAACCCCCTGGAAGCACGTGTTGAGCGACTTTTTTGATGGCTTCCACCGGGATATGGTGGAGGCGGAGGAGGCCCTGCAGGGCGTCCACCTCAAGGTGCCGGACGAGGAGACCGACGAGATCTGCGAGCTGTGCGGCCGGAAAATGGTCATCAAAATGGGTCGCTTCGGCAAGTTCATGGCCTGCCCGGGCTACCCGGAGTGCAAGAACACCAAGCCCATCGTGGAGCGGATGCCGGGCCGATGCCCCAAGTGCGGCGCCGGAATGCTGAAGCGAAAATCCCAGAAGGGGTATGCCTATTACGCCTGCGAAAAGGGCGCGGAGTGCGGCTTCATGACCTGGGATGTGCCGACGGCACAGGACTGCCCGGAATGCGGGCAGACCATGTTTAAAAAGTCCGGGCGCGGCAGGATGACGCCCTTCTGCGTCAACCCGGCCTGTAAAAACTTCCTGCCGGAGGATCAGCGCGGCTACCGCAAAAAGACAGAGGCGAAAACGGAATCGTCGGAACAGAACGAGACGCAGGAGACCGCGGAAAAGCCGGCGAAGGCAGTTCAGACGCCAAAGGCCGCAAAAACGCCAAAGGCCGCCAAAACGACGAAGCGGAAAACGACAAGCCGGAAAAAGACCGCGGCCAAGGGTGCGAAGAAATGAAGGAAGTCACAGTGATCGGCGCCGGTCTGGCAGGCTGCGAGGCGGCTTGGCAGCTCGCGGAGCGCGGTATCCCGGTGCGGCTGCGGGAGATGAAGCCGCAGAAAATGACGCCCGCGCATCACAGCGCCGACTTTGCAGAGCTGGTGTGCTCCAACTCCCTGCGGGGTGATCGTCTGGAAAATGCCGTCGGCCTCCTGAAGGAGGAGCTGCGGCTGCTGGGAAGTTTGATTCTCGCCTGTGCCGACGAGACCCGCGTGGAGGCGGGCGGCGCGCTGGCCGTGGATCGCTGCGGCTTTTCGGCCATGGTGACGGAAAAAATCCGCGCCCATCCACTGATTGCGGTGGAGGCTGGCGAGGTCGCGCAGATTCCGGCCGGGCCGTGCATCATCGCCACCGGCCCATTGACCTCACAGGCTATGGCGGACGCGATTCACGCCTATTTCGGCGGACGGGAGTATCTCAACTTTTTTGATGCCGCCGCGCCGCTCATTACCTTTGAATCTATCGATATGGAGCAGGCTTGGTTTGCCTCCCGCTATGACCGCGGCAGCGCAGATTATGTGAACTGCGCACTCACGAGGGAAGAGTACGAGGCATTTGTCCGAGAGCTGGCCGCAGCCCAGGAGGCCGAGGTCCACGGATTCGAGGACAGCAAGGTCTTTGAGGGCTGTATGCCGGTAGAGGTCATGGCCCGGCGCGGCGCGGACACGCTGCGCTATGGGCCCCTGAAGCCGGTCGGTCTCCGCGACCCAAAAACCGGCCGCGAGCCCTACGCGGTGGTGCAGCTCCGACGGGACAATGTCCAGGGCAGCATCTACAATTTGGTGGGCTTCCAGACGCACCTCCGGTTCCCGGAGCAAAAGCGCGTCTTTTCCATGATTCCGGCGCTGCACGGCGCGGAATTTGTGCGCTACGGCGTGATGCACCAAAACCTGTTTCTGAATTCTCCCGGCCTGCTCGACCGGTATTACGCCGACCGGCGCGATCCGTTGGTTGCGTTCGCCGGCCAAATGACCGGCGTGGAGGGCTATGTGGAGTCCACAGCGTCCGGCTGGCTGTCCGGCGTCGCCATGGCCTGCAAGGTGCTGGGTAAGTCAATCCCGGACCTGACGCGGAAAACCGCCGTCGGCGCTCTGGGGTACTATATCAGTGAGGAATCTGTCCGCGACTTCCAGCCCATGAACATCAACTTTGGCATTCTGGAGCCGCTTGGCTACCGGGTGAAGGGCAAGGCAAACAAAAATCTGGAGATTTCCAAGCGGGCATTGGAGGTTCTTGAATCGGTGCGGGCAGAGACAGAGAAATGAGGTGACCATATGAAAATCATCATTGACGCGATGGGCGGCGATCTGGCCCCTCAGGCGACCGTGCAGGGCGCTATTGACGCGGCCCGGGAATTTGGTGTGGACTTGATTCTGGTGGGGCACGGCGAGACCATTCTCCGCTGCCTGAACGAAATCGGGCTCGACAATCTGCCCAAGGGAATTGAGGTCGCCAACGCGGACGACGTCGTATCCATGAAGGATGACCCCACGAAAGTACTGCGTGAGCATCCCAATTCCTCCATGGTGATGGGCCTTCGGATGCTGGCGGAGGGAAACGGCGATGCCCTGATCTCCGCGGGCAGCACCGGTGCGCTGCTGACGGCGGCGACGCTGACCGTGAAGCGCGTGAAGGGTGTTCGGCGGGCTGCTTTCGGTCCGGTGATCCCCACGTCCTCCGGCTGTGCGGTCCTGATCGACTGCGGCGCCAACGTGGAGTGTACGCCGGAATTTCTGCTGCAGTTCGGCTTTATGGGCGCGGTCTATGCCGAACGCTTTCTGAACATTCAGGAGCCCCGGGTGGCGCTCCTGAACAACGGCGCGGAAGAGGGCAAGGGCCTGCCGCTGCAAAAGGAGGCTTTCTCGCTGCTGCGGGCGGCGGATCAGGCGGGGCTGCTGCATTTTATCGGAAATGTTGAGGCGCGGGATGTTTTGCTTGGCGCCGCCGACGTGGTGGTGGCGGATGGATTTTCCGGGAATATCATGCTGAAATCCGTGGAGGGGACCGCCCTCTATATGATGTCGCTGATGAAGGAAATGTTTGCGAAAAATCTCTGGACCAAGCTGGGTGCGGCGCTCTGTGCCGGCGGCCTGCGGGAGCTGAAGGGAATGCTCGACTACCGGGAGACCGGCGGCACGGCCCTGATTGGCCTGCAAAAGCCGGTCATTAAGGCGCACGGGTCCTCCGATGCGCGTGCGATTCGCAGCGCAGTCCGGCAGGCGATGCGCTCGGTCGAGCGTGGCGCGGAGAAGCAGCTGATGGACACCATCGGCCGCCTTTCTGAGATAAAGGAGCAATGATCATGCTGGATGAGCTGGAACAGGCCCTCGGGTATTCCTTCCTGGACCGGAGTCTGCTGGAAAACGCGCTGCGGCACAGCTCCTATGCCAACGAGCGGCGCAAGGAGGGCCTCTGCAGCAACGAGCGCCTGGAATTTCTGGGCGACTCCATTCTGGGCTTTGTCACGGCGGAATACCTCTACAGGATGTATCCAGACCACCCGGAGGGCGATCTGACGCGGATGCGGGCGGAGCTGGTCTGTGAGGGCAGCCTCGCGGACGTGGCGGAACGGCTGCGGCTGGGCCGGCATCTGATGCTCGGTCACGGCGAGGAGCAGGGCGGCGGCAGAACGCGCTCCAGCATCAATGCCGACGCGGTGGAATCCGTGCTGGCGGCGGTCTATCTGGACGGCGGCTTCGAGCCGGTCCGGGCGCTGATCTGCCGCCTGATTCTGGAGAAGGCCCGTGTGGTGCCGATAGACACCGACTACAAGACGATGCTGCAGGAGCTGGTACAGCGGGAGAAGAACCAGACGCTCAAATACTGCATGGTGTCGGAGTCCGGTCCGGACCACGACAAGGCATTTCGGGTCATCGTCCTCCTGAACGACCGGATCATCGGAGATGGAGAGGGCCGGAGCAAGAAGCGGGCCGAGCAGGCCGCCGCTGAAAAGGCAATTCTGTTTCTCAAGGGAACGTAAATCATATGGACGCGCTGTAGAATTCATGTTTGCAGCGCGTCCATGTTCTTTTCCGGGCGGAAGCCGCTTGCAATCGGGGGATAATCCTGATACAATAACATGATCGTGTTTTTGTGAGGTGGAACTGTGTATCTGAAATCGCTGGAGGTGCAGGGCTTTAAGTCCTTCGCCGACAAGACCATTCTGAATTTCGACAGCGATATTACCGCCATCGTCGGCCCCAACGGCAGCGGAAAATCCAACATCTCCGACGCCATCCGCTGGGTCATGGGCGAGCAGAGCACCAAGGCGCTCCGCGGCGGCAAGATGGAGGACGTCATCTTTGGCGGCACGCAAAAGCGTCCGCAGCTCGGCTTTGCCGAGGCGTCCCTGATTCTCGACAATTCGGACGGCGCGTTTCGGATGGACGCCGGGGAGATCATGGTAACCAGGCGCTACTATCGGTCCGGCGAAAGCGAGTACTATTTAAATAAGCAGAGCGCGCGGCTCAGGGACATCAACGAGCTCTTTATGGATACGGGCCTCGGCAAGGAGGGCTATGCCAACATCAGTCAGGGCCGGATCGACGAGATCCTCTCCCTGAAAAGTACCGACCGGCGCGAAGTCTTTGAGGAGGCGGCGGGCATCTCCAAGTTCCGCCACCGCAAGGAAGAGACCGAGCGGAAACTCGCCGCCACGGAGGACAACCTGCTGCGCATCGGCGACAAGATTTCCGAGCTGGAGCTGCAGGTGGAGCCGCTGCGGGAGCAGGCGGAAAAGGCAAGAAAATATCTGGCGCTCAAGGACGAACTGAAGGGCGTCGAGGTGGCGGTCTGGCTGGACGCACTGGATAGGCTGAGCACCGCAAAGCAGAAGGTTGAGGAGGATTACAATTCCGCCGGGTTCATTCTGGCGCAGGAGCATGAGGCGCTGGACGCGCTTTATCGGAAGGCCGAGGAGTTGGCGGGCATCGTGCACGGATTCGATGAGGCCATGGAGCAAAAGCGTGCTGAGATCGGCGAGTCCGACGGCCGGCTGCAGCGGCTCACCGGAGAGGGAAATGTTCTGGAGGCCACGGAGGAGAACAATCGCGTCAATATGGAGCGAGTCCGCGCAGAGCTCTCCGAGCAGGAGAGTCGTGCCAGCGGCTTGCAGGAGCAGATCGCGAAGAGCGAGGACCGCATCGCGGCACTGCAAAGCGGCGCGGCGCGGTTGGCGGCGCAGATGGAGGAGCTGGACGGACAGGCTCAGACACTGGCCCAGTCCGGAGAGGGGATCGCCCGGGAATATCTCTCCCTGCAGAAGCGTCTTGGCGATTTGCGTTCCCAATTGGCGCAGCGCACCGCGGAGGCCGCCTCATCGGAGGCGGCGGCGCAGGAAGCGGGCGAACGGTTGGACACCGTTTCGGAAGAGCTGCGGCAGGCGAAGCGCCGCAGTGAGGAACTGCGGGCGCAGCAAATGCAGTGCAAGCGGGACCTGGCGGATGCGAAGGACGACGTGACCGCCGCGAACAATATGATTTCCGGCTACGAAATGCGGCTCAAAAGCCGGGAGGAGCGCCACGACGCCCTGCAGCAGCAAGTCAACCAGCGCGCCATCCGGCGGGACACACTGCAGTCCAGGATTCATCTGCTGACGGAGATGGAGCGGGACTATGAGGGCTTTTCCAAGGCGGTCCGCATCGTCATGCAGGAGAAGGAAAAGGGTGCGCTGCGGGGCGTCCACGGGCCGGTCTCCAAGCTGATCCGTACCGAGAATGCCTATTCGGTGGCCATCGAGACCGCCCTCGGGGCGGCGATGCAGCAGATCGTCGTCTCCGACGAGCAGGACGGCAAGGCTGCCATCAACCTGCTGAAGCGGCGGGACGGCGGCAGAGCCACGTTTTTGCCCATCAGCGTCATCCGGGGGAGAACCCTGCAGGAGCGGGGACTCGAAGAGATACCGGGCTTCCTCGGCGTCGCGTCCGAGCTGGTGCGCTGCGATGCGCAGTACCGGGAAATTCTGCTGAATCTGCTGGGCAGAACTGTCGTCGCGGAGGATCTGGACTGCGCGATTGCCATGGCAAAACAATATGGCAACCGGTTTCGGATCGTTACGCTGGACGGCCAGATTCTGAATATGGGCGGCTCCATGACCGGCGGCTCCGCCTCGAAAAGCGCGGGCATTTTGTCCCGCGCCAACGAGCTGGAAGCGCTGAAAAAGCAGCTCCAAGCGGAGCAGGAGCAGCTCGAGGAGCAAAAAAAAGCGCTGCAGGATGCCGCACGCGGCGCGGAGGAGGTCCGGTACGAGAGGTCCATGGCCTCTGCGCAGCTCCGCGAGGCCGAGGACAAGGCGCTGCGGCTGGAGGGAGACTTCCGCCACAACAGCGTGCTGCTGGAGACCGTGGAAGGCGTGGTGCAGTCCGATGAGCGGGAAGCGGCCGGGATTACGACGCGGTTGAACGCAGAGCAGCGAAGCGCCGTGGAGCGGCGGGCGCAGGCGGCGCTGCTGGAGCAGCAGATCGCCGAGACGTCTCAGAGCGCCGCCGCGCTGGAGCTGGACCAGTCGGAGACCGCCGGCCAGGCCAAGGCCCTGACGGAGCAGATGCAGAAGCTCCGCCTGGAGCAGACCTCCGCCGAGACCGAGGCAAAAAGCGCCCGGGAGAGCATCCTGCAGCTCCAGCAGCTGCAGGGGCAAATGCAGGGCGACCGGCAGCAGAAGGAAGCGCTGATCGACGGCTATGCGCGCGACAACGCGTCTCTGGGAGAGCGGCTCGCGGCACTGGCGACACAAAAACAGACGGAGTCCGCACAGGGGACGCGGCTGCGCGAGGCGCTTTCCGCGCTGACCCGTGACCGAATGGCCGCCGAGGCGGAAAAGACCCGCTCAGAGCGCGGCGCCCAGGAAAAAAACAAGGATATTTTGGGGATGGAGCGCGAAAGCGCCCGTCTGGAACAGAAAAAGCTCTCCGCCGAGATGGAGGAGAAGCAGATCATCGACAAACTGTGGGATACCTACGGCCTGACCTATTCCACTGCCTCCAGCGAGCGGGCGGTGCTGGAGAACGCCGCCCAGGGGCAGCGCCGGATTGCCGAGCTGAAACGGAAGCTTTCCGCGCTCGGCACGCCAAATCTCGGCGCCATTGAGGAATTCAGCCGGGTCAGTGAGCGCTATGAATATCTGTCGGGGCAACGGGACGACGTGATGACCTCCAAAAAAGATCTGGAGGAGATCGTCCGTTCCATTACCAAAGAGATGACTACGATTTTTGTGGGCGAGTTTTCCAAAATCAATCGGTACTTCGGCGAAACGTTCGCGGAGATGTTTGGCGGCGGCAAGGGATCGCTGGAGCTTGAGGACGCGGAAAACCCGCTGGAATGCGGGATTGAAATCCGGGTGCAGCCGCCCGGCAAGCAGCTCAAGACCATCACGCTGCTCTCCGGCGGAGAAAAAGCGTTTGTGGCCATCGCGCTGTATTTTGCGATTCTGAAGGTGCGGCCCACGCCCTTCTGTATGCTGGACGAGATCGACGCGGCGCTGGACGATAGGAATGTGGAGCGGTTTGCCGCCTACCTTCGCTCGCTCAGCAAGATGACGCAGTTCATCGTGGTGACCCACCGGCGCGGCACCATGGAGGAGGCCGACACGCTGTACGGCGTGACCATGCAGGAGCAGGGCATCTCCAAGATGCTGCATCTCGACATGAAGCAGATGATCGAGCAGCTTGGAATTACGGAATAAGGAGTAGGGTCCATGGGCTTTTTTGAAAAGATCAAGAGCGGCCTGGCCAAAACGGCCAAGGCCATGCAGTATTCTCTCGGCGAGGCGTTTGCCTTCTCGGAGATCGACGACGAGTTCTATGACGAGTTGGAGGAATCGCTGATTCTCGCGGACGTCGGAACGGAGACCGCCGCAAAGGTGACGGAGCGTCTGCGCGAACAGGTCCGCAAAAACTATCTGACAAAGCCGGAGGAGGTCCGCGCGGCCTTGAAGGACGTGCTCTGCGAGATGCTGGAAGTGGGGTCCACCGATCTGAATCTGGCGCATACCCCGGCCATCGTGCTGGTCATCGGCGTCAACGGCGTCGGCAAGACCACGACCATCGGCAAGTTGGCGGGTCAGTTTGCCGGGCAGGGAAAAAAGGTGCTGCTCTGCGCGGCGGATACCTTCCGGGCGGCGGCTGCCGACCAGCTTGAAATCTGGGCCGACCGGGCCGGTGTGGAGATTGTCCGGCAGTGCGAGGGCGCGGACCCTGCCGCAGTGGTCTACGACGCCATCTCCGCAGCCCGCGCCAGAAACAGCGATCTCATCCTCTGCGACACGGCCGGGCGGCTGCACAATAAGCAGAATCTGATGAATGAGCTGGGGAAGATCGCCCGGATCATCGACCGGGAACTGCCGGATTCCAGCAAGGAGGTCTTGCTGGTGCTGGACGCGACCACCGGCCAAAACGGGCTCATTCAGGCCAGACAGTTTAAGGAAATCGCAGGTGTTACCGGCATGGCGTTGACCAAGCTGGACGGCACGGCCAAGGGCGGTATTGTCATCGCGGTGGCGGACGTGCTGCAAATTCCGGTCAAATATATCGGCGTCGGCGAGCAGATGGACGATCTGATGCCCTTCGAGTCACGGGGCTTTGTCGACGCGCTGCTCGGGGGAGAAACACGATGAAAGCGGTGCTTGCCAGCAAAAATCTCCACAAGCTGCGGGAAATCAAGCAAATTGTGGCACAATATGGATTGGAGCCTGTCCTCGAAGCGGAGCTTGGGCTGGACGTCGACGTGGAGGAGACCGGGGATACGTTTGAGGAAAACTCCATGCTCAAGGCCCGGGCCGTCATGGAGAAGAGCGGCATGACGGCGATTGCCGACGATTCGGGACTCATGGTGGACGCGCTCGGCGGTGCGCCGGGCGTCTATTCCGCGCGGTTCGGGGGAGACCTCTGTCACAGCGACCGGGAGCGGTATGAATACCTGCTGCGGGAACTGGCAGCGGTGCCGGACGGGAAACGGACGGCGAAATTCGTCTCTGTCATTACGGTGCTGCGCCCGGATGGAACGGCTCTGGTGGCCAGGGGAGAATGTCCCGGCGTGATCTTGCGCGCGCCCCGGGGGGAGAACGGCTTCGGCTACGACCCGGTGTTTTATGTGCCGGAGGAGGGCAAAACCATGGCGGAGCTTCCGCCGGAACGGAAAAATGAAATTTCGCACAGAGCCCGCGCCCTGCGGGAGCTGGCGCGGCAGCTTGAAAAGGAGTAAACCATGCTGACAAGCAAAGAGCGAGCGGAGTTCCGCACCAGAGCAAACGGTCTGGACACCACGCTGATGGTGGGGAAAGGAGGCGTCACCGAACAGGTGATCGCCGAGGCAGAAAAACAATTGGAGTCCCGGGAACTGGTTAAGGGTCGCGTGCTGGAGACGGCAGTGCTGTCTGCCCGCGAGGCATGCGAAGCGATTTGCGCGAAAACTGGCGCGGACGGCATTCAGGTGGTCGGCTCCAAATTCGTGCTCTATCGCAAGTCGAAAAAGCTGGCGCTGGCGGCGCAGGAAAAAGCGGCCCGGGAAAACCGGGAGAAGAAAAAAGCCGCTGCCTACAATCCAGTCCGCGCCGGGATCCAGCGCCGCAGGAAACAAGCACGGCTGGAGCGGGAGCAAAAGAACGAACACTTCAAACAAACCGCCATTCAGGCGTCCGTTGAACGGAACCGGCAGAGGAAATACCGTCAGGAGGACTGAGCACATATGGCCAGAATCGGCATCTACGGCGGCACCTTCAACCCGCCTCACCGGGGCCATGTGCTGGCTGCCCGCGCGTTTGCCGAGGGCTTGCTGCTGGACCGGGTGCTGCTGATCCCAGGCTCGGTGCCGCCCCATAAAACGCTGCCGGTCGGGTCGCCGGACCCGGAAACGCGGCTGCGTCTCTGCGCGCTGGCGGTGCGTGACCTGCCATTCGCGGAGGTCTCCGACATGGAGCTGCACCGCGAGGGGAAGAGCTATACGGCGGAGACCGTGGAGAAGCTGCGGCGCGAGTACCCCGGAGACGAACTCTACCTGCTGATGGGGACGGACATGTTTCTCTCCTTTGACCGGTGGCGGGACCCGGAGCGCATCTGCGCCTGCGTTGAACTGGCCATGGCCTTTCGGCGGGAGCCGGACCCGGAGGAGCGGGAGGCGGTGCTGCGGCAAAAGGCGATGCTGGAGCGGAAATTTTCCGCCCGGGTGACGCTGCTGCAGAACGAGATTTACGATGTCTCCTCCTCTTCCGTGCGGCGGCTTTTATGCCTCGGCGCAGGGGAGACGGAGGTGCCGGAGGCGGTCTATGGGGAAATCCTCCGCCTCGGCCTCTACCGTGCCGGTGGGGATCTGAAAAATTTGCCCTTTGAGGCGCTGCGGTCGGCCAGCCTGTCTTTGCATAAGCCATCGCGGGTCGCTCATGCCGAGGGCTGCTGCCAGATGGCGCGGCGGTTGGCGGCGCGATATGGCGAAAGCGTGGAGGACGCTGCCAGAGCGGGGATTCTCCACGATGTGACAAAGGCCCTGTACGGCAGAGAGCAGTTGCTATTATGCGCGAAATATGCTATAATTTTGGATCAGTTCAGCGCAAAAAACGAAAAGCTGCTCCACGCGATCACCGGCGCCGCGGCGGCGGAGCGGATATTTGGGGAGAACGAGAAAATCTGCGGTGCGATCCGCTGGCACACCACCGGCAGGGCAGGGATGACCACGCTCGAGAAGATCGTCTATCTGGCGGATCTGGTCGAGCTGGGCCGAGTGTTTCCCGGCGTCACCACGCTGCGCGCCGCGGCCATGGAGGACCTGGACAGGGCCATGCAGATGGCGCTGCGGCGCACCGTAGCGTATGTGGAGGGCAGGGGAGACTTGCTGCATCCGGACTCGCTGGCTGCGCTCCGCTGGGAAGAACAGAACCGGCAGTCTTTGCCGGAAAGTGATAAAAAAACTGAGGTGAATCAATGAAAACAGCAAAAGAAATGGCGCTCGTCGCAGCGCAGGCACTTGACAATAAGAAGGGTCTCGATCTGAAGCTGCTGGAAATTTCGGATATTTCCGTGCTGGCAGACTATTTTCTGATCTGCACCGCTACTTCCAATACCCACGTCAAAACCCTGTGCGACGCGGTGGAGGCGGCCATGGACGCGATCGACGAGCCGGCGCTCCGGCGGGAGGGCCGTCGCAGCGATACTTGGGTGCTGCTGGATTTCGGCTGTCTGGTGGTCCATGTGTTTACCGGCGAAACAAGAAAGTTCTATGATCTGGAGAGACTCTGGAGCGACGCCAAGCCCGTGGCCCTGCCGCAGATCAAAGGGGAATAGAGGAGAGAGCATGAAGTACGATTTTACGCGCATCGAGCAGAAGTGGCAGAAGGTCTGGGAGGAGCAAAAGCCCTTTGCCGCCGTCACAGGCGACAAGACCAGGGAGAAGTTTTACGGGCTCATTGAGTTCCCATACCCTTCCGGCCAGGGCCTCCATGTGGGCCATCCACGGCCATTTACGGCCATGGATATCATCTGCCGCAAAAAGCGGATGCAGGGGTATAACGTGCTGTTTCCCATCGGCTTTGACGCCTTCGGCCTGCCGACGGAGAACTATGCCATCAAGAACCACATTCATCCCGCGATCGTCACAAAGAACAACATTGAAAACTTTAAAAAGCAGCTCAAAATGTTGGGCTACTCCTTCGACTGGGACCGCTGCGTCGATACCACCGATCCCAGCTACTACAAGTGGACCCAGTGGATATTCCTGCAGCTTTTCAAAAACGGGCTGGCCTATAAGACCACCATGCCCGTGAACTGGTGCACCTCCTGCAAGTGCGTCCTTGCCAACGAGGAGGTTGTCGACGGCGTCTGCGAGCGCTGCGGCAGCGCGGTCATCCGCAAGGAGAAGAGCCAGTGGATGCTGAAAATTACTGCCTACGCCCAGCGGCTGATCGATGATCTGGACGACGTGGACTACATCGAGCGGGTCAAAATCCAGCAGAGAAACTGGATCGGCCGCTCTACCGGCGTGGAAATCAACTTTAAAACCACCGCGAGCGACAGCCTGAAGGTCTACACCACTCGCTGTGACACGCTCTTCGGCGCGACCTATATGGTCATCGCGCCGGAGCACCCTTTTGTGCAGCAGTGGAAGGACAAGATTGAAAACTGGGACGAGGTGGCAGCCTATGTGGACGCCGCTGCCCGCAAGTCCGATTTCGAGCGCGCGGAGCTGAGCAAGGAAAAGACCGGCGTGCGGGTTCAGGGCATTGAGGCCGTCAATCCCGTGACGGGCAGGCAAATCCCCATATTCATCTCCGACTATGTCCTTGTGACTTACGGCACCGGCGCCATTATGGCCGTTCCGGCCCACGATACCCGAGACTGGGAGTTCGCCAAAAAGTTCGGCTGCGAGATTGTCGAGGTGGTCCGGGGCGGCGACATCGAGAAGGAAGCCTTTACCCTGAAGGACGACACCGGGATTATGGTAAACTCCGGTTTTCTCAACGGCCTGACCGTCAAGGACGCGATTCCGGTCATGAAACAGTGGATCGCCGAGCAGGGGCTCGGCGAGGAGAAGGTCAACTTTAAGCTGCGCGACTGGGTGTTCTCCCGGCAGCGCTACTGGGGCGAGCCAATTCCGCTGGTAAACTGCCCGAAGTGCGGCTGGGTCCCGGTCCCCGAGTCCGAGCTGCCGCTGGTGCTGCCCATGGTGGAGAGCTATGAGCCGACGGACGACGGCGAGAGCCCGCTTTCCAAAATGACCGACTGGGTCAATACCACATGCCCCCATTGCGGCGGCCCCGCGAAGCGCGAGACCGACACCATGCCCCAGTGGGCCGGATCGAGCTGGTACTTCCTCCGGTACATGGACCCCCACAACGACCACGCGCTGGCCTCCCGGGAGGCCCTCGACTACTGGAGTCCTGTGGACTGGTACAACGGCGGCATGGAGCACACCACGCTGCACCTGCTCTACAGCCGATTCTGGCATAAGTTCCTCTATGACATCGGCGTGGTGCCCACCAAGGAGCCCTATCAGAAGCGCACCAGCCATGGCATGATTTTGGGCGAGGGCGGCGAGAAGATGTCGAAGTCCCGCGGCAACGTGGTCAACCCGAACGACATCGTCGACCAGTACGGCACCGACACCATGCGGCTGCATATCATGTTCATCGGCGACTTTGAAAAGGCGGTCTCCTGGTCCAACGAGGCGGTAAAAGGCTCCAAGCGGTTTCTGGACCGCTGCTGGAATCTGGCCGAGAGCTGCACGGACGGGCTGGAAGTTTCCGCCAAAAACGAGTCGATCATCCATAAAACAATTCGTAAAGTCACGCTCGACATCGACGAATTGAAGATGAACACGGCAATCTCCGCGTTGATGACCATGGTCAACGAATTCTATCAGAACGGCTGCAGCCGCGGCGATATGAAGATGCTGCTGCTGCTGCTCAGCCCGTTTGCGCCGCACATTGTGGAAGAAATGTGGGAGAATCTGGGATTTGCTGCCCTGGAGGGACAAATGGCCTGTCAGGCTGCGTGGCCCGACTGGGACGAGAGCAAGACCATCGACCAGAGCGTCGAAATGGCCGTGCAGGTGCTTGGCAAGCTGAAGGGCACCGTCGTGGTTCCCGTGGACTCCGATCAGGACGCCGTGGTCGCGGCAGCTCTGGAAAATGAGAAAATTCAGCGGCTCTGCGAGGGCAGGCAGATTGTCAAGGTGATTCACATCAAAAACAAGCTGATTAACCTGATCGTGAAGGGATAAGCGGATAAATATTACTTGACAATCCCGCATACGAACCCTATAATAATGGAAGCCATTTATGTGGCCCTGAAAGCATCCAGGATCAAGCCGGATGCGCCGGAGGGAGGGAAATCGATGTCTGAAGTTCACGTCAAGGAAAATGAATCCTTGGAAAGTGCTCTGAAGAGATTCAAGCGTAGCTGCGCCAAGGCCGGCGTCATCGCTGAGGTCAAGAAGAGAGAACATTACGTCAGCCCCAGCCTGAAGCGGAAGCAGAAGTCTGAAGCCGCCCGTAAGAACAACAAGAAGAGATTCTATTAACTCTCTCTCCCTTACAACGTAATAAAACCTGCTGCAAGTTTTGGCTTGCAGCAGGTTTTGTCTCGTTTGCGGAGGAGTCATATCAGGAATCTGCATTGTAGACCTCGCGGACGGCGCTGCGGCCGCGCCAGATGGTCGCCCAGCAGCAGGCCGAGGCAAACAGGCCGCAGACCGTCAGGCAGAGGCGGTAGTCCATCACTTCGCCCAGAGCGCCGACGGCGAGCGCCAGCAGCCCATAGCCCGCCGAGAGCACCATGGTTTCAAACGCGTTCACGCGCGCGCGGAACTCCTCGCGCAGATGGCGCTGGACCGCGGTCTGCCGCATCGTGGCGCTCTGAATGCCGAGAAAGCCGCAGACGGCCCGATTTGCCAGCATCAGCGGGTAGGGGAGCCAGAGCAGGATGACGTCCATCAGCTCATAGGTCTGGTAGACCAGAAACGCGAAGGAAAACCGCTTTTGCTCCGGGATTTTGACATGGTAGTGCAGCAGGCCGCCGATGGAGCGCCCGGCAAACTCCGCCATGGAGAAAAAAGAATACATGGTGACCGTAAACCCCGGCGCGGTGCGGAAAAAGGCAACCAAAATCGGGCCGTAGCCGCCGGAGACACCGTTGGTCACGGCCATATAGGCGTAGATGCTCTGCAGGCCCTTCTCCTGTTTCAGATAGGCCGCAGCCTCGCGCAGATCGCCGAGCCAGACGCGGAAGGAGAAGTGCGCACCCCGCAGACGGTTTTCCTCCGCGACCCGGATGCCGTTTTCTATGGCGGCCGCCAGCAGGGAGAGCGCGGCCTGGGAGAGCAGGATCCAGCCAACGCCGATTGCGCCCAGCAGCCATGCGGCCACCGGCATCATGACGACCTGTATCACCGGATAAATCATGCCGGAGACGGTGTAGCCCTTTTCCTCAAAGCCCGCGGGAATCAACTTTGGGAAGATGCTGTCATAGGCAAGGCTGTCAAAGGCGGAGAGGCTGGCGAGCAGCAGAGAGAAGAACAGGTAGCCTGCATAGGAAAATTTGAAGTTCAGCAGATAAATCCCCGCGAGACCGTAGAGCAGGCCGTTCAGCGCGTCGCCCGCCACCAGCACCGGCTTGCGCGGCAGGCGATCCATCAGCGGCGAAGCCAACAGAGGGATGAGAAAATTCGGCACCACCTGAATGGCGATCAGAATCGCCGCCGCCAACGTGCTGCCGGTCTCGTCGTAGACCAGAAAGGATAGCGCGAAACTGCCGGCGATGCCGCCCATCGCGCCGAGCACCGTGGCGACGGTCAAAAGCACATAGTTTTTGCACCAGAGTGTCTGTTTCATAAATTGCGCCTCCTTTTCCAATCTTTATGATACCAAATGAGGAGAAGGAAAAGAAGAGAGTTGTTCCAAGAAAATTTCCGGGAATATGGCAGACTAAACGGATGTAACCGGAAGCTTTATCGGAAAAGTCTCCAAAAGCTCGCAGGCCTGCTTGTATTGGCGGTTGGCCTTGTACCACTCGAGCACCCAGGGCAGGTGAAAGCTGGCATAGCCGATGGGCATGGTTTTGCGGATATTCTGGAAGCAGCAAAGCAGTGCCTCGCCGTAGGCGGGGTCGTGGAGATAATTCGGCTTTTTGAGCCGGAAACGTACCAGCGCGCAGAACTCCCTTGTGATCGCCTGGTCCGGATAGTCGTCTGTTTTGGCTTCCGCCTGATCCAATGCGTTCAGTGCCTCCTCTGTCCTGCCCAGCTTTTCGCAGCAGATGGCCAGCTTGTGCAGCGCCATCGCCGACGGATCCCGCAGCGAGCTCAGCCCCTGGTAGGCATCCTCCGTGCGGCCCAGCTCCAACTGGGTGGCGGCGGTGTTGTAGACGATAGCCCGCGCAAGCTCCTCATTCCCCAGCGCGGCGGCGATGCGCGACGCGACGCGATAGTGCTCCGCCATGTGCGGATAGTCCAGCAGATTGCTGTAGCAGTTGCCAAGCAGGATCCTGCTGTGCAGCATCATCGGCAGCAGTCCGCTCTGCGCCGAGAGATCGTAGCACTGCCGCAGGTATTCCACGGCGGCGGTGCAGCGGCCTGCCTGATATTCCGCGTTTCCCGCCGCCAGATAGCAGAGGGGAATGGGATTCAGCAAGAGCGCGTCCTCATGCCGCTCCTCCAGCAGCAGGTACAGGGTGCGGCGGCGCAGATCAAAACAGCTCTCGTATTCCGATGCCGCCGGGTCCTGCTGATCGCGGAACCAGGCGCGCAGCAGCAACGCGTCGGGCAGGTACGGCCCGGGGACCGCCGCGCAGGCGTCCAGCTCCGGCAGCAGCCCGTCCATTTGCTCGCCGGAAAAGACCGCTTCATAGCCACGCTCAATCCGCGCCGCGTCGGCGGGGTCATCCCGCCACGGAATGGAAAGCCGCTCCATCAGCAGGGCAAGCACCTCAGGGCTGGCGCCCGCCTTGCCCTGTTCAATTTTGGAGAGATACGAGACGGCGCAGATACCCTTGCATAGGCCGCTCTGACTCCAGTTCCGGCGAATGCGTTCGCGCTTGATCAGAATGCCAAATAAGATCTGTGTCATGGCAGAGCCCTCCTTGTTTCAAGCTTACAAAGGGAAGATACAAACAGAAAACGGTCGTTCTGACCGCCGTGACAAGGTTTGCCGAGGATGGAAAAACTTACAGCTTGCAAAACAGTTACAAAACGATTACAATACAGATGTCCTCGAGAGACAAATATGAATATGAATTGGGAGGTTCCTACATGTGTAATTTTGATTGGAGCGCCTTTCTGCAGATGATCTGCCAGCTCTGCGGCGGAAACTGCTGAACAAAGCTGCGCGGCCCCGGAGAAGGGGCCGCGCTTTTTTATTCCGTGAGCGCGGCGGAGACCTCGGCAATGGTTCCGGCCAGGCGGGACGCACCTGCTTCCGTCAGTTCCGCCCGACTGCCATAGCCGTAGAGGACGCCGAGCGAGTCGATGCCAACCTTGCGCGCGCCGAGAATGTCATGCGCCCGGTCGCCGACCATCAGAGCCGGGCAGGGGGCGGTCAGTCCCAGAGATTGCAGCGCATAGGCGATGACCTCATCCTTACCCGTGCGGGTTTCCGCCATGGTGCTGCCCGCGACCAGGGTGAAATATGGCGCGATTGCAAAGTAATCCAGGATCCGGCGAGCGAACGGTTCCGGCTTCGATGTGGCCAGCACCACGGTGCGACCTTGCTCCCGCAGGCCGGAGAGCAGCGCCGGGACGCCGTCGTAGAGCTCGTTCTCATAGATCCCGGTATCACAGAAATACTCACGATAGTAGACGACTGCCTTCCGGGCTTGTTCCGGGGAAAAGCCGAAATAGCGCACAAAAGAATCAATCAGGGGCGGGCCGATAAAGGGATAGAGCGCCTCGCGCCGGGGCGGCTCCAGACCGAACTTGCGCAGGGCATAGGCTACGGAATTGGTAATTCCGACGCCGGGATCTGTCAGCGTACCGTCCAGATCGAACAAAATATACTCATATTTCATATCGCAGACTCCGATTTTATGTGGATACTTTTCATTATACAGGGCGCAGCGCGGGATTGCAACCGAGTTCTCCATTGCAACTTGGCCACTGCATCCTGTTTGGCGGCAAGAATGATAGAAAATCTTCGTTCTGTAAGAAAACTTACAGAAAAGAGGAAAGAAATTTGGTAAACTGTTATCGATACAGAAGGACTGGAATAAAGCGGGGGGTGTTGCATGGAACAGCAAAAAAAAATCCCGGTATCCGTCTTAAAGCGGCTTCCGGCCTATGAGGACTACCTGCGGGCACAGCAGGCGAGAGGCATCCAGTTTGTCAGTTCGACGGTGGTGGCCAGAGCGCTGGACCTCGGGGATGTTTCGGTTCGGAAGGATTTTGCGCTGCTGGCCGGCGACGGCCGGCCGAACAGCGGCCGCAGCGTGGATGAGCTGCTGCGACGTATCGGTGCGCTGCTGGACAGCAAGCACGAAAAGGGCGCCATACTGGTCGGTGTTGGCAAGCTGGGCCGCGCACTTCTGGACTACCGCGGCTTTGACCGGTACGGTCTGCAGATCGAGGCCGCCTTCGACCTCCACCCGGAGAAAAAGCAGGAGCTTGCAATTTCGGTCCCGGTCCTGCCACTGGAGCAAATGGAGGAGTTTTGCCGGCGGGAACATGTTCTCATGGGGATCGTCACAGTTCCCGCTTCCGCGGCACAGGGCGTGGCGGAGCATCTGATTTGGAGCGGTATCCGCGCCATCTGGAATTTCGCTCCGACGCATCTGGCGCTCCCGCCCGGCGTCATCCTCTATAACGAAAACATGGCGGGTTCTTTGGCGGCGCTTGCCCACCTTCTTTCTCAGCAGGAGGCGGGGGAGTGCGCAGCAAGTGAAAATTGTACCAATCAAAACAGTTTTGAAAAGGATGTGGGTAACTCTTGAGCAGAATGACGATTATGAGCCAGGATAAGGCGCAGACTGTGGTCGAGACCTTGTACCGCGACATGGAGCGGCGGATCATTGCCAGCCCTCCCGGTATTTGTCCAATCGACCTGACGGCCGCATTTCTGAAGATGAGCCAGGCGCAGACCTGCGGGAAATGCGTGCCCTGCCGCGTCGGGCTTACTCAGCTCAGCAATCTGCTGGACGACATTGTGAACGGCAGAGGCACTATGGATTCCCTGGAACTTTTGCGCAACACCGCGACCACCATTGCGGATTCCGCCGACTGCTCCGTGGGCGCTGAGGCGGCGAAAATGGTTCTGAAGGGTCTGGACGGCTTTTATGAGGACTATGTGGCCCATGTTACCAAGGGCCGCTGCAACAGCCGCGTCACGCAGGCGATTCCCTGCATTGCCAACTGTCCCGCGGGCGTCGACATTCCCGGCTATGTGGCGCTGGTCCATGACGGCCGCTACGCCGATGCCGTGCGCCTGATCCGCAAGGACAACCCGTTCCCGGCGGCCTGCGCGATGATTTGCGAGCATCCATGCGAGACCCGCTGCCGCCGGAACATTCTCGATGGCCCAATCAATATCAGGGGCCTCAAGCGCTTTGCCGTGGACAATGCGGGCACAGTCCCCGCACCCGCCTGCGCGGAGACGACAGGCAAGAAGATCGCCGTCATCGGCGGCGGTCCCAGCGGTCTCTCCGCCGCCTACTACCTGCAGCTCATGGGCCACCAGTGTACAGTTTTTGAGAAACGGCCCAGGTTGGGCGGCATGTTGGTCTATGGCATTCCCAGCTACCGGCTGCCGCGCCAGCGCCTGCAGGAGGACATCGACTGCATCCTTTCCACCGGCGTGAGAGTCAACCTCAACACCTGCGTCGGCGGCGAGGACGGTATCTCCATCGAGACACTCCGGAAAGAGTTTGACGCGGTGTACATCTCTATTGGCGCGCACACGGACAAGAAAATTGGCATCGAGGGCGAGAACGCCGAGGGTGTGATCTCCGCCGTCGAGATGCTGGGCAACATCGGCAACGGCATGATCCCGGACTTTACGGGCAAGCGTGTCTGCATCGTCGGCGGCGGCAACGTTGCCATGGACTGCACCAGAAGCGCCATCCGCTGCGGCGCGAGCAAGGTCTCCGTCGTCTACCGTCGTCGCGTCGTGGACATGACGGCCCAACCGGAGGAGGCGCAGGGCGCGATTGCCGAGGGTGCCGAGATGCTGGAACTCCATGCCCCGGTCCGGATCGAGACCGACGGGCAGGACCGCGTTACGGCGCTGTGGGCCAGCCCAAAGATGATCGGGAAAATGGAGCGCAACCGTCCCGTGCCTGCCGATACGGGCCTGCCGGACGTGCGGATTCCCTGCGACATCGTGATTGTGGCCATCGGCCAGGGCATCCAGACCCACTATGTGGAGGATGCGGGCATTCCCATCAAGCGCGGCGTCATCCAGACCGACAGCTGGAACGGCATTGCGAACGCGCCGGACGTGTTCGCGGGCGGTGACTGCGTCACGGGTCCCGCGACGGTAGTCCGGGCCATTGCGGCCGGCAAGGTCGCGGCCAATAACATCGACAGCTTCCTGGGCTTCCACCATGTGATCTCCACGGACATTGAGATTCCGGCCCCCAGTCTGGAGGACAAAGTCTACTGCGGCCGCGTGAATCTGCGTGAGCGTTCGGCGGCGGACCGGAAGGACAATTTCGAGCCGATGGAGTGTGCGATGAACTGCAGGGAAGCGGAGCAGGAATCCGGCAGATGCCTGCGGTGCGACCACTTCGGGCTGGGTAATTTCAAAGGAGGCCGCAGAAAGTCATGGTAACGATTAAAATTAACAATCAGACAGTCGAGGTGCCGGAAAAGTCCACCATTCTGGAAGCGACCCGGATTGCCGGCATGCCGGTTCCGACCCTCTGCTACTTAAAGGGCGTCAATGAAATTGCCGCCTGTCGTGTCTGCGTGGTGGAGGTCAAGGGCATTAATCACCTTGTGACCTCCTGCAACAACGTGGTCCAGGAGGGCATGGAGGTCTACACAAACACCCTCAAGGTGCGTGAAGCGCGGCGGACCAACGTGGAGCTGCTGCTTTCCCAGCACAGGACCAACTGTCCCACCTGCAAGCGCAGCGGTACCTGCGAGCTGCAGCGGATTGCCAACACGCTGAACATCAATGAATATTTGCCCTACCACTACGAGCCAAAGACGTTTCCCTGGGATCAGACCTTTCCCCTGATTCGGGACGCCAGCAAGTGTCTTCGCTGCATGCGCTGCATCTCCTTCTGCGAGAAGGTTCAGACCCTCGGCGTTTGGGACGTGGCCAACACCGGCTCCCATCAGGACGTGTTTGTTTCGCAAGACCGGACCATTCGTGAGGCGGACTGCACGCTCTGCGGTCAGTGTGTGACCCATTGCCCGACGGCGGCCCTGCAGACCCGAGACGATACGGATAAGATCTTCGGCGTCCACGGCGTGCTCAACGACAAAGATAAGATCACGGTCGTTCAGGTGGCTCCGGCGGTGCGTGCGGCCTGGGGCGAGGAATTCGGCCTCGATCCGGCGATTGCCAATGAAAAGCGTCTGGTTGCCGCCCTGAAGCAGCTCGGTTTCAACTATGTCTTTGACACCAATTTCTCCGCCGATCTGACCATCATGGAGGAGGGGACGGAGTTCCTGAACCGGCTCAAGGAAGGGAAAAACAAGAAGTGGCCCATGTTTACCTCCTGTTGTCCCGGCTGGGTGCGGTTCCTCAAGTCCCAGTATCCTGACATGGTGGACCAGCTCTCCACAGCCAAATCGCCGCAGCAGATGTTCGGCGCGGTCACAAAGACTTATTTCGCAAAAAAGATCGGCGTGGACCCCAAGCAGATCGCCTGCATTTCCGTCATGCCCTGCATGGCCAAGAAGGCAGAGTGTGCGCTGCCCAACATGAACGATGCTGGCGCGGGGCAGGACGTCGACTTCTCCCTCACGACGCGGGAGATTTGCCGCATGATCCACGCGGATCAGATCGATGTCAGCTTGCTGCCGGAGCGTGAATTCGACTCGCCGCTTGGCACCGGCTCCGGCGCTGCGGTCATCTTCGGCGCGACCGGCGGCGTCATGGAGGCCGCGCTGCGGACCTGCTATGCTGTGGTCACCGGCGAGAATCCGCCTCCCGACGCATTCCAGGCGGTACGCGGTGCCAAGGGTTGGAAGGAAGCAAATTTCGAGCTGGCTGGGCAGACCATTCGCACGGCGGTGGTCAGCGGACTGGGTCAGGCCCGGGCGCTGATTGAGGCACTGCGGCGCGGTGAGGTTGCGTACGACTTTGTCGAGGTCATGGCATGTCCCGGCGGCTGCGCCGGTGGCGGCGGACAGCCGATTCACTTCGGCTGCGAGCTGGCGGAGGCACGCGGCAAGGTGCTCTACGACTATGACAAGAACAACACGCTCCGCTTCTCGCATGAGAACCAGGAGGTTCAGGCACTCTACAGCGACTACCTGGGCGAGCCGTGCTCCGAGCTGGCGCATCATCTGCTCCATACGGACCACAACGCCTGGGAGATGCCACTGGCACTGCCGAGAGAAGTATAATCGTAGATGTGGCCACTGCAAACTCAAAGTTTTGCAGTGGCCACAATGTTTGCTAGACCGTTCCCTCGCGGGTCAGCGCCTTCAGGACGTCACGGTCGAGAATCTCAATTTTTCCGCGGTGCGTGATGAGCAGACCTGCCTCCTGCATGGCTTCCAGCTCCAGACTGACCATCTCCCGGGCGCTGCGCAGGCTTCGCGCCAGGTCCTCGTGCGTGATGCGCAGTACCGTCTCGTCCGCTGCGGACGGCGCGGTGGCCGCGGTGCGCTCCAGAAGCAGCAGCGCCAGCCGTTTTCGAAGGGGACAGAAGGCCTGTACATGGACAGCCCAGAGCAGCTGGTCCAGATGGGCGAACGCAGCGTCCAAAACGGTCTGCTGCACCGCCGTAACCGTGTGCGAGAGAACAAAAACGGCGCGCTGCTGGATGCAGAGAAGTTCAGTGTCCTCAAGAAATTCAAAGCATGGTTCCGTCTCGCTGCTCCCGCGAGGCAAGAGCGGCAGGGCGCAGACCGCGCCGTCCAGCAGCCGGAACAGCGACGCCTCGCGTCCGTCCTTGGAGAGCAGAAATGCCCGCAGCGATCCGGTGCAGACCGCCACGAGACCGTTGTAGGTCTGCGCCGCGTCGTAGCAGCGGGTCCCGGCCTCACAGAAGGAGAGCGCGGCGTTGCTCAGCAGAAGCTGCTGCTGTGACTGCGTCAGCACGCTCCAGAACGGTAGCTTTTTCGCGCGGTTCTGCAGCTTGGTTTCACTCTCGTGCGCCCGATTCATCGTCATACGTCACGCCCCTTTCCGCTGCTACTATACCAGTCCGGGCGGGTGTTGTCAAAGCAGTTTTTCCATCCTTGCTTTTCTATCCCACTGCGTTTATAATGGGCGCAGCGGCATTTTTGCCAAGCAATAGATGGGAGGGCTGACCTATGCACCTGGTTTTTAAGCAGCGGCTGTTTTCCTGGCTGGACAGCTATGATATCTACGACGAGAGCGGCCAGACCGTCTATACGGTCAAGGGCCAATTGAGCTGGGGACACCGCCTTCATGTGCTGGATGCAGCCGGTAACCACATTGCCACGCTGCAAGAGCGGATTCTCTCTTTTTTGCCGAAATTTGAGCTCTATGTGGGCGAGCAATACGTCGGCTGCATCCGCAAGGAGTTCACCTTTTTGCGGCCGCGATTCACGGTGGACTGCAATGGCTGGGACATCGAAGGCGAGATCTTCGAATGGGACTACCGGATCGTGGATCCGCGCGGAAGCCTGATTGCCAAGGTGTCCAAGGAGCTGATGCACCTGACGGACACCTATATGATTGACGTGGGAAACCGACAGAACGCCCTGCTGGTGCTGCTGGTAGTCCTTGCGATCGATGCGGAGAAATGTTCCAGAAACGACTGATTTTGGAGGAACAAATGAATTTTAATTCGCTGTGCGATCAATTCGACAGCATTCTGGTCTTGGATACTGAGACAACCGGTTTTCGCGCCGGGGCCGACGAGATCATCGAATTCGGCATGCTGAAGGTCAATCTGACGGGGGACCGTCCCGCGACCTGCTGGGAACGCGACTTGCTGGTGCGCCTGAGCCCCGGCCGCCGCCTCTCAGCGGCCATCACGGAGCTGACCGGCATTTCCGAGGGGATGCTCCGCTCGGACGGCGTGGAAAAGGCCGCGGCCTGCGATACGGTAGGGGAGTTCCTCTCAGCGGAGCGCCCACTTCTCGTGGCCTACAATGCGCAGTTCGACCTCGGTTTTCTTTATCATTTCCTGCAGCGGTTCGGAAAGGCCGGGCTGTTGCAGGGCGTTGGCTTTTTGGACGCCATGACGGTTTACAAGGATCGGAGGGAGTATCCCCACAAGCTGAAGGACGCCGTGGTGGCCTATGCGCTGGAGACACAGAACACCCACCGCGCCATCGATGACGCGAAGGCCACGCTGGAGCTGCTTTCCGCCATGGGGGCGGAGTGCGACGATCTCGGGCGGTACGTCAACCTGTTTGGTTATAATCCAAAGTACGGCGTCTCCGGGAGCCGGATTTCCTCGGTGCGTTACGCCCCGCAGGGCTACCGCGAGACGTGTAAGCTCTATGAAAAAGAGCTTGCCGTAAGATGAGGGCTGGGATGGAACAGGTGGTGCTGGGGCTTTCGGGCGGCGTGGACTCGGCGGTTTCGGCCAGACTGCTGCGGGAGACCGGCCTTGCCGTTCACGGGCTGTATCTGGATATTGGCACGGAGAAGGAACGGGAGGACGCGGCCGCAACGGCTGAGTTTTTGCGCATCCCGCTTGAGATCCGCGATATCCGCCGCGAGCTGGAGGCGTGCGTCTGCGCGCCCTTCGCGGCGGCCTATCTGCGGGGCGAGACGCCAAATCCGTGCGTGCTCTGCAACCCGGCGGTCAAGTTCAAAAATCTCTGCGCAATGGCGGACGAGCTGGGCGCGCGCTATGTGGCGACGGGTCACTATGCGCGCGCGGAGCAGGGGAGCATCTATATGGGACGGTCGGAAAACGACCAGAGCTATATGCTTTGCCGTCTGCGGCGCGAGCAGGCTGCGCGGCTGCTGCTGCCGCTGGGCGGCTATTGCAAGACGGAGGTCCGCGCCATGGCGGAGGGCTTCGGCATTCCGGTGGCCCGCAAGCCGGACAGCATGGAGATTTGCTTCATCCGGGACAAGGACTATATCGGCTGGTTATCCCGCCGTGCCGCCGTGCCGGGGCCCGGAGATTTCGTGTTTCACGGTGCGGTGCTCGGCCGTCATGAGGGAATCCACCGCTACACGGTCGGCCAGCGCTGGAAGGGCCTCTATCAGGAGCGCAAGCTCTACATCGGGGCAATCCGACCGGAGACCAACGAAATCGAGTTGGTGCTCTGGGAGGAGCTGTTCCGAACGGAATTCCATGTCCGGGACGTAAGCTGGCTGATCGACGCGCCGGCGTCGCCGCTGACCGGCCGGGTCCGCGTCCGGCACACGAAGTGGGAGACGCCGGGCTGCACCGTCTATCCCGAGGGAAGCGGTGCGCGGATCGTTACAGACGAGCCCGTGCGCGCCCCAGCGCGGGGACAGGCCGCCGCGATTTACGACGGTGAGCGACTGCTGGGCGGCGGCATCATTCTATAAGAACGGAGAACATGCATGTTTCGTCTAACTAAGACCTGCGGCAGGGCGCGGCGCGGAGAATTTACCTGTGCCCACGGGATGGTGCAGACGCCGGTTTTCATGAACGTCGGCACGCAGGGCGCGATCAAGGGTGCGCTGAGCGCGGAGGACCTGGCGGAGATCGGCTGCCAGGTGGAGCTGTCCAACACCTATCACCTGCACCTGCGGCCCGGCGACGAGCTGGTGCGGGACTTGGGCGGCCTCCACAGATTCATGACCTGGGACGGCCCGATTCTGACAGACAGCGGCGGCTTTCAGGTCTTTTCCTTGGCCGGGCTGCGAAAGATTAAAGAGGAGGGCGTCACCTTCGCCTCCCATCTGGACGGCCACCGCATTTTTATGGGGCCGGAGGAGAGTATGCGGATTCAGGCAAATCTGGGCTCCGACATCGCCATGGCCTTCGACGAGTGCGTTGAAAACCCGTCGCCCTATGACTATGTTCGGGCGTCCGCCGCACGCACCGCGCGCTGGCTGGCGCGCTGCAAGGCGGAGCATGATCGGCTTTGCGCGCAGGAGGACACGGTCAATCCTGCTCAGATGCTCTGGGGCATCAATCAGGGCGGAACCTACGAAGACCTGCGCATTGAGAACATGAAGACCATCGCCGGGCTGGATCTGCCGGGCTACGCCATCGGCGGCCTGGCGGTGGGAGAGAGCACGGAGGCCATGTACAAGATCATCGAGGCCGTGGAGCCGTATATGCCAAAGGACCGCCCGCGCTATCTGATGGGCGTTGGCACGCCGAGCAACATTTTGGAAGGCGTGGCCCGTGGCATCGATTTTTTCGACTGCGTTATGCCCGCGCGAAACGCCCGACACGGCAGGCTGTTTACCTGGGAGGGCGCAATCAACATCAAAAACGCGAAGTACGAGCGCGACGAATCGCCGATTGACCCGCGCTGCGGCTGCCCTACCTGTCGCCGCTTTTCCCGCGCCTACCTGCATCATCTGTTCAAGGCGGAAGAGATGCTGGGGATGCGCCTGGCGGTGCTGCACAACCTGTATTTTTATAACGAGCTGACAGCCCGCATCCGCACCGCGCTGGAGGTTGGGGACTTTGCGGCGTTCCGCGCCGAGTATTCCGAAAAACTCGCCAGAAAAATTTAGCAACTACTTGCAATACAATGGACTCATCTGATATAATAACGGAAATTAATAACGGAGGAAGTCTTTCCATGTTTACTTTTCTGACCACGACTACGAGTACTGGTACGACCGGTGTATCTACCATCATCATGTTTGCCGTTCTGATCGCTGTATTCTATTTCTTCCTGATCCGTCCGGAGAATAAGAAAAAGAAGGCCATGGAAGCCATGCGCTCCGCACTGACGGTCGGCGACAAGATCACGACCATCGGCGGGATTGTTGGCACCGTCGTCCATATTAAAGACGACAACATCGTCATTGAAACCAGCGCAGACCGCGTCCGCTTGGAATTGGCCAAGTGGTGTATCTCCACAAACAACACTGCCGAGGCGGCGAAAGCCGCGGCAAAACCCGAGCGGAAGAATAAGAAGTAAAAGAGATAAAAAGAAGACGCGCTGCAAAGTCTTGCAGCGCGTCTTCTTTTTATTGCACCGTGCCGGGGCAGGCGGCACCCGCATGATCCGGGCAATCCTCCAACAGCGCAAAGAGCAGTACAACCAGCAGTTCATTGGGCAGGGGACAGAACTCGCCGGGGTTGGTCATGGACATCAGGAAAACGCCGAGAAAAGAGAGCGCGGCGGCAACGACCAGCGGACTGCGCTTGCTCCAGAGCAGCCGGACGCGGCCAAAGAACTGAAAGCCATAGGCGGCAAGGCCGACAAGCCCCATGCTGCCGATGATCTGTGCAAAATAGTTGTGGTAAAAGATCATGCTGCCAGGCGCGCCCTCAAAGATGTCGCGGTTGGCAGTGCAGACGAGCCCCTGACCGAACATGGGGTTGTTGTTGAAATCCCGCAACGCCTGAACAAGAAATTCCAGCCGGACATTATCATAGCTGCTGATGAAGTTGCCGTCTACCATGCGGGAGGAAAACAGAGAGCTGACCAGCACATAGCCCAGCAGCAGCACCGGTACCGAACCCAGCAGCAGCGCCATCTGATAGACATTGCGCCGTCTCGCGTCATAGCGGAGCAGGTATACAATGCCGAGCAGCACGAGCAGGCTGCCGAGCAGCAAACCACTGCGGGAGCCGGTCAGCAGAATTGCCAGATAGATCACCACTGCGCCAATCAGATGAAGGGGGCGCGTCAGAGCCTTCTGGAACGAAATGGGCAGGGCCAACAACAGAATGGTAGCGCAGAAATTCCGACAGCAGAGCTCCTGGACGGAAAATGTTGCGAGGAACTCTCGAAGATGCATCAGATAGTAACGGGCAAGCAGCAGCGCAACAAATAGACCGGAGACATAGAGAATCGTCAGAAATTTGGAAAGCATCCGGCTGCGGCAGCCTTGCGCGGACTGCGATTTGACGCCGAGATAGACAAGCAGCATGACAGCGCCGAGGCCGACTGTATAATAGAGCGACACCGGCTTGAAATAGGTCTGCAGCGAGATGCGCCCCACGCCGCCCAACAGGGTCGCGGCGGCGACCATCACAAGTCCGCTGAAGCAGACGCCAATATGGACCTTGACAGCGTACTTGGACTGATGATAGAGCAGCGCCACAAGAATCGGGATTGCAATGTACCAGTAGGGCAACAGCGCAGTGTAGTCGCTGAAATAGTCGATTGTGACGAATATGGTCAGCAGAAACGGGAAGAGACACGAAAACAGATCACTGCAGAACACCAGCATGAAACAGGCGAACGCGACCAACAGAATCCCACCTGCCACGCCTTCGCCTGCCATCAGAAATAGCGCGGCGACCGCAAACAACACTGGGAAATACAGGCGGCTTTGCCAAAAACGTTCCGCTGCTTCCTGCGCCGGATTTTGGGTCAGAGACGGCAGCGACGTGTAGACGCGGCGCCGGTATTCCGCCCGTGGCAGATAAGCAGAGGTATGAAGTTGCAGATTTGTATTTGCCATAATTGTCAGTTTGCCTCATCATTATTTTTGCGGGATTTCATTGGCAAACAGCACAACACAGACCGGGTATGTGTTAGCTATCCTGCACAACATGACTCGTTATACCACGATCACACTGCTTTGTCAATTAATATTCTATTAACATTTTAATAATTTTTGAAAGTACGGTATTATTTCCGTCGTAGCCGTAGTTGGCCTGATTTAGCTGGAAATTCAAAAAGATCGGGGAAATAACCTGCGCAATTTACCGAGCAGTAAGCAGCAAATAATTAATTTGTTTACATAATAATTTAACAATCGTCGGAGGAGCTGCAGGCATGCGGAAAAGCCGCCGTTTCACACCATCCCGGGATTCCGACGGGAGCATGAAACAGCGGCTTGTCCTGCGGCGGCGTGAAAAACGGGATCAGAGCGTAAGACCATAATAGAGGTGAGAGCAGACGCCGCGCGGCAGCTCCGCCACGTCCGGCAGACAGCCCCACTGCGTGAAGCCATGTTTCCGGAGCAGCGCAGCACTTCGCGCGTTGCAGGAGAGCAGGATGGCCAGCAGCTTCTGGTAGCCAAGGCGGCGCGCCTCTTCGATCCCGTGCGTAAGAAGTGTATTGCCGACGCCGCAGCCCTGGCAGCGGAAATCCACATAGTAGCTGATCTCCGCGACGTGGCGCAGCGCTTCCCGGCCCTTCCGGTAGGGCGTTAGATAGACATAACCGGCGGCGCGGCTACCAGTTTCAAAGACCAGCAGGGGCCAGGCCGGATCCTGATGCTCCCGGAACCAGGGAAGACGCTCATCAACAGAGAACTCTCTCAGGTCGGAGGTGCAGGCACCGTTTCGAATCGCCTCGTTGTAAATTTCTGTCAGCGCCGGGAGTTCTGATTCCACGGCGGGACGCAGGGTACCAGTGAGCATGATCATCACCTCAAATAATAGTTGTGGGAAGGGCGGTTGTTCTGGTAGAATAGAGCAAACGAAAAGGAAAGCAGGGGAATCGCTTGAGCGAACAGAATATCATGCTGGATCAGGAGATGCAGAAAAAATACTGGAAAAAGAACTATATTTGGACCGCGCTGGTGCTGGTTGCTGCGGCTGTCTATTTTATTTTCAGCAGCCCCGGGGTTTC
Organism: Oscillospiraceae bacterium; assembly: GCA_034927685.1. Classification (GTDB taxonomy): domain Bacteria; phylum Bacillota; class Clostridia; order Oscillospirales; family Oscillospiraceae; genus RGIG3159. The sequence continues at coordinate 9,255 of JAYFPO010000013.1, read as the reverse complement.
TCTCGCCTACGGGGAGACGGAACTGCAGGTTACCGCGCCGGACCGCGTGGTGACGGTCGTCCCCTATGCGGACCTGACCGAGGTCATGTTCGCGGAGGATCCGGACTACGGCAGCGCCGTGCAGGGCGGGGAAAAGAGCGGCTGCCATTTCGGCACCTGGGAAAACAGCGCCTGGGGCACCTACTACCTCTGCGTCTATCAGAATACGGACTGCTGCATCATCCTGATGCTGCAGAGCGGCGCGACAGTGGTCATCAACGCCTCCAGCCGAACGGATACGGAGACGCTCTACGAGGGTATTCTGGAAAAGATGTCCACTCAGTAAAGGAGCGCAAAAGCACCAAATACCAACAGACCTGCGCACGAAACGGCCAGATAACGGAGAAACAGCGTTTTAGGCGGCGTGTACGGTCTGCCGTTTTTCTTCGGCCCCGCGAATCTCTCGAAATACCGGTCGTCGAAGCCCCGGTGAAGCTGTACCGCCGCGCCGGGAATCAGCATGGCGGCGAAGAGCAGCCAGGTGAAGAAAGCGGAAATAGAGACGTTTCTCAGCATTTTCGCAAGGTCGTAGGAGTGATAGGCAAGGAAAACAAAGACGTCGTGGAACGCCATGACGAATGTGGCGAGCACCATGCTAAGAAAGCAGAGTTTGCAGAAGCGTGGCAGAAGCGGCTCATCCATCAGCTGATCGTAGCGCTGCTTTCGCCGCGAGCTCCAGTGGCGCAGGGCCGTATGGTCTTTGGCAGACTGGGCTTCCACCGTTCGGCGGAGTTTCTCTTGATCCATGCTTATTGTGTCCTCGCTTTGTTGAAATCGGATTATTTCTATTGTATGAGAGTTGCGGCTGTTCGTCAATAAAAATCTCATGAAATTGAACAAACTGACTGAAATATTTAGTTGACACTCAGATGAATTTGTGCTATTCTATGAATTAAAATTGGGAGCAAGGACAAGAGGGTGTTATGTTGGCAGCAAGGCTGAGGCAACGAATGGGATTTCGTTGCTTTTGCCTTTTGTGCTTTTCCACCCCGCTTTTTAGGAAATGGCATGAAAAACTGATTTTAATTATTGATGGCGAGTCGGTCATCCGTTTGGGTTTCGGCCAAATGCTGGAGGCGGGGACGGAACTTGTGGGCGATGCTGGTATGGCAGGCGCCGGCGTTCGGCATCGACGGGTATCTGGTGAAGCCCATTGCGGGAGGGGCAGTGCTGTCGCACTCGGTTGAGTGCTGGCTGCGCACAGCACTGTCACCAGCGAGGTGATGGACATATTTTCGTGTATCTCAAGCAATCAAAATTTCAGTCATATTTCATTCGACCCTGCATTAGTGATTTCTTAGTATTTACAAACGGAAAGGGGCAATCACCCATGATGAATTCCTATTCTATGACGCAGTTGGCTGCGTCTGTTGCAAAGGCAATGAACGCTGAGGCGCCGAAGGAGAGTGCGCCCGCGATTCCCGCAGTGGACCATCTGGTTCAGGGCACCTTCAGAAAGGCGGCAGACCGGGTCCTCATCTATAACCCCGACTGCATCGGCATGTGGTTCTGGCAGAAATACACGGACCTGTTCCAGCCGATCATGCGCAATACCCAGCTCGCCGTCCCCGTCTCCACGGTCATGCCCTCGGTGACGCCGGTCTGCTTCGGAACCATGTATACCGGTGCCATGCCGGAGGTCCACGGTATCCGCTCCTACGCAAAGCCGGTCATTCGGATCGATTCGCTCTTTGACTCCCTTCGCCGCAGCGGCAAGAAGGTGGCACTGGTGGCCGTTGCCGATTCCAGCATGGCTAAGATCTTTGCCGAGCGCGATATCGATTACTACATCCTGCCAGACGATGCTGCCGTCACCGATCAGGCGCTGGAGTTGGTTCGCGAGGACCAATATGACCTGATTTCCGTATATAACCAGGAATATGACGATATGATTCATTCCTATACCCCGGAGGCCCCCCTGGCTATGGCCGCCGCAGAGCATCACATCCGCGATTTCGGCCGCCTGGCCGACGCGGTGAAGCAATACTGGCAGAGTCACGATTCCATGATTGTCTGGGCCTCCGACCACGGAAACCACATGGATTGGGACGGCCACGGCAACCACGGCGAATACTGCGAGGACGACATCAACGTGATGCATTTCTATGGTGTTTTTCCGCGCCGGTAAGCTTGCACGTTCGATGAATTTCAATAATAACAATTCACAAAATTTCGCATGAAACATGTTAATAGCGCACAATTATGCAAAAAAATAAAAAAGAAAATTGTATTAACTTGACAGAAACGAACGATGTCGCTACAATGATGGAAAATCTTGCGGACAGGAGAGCCGCGCAAAGCCCGAAGTAATATTTGAGGGGGGGAGTAGGAACCCCGCGAGATTACGATAAGCCGGAAACGGTCCGACCGGCGGAGAACAGGACCAAAAATTAAAAAAGGAGAGTAATTGAATGAAAAAAACTATCGCCCTTCTGTTGGCTGCGGTTATGCTGCTTGGCCTCGTCGCCTGCGGCGGAACCGGCAGCACGGCCGCGGAGACAACTGCCGCTGCCGCGGAGACAACTGCCGGTTCCGCTTCTGCGGAAGCCACGACCGCTGCCGGCGGAGCGTCCACCGCGAACGTCCAGGATACTCTGACGATTGGTACTGCCCAGGACATCAACGATCTGGACCCTTCCGATCAGAATGACCAGATCAACAACAACTGCATTTGCCTGAGCCACCAGACCTTGTCCTATCTGACCAACGACGCTGCTGAAACCGGCATCACCTACGGTCCGATGCTGGCCAAGGAGTGGGAGTGGGAAGATGACAACACCCTGGTGTTCCATCTGAACGAAGGTATCACGTTCAGCGACGGCAGCCCCCTGACCGCTGACGACTGCGTCTTCACCTTTGAAAGAGCTATGGCTCCCACCTCCAAGATTTCCGGGACCCTTTCTCTGATCACCAGCGTGGAAGCCCGCGATGATCTGACCTTTGTCGTACATACTTCCAGCTACTCCAACGAGATCCTGTCCAACATCTCCAGCATCCCGATGAGCATTCTGTCCAGAAAAGCCTTTGACAGCGGCATGGATAAGCCCTATCTGATTGGCTCCGGCCAGTACGTCTTCGAAGACTGGGTCGAAGGTCAGTATGTCAAGTACAAGCTCAACGAGAACTACTGGGGCGACGATCCCGGCGTTGCCAAGGAAATCGTCTTCAAGCCCATCCTTGAGGCCGCTTCCCGTGTCATCGCCCTGCAGAACGGCGAAATTGATGTCTGCATCGATCCTCCTGTCAGCGAGCTCTCTTTCCTGCAGAGCGACAAAAACATTACCGTCTATGAGCAGGACGGTACTCGCCTCTTCTACTTCGGCTTCAACTGCGCAAAGGCCCCCTTTGACAACAAGACCCTCCGGCAGGCTGTTTCCTGCGCGATTAACAAGGACGCCATTGTCTCGGTTGTTCTGCAGGGTAAGGGCAAAGTCCAGAACACCGTCGTCAACCGCGGCGTGTGGTCCTTCTATGATGAGGATGATCTGGGCGCTTACACCTACGATGTCGACCGCGCCAAGGAACTTCTTGCCCAGGCCGGCTATAAGGAAGGCGAGCTGACCATCGATCTGTATGCGGCGACCGACTCCCCCTACAAGGATATCGCCCCGATGATTCAGAGTGATCTCGCAGCCATTGGCATTACGGTCAACATTGTCTCTCTGGATCAGGCTACGCTGAAGTCCGAATGCAGTACCGGCAACCAGCAGTGCTTCCTCTGGAGATGGAACGTCCTGGACCGTCTGGACGAAGTCTACACCGAGCTCTTTACCACCGACTTTTCTTCCAACTACCATCATTTCAGCGATGAATACGTGGACACGATGGCGAAAACCATCCTGACCGAAAAGGACAAGGACAAGAGATATGACGAGTCCGTGGAGCTGCAGAAGTACCTGGCAGAAGAATGCCCGCAGGTTCCTCTGTATGTTGCAAACCTCGTGATCGCCTATCGTACCGGCCTGACCGGCACCTACCTCTTCGGCGGTGGCAACCACAAGTGGAACCACGCCTATATTGACCTGAGCCAACAGAGCTGAGTTTTTGCATTAACTTGATAGCAAACAGCAAATTCCCATGCAAGCGGAGGCCGGGCAGCTTTTTCGCTGTCCGGCCTTTGTGAAACCCGGCGGAAGCTAAAGATAGGAGAGTATAAGAATGTTTCGATATATTCTCAAGAGACTGCTTTTGATGATCCCGACGATCCTCCTGACGTCTCTTTTGATTTTCTGGGCCATGGACTTGACCGGCGGCGATCCAGTGCAGATTATCCTGCCGGAAAATGCCACCACTGCGCAGCAGGAAGCCCTCCGCGAGGAGATGGGCCTGAACGATCCCTTTATTGTGCGTTACTACCATTACATGGCCGGTATTGTGACCGGCGATATGGGTACATCCTATATTACAAAGCTGGACGTGTTCGGCACCTTTATGCACCGGCTTCCCATGACGCTTGCCCTCGGCGGCACCGCGCTTCTGATTTCTGTGATTATATCGATTCCTTTGGGTATCTGGACCGCAATCAACCAAAACACATGGAAGGACACCTTAGGCATGGTTTTGGCACTGTTCGGGGTATCCATGCCGAATTTCTGGCTGGGCCTGATGTTGGTGCTGGTCTTCTCTTTGAAACTCGGCTGGCTGCCTTCCAGCGGCTCCGATGGCTTCCGGTACCTGATTTTGCCCGCCTTGACGGTTGGCCTCGGGTTGGCAGCATTGATTACGAGAACGACAAGATCCGCCATGCTGGACGTGATTCGTCAGGACTATATGACGACCGCCAAGGCAAAGGGCGCGTCTTTTAAGCGCGTGATTTATGGTCATGGCCTGCGCAACGCCATGATCCCCATTGTGACCGCAATCGGTATGCAGTTCAGTCTGGTTATGACCGGCTCCGCGCTGGCGGAGACCGTGTTCTCCTGGCCCGGCATCGGCCTCCTTGTGGTGGAGTCCATCAACAAGCGCGACACCCCCATGGTCACCGGCGCCATTATTCTTTGTTGTATTCTGATGGCGCTCATCAACCTGCTCGTGGATATCGTCTACGCCTACTGTGATCCGAGAATCAAGGCGCAGTACTCAAGAAAGGGGTGAGGATATGAGCCGGATGAATAGAAATCCCAGTGAAATGCAGATCTCTACGGAGAATCTGAAGGAATTCAAAGGCCGTTCCTTGGCGCAGGAAACGTGGCACCGGCTGCTCAAGAATAAGGGCGCCGTCGTCGGCATGATCTTCATGGTTCTTCTGATCGTCGTGACCTTCCTGGCTGCCTTTCTCTACGACTACAAAACCGATATTACCGGAATGAACGCTGCCGGAGGCTTTCAGGCCCCGAGCTGGCAGAATATCTTCGGCACCGACGCCTATGGCCGCGACATCTTCGCCAGAATCATTTACGGCGCCCGCTATTCTCTGCTGATTGGCGTCGGCAGCGTGCTGATCGGCCTCGTGGTCGGTATCATCCTCGGTTCCCTGGCCGGCTTCTACGGTGGCCTGATCGACAACCTGGTCATGCGCGCGAACGACATTCTCTATGCCATTCCGAATATCATGATCGCGGTCGTCGTTGTTTCCGTTCTTGGCACCAGCCCCGTCACGCTGCTGTTAGCGCTGTGCATCAGCTCGGCGTCATCCTTTGCGCGAATTACGCGCGCGGCGGTCATGACGATACGAGGACAGGAGTATGTCGAGTCTGCCTTCGCGATGGGCCTGCCGACGTGGAAGGTCATCCTGCGCCATATCATTCCAAACTGTCTGTCTCCGATCATTGTGCAGGTTACGCTGGCCATCGGCAACAATATCATCTCTGCTTCTTCCCTGAGCTTCCTTGGCGTTGGCATTGCGCCTCCGATGCCGGAATGGGGTGCCATGCTGTCCGACGGACGTCAGTACATCCGCTCCTATCCGTGGATGTGCATTTTCCCCGGTCTGGCGATCATGGTCACTGTGCTCGCCCTGAACCTCATGGGCGACGGGCTGCGAGACGCGCTGGATCCGAAACTGAAGAGATGAGGGAGAATGAAGTATGAGCGATAACATTTTGGAAGTCAGGGATCTGGTTGTTCACTTTGAAACCGAGGACGGCTGCGTGCGCGCCATCAACGGCCTGAGCTTTTCAATCGGTCGGGAAAAGACGCTGGGCCTGGTCGGCGAAACCGGCGCGGGCAAAACCACGACAGCCCTCTCCATCCTGAATCTGGTGCCAAACCCTCCCGGAAAGATCAAGAGCGGCACGATCACTCTCGACGGCAACGATGTCCTCGCCATGAAGGACAACGAGCTGGAGGAGATGCGTGGTAACGATGTGGCCATGATCTTCCAGGATCCCATGACCGCGCTAAACCCGGTCATGACCGTCGGCGACCAGATTGCCGAGAGTATCGAGCTGCACCAGCACGTCTCTGCGAAAGAGTCGTTTGAGAGAGCCAAGGAAATGCTGAAGATGGTCGGCATTTCGGAGAGCCGCGCCTATGACTATCCGCACCAGTTCTCCGGCGGCATGCGGCAGCGTGTGGTCATTGCAATTGCCCTGGCCTGCGAGCCCAAGCTACTCCTGGCCGACGAGCCTACCACCGCCCTGGACGTGACGATTCAGGCGCAGGTGTTGGAGTTGATGAAGGAACTGATTGACCGCCGCCATATGTCGATGCTGCTCATTACGCATGATCTCGGCGTTGTCGCTGAGGTATGCGACGACGTGGCGGTCATGTACGCGGGCAAGATTGTTGAGATTGGCAGCGCGAACGAGGTCTTTAACGCGACACTGCATCCCTATACCGAGGGGCTGTTCGACTCGCTGCCAAATCTGCGGGAGCGCGGCGAGGATCTGATTCCCATTAAGGGCCTGATGCCAGACCCCATGAATCTGCCTGAGGGCTGTACCTTTGCGCCCCGTTGTCCGTATGCGACGGAGCGCTGCGAAAAGGAATCACCTGAGCTGTATCATATGGGGGGGACCCATTCTGTGGCTTGTCACGCCTATGATGATCCCAATTTCCGCCTGAGGAGGAACAGCAATGGCTGAGAATGAAAAAAAGATCCTTCTGGAAGTCGATCATCTGACCAAGTATTTTTCGACACCAAAGGGCCAGCTCCACGCCGTGGACGGCGTCAGCTTCCAGATCGAGGAGGGCAAGACCCTGGGCATTGTCGGCGAGTCCGGCTGTGGCAAGTCCACGACAGGCCGTGCGCTTTTAAAGCTCATTGAGCCCACTGCCGGCAAGATTATTTTTGACGGCGTAGACATCACCAAATATTCGCGGACCAGAATGCGGAAGCTGCGGACGGAAATGACCATGATTTTCCAGGATCCGTTTTCCTCATTGGACCCGCGGCAGAGCGTGATGCAGCTCATTTCCGAGCCGATTAAGGAGCACCGTCTGCTCCGCGACAACCAGGCGATTACAAAGCGAACACTGGAGCTGATGGATACGGTTGGCCTGGCCCGCCGCTTTGTCAACTCCTACCCGCACGAGATGGACGGCGGTCGCCGCCAGAGAATTGGCATTGCCCGTGCGCTGGCAGTCGACCCAAAGCTGATTGTTTGTGACGAGCCTGTCTCTGCGCTGGACGTCTCGATTCAGGCACAGATCCTGAACCTGCTGAAGCAGCTGCAGAAGGACATTGGCCTGACTTACGTCTTCATTACCCATGATCTGTCCGTCGTCAAGTATTTCTCGGACAATATCGGGGTTATGTACTTGGGCCAGATGGTGGAAAAGGCCAATTCCGACGATCTGTTTAAAAGCCCGATGCATCCCTATACGCAGGCACTGCTGTCGGCCATCCCGCTGCCCATTGTCGGCAAGGAAAAGCCGGAGCGCAAGCTGATTCGCGGCGAGATCACCTCGCCCGTGAACCTGCCGGATCAATGCCGCTTCATGAAGCGGTGCGATCAGTGCCAGGCATGCTGCAAGGACGGCAAGAACCCAGAGCTCCGCGAGGTCGCCCCGGGACATTTTGTCGCCTGCCATATTGTGTAATTGTATGTAAAAAAAACGGCTGGAAGGCGTTGCCTTGCGGCAGCCAGTACGAAATCGGAAGGAAGCTTTATTATGAGCAAGGTGTTCGCTCACCGCGGCTTCAGCGGCAAGTACCCGGAAAACACCATGCTGGCATTTCAGAAAGCGGTCGAACTTGGCGTGGACGGCATCGAACTGGATGTTCATTTCTCGAAGGACGGCAAACTGGTCGTCATTCACGACGAAAAAATCGACCGGACCTGCGACGGAACCGGCAACGTCAAGGACTACACACTGGCGGAGCTCCGGTCACTGGACGCGTCCTATCTCTACCGCGGGCAGTACGGCGTGTGCCAGATTCCTACGCTGGAGGAATATTTTGAGCTGGTCAGGGATTTGCCGCTTGTCACCAACATAGAACTGAAGACCAATATTTACGAGTATGACGGGATCGAGCAAAAGGTGTACGACGAAATCCGCCGGTGCCGCCTGGAGGATCGCGTTATCGTCTCCAGCTTCAACCACTACAGCGTCCTGCGGATGAAGGAAATCGCGCCGGAGCTCAAATACGGCCTGCTGTCGGAGAGCTGGATGGTCGGGGCGGGGGAGTACTGCCGGAGACTCGGCATTCCCTGTTACCACCCACTGCGCGGCAACCTGATTCCGCCGCTCGTCAAGGACCTGAAGGACCACGGCCTCGAGATCAACACTTATACGGTCAATGAGGAGGAGGAGGTCCGCCGGTTCTATGCGCTGGAGATCGACGGGATCATCGGAAATTTCCCCGATATGACAAAGCGCGTGCTCCTGGAGTGCGCGGAGGGAACCAAATAGGAAAGGAAGCATACCATGAAGGACGGCAGAATATACAATTTCTCGGCTGGTCCGGCGACGATGCCGGAGTCTGTGCTGGAGGAAGTCCGCGACGAAATGATGAACTACCGGGGCTCCGGGATGTGCGTCATGGAGATGAGCCACCGATCGAAGGTGTACCAGCAGATTATCGACGAGGCCGAGCAGGATCTGCGGGACCTGATGGGCATTCCCGACAACTATAAGGTGCTGTTCATCCAGGGCGGCGCGACGCTGCAGTTCTCAATGATCCCGATGAATCTGATGAAAAACGGCAAGGCAGTCTATGTGGAGACCGGCGCGTGGTCCAAGAAGGCCATTGCCGAGGCGAAGAAGGTTGGCGAGGTCATTGTAGCCGCATCCTCCAAGGATCAGAACTATACCTATGTCCCCGACTGCTCC
>JAYFPO010000012.1:0-94360 GCA_034927685.1 Oscillospiraceae bacterium | reverse complement strand
TCCGCGACAGGCGCGCCTGTCGCCTTTTTTTTTGCTGTCCCGGATGCCGGCTTTCTTCCGCTGTTCCAATTGACGTCGGCGCGCCGGTCTTCAGGATAGCAGGGCGGCGGCTGAATCGAACAGCCCGGTCATCATCAGGATCCCGATTACGATGAGGAAAATTCCGCAGACCAGGTTGATGACGCGGTAGTGTTCCCGGATAAACCGGAACGCACTCTGCAGCCGGTCGATCAGCACCGCGCTGAGGACGAAGGGGATGCCGAGCCCGGCCGAATAGCACAGCAGCAGAAAGAGCCCGGCCATGGAGCTCTGCCGACTTGCCGCGAGCATCATGGCGGAGCCGAGGAACGCGCCGGTGCAGGGGGACCAGCCGACGGCGAACACCGCGCCGAACAGCACCGCCGCGAAAAACCGTTCCGGCCGGATGTCCGCGCTTGGCTTCACGGTCCGGTCGAGCAGGCGGATGTGCAGCAGCCCCGCGTAGTGGAGGCCGAACAGCACGACGATCGCGCCGGTCGCCAGGTTGACCGCGGTCCGGTGTCGCGTGAGGAAGCCGCCGAGCGTCCCGGCCAGCATCCCGAGCAGCACGAAGAGCAGGGTAAAGCCGAGCACGAAGCCCAGCGCGTTGCGCAGCGGGGAGCGCCGGTTTCCCGCTCCGCCCGCGAAATAGAGCGCGTAGAGCGGGAGCATCGGCAGCACGCAGGGGGAAATGAAGGTGATGATCCCCTCCAGAAAGGTAATCAGGTATTGCATGGCGCCTCCTTTTCTGCCGCGCCGTCCGGGAAGAGGCGGCGGTCGATGTCCGCGAGCGTGGTCCGCGCCAGCACGGCGCGGCAGCCGTCCTCCAGCTCCGCGAGGACGCCGTCCATGACGCCGGACATGCCGGAGGCCACGACGCAGTCCGGGTCCAGCGCGCCGGAGCGCCAGCGGAGGCAGACGCAGGGCGCACCCATGGCGTCGAGGATCTGGAGGAGCGTCACCTCGCCCGCCGGTTTTGTCGGCGCATAGCCGCCCCGGGACCCATTTTTGGCGGCGACCAGACCCGCGCGCTCCAGTTTGGAGAGCACCTTGCGGACCCGCGCCGGGTTTGTGCAGACGTTTTTTGCCAGCGCCTCGCTGGAACAGCTTGCCGCCCTGCGGTCCAGCAGCGCCAGCGCGTGAACCGCCACGATGAACTCCGCGGTCATCCCGCATCCCTCCCTGCCAAAATACTGTAACCGCTTCGGTTACTGATATCTGCTATGATACCGGGTTTTGGAAGATCTGTCAAGTGCGCGGTAAAATTTTGCCGCCCCGGTTTGGTCCGGTGCGCCGGTCCGGCTTTCAACCCCCATGCCGCGGGCGCACAGCGAAGAAGCGCCCCGCGCGCCCGCGGGCCTTGCCCAGTCCGGTAAACACCGTCAGCGTTGCGGGAAAGCGCCCCGCCGCGCCCGCGGGCCTTGCCGCCGAAGGTCCGGGAGTTGCCCCGCCGCGCCGAAGAAGCGCCCCGCGCGCCCCACCGCTTTTTTTATATAGTATCGGACCATCGGGAGAGATGCAGCCGCTTTCTCGCGGGGTCCGGCGCAACGGATCGGCCGTCGGCGGGACAAAGCACCGATTTTGCGCTCCGTTTTGCGTAGTTTGTTGCGCCACCCGGCTTGCGGGGTCGATTTTGGCGTGCTAAAATCGAGGGGAAGTCACCGGGAAACCGGAAATTTGAGACATGGGAGGTCCGAGCAATGAAAGGAACACTTTGCGCCGGCTGGGCGGAAATTGATCTGACGCCGGATAAAAAGGTACATCTGGCGGGTCAGTTCTGCGAGCGAATTTCGGAATATGTGGAGACGCGGGTCTGCGCGACGGCGCTGGCGCTGGACAGCGGCGACGACTCTGCGGTGTTCTGCGCCTGTGACCTGGCCGAAGTCAACGATACCCTGCTGCGCGCGGTGCGCGCGGCGCTCCATACCGTCCTGCCGGAATTTGACAGCGACAAGCTGATCCTCTCCGCCACCCATACGCACACCTCCGTGCAGTACGCGGACGCCGCCGCCAGCACCCTGTCCATTCTGAAAAAATATACGCCGGCGAGCGTCAGATACGAGGACCCGCTGCCCGCCGGGGACGATGTGCTCTCGGACGAGGACGCGCTCGTGTTTCTGACCGGGCGGATCGCGCAGGTCATCGCCGAAGCGTGGCGGAACAGGAAGCCCGCGCAGTTCGCGAACGAGTTTGGCCGGGCGGCCGTCGGCATGTGCCGCCGCGCCAAGTACGACGACCTCTCCGCCAAAATGTGGGGCGATACCAATACCGCCAACTTCATCGGCCTCGAGGGCGGGAGCGACACCGGGCTGGAGCTGCTGTACTTCTTCGGCGCGGACGGAAAGCTGACCGGCGTCGCGGCGAATCTGGCCTGCCCGGCGCAGTCGGTGCAGCACCGCCGGTTCGTCTCGTCCGACTTCTGGGGCAAGTGCAAAATCGTCATGCGGGAGGCGCTGGGCGAGGACGTGTTCCTGCTGCCGCTGTGCTCCGCCGCGGGCGACCAGTGCCCGGTGGACCTGGTCCGCTGGGTGGAGCCGGAGAGCGGCGTGGACGACCCCAACATTGTGCGGGTGAATCCTCCGGCGCGGAAGGCGGACCCCTCGATGTTCGACATCCCCGGCTCCTGGAAGGCGGGGCGGCGCATCGCGCGGGAGATCATCGAGTGCTATGACGACGCCGCGCGGGAAAAGCGGGACGCGGATACGTTTTCCCATCTGGCCCGCCCGGTCACGCTGCCGGTCCGCATGGTCACGCGGAAGGAGCGGGATGAGGCCGAGGAGGCGCTGCGCCGGTTCTTCGAGAGCTGCGCGGGCAAGTCGCTCAGCTTCTACGACAACGCGAGCATGCACGTCCACGCCGGGACGCTGGCCCGCTACGAGTACCAGCAGAAGCACCGCGTCTTTGCATTCGAGGGCCACTTCCTCCGGCTGGGCGACGTCGCCTTTGCCACAAGCCCGTTCGAGCTGTTTTTGGACTACGGCGACCAGATCCGCGCCCAGAGCCCGGCGGCGCAGACCATTCTGGTCCAGCTGGCGTGCGGCAGCCTGGGCTATCTGCCGACGGCCCGCGCCGAGGAGGGCAGCCACTATTCCGCCTACGTCTCCAGCGGCATGGCCGGCCATGTGGGCGGCGACCTGCTGGTTCGCGAGACGCTGGATACCATCCAGAAGCTGTTTTCGGAATAAGTTTTTTGCAGAGTTCACAAAATATTCAAATTGTTTTTGTATTCTATTCACAATCATCTGGTATACCTGATTTAAGCAGAAACAAGCAACCATTTTCTTCTTTTCACTTTCTTTCTTTCTTGCAATATGCCGCAAAACGACCTGTCATCGTTTTGCGGCATATTTCTGTCTGGAACAGGCGCGCGCCGCTCCTGGCGCCGCTGTTTCGTCCTATGCCGCCGAAGAGAGAACGGCAGTATTGCAAAGTTCACAAAATCTTCAAATGATATTTGTTTTTTATTCATAAGTTTCGGGTATAACGATAAAAGCAGAAGCAAGCGATTCCCTTTTTCATTTTCTCTCCTTTTTTTCCTATACAATCCGCCGCGAAACGACCGGTCATCGTTCCGCGGCGGATTGCTGTCCGCGCAAAGATTTTTGCAGGCAATCCTTGCCAATTTCCCGCTCTGGGGGTATGCTGGAGATAGTAAGAAGCAAACCCGCCGGATGCGAGGTTCGGCAGGTTGTTCGGGATAGAGGAAAGAGGCCGCGGGATGCGTTCGCTGGAGCGCAGAAGGGGGGCGTTTCCGATGTGCTGGTTCGGCGTGCAGAGATTCTGTCCGCCTGTTTTTTTTAATTCGAGTTTGGAGAGGGGCGCGCGTGAATGAAGAAAACCGTGTTTTGGATCGAACTGACTCTGGCGATTCTGGCCACCCTGGGAAAGCTCTATTTTGTCGTCAGGTTCCGGAACGCAGACCAGTTTGACAGCTTCTCCGTGCGGCTGCTGTGGGAGCAGATGGTGATTAACCCGATGCTGCTGTTCCTGTGGTCGTCTGTGACCGGAACCGTATTGCTGCGCTGGCGGAACGCGGGCCGCGCGGGCAGCGCGGGGAACGTGTTAGGCCTTTGCTGCATGGCGCTGTTTCTGCTGTATTATGTGGTGGTTGTCCTGCATGTGTGCGGCCTGTTTCAGGAGGATGTTTCGGTCCTGCTCTTCTTTCTTCAGAATTCCTGGATTTTCGTCGCGCTGGGCATTTCGGGTCCGGCGTTCCAGTCGGTTGCATCGTTCGCGAACCAAAATGTGACGAAGTCAGAGAGAGAAGAGAGTAAAAACAGCGAGGAGATATAGATCATGCCTATTGTTCGGGAGGATCTGAATGAAATTCACAAAACGCGGTATTCCCCTTTTTCTCGCGCTCCTATTGCTGTGCACTTGTTTCTCCGGCTGCGGCAGTTCGGAGACTCTGCTGGAAAAAAACGGGTGGACTGAAATCCTTCCCGCGCTCTCCGGCGCAGTTTCCATTGAGGCAAACGTGGGATATGTGTCCAATCTGCTGCCGGAACCAATCGCCTATTTCACGATCAGCAAGGCCCATCAGGAAACGCTGCTGCAGGAAATGGCAAAAATTGATGTGCGTCAGTTTGAAAAAAAGGATTCTCCGGGCTTCGATTGTACCTATCTCTGCGATCTTCGGATCAAAGGCGAGAAGGGAACTTACAATTTCCAACTCAGTAATGAAACAGGCGGCAGCGTGGTTCAGGTTTTCAACCAGGAGACAAGGACCACAGAATACTATGTCGGTCCGGCCGATTCCATCTCCTCCGACGTCTTTTCCGCGCTTCAGAGCGAGATCTTTGCCGAGGACGGCGACGACGCCTATCCCACATCTGTGTCGGCTCTGGACGGCAGCGTGCAAAAGGCGCCCCTGTACAAAAAAAGCGCCGCCGTCCTGGCGACCATCTTTGACGGCGTAGCCGCCACATCCGAACCGGTCGGTACGCCGCCCGCCTATGTGCTGGAGGCCGATATTCGCGGCGTCGCTTACCAATATGATCCGAACTCCGGCGGATTCTCCCGCACGGAGAGTGACGAGACGGTACATTATCAGCTGACCGACGATTTTATGCAGCAGCAATGTACTTTTCTTCTGCAAGGAGCCATAGAAAGGAGCTTTGGCGCGCACGCAGATTTTCCGGCAGCGAGGGACTCTGAAAAGGATGAGAGGCAGGCTGCTCTGCAAAGTTCACAGAATCTTCAAGCGATTGTTGTATTTTATTCATAAGTTGCGGGTATAACGATAGTAGCAGAAGCAAGCAATCACTTTTTCATTTTCTCTCCTCTCTTTTAAACAATCCGCCGCGAAACGACCGGTCATCGTTCCGCGGCGGATTGCCGTCCGCGCAAAGATTATTTTCGGGCGCCCCTTGCAATTTCCCCGGTTTGGGGGTATGCTGAAGATACAAAGAAGAGAACCCGCCGGATGCGAGTTTCGGCAGGTTGTTCGGGATAGAGGTAAGAGGCACAGGCCGCGGTATGAGTTCGTTCGAACGCAGAAGAGGGGGTGTTTCCGATGTGCTAGCTAGGCGTGCAGAGATTCTGTTCGTCTGTTTTTTTACCCGGGTTTGTGGATCCGACAGTTTTGAAGCTCCGCGTTTTTCATTTGACTTTGTTCGATGTTTCCGCGTTTTTTCCAGAGGACCAAGTACCAAGAAAAGGAGTGAACGGTACCAACCAAATGGAACCTGGCGCAGCATGCATCCTTTGCATAAAATATTAGGCCGGAGGCAGCGTTTGCCTCCGGCCTTTCCCTGTCTGTTCGCGGTACGCGTCGGGGAAGCACTTGCGCTCCCCCATAAGGCTTCCCCTCCGGGGAAGCTGGCATTTGCGGAGCAAATGACGGATGAGGCCGAGACGCGGCGGCGTGACAGGGAAACGCCTCATCCGTCACGGCTGCGCCGTGACACCTGACGTTCGGAGTCCGGCTTGCCACCGGCAAGCCGGTTGGATTCGAAGCGCGCTTCGCGCTACCCCGAGGGGGAAGGCTTACGGGAGAGCACTCTGTCCGGCTCCCTCTGGGAGGGTGGCCCAGGCCAGCTTCTCTTGCCCTTCGGGCAATTCACCTTCAGCTGTCGAGCGAAGCGAGACTGAGGGAGAGAACGCCGTCCCTTTTTCCACGCGAGGAAGGAATCGCCGCGTTTCCTCTCCCTCTGTCACGGCTGTGCCGTGCCGCCTTCCCCGGCGGGGAAGCGGGTTCCCGCCGCGCCAGGCTTAATCGCCGCAGGCGATCCGCATCAGCATGTCCGCGCAGATGGCCATGTCCTCCATGGGGACAAATTCATAGCGGCCATGGAAGTTTTCGCCGCCGGTGCAGAGGTTGGGGCAGGGCAGTCCCAGAAAGGACAGCCGCGCGCCGTCGGTGCCGCCGCGGATGGGGACGGTTTTCGAGGGCACGCCCAGCCGCCGCAGGGCGCGTTCGGCGCGGCGGACGATCTCCATGTGGGGCTGAATTTGCTCTTTCATGTTGTAGTAGCTGTCCTTCGTGACGGCCTCGAAGGTCCCAGCGCCGAATTCGTCGCATAGCTCGGCCGCGAGCTGGTGGAACAGCGCCTTTTTCTCCTCGAATTTTTTCCGGTCGTGGTCGCGGATGATATAGTGGAGCTGCGCCTCCTCCACATTGCCGGACAGCGCGGTCAGGTGGAAAAAGCCCTCGTAGCCCTCCGTGCACTCCGGTCTCTGCGCGGGAGGCAGCCGCCGCTCGAACTCCATGGCGAGGGAGGCGGCGTTTTTCATCTTCCCTTTGGCGCTGCCGGGGTGGATGCCGACGCCGTGTACGAGGACCAGCCCGGCGGCGGCGTTGAAGTTCTCGTATTCGAGCTCGCCCAGCGTGCCGCCGTCGACGGTGTAGGCGAAGTCGCAGCCGAAGCCCGTGACGTCGAACCGGTCCGCGCCCCGGCCGATTTCCTCGTCCGGCGTGAAGGCGATGCGGATTTCTCCGTGCGGCCGGTCGGACTCGAGGAGGCGCTCTGTCATGTCCATGATCTCGGCGATTCCCGCCTTGTCGTCGGCCCCGAGCAGGGTTTGGCCGTCGGTGACGATCAGGTGCTTGCCGACGTGGCGGCGCAGGACCGGGAACTCCGCTTCCCGCAGGACGATCTGCTTTTCCTCGTTCAGCGTGAGGTCGCCGCCCTCATAGAGGACCACGGCGGGGCTGATGTGCTCGCCGGAGCAGTCCGGCGAGGTGTCCAGGTGGGCGATGAAGCCGATGACCGGCTGCCGCTGCGCGCGGCAGGCGGGAATGGTGGCGTAGACGTAGCCGTGCTCGTCCTGGTGGGCGTCCCGGATGCCCATGGCGCGCAGCTCCTCGACGAGGTGGAGTCCCAGCGACCGCTGTCCGTCTGTGGAGGGCGAGGTCTCGCTGTGCTCGTCCGAGGTGGTGGGGAAGGCGACGTAGGAGAGAAACCGTTCGGTCAGATTCATGGAAAAACCTCCTGTTAAATCGACGCTTCTGATAGGATGTACAAAAAAAACCGGAAGCCGCAGCTTCCGGCATTTTTTAAAAATGAATCAGCCCTGTACCAGTTCCATGGTGTCCTGTGCGATCATCAGCTCTTCGTTGGTGGGGATGACCCAGACCTTGACTCTGGAGTCGGGGGCGGAGATGCAGACCTCTTCGCCGCGGAGCTTGTTCTTCTCGGCGTCCAGCCGGACGCCCAGGAATTCCAGGCCCTCGCAGATGGAGGCGCGCGTGGAGGCGGAGTTCTCGCCGACGCCGGCGGTGAATACCAGGCAGTCCAGTCCGCCGAGCGCGGCGGCGTACGCGCCGATGTACTTGCGGACCTCATAGGCGAACTTGTCGAGCGCCAGCTGTGCGGCTTCGTTGCCCTCGTCGGCGGCGTTGTCCAGGTCGCGGAAATCGGAGGAGACGCCGTTCGACAGGGCCAGCACGCCGGACTTCTTGTTCAGCATGGTCAGGCACTCGTCGGCGCTCATGCCGTATTTATTCATAATAAACTGCGCCACGCAGGGATCGATGTCGCCGGAGCGGGTGCCCATGGGGACGCCGGCCAGCGGGGAGAGGCCCATGGAGGTGTCCTGGCACTTGCCGTCCTTGACGGCGGACAGGGAGGAGCCGTTGCCGAGGTGGCAGTTGACCAGCTTGATGTCGGCGGAGCCCATCAGCGCGATGGCGCGTTTGGTGACGTAGCGGTGGGAGGTGCCGTGGAAGCCGTAGCGGCGGAGGTGATCGGTCTCATAGTATTTGGTGGGGATGGCGTAGCGGTACGCCTTGGGGGGCATGGTCATGTGGAACGCGGTGTCGAACACGGCGACCTGCGGCTTGCCCGGCATGGCCTTCTCGCAGGCCTCGATGCCCATCAGGTTGGCGGGGTTGTGGAGGGGGCCGAGGGGAATGCAATCCCGGATGGCCTGCTTGCAGGCCTCGGTGACGAGGCAGGAAGCGACAAATTTGTCGCCGCCGTGGAGGACGCGGTGGCCCACGGCGTCGATCTCGTCAACGGAGGCGATGACGCCGTCGGTCGGGTCGACCAGAATGGCCATGACGGCCTCGATGGCCTCCTTGTGGGTGGGCATGGGGATATCTTTTTCCACCTTGGTGCCCTTAATCAGCGCCTTGTGGGTCAGGCGGCCGTCGATTCCGATTCGCTCGCAGAGGCCCTTGGCGGTGACGTCGCCGGTCTGTGGGTCCATCAGCTGGTACTTCAGCGAAGAACTGCCAGCATTGATAACCAATACTCTCATTGTAACAACTCCTGTTTATTTTTGTTGAAAAGCGTGTTATGATACGCACAATTACTAACATTCTATACCATCCCGGAAGGCAATTCAAGTAGTGTTTTATCGATTTGAGGATTTTCTATGAAAACAGCGGGGATCATCTGCGAATATAACCCCTTTCACCTGGGCCACCAGGCGCAGTTCCGGCGGATTCGGGAGACGCTCGGGGAGGATACCGCGCTCGTCTGCCTGATGAGCGGCAACTACGTCCAGCGCGGGGAGCCGGCGCTCTATGAGAAGTCGGTCCGGGCGGAGGCGGCGCTGCGCGGCGGCGCGGATCTGGTGCTGGAGCTGCCGGTGACGTGCGCGCTCCGCTCCGCCGAGGGATTTGCCGACGGCGGCGTGGCGATTCTGGACGGGCTTTCGGTTGTGGATACGCTGTCCTTCGGCTGCGAGTCGTCCGAGGGGCTGTGGGAGACGGCGCGGCTGCTGCGGTCGGAGGCGTTTCCGCCGCTGCTGCGGCGGGAGCTGGAGACAGGGAGCTCCTTTGCGGCGGCGCGGCAGCGGGCGCTGGAGGCGCTGGGCGGCGATGGCCGGACCGTGGCCTCGCCGAACAACATTCTGGGGGTGGAGTACTGCAAGAGCCTCCAGCGGCGGGGAAGCGGCCTGGAGATCCTGCCGATTCTGCGGCGGGGCGGCTACCACGAGCTGGAGCCGGACGCGGCAAGCCCGTCGGCGACGTCTCTGCGCCGGACGGAGGACTTTTCCGCCTATGTGCCGGCGGAGACGCGCCGCTGCTATGAAGGGCGGCCCCAGTACCGGCGGGAGTATGGCGAGCGGGCCATGCTGGCGCGGCTGCGGATGCTCGGCGAGGCGGAATTCGCGGCGGTCCCCTACGGCGGGGAGGGGCTTTGGCGCAAGGTGATGCGCGCGTGCCAGAGCGGCGGTTCGGTGGAGGAGATCCTCCGGAGCGCCAAGTCGAAGCGATACGCCTATACGCGGCTCTCGCGGCTGCTGCTGTGCGCCTGCCTGGGCATTTCTCAGGCGCGGCTGGACGAGGCGCCGCCCTATGTCCGGGTGCTGGGCTTCCGGGAGACGGGGCGGGCGCTGCTGCGGCGGGCGAGGGACGCGGGAAGCGTGCCGCTTTGCAGCGCGGGGGCGCGGTGCGGCGGCGAATTTGCCGCGCTGGAGCGCCGCTGCGACCTGCTGTACGACCTGTTCTGCGAAAAGCTGCCCGGAGAATCCGAACCGCGCCGGGAGCGCGTATGTTATCTCAAAAATACAGAAAAAGGACTTGCAAAATAAAGCGCCCTGTGCTATCATAATCGGGCAAATGAAAATAAGGGAGTTATCTGCCCTTTAAGCGACGATACGAAAGAGGTGAATACGATGAAGGAAGGAATCCATCCCAAGTACGAACAGACCACAATCCGTTGTGCATGCGGTGAAGTAATCGAGACCGGTTCGACAAAAAAGGACATCAAGGTTGAGATTTGCTCCAAGTGTCACCCTTTCTTTACAGGCAAGCAGAAGCTGGTTGATACCGGCGGACGTGTTGATCGGTTCAACAAGAGATACGGCCTGAAGTAAGTGATCTGGGTCCGCACCGCATCGGTGCGGACTTTTTTCTATTTTGTTGAAATTTCCCCGATTGGAGCGTAATATGGAACTGGAAAAGAGAATTGCCATCGACAAGGCCATTCTGGTGGGACTCAACGCCGATCTCTTTACCAAAGAGGAGACCGCCACGGAGCAGTCGTTGGACGAGCTGGAGGCCCTGCTGGAGACCGCCGGCGGGCAGTGCGTCGGCCGCGTGCTCCAAAACCGCCACGCGCCGGACCCGCACAGCTTTGTGGGCGAGGGCAAGGCGCAGGAGATCAAGGAGCTGGTGAAGACCACGGAGGCCAATCTGCTGGTGTTCGACAACGACCTGACGCCCTCCCAGATTCGGGCGCTGGAGGAGATCACGGGCGCGGCGGTGCTGGACCGCAGCGCGCTGATTCTGGACATCTTTGCCCAGCGGGCCAAAACCAGGGAGGGCCGCCTGCAGGTGGAGCTGGCGCAGTACCAGTATCTGCTGCCGCGGCTTTCGGGCATGGGCGAGTCGCTCTCCCGGCTGGGCGGCGGCATCGGCACGCGCGGACCCGGCGAAAGCAAGCTGGAAACCGACCGGCGGCACATCCGTGAGCGGATTTTCCGGCTGCAGCAGGAGCTTTCCGAGGTGCGGCGGGTCCGGGGGGTGCAGCGGGAGCGGCGCATCCGCAATCAGGTGCCGGTGGTGGCCATCGTGGGCTACACCAACGCGGGCAAGTCCACGCTGCTCAACCGCCTGACGGGGGCCGATATCCCGGCCAATAACCGCCTGTTCGATACGCTGGACACCACGACGCGGCAGCTCCATGTGTCCGATACGCTGGACGTGCTGCTGTCCGACACCGTCGGGTTTATCGCAAAGCTGCCGCACAATCTGGTGGCGGCCTTCAAGGCCACGCTGGAGGAGCTGCAATACGCGGATCTGCTGCTCCACGTCATCGATGCGGGCGACCCGAACCGCGAAGCGCACATCCAGGTGGCGGAGCGGCTGATCGCGCAGCTCGCGGGGCCGGAGGTGCCGGTCATCCGCTGCTACAACAAGGCGGACACCGTGGAGGAGGAGGACCTGCCCCACGGCAAAGACACGGTGGCCATCTCCGCCAAAACCGGCGCGGGCATGGACGAACTGCTGCGCCGCATCGGGCAGCGCCTGGACCGCGGCCTGCGCCACGCCACCTTCCTGCTGCCCTACTCCATGTCGAGCCAGGTCAGCGGGCTGCACGACCAGGCGAAGGTGCTCCGCTGCGAATATACGGAGGAGGGCATCGAGGTCGAGGCGATCTGCGACCAAACCTGCTATGGCCGCCTGCGGGACTTTGAAAAGCTGGTGGTCTGGGTAGACCCCCGGCTGGGCCGCCGGTGAGGCCATGGAGGAGTATTTGGTTCCGACCAGGAACGCGGAGGCGGAGCTGATCGAGCGCCGCTCCCGCTTCCTCGGGCGCATCTTCCGCGCTGAGACCGAGGCGGAGGCCCTGACGTACTTAAAACAGACGCGCGAGAAAAACTGGGACGCCGACCACAACGTCTACGCCTACATCATCGGCGGCGGCGCGACCCGGTTTTCCGACGACGGCGAGCCGGGCGGCACGGCGGGGATGCCGGTGCTGGAGGTGCTGCGGCGGGAGGGCCTGTCCGATGTGCTCTGCGTGGTCACGCGGTACTTCGGCGGGATTCTGCTGGGCGCGGGCGGGCTGGTCCGGGCCTATACGAAGGCCGCGAAGCTGGCGGTGGACGAGGCGGGCGTCTCGCGCAGGCGCCTCTGGGCGCGGGTGGAGATCCCGTGTCCCTACGGGCTGTTTGAAACGGTGAAAACAGAAGTGTCCGCCGAAGGCGGACTGTTGCTGGAAACGGAATTCGGCGCGGCGGTGACGCTGCTCGCCGCGTTCCCGGAGGAAGAGACGCAGCGGTTTTTGCTGCGGCTTCAGGACCTTTCCGCCGGAAGGGTGACCGGGGCCGTGCTGGGCCGGGAGTACCGGGCCTTCCCGGTGGAGCGGTGAAAAGCGATGGAAGAGACCATTCGGGAACGGCTGGAGCGGGAGGAGCAGACCCGTCTCCGCCCCGACGCGGCCAGGGCGGCGGAGTCGCGCGGACGGCTTTCTGAGGAAGCGCAAAGCAGCTGCCGCACCTGCTATCAGCGGGACAAGGACCGGATCATCCACAGCAAGTCGTTCCGGCGGCTGATGCACAAGACGCAGGTGTTTCTGGAGCCGGAGGGCGACCATTACCGGACGAGGATGACCCACACGCTGGAGGTCACGCAGATCGCGCGGACGATCGCCCGGGCGCTGTGGCTCAACGAGGACCTGACCGAGGCGGCGGCGCTGGGCCACGACCTGGGACATACGCCCTTCGGCCACGCGGGCGAGGTTGCCCTGACGCAGGCCATGGGCAAGCGCTTCCGGCACAACGAGCAGTCGCTGCGGGTGGTGGACGTGCTGGAAAACGACGGCCGGGGCCTCAACCTGACGGAGGAGGTCCGCAGCGGCATCCTCTGCCACACGGGCGGCGGAACCGCCGACACGCTGGAGGGGCAGATCGTCCGCTATGCCGACCGCATTGCCTACATCAACCACGACATCGACGACGCGATCCGTGCCGGCATTCTCCGCGAGGAGGACATTCCGCGCGAGATTGCTTTGGTGCTGGGGGACACGCACCGCGAGCGGATCAACACGCTGGTGGAAAACGTCATCGCCTGTTCGGCGGGCGGCGGCGGGCTCTCCATGGACCCGGCGGTCCGGACCGCGATGGAGGACCTGCGGGACTTCATGTTCGCGCGCGTCTATCGCAACCCGGTGGCCAAGGCGGAGGAAGCCAAGGCGCGGGACATTTTGCAGCAGCTCTACGCCCATTACCTCGCGCACCCGGAGCAGCTTCCGGCGAGCTTCCAGACCCAGCCCGACCCGGAGGGTATGCCGCGGGCCGTCTGCGACTACATCGCCGGCATGACGGATAAATACGCGATTTTCAAATTTAACGAAATTTTCATCCCGGCGGGCTGGCAGATGCGCTGAAAAAGCGAGGTCCGGTCGCTCGTGGGCGACGCCGCGTCCTTTGCGGGTTTGCCCCGTTTCCGCCGGATCGCCGCAAACTGCCCGGGAAGATGCCGGGTATTCGCGTTTTCCGATCGGACGAAAAATCTGACGGTACAATTCCATACATAGAATTGTGCGGTGTTGCCAAAAATGAACAGGAGGTGGATTGCGTGCCGTTTCCTCAGAGCTTTCTTGATGAACTGGTTTCGCGGAATCCGATCGACGAGGTGGTGTCCCACTATGTCACGCTGACGCGGAAGGGCTCCAGTCTCTTTGGCCTGTGTCCGTTCCACGCGGAAAAGACCGGCTCCTTCTCGGTGTCGCCGGACAAGGGGATTTTTTACTGTTTTGGCTGCCACAAGGGCGGTGGTGTGGTCAATTTCATCATGGAAATTGAAAATCTGGACTACCCGGACGCCGTGCGCTTACTCGCCAAGCAGGCGGGCATGGAGGTGCCGGAGGACGCGACCTACCGCTCCGCCTATCGGCGGCAGGAACGGCTCTGGACGCTCTGCCGGGACGCGGCGCGGTTTTACCACGACAAGCTGCGGGAGTCCTGCGGCGAGGAGGCCCGGGCCTATCTCGAGAAGCGCGCGCTCTCCGCGCGGACGGTGACGCGGTTCGGCCTCGGCTACGCGCCGGACGGCTGGGCGAACCTGCTGGAGGCCATGACCGCGAAGGGCTATGAGAAGCAGGACCTGCTGGACGCCGGTCTGGCGCTCCAGTCCCGGGAGAAGGGGTCCATTTACGACCGCTTCCGCAACCGGCTGATGTTCCCGATCATCGACGTGCGCGGCAACGTCATCGGCTTTGGCGGCCGGGTCATGGACGACTCGACGCCCAAGTACCTGAACTCGCCGGAGACCGTCATCTTCAATAAGCGGAAAAACCTCTTCGCCCTGAATATGGCGAAGAAGAGCAAGCAGGGCAGGATCATCCTGACCGAGGGGTATATGGACGCCATCGCCCTGCACCAGTACGGCTTCGACTGCGCCGTGGCCTCGCTGGGCACGTCCCTGACCGAGGAGCAGGCGACGCTGCTCGCCAAGTATACCTCCCAGCTCGTTTTAACCTACGACGGCGACGAGGCCGGTCAGAATGCCACAAAGCGCGCCATTCCGATGCTGGAAAAGACCGGGCTGCAAGTCCGCGTCCTGCGGATGCAGGGGGCCAAGGACCCGGACGAGTTCCTGAGACAGTTTGGGGCGGACCGCTTCAAGGTCCTGCTGGAGGGCTCCCAGGGCCAGGCGGAATATCGCCTGCAATCGATTCTCAGCCGCTACAATCTGGCGATCGACGAGGAGCGGGTGTCGTTTCTGAAGGAGGCGGCGGGGATGATCGCCACGCTTGGCAGCGCGGTGGAGCGGGAGATCTACGGCGGCCGGGCCGCCGAGGCCGCGGGCATCTCCGCAGAGGCCATGAAGCTGGAGGTGGGCAAAGCGTTCCGGCGGCGCGTGGCCGCGCAGGACAAGAAGGAAGAAAAGCGCGTGCTGACCCCGGCGGACCAGCAGCAGCCGAAAAGCCGCGGCATCCACTATGACAATATCCGCTCCGCCATGGCGGAGGAGGGGGTGCTGCAGACGGTGCTGCGGGAGGAAAGCCTGTATGGCGAGCTGCGGGACCTGACCGCGGAGCAGTTCTCCTCCCCGCTGCTGGGCCGCGCCTACGGGGCGCTGCGGGGCCAGTGGGAGACGGGCGGCCTGTGCAGCCTTTCGGCGGTGGCGGGCCAGTTCGGGCGGGAGGAAACGGAGCATCTGTCCATGGTTGCGCAGAAGGGCGGCGGCCCGGTGAACGAGGACGCGCTCCGGGATTATGTGAAGATCATCAGAGAGGAAGCAACAAAACGCGAGGCACGGGGAGACGGCGACCTGATGGCGCTGCGCGACCGACTGAGGGAAAAGAAAGGACTAAACGGATGACTAAGCTGACGGAACTGCTTGCAAAGGCCAAACAGGAAAAGCGCGTTTCCGCGACCAGACTCCTGCAGGCGATGGAACTTCTCACGGAGGAACAGGCCGACGCGGTCTATGCCGAGCTGGACGCGGCCGGCGTGGAGATTGACGCGGAGGAAATGGCCGATCTGGTCAACGCCGACTCCACCCCGTCCGAAGAGGAGCTGGTCGATGTCGAAGAGGAGGAGCTGGTCGATCCGGACAAGCTGCTGGAGGACTTCGGCGTCCACGACCCGGTCCGGCTCTACCTGCGGGAGATCGGCCGCGTGCCGCTGCTGACGCCCGAGCGGGAGGTCGAGCTGGCAAAGCGGGTGCAGGAGGGCGACGAGACGGCCCGCAACGACATGGTGGAGGCCAATCTGCGGCTGGTGGTGTCCATCGCCAAGCGGTATACGGGCCGTGGCCTCAGCTTTCTGGACCTGATTCAGGAGGGCAGCTTCGGCATTCTGAAGGCGGTCGAGAAGTTCGACTATACGAAGGGCTATAAGTTCTCCACCTACGCGACGTGGTGGGTCCGCCAGTCGATCACCAGGGCCATCGCCGACCAGGCCCGGACCATCCGCATCCCAGTCCACATGGTGGAGACCATGAACAAGGTGCTGAGGACCTCGCACACGCTGATCCAGGAGATGGGGCGCGAGCCCACCTCGCAGGAGGTGGCGGACAAGCTGCGCATGTCGGTGGAGCGGGTGGATGAGGTGCTCAAGATGGCGCAGGAGCCGGTCTCGCTGGAGGCGCCGGTGGGCGAGGAGGACGACAGCCGCCTCGGCGATTTCCTGCCCGCGTCCTCGTCGCAGGAGCCAGGGGAGGCCGCCGCCGCGTTCCTGCTCAAGGAGCAGCTGCTGCAGGTCATGAAAACGCTGACGCCGCGGGAGGAAAAGGTGCTGCGGCTGCGCTTCGGGTTCGAGGACGGCAAGGCCCACACGCTCGAGGAGGTCGGCAAGGAGTTTTCCGTGACGCGCGAGCGCGTCCGGCAGATCGAGGCCAAGGCGCTGCGCAAGCTCCGCCATCCCTCTCGCTTCAAGTATCTCAAGGACTGCCTCTGAGGGGTATTTTACGCGAAAAAATTTTCTTGACATTGTAGAAAAATACCGTATCATAACAGAGTAAGAAACAGGCCACCGCCGCATTTGAGCGGGTAAGCGGCAAGTTATTTCCTGGAGGTACATGGTATGTTTGATAGAATTTGCGAATATCTCGCCGCACAGTTGGATGTTTCCACCGAAACGATCACGGCGGAAACCACCTTCGAGAGCCTCGGCATCGACTCCCTGGACATCGTGGAGATGGTTATGGATCTGGAAGAAAAGCTCGGCGTTGAGCTGGAGCTGAACGACAAAATCACGACGGTCGGCGAATTGGCCGCGTTCGTGGAGAGCAAACTGTAAATAACATAGGATTTTGTCGCGGCCGATCCGGCCTGTGACAAGGTCGCACTAGTCGGGGAGACAGCGGTGCCTTGTGACCTGCAATCCGCTATAGCAGGGATGAATTCCCGCCCCCGGGCTTATTCTGTGTCGTCTGACCCAGGTAAGCGGCGATGAGGAACCGGTCTTGCGCAACGGAATCCCGTGAATCATGTCAGGCGGGGAACCGAGCAGCATTAAGCGGACCGTTCCGTGTGCCGCGGGGTAGCCGTTTCTGAGCTGGCTGCCTGGGTAACGGATGGAGAGTATGTTCAAAGGCGGGTGTGCGATCTTGTCATGGGCCGGATTTTTTTGCGCCATGCCGGCCGGGACGCCGGTTTTTTGTTGCGAAAGAATGGGAATCCTGCTAAAATGGAGACGGAAGGGGGCGAGCCCGTGTATCAGGCGCTGTATCGGAAATACCGGCCGAGGACCTTTGACGAGGTGGTCGGTCAGAGAAGCATCACGCAGACGCTCAAGACCCAGGTGGCCTCCGGAAAGCTCAGCCACGCCTATCTGTTTACGGGCACCCGCGGCACCGGCAAGACCTCCTG
Organism: Oscillospiraceae bacterium; assembly: GCA_034927685.1. Taxonomy (GTDB): domain Bacteria; phylum Bacillota; class Clostridia; order Oscillospirales; family Oscillospiraceae; genus RGIG3159. Next base: position 77,123 of record JAYFPO010000012.1, on the reverse strand, counting down.
CGCCAAGATCCTGGCGCGGGCGGTCAACTGCGAGCACCCGGTGGACGGCAACCCGTGCAACCGCTGCGCGGCCTGCCGCAGCATCGAGGCCGGCGCCTGCATGGACGTTTTGGAGATCGACGCCGCCTCCAATAACGGCGTCGACCATGTCCGCGCCCTGCGGGACGACGCGATCTATACGCCCGGCGAGGTCAAAAAGCGGGTCTATATCATCGACGAGGTCCACATGCTCAGCATGTCGGCCTTCAACGCGCTGCTGAAAATCATCGAGGAGCCGCCGGCGCATCTGATGTTCATTCTGGCGACGACGGAGCTGCAAAAGGTCCCCGCGACGATTCTCTCCCGCTGCCAGCGGTTTTCCTTCCGGCGGCTGCTGCCGGAGGACATCCGCGAGCGGATTTCCTATGTTTCCTATCAGGAGGGCATCGAGCTTTTGCCGGAGGCGGCGGGCATCCTCGCGCGGCTGGCCGACGGCGCGCTGCGCGACGGCCTGAGCCTGCTGGATCAATGCGCCTCCTCGGCGGACGGCCCGGTGACGGCGAGCTTCGTTTACGACTGCCTGGGCCTGGCCGGCGAGCGCGCGACCTATGAGATGCTGCTGGCCGTCGCGGCGCAGGACGCGTCTCATGCGCTGTCGCTGTTCGCGCGGCTGTATGGCGAGGGCAAGGACATGGGGGCGATGCTGGACGAGCTCTGCGCCGTCGCCCGGGACCTGCTGATACTCAAGACCGCGCCGGAAAGCGGCCTCGCGATGATCTCCGGCCTCTGCACGGGGAAGGAGGCCGCGGCGCTGGCCGCGAAATTCTCGCCGGGCGAGCTGCTGCGGATGGTGTCCCTGTTGCAGGAGACCATGGCGGGGAGCGCCAAAACGGCGAATTTGCGCATCGACGCGGAGCTGTGCCTCATGAAGCTGTGCAGCCCGGCGCTGCGGATGGACGCGGAAGCGCTGGGCGCGCGCCTGTCTCGGCTGGAGGAGCAGGTTGCCTCCGGCGCATTGCCCGCGCGCAGCGCGCGCCCCGCCGACGGGGACGCGCCCTTCCCGGAGGACGGCGACGACATTGCGTCGGAACGAGCGCCCTTCCCGGAGGATGGCGATGATCCCGCGTCGGAACGCGCGCCCCTCCCCGAGGACGGCGACGACCTTGCGCCGGAGGAAGCGCCTGCGTGCGCGGCGGACGGGGTGCCCGCGGGCTTCTGGCCCGACCTGGTGACGGCGCTGCGGGCGGAGTTCGGGCCGCCGGTGAAAGGCTTTTTCGCGGCCCAGGGGCCGATCAAGCCGTCGCTGACCGGCGATACGCTGTGTCTGCGGGCGGACAGCGAGTTTGTGAAAAACATGATATCCAGCCCTGAGGTGCTGCTGGCCGTGGCAAAGCGGGCCTCGGCGCTGCTGGGGCGGCCGGTACGGGCGACGGCGGCCGTCGCGGGGCGGCAGGACCCAGGCGGCCGTGACAGGATGGACGATCTGATCGCGCTGCGCGGCAAGCTGGGCGATCAGCTGACGATCAAATGACGAAGGAGTAAATGACGATGGCAAAGGGTGGTTTTCGCGGCAGCCCCATGGCGGGCGGCGGCGGCATGAACATGAATATGGTGCGGCAGGCGCAGAAGATGCAGCAGGAAATGCTGAAGATGCAGGCCGAAATGGAGACGAAGGAGTATTCCGCCACCTCCGGCGGCAGCATGGTGACCGCGACGGTCAACGGCAAGCATGAGGTCGTCAAGCTGGCGATCGCCCCCGAGGCCGTGGACCCGGAGGATGTGGAAATGCTGCAGGATCTGGTGATCGCGGCGGTGAACGAGGCCATGCGGAAGGCGGAAAGCGAAGCCTCCCAGTCCATGTCCAAGCTGACCGGCGGCATGAATCTGGGCTTCTGATGAACGGATTTCCCGCCGCGTTGGAGCGGCTGACCGAACAATTCGCGAGACTGCCGGGCGTCGGCGGCAAGACCGCCCAGCGGCTTGCCTTCCACGTCATGTCCCTGCCGTCCGAGGAGGCGCAGGAGTTCGCCGACGCGATTCTGGAAGCCAAGCAGACGATCCGCGCCTGTCCCGTCTGCCAGAACCTGACGGATCGGGACCTGTGCCCCATCTGCGACGATTCCCGGCGGGACCACGGGACGATCTGCGTCGTGGCGGAGCCGAAGGACGTCATCGCCATGGAGCGCGCCCGGGAGTATACCGGCGTGTACCATGTGCTCCACGGCGTCATTTCGCCGCTGAACCACATGGGGCCGGACGATATCCGGGTGCGGGAGCTGCTCGGCCGCGTGGCGGAGGGCGGCGTCCGGGAGGTCATCATGGCGACGAATCCGGATACGGAGGGAGAGGCCACGGCGATGTACCTCTCCCGGCTGCTGCGTCCGCTGGAGGTCAAGGTGACCCGCCTGGCCTACGGCATCCCCATGGGCGGCCAGCTCGAATACGCCGACGATATCACGCTTCTCCGCGCCCTTCAGGGCAGACGGGATATGGATTAATCCGGTGATCCGCGCGTTCCTGGGGTGACAGGCTGAAAAGGGCGGCTGCATGTTGCAGCCGCCCTTTTTCAGCCCAAATTGCGACCCATTTGATCCCGATTAGCGATCCGTTGCCCGCAAAGTCTTCCCGTCTGTTTCCCTCTGAGGAGTAGCGCTTCGTGCTACCCTCAAGGGGAAGCCTGTTTGGTGCGCCCCCGTCAGCCTTCCCCCGCGGGGTAGCGCGAAGCGCGCTTCGAATCCAACCGGCTTGCCGGTGGCAAGCCGGACACCGAACGTCAGGTGGCACGGCTTCGCCGTGACGGATGAGGGCGACGACAGACCCGTGACGAATGAGGGACCCCCGCAGCCTTCCCCCTCGGGGGAAGGGGGACCGCTTGCGGTGGATGAGGGGACGACGACGGACCCGTGATGGATGAGGGGTTGGTTGACAGCGCCCGGAAGCGTGGGGCGGCCTCCGGCGGCTGGCTTTCGGTCCGCGCAGAACCCCAGGAAAGACGCGTGCCCGGGCTCCGAAAAAAGTCGCCCAGGGGATGCGGTGCGGACAAGCATCGATCCGAAGAAAAGCTGCCACCTGCCAACCTTCCCACCGCCGCGCACGCTTTGCTACCATGCGGCGGCTCCGTTTTTCCGCAAGAGCGGTTTTCGGCTTGTGCCCGTTTCCCACCTCATCAGTCATTTGCTGCGCAAATGCCAGCTTCCCCTCAAGGGGAAGCCTTTTTGGTGCTCCCCGTAAGCCTTCCCCCTCGGGGGAAGGTGTCGCCGCAGGCGACGGATGAGGGGCGACGACTTCGCCGTGCCGGCTAAGGGTTCCCCGTAAGCCTCCCTCTGAGGAGGGAGGTGGCGCGAAGCGCCGGAGGGAGAGAAACCGCGGAGATTCCATCCTGGCGTGGAAAAAAGAACGGCGTTCTCTCCCTCAGTCTCGCTTTGCTCGACAGCTGACGTTCGGTGTCCGGCTTGCCACCGGCAAGCCGGTTAGATTGAAAGCGCGCTTCGCGCTACTCACAGAGGGAGCCAAACGAGCGCTCCCCCCCTCGGGGGAAGGGGGACCGCTTGCGGTGGATGGGGGCCCCAGGACGCCTCCCCCTGCGAGGGAGGTGGCGCGGCTTTGCCGCGCCGGAGGGAGAGAAAACGCGGCGATTCCAACCTGGCACGGTAGCGCCCGTGTTCCGGGAGCACAGTCTGCCCGCTAGGCGTAGTCCTCGTTGAGAAACAGGGCCTTGATGGTCATCACCTCGTCGTGCTCGTCCTGGTCGATCTCGACGCCCGCGTGGAGTGCCTGCAGATCGCGCTTCAGGACGTTGAGCGCCGGCGTGATTTTTTGCGCGCGGCCCCCCTCCAGAATGTCGATCATCCGCTTGAGAACCACGGGGTGGGCGTACCGCGCGGGCACCGGGAAGTCCGGGTACGCGCCGACGTACGCTTCCATCGCGTCCTTGGCGTGATCGGCCCGGGCCAGGATGGATTGCCTGTTGTTCCTCGCCGTGGGAAACATGCCCGCGCTCGAGAAGAGAAAAATGGCCGCCAGCCCGAACAGGGTGAAGTACGCGGCGAATTCCACATGGTTCAAAAGCGCCCAGATCCCGTAGACCAGCGCGGCCAGTCCGAGCAGGCCGATCAGCAGCGCCACCCATTTGTAGGCGGGCTTGCTCTGCAAAAAGGCGCGTTTCCGCCGGGCGGCCTGACTGAGCTCCAGCGTCAGTTCTGGCCGCTTTTCCAGATAAAGCGCGGCGCGGCGCAGCGTCTCCCGCTCCGCCAGCACGGCCTCGGACAGCTCCGGCAGCTTGCGGCGGGCGCGTTCCCGCTCCCGCTTTGCCAGCCGCTTTTCCACCTCCGCGCTGACCAGCTTGATCTCCGGGTGCCTTTGCCCGACGCAGGCGATGACCTGATCCACCTTTTCCTCAAATTTGAAGTTGCACTGCTTTTCCCGCCCGCTGTCATAGACGACGACCAGATAGGGGATCGAGGCGAAAAGCCCCTTGCCGGAAAAGCCGCCCTTGCTCAGGGCGACCCGCTTAAAGACCCGGGAGACCGAGGCGATGGGCACATAGTACCGGCGGTCGAGATAGAAGCTGTTGAGATACAGCGCCTGTTCCCCGACGCCGCAGGGGCCGATCTTCTGGCAGTGTTTCCGGTCCTGGGAAAGCGCCTCCGGAGAGAGCGATTCCCGGCCGAGCTGTGCTGGTTTCAACATCTGCGATTCTCCTCAATTGGTGCTGCGCTTCGATCGAAAGGATGCGTGCAATCGAAGGGCGCCCGGCGCATTAAAATTGGGTACGCTTCGCGGGAGGAAAACGGAATTCCCCGTTTTCCGTGAATTTACGTTTGAAATCGGGCGCGCTGCAAGACTCCTTGTTTTGCAGCGCGCCCGGAGGATATCTCAGCGTGCGGCGACTTTTCTCTGTTTGCTGGTCGAGAAGAGGAAGATTGTCAGGAACGCGGCGGCAAGCACAATGCCGACAGGATAGGCGACGGAGGTCCCGAGATGCAGGCACTCCGGCGCGGCAAAGAAGTAGGTCATCGAGACCGCGCTCATAAAGGTGGCCGGCACGGCGGTGATCCAGTAGTTCTTCTTCTGCTGGAAGAGGTACATGCTGGCGGCCCAGAGGACGATCATGGCCAGAGTCTGGTTGGTCCAGCTGAAATAACGCCAGACAACGGTGTAGTCCAGATGGCCGACAATCGCGCCGACGCCGAGCAGGGGAACGCAGAGGTACAGGCGCTTCAGCCAGCCCTTCTGGTCGATCTTGAACCAGTCGGCGATGACCAGACGGGCGCTGCGGAACGCGGTGTCGCCGGAGGTGATCGGGCAGGCGATGACGCCCAGCATGGCGAGGACGATGCCGACGCCGCCCATGGTCTTCTTGCAGACATCGTAGATGGCGGCGGACTGGCCGCTCGCCAGGGCTTCCTGCAGGCCGGTGTTCAGGCCGCCGGTAACGCCGTACAGGGAGCAGCCGGCCGCGGCCCAGATCAGGGCGATGATGCCCTCGCAGACCATGGCGCCGTAGAATACGAAATGGCCCTGCTTCTCAGATTTCATGCAGCGCGCCATCAGCGGGGACTGGGTGGCGTGGAAGCCGGAAATCGCGCCGCAGGCGACGGTGATGAACATGAAGCTCCAGATCGGGGTTCCCTTCGGGTTCATGTTGGTAAAGTGGCTCCAGATTTCTGGGATTGTGTACTCCGCCTTGGTAAAGATACCATAGGCGACGCCGACGGCCATGACGATCAGGCAGATACCGAACACAGGGTAAATCTTGCCGATGATCTTGTCGATGGAGAGGAAGGTCGCGATGAAGTAGTAGGCCAGAATGACCCAGAGCCAGAACTCCTTGCTGGCCCACAGGCCGCCGATATTGCCGTTTTTAAACAGGGCGACGATCAGGCCGGCGGGACCGACGGCAAAGACGGTGCCGACCATGACCAGGAGGACAACGCTGAAGACGCGCATGACGCTCTTCATGACGCTCCCGAGGTAGATGCCGCAGATTTCGGAGATGGACGTGCCGTTGTTGCGCTCAGACAACATGCCGGAGAAATAGTCGTGGACGCCGCCGGCGAAGATGGTGCCGAAGGTGATCCACAGGAAGACCACAGGTCCCCACAACGCGCCCTGCAGCGCGCCGAAGATGGGGCCGAGGCCCGCGATGTTCAGAAGCTGCACCAGGAACAGCTTCCACTGGGGCATGACGACGTAATCCACGCCGTCGTTGATCTTGACGGCGGGCGTTTCGCGGTCGTCTGGCTCAAACGTGTTTGCTACCAGTTTGCCGTAAAACAGGTAACCGCAAATCAGCAGCGCCAGGCAGAGAAAGAAACTGATCATGCTATTCATCCTCTCATTCAAAGTTACAGGGTTCCAACTCCTGCATCTGCCTCGATTATAGCACACCTGCACAATTATTCAAGGAGTTGGGACCGCTTTTACTGAGCAGAATGTCCGAAAATTCGAGCTGATCGCGCGTTTTTTGCGGACATTCCCGCCTGCCGGAGGGCCTGTGGAACGCCGGGAGGAAAGACGTGCGGGTTTTTCGCCCGAACCGGGGGATCGGGCCGGGTTTCAGGCACGGGAATGCCGGTTTCTAAGGAAAAAAGCGGGATTGTTCCTTTTTCCTGCCGCAGCGGCGGACCTTTTCAAAAAATCTTCACGCCGGCAACATAAATCGGCCATATTTCTCCCTTATGATTGGAATATCAAATCGGGACCGCCCGGTGGGAGGGATTTTTGATGGAGCAGGGGTTTTACGCGTTTGGTACGATGAACTGGATCCACATTGGCACGCCGATGCCGGCGCGCGAGGCGCTGCTCTCCGACGTGCGCGCCATGTGCGAAGGGCTGGACGATCAGCTTTCGGTCTTCAAGCCGGACAGCGAGATCAGCCGCGTGAGCGCGGGCGCGGGCCGCGCGCCCGTCCGCGTCAGCCCCGCCGTGTTTGGCCTGCTCCGCCGCGCGAAGGAGCTTTCCACCCTCACGGGCGGCGCGTTCGACAGCACCATCCGGCCCGCCGCGTGCCTCTGGGACATCGGCCGCGCGGGGCAGCGCGTCCCGACGGAGGCGGAGCTTCACGGCGTGCGGCGGCTGGTGGACAGCGGACTTCTCCGTCTGGACGAGGCCGCGCAGACCGCCTTTCTGGAGCGGGAAGGCCAGTCGCTGGACCTGGGCGGCATCGCCAAGGGTTATGCGGGCGACGTCGTGCGCCGGGCGCTCCTGGAGCGCGGCGTCGACAGCGCGCTGCTGAACTTTGGCGGCACCATTCTGACCATCGGCGACCGGCCCGACGGAACGCCCTGGCGGGTCGGCATCCAGAACCCCCTGCTTCCCCGCGGCGACAGCGTCGGTTCGGTGCCGCTGACGCAGCGCGCGCTGGTCACCTCCGGCGTCAACGAGCGGTTTTTCCGGCAGGGCGGCGTCCGCTACCACCATCTGCTCGATCCCGTCACCTGTGCGCCGGCCCGGTCCGGTGTCCTCAGTGTCACGGCGGTCGGGGACTGCGCCATGGATCTGGACGGTATGACAACGGCCCTGTTTGTGCTCGGCCCGGAGCGGGGGATTCCGCTCGCGGTCCGGTCCGGTCTGGACGTTCTCTACTTGACGGAGGACGGCGGCATTCTCGCCACGCGCGGCTTTGCGCGGGGAAAGCATCGCTTCTCTCCCGGCCGTACCGCATGATGGATTCGAATATGGAATCGTAAGGAGAACAATCTGATGAAACAGAAAAAAAAGGGACAGGCAACCGCCGTCTCCCTCCTGCGCAGAGCAATTCAGATTCTCTGCTTTTTTCTGCTCCCCGCGCTGTTTATCCAGATTTTCAACAGCCTCAAAACCGTGTTTCTGCTGCTCGTTCACGGGCAGGGCACACTTGCCGCCGCGGTGCCCGGCATCCTCCTGCTTGGCGTGGCTACGCTCGTCACCGCGATCACCGGACGCTTCTTTTGCGGCTGGATGTGCGCCTTTGGCAGTCTGTCCGATTTCCTCTACCGGATCCCGCGGCTTGGCCAAAAGCGCGCGAAGCGGCGCCTTACCGGCGCCGACGCCGCGCTGAAATGGGTGAAATACCTCGTGCTCGCGGCGATTGTCGTGCTGATCTGGGGATTGCAGATCCTGTCCATCCCGGCCGGGACGAACCCCTGGGATCTGTTCGGCATGCTGCTCTCCTTCGGCAGCTGGCCGTCGCCGGCGGAGCTTGTAAGCGGCTGGATTCCGGCGGCGCTTCTGCTTCTCGGCATTCTGGCGGCGTCCGTCTTTGTGGAGCGTTTTTTCTGCCGCTACCTCTGTCCGCTCGGCGCGTACTTCAGCCTGGTGAGCCGGCTGCGCCCCTTTGCCATTGAGAAACGCCGCAAGGACTGCGGCGCGTGTTCGCTCTGTTCGCAGCGGTGCGGCATGGGCGTCGCGTTGGGAAAAACCGACCGCGTTTCCAGCGGCGATTGCATCAACTGCATGGAATGTGTCCGGTGCTGCCCGCGCGGTCACGCGCAGCTGGCGCTGTCCGAGGAGGGGAAAAACGTCCTCGTCGCCGGAACGCTGTCCTGCGCCATGATCGCCGGCGCCTACTACCTCGGCAGCTTCACCGGCAAGGCGCAGAGCACCGACACAGCCTCCTATACAAAGATCGTGACCGGCGTCGCCGCGAACCTGCCGGACGGAACCTATTCGGGCAGCGGCGCGGGCTTCCGCGGGCAGACCACGGTCTCCGTCACGGTGTCCGGCGGGACGATCACGAACATCACCGTGGACGCGACCGGCGACAACGACGAGTACATGAGCCGCGCGTCCTCGACGGTCATCGCGGGGATCCTGGGGAGTCAGTCCACGGACGTGGACGCCGTCAGCGGCGCAACCTACAGCAGCAACGCCATTCTCACCGCCGTGAAAAACGCGCTTGCCTCCGGCGGAAGCGCCGTGGAGACGGCCGCGAGCGAGGCCGCCGAAACAACGGCGCGGGAAACGACCGCGGTCACGACGGCGGAAACGACGGCGGAAACGACGGCGGCAGTGCGCGAGACCGAGACGGCCGCGAGCGAAACCGGCACGCTCGCGCTGGCAGACGGAACCTATCAGGGCAGCGGCACCGGCCTGCGCGGGACGACGACCGTCACCGTCACGGTGTCCGGCGGGAAGATCAGTTCCATTACGGTGGATGCCTATGAGGACGACCAGCAGTTTTTCCAGCAGGCGAAATCCGGCGTCATCGCGGCGATTCTCGCGGCGCAGTCGCCGAGTGTGGACGCCGTCAGCGGCGCGACCTACAGCAGCAACAGCATCATGGAAGCCGTTGCCGACGCGCTGGATCTGGACTACACGCCCGCCGTCGTCAGCGGCGGGCACAGCCACTGAAGCTTCCTCGGCGTCCCTGCCGCCGCGCAGTCCGGTCTCTGCGCGGCGCGGGAACAGGACATTCGCGCGAATAAAGCAGCCCTACCCGCATGGGGAAGGCTGCTTTGTTCGCTTTGCGGTCGTATTCGAAGCCTCGTCGTGCGCTCCCCGCAAGCCTTCCCCTTCGGAGCAGCACGGCGAAGCGGCCCCCGTCAGCCTCCCTCACAGAGGGAGCCAAGCGAGCGCTCTCTCGAAAGCCTTCCCCCTCGGGGGACGGTGGCACGGCGGAGCCGTGTCGGATGAGGGGCGACGACTGAGCGACGGATGAGGGACCCCCGTAAGCCTTCCCCAGAGGGGGAAGGTGTCGCCGCAGGCGACGGAGGAGGGGCGACTCCGTTTTTTTCTGCAAGGGCGGCGAAGTGTGTGTTTCCGCTCCGTGCCTGTTTTGAAGCCGCATCCCATTCGCTGTGCAAAAAAAGCGCCTTCCCTGCATGGGGGAAGGCGCTTCCTGATGATTCGGCTGCGATGCCGGCATCTGACGCTCGGCAGCTGTGCCGCCATCTGACGTTCGGCGGCGATGGCGCTGCCATGACGGAGACGGTTTCGGCCCGCACGGGAGCGCGGCATTCCGAATTACTCTGTTTGCGGCGCCGCTTAGTCGCCGCCCGGCAGAACGGGATCCGAAGACGTGTCCGGGGACGTGTCCAAAGATGCGTCCGGGGAGGAGGACGCGTCCTGTGACGGGTCCGTGCCCTCCGGCAGGGACTCCGGCTGCTCCGGCGCCTCCAGACGGTGGTTGTAGGCATTGACGTAAGCCATCAGCTCGCTGCCGGTGATGGTCTCTTTCTGCAGCAGATAGAGCGCCACCTCGTCCAGCAGCGGGCGGTTTTCGAGCAGAATTGCCTTCGCCGTCTCATAGCACTCCGCCAGCAGCCGCTTGATCTCCTCGTCGGCGGCGGCGGCGGTGGTGTCCGCGCAGTTCATTGCGGTCGCGCCGTCCAGATACTGGTTGGTCGTGTTTGCCAGCGCCATCAGGCCAAATTTCTCGCTCATGCCGTACTGCGTGACCATCTTCCGCGCCAGATCCGTGGCCCGCTCGATGTCGTTGGCCGCGCCGGTGGTCTGCGCGCCGAAGACCGTCTGCTCGGCGGCCCGGCCGCCCAGCAGCGTTTGCAGCTCGACCAGCAGTTCCTGCTTCGAATTGAGGAACTTTTCCTCCTCCGGGGTCTGCATGGTATAGCCCAGCGTGCCGGTGGTGTGTGGGACAATGGTGATTTTCGAGACCGGCTGGGTGTGCTTCTGGAGCGCCGCAACCAGGGCGTGGCCCACCTCGTGGTAGGAGACGATGCGCTTTTCCACGTCGGTCAGCACGGTGCCCTTCTTTTCGGTGCCCGCGATGACCGTCTCAAAGGAGACCAGCAGGTCCTGCTGGGAGACGGCGTTGCGGCCCTGCCGGACCGCGCGCAGCGCGGCCTCGTTGACCAGATTCGCCAGATCCGCGCCGACCGCGCCTGCGGTTGCCTGCGCGATTTTCCGCAGGTCCACGTCGTCGGAGAGCTTGATTTTTCTCGTATGCACCCGCAGCGTCTCATAGCGGCCCGCCAGATTGGGGCGATCCACGATGATGCGGCGGTCGAACCGGCCCGCGCGCAGCAGGGCCTTGTCCAGAATCTCCGGCCGGTTGGTGGCGGCCAGAATGACCACGCCGCCCGAGGAGTCGAAGCCGTCGATTTCGGCCAGGAGCTGGTTGAGCGTCTGCTCCCGCTCGTCGTTGCCGCCGAAGCGGCTGTCCCGCGTCTTGCCGATGGCGTCGATCTCATCGATGAAGATGATGGCCGGGGCCATTTTGGCGGCCTGCTGGAAGAGGTCCCGGACCCGGCTTGCGCCGACGCCCACGAACATTTCCACGAAGTTGGAGCCGGAGATCGAGAAGAACGGCACGCCCGCCTCGCCCGCGACGGCCTTGGCCAGCAGCGTTTTGCCGGTGCCGGGGGAGCCGACCAGCAGCGCGCCCTTCGGCAGCTTTGCGCCGATGGCGGCGTATTTCTGGGGATTGTGGAGGAAGTCGATGATCTCCAACAGCGATTCCTTGGCCTCGTCCTGCCCGGCCACGTCGGCGAAGGTGACACCCGTCTCTTTTTCCATGTAGACCTTGGCTTTGCTCTGTCCGACGCTGCCGATTCCGCCCATGCCGCCCATACCGCCCATTTTCTTGCTGAGGGAATTCATGAGCAGGGTGAACAGCAGATACATAATTGCGATGGGCAGCACCCAGGAGACGATGAAGGTGAGGATCGGGGACATCTCCTCCTGAATCTTGCCGTTGAACGTCACGCCCTTCGCTTCCAGCTGGTCGATCAGCCCGGAAAGATCATAGTTGGGAAGCAGGCCGGTATAGTAAACGGTGGCCTCGGTTTTTGGCGTGGCGGTTTCCTTGGCCGCCTCGTCCCGCGTCAGGATCAGCAGGCGGTCGGTCTGAAACTCCACGGAGTCCACGTTATCGTCCTCGAGCAACTGCAAAAAAGCGGAGTAGTCGATCGCCTCCTGGTAGGAGTTGGAGATCGAAGTGTAGATCAGATTGAACACAATGGTCAGCATGAGCGCGATCATAATGAGGGATAAAATCGAACGGGTCTTGGGCCCTTCGTTCTTTTTCTTGCCGCTGTCGTTTTTCTTGGGGTTGGAGTCCAAATTATGACCCCCTTTCTTCCTGTGTGCCGGGGAATGGGGCATCCCCTTAAAGCCATGTTATCATAACACAGATGTCCCGGCGGTTCAATGTTGGATTGCGGAAGCGGTGTGAATTTTCTGTAAATTTCAGTTTTCAGTTGTGCTGGCGGCCTATTCCTGTTATAATGAGCGGATATAATAGAACAATTCAGAAACAGGGACAGGAGTTTCAAATGGATAAATTTACCAGCCGAGAGCGCCGGGAGGCGCCGGAGGATCTGATTGAGGGCCGCAACGCGGTGCTGGAGGCCCTGCGCAGCGGACGGCCGATGGACCATGTGTTTGTGGCGGAGGGGGATACCGACCGGGCGCTGGGCCGTCTGGCGGGCATCGCCCGAGAGGCCGGGGCCGTGGTCAAGACCGCCGACCGGCGCAAGCTGGACGCCATGAGCCCCACCGGCGCGCACCAGGGCGTGATCGCTTTTGTCGCGGCGCACGAGTACGCCACGGTGGAGGAAATTCTAAAGACCGCCGAGACGCGCGGCGAGCCGCCGCTTCTGGTGGTCTGCGATGAGATCAACGACCCGCATAATCTGGGCGCGATTCTGCGCTCGGCGGAGTGCGCCGGGGCGCACGGCGTCATCATCCCCAAGCGCCGCAGCGTCGGGCTGACGGCGGTGGTGGGCAAAACCTCGGCGGGCGCGCTGGAATATATCAAGGTCGCCCGGGTCGCCAACCTGTGCGCCACGCTGGAAAGCCTCAAGAAGCAGGGGCTGTGGATTTTTGGCGCGGTGGCCGAAGGCGGCCGTATGCTCTACGACGCGGACCTGCGCGGCCCGGCCGTCCTGGTCATCGGCAGCGAGGGCTTCGGCATGTCCCGCCTCGTGGCGGAGACCTGTGACATGAAAATCCGGATTCCCATGAAGGGGTCCATTTCATCCCTGAACGCTTCCGCCGCCGCGTCGATTTTGCTCTATGAAGCGGTGCGGCAGAGACAGTAGCGCCGAAAGGAGAGTGCGGAAGCATGGACGAAAGACCGGAGAACCATAAATTTGACACGCTGAGCCTGCTGGCCAGCCTGAAAAACGCGGACACCAGCGGCTACTCCATCGACGACATTCTGGATGAGTTTGGCGGCCGGAAGGCGGAAGCGTCTCCCGACCCGACGCCGCCGGTGACGCCGCCGGAGGAGAACATTGTCGACCAGATTCAGCAGGCCATCGACCGGGAAATGGATCTGGCCGTGCCCGCTCCCGTGATCCATCTGGAAAAGCGGGAACCGCCGGCGGACCCGGATGACCTGGGCGACCCGGAGCTGAACCGGCTGTTCCGGGACAAAAAGACGGAGGAACCTCCGAACGAACCGGACAAGCAGGAGGAACCGCAGGAAAAACCGCACAGGGCAAGGCGGGAGGACCTGGAGGACTTTCTGGAGGACGAGGACGAGGAGACGCCGCGCCGCAGGCGGAACATCCGCGTGGTGGAGCATCGGGAGGAGCCGGTCCCCGACGCCGCCGAGACCTTTCAGAAATACGCGCGCGGGATCCGCCCGGCGCGCAGTAAAATGACGGCGGTGCTGCTTTTAACGCTGGCGGCGATCTTCTGGACGGCGGCCAACCAGTTTGGCTTTCTGACCGCGGAGGTCTTTGCCGGAAACCGCCTCGCCTCCAAAATACTGCTCGGCATGATGGCGCTCTGCGCGCTGCTTTCGCTGGACGCGGTGCGGGAGGGCGTCAGAGGCATCTTTTCCTTCCGGTTTACGCTGAACAGCCTGATCGTATTGACCTTCCTGGTGGCAGGCGTCGACGCGGCGCTCTGCGGCGATGACACGCCAATCCCGTTTTGCGCCGTGGTCTGCCTGGAATTCCTGTTCGCGGCCTGGGGAAGCACGCTGCAAAAGGTGGGCGTGCGCCGGGCCCTGAAGCCGCTGCAAAAGCTGGAGCAGCCGCCTGCGGCGGCCATTCGGGTGGATGGTGTCTGGGAGGGCGGCAGTCTCATCGCCGCTGGCCCCGGCTCCGTGGAGGAGCACGTGCGCGGCGTCCTTTCGCCCAACCTGACGGACCGCTGGATGCGCGTCTACGCGCCGATCGCGGCGCTTTGCTCGCTGGCGCTGGCGTTCGTGGTCAAGGTCCGCACCGGCAACAGCCTGACCTGGGCCTGGTCCTCCATGATGATCGGCGCGCTGCCGGTGGCGGGCTTCATCAGCTATTACCGCCCCTTCGCCATTCTCTCCGGCAAGCTTCTGAAGCAGGGGGCCGCCGTCGGCGGCTGGACCGGGGCAAAGCGTCTCGGCGCGGCCAAAGGCGTCATGCTGCGGGACGGCGACGTGTTCCCGGCGGACCACGTCACCCTGAACGGCATGAAGGTCTACGGTTCCTACAGCGTCGGGCAGACCGTCGGCTACGCCGCCGCCGTGGTGGAGGCGTCCGGCAGCGGGCTGGCGCCGCTGTTTCAGGAGCTTCGCGACAGCAACAACGGGCGGCATTTCGGCGTCTCCCAGCTCCGCCGCTATGAGGGCGGCGGCTACGGGGCCGAGATCGGCGGCGACGTGGTGCTGCTGGGCTCGCTGCGGTTCATGCAGCTCATGGGCGTCTATATGCACGAGGGCACCAAGGTCCGCAACGCGGTCTATCTCTCCGTCGGCGGCGAGATGTGCGGCGTGTTCGCGCTCAATTACGCCCCGTCCGGAAAGGTCCGCAAGAGTCTGCGGCAGATCGTGGACGCGAACGGCCTGACGCCCGTTTTTGCGACGCGGGACTTCCTCATCACGCCGGTGCTGGTGGAGGAGCGGTACAAGGTGCCGAACGGCAGCCTTCGCTTTCCCACGGCGGAGGAGCGCAGCCGTCTCTGCCAGCTTCCCGAGGGCGCCGCTTCGGCGGAGCAGGGCGCGGTTTTGACGAAGGAGGGCGTCGGCGCTTACGCCGACGCGGTGGTCGGCGCGCGGATCCTGCGTCTGGTCACCGGGGTCAGCACCGCCATCAATGTGGCGGGCGGCGTGATCGGCCTGCTGCTCATGTTCTTTTTGACGTACCTGGGCGCGCAAAGCGCCGTGACGGCCATGAATATGCTGCTCTTCGCCCTGGTTTGGGCGCTGCCGTCTCTGATCCTGACCAACTGGGCCGGACGCTACTGATGGCACATCGCACAAGATATTGTGCAAAGTGGCGGGCCTCTGTTTGATATTTTGCCCAAAACGGGGGAAAATCCGTATTGAAAAACAGAGGTGCTTCGTTTATAATGGACTACAATGGGCGGCTGGAGCCGCGGCGGTGCTGCCTGCGTACCGGCAGGCGCGCCCGTCAAGAAAGGAGAAAGCGTAATCGATGTATACTGCCAAGGATATTCGCAACATCTGCCTGCTGGGGCACGGCGGCGACGGAAAGTCCGCTCTGTGCGAGAGCATGCTCTATCGTACCAAAGCCATCAATCGTCTCGGCAAACGGGCCGACGGAACGACGGTCTCCGACTTTGACGACGAGGAGAGAAAAAGACAATATTCGATCAAGGCCTCTGTGATCCCCGTGGAATATGCGGGAAGCAAGGTCAATGTTCTGGATAATCCCGGTTATTTCGACTTCGCTGCGGAAATCGTGCAGTCGCTGCGCGTGGCGGATGCCGGTATCATCTGCGTTACCGCCAAATCCGGCATCGCCGTCGGCACCGAAAAGGGCTGGAAGTCCCTCCGGGACGCCGGCCTGCCCGCGATGTTTTACGTCTCCAAGCTGGACGAGGAGCACGCCAACTACTTTGCCGTCGTCGATGCGCTGCGCGACGCCTTCGGCGCGACGGTCATCCCATTTACCTTCCCCATTCTGAAGGGGGAGGAGGCCGTCGGCATTGTCGACGTGATCGCCAAAAAGGCCTACAACGAGAGCGGCGAGGAAATTCCCCTGCCCGCCGACGCGGCCGAGAAAATCGAAGGCTATCTGGCGGTGCTGAGCGAGCAGGTCGCCGAGACCGACGAGGCGCTGATGGACAAGTTCTTCCTGGAGGAGCCGTTTACCGAGGAGGAGCTGCTTGCCGGCATCAAGGCGGGTATGAAGCAGCGGTCGGTCTCGCCCGTGTTCTGCGGCTGCGCCATGAGCGGCCTCGGCACGATCAACGTGATCGAGAATATCGTGAAGTTCTGCCCCAACCCGCTGGAGGGCAAGCCTCTGGTCGCCGTCGACGACGAGGGAAACGAGTCGGACTATGCGATGAATCCCGCCGGAAAGCCCATGGCCTTCGTGTTCAACACCATGGCCGACCAGTACGGCAAAAACTCCTACTTCAAGGTCTTCTCCGGCGACATGGAGGATACGCTCACCGTCGTCAATGCCCGCACCGGCGACAATGAAAAGCTCGGCAACATGTTCTTCCCGCGCGGCAAGGATAACACCAAGACCGCCAAGGTCTGCTGCGGCGACATCGGCGTGTTCACCAAGCTGGCCTCCGTCCGCACCGGCGATACGCTCTGCGCGCCCGGCAAGTCCGTGCGGATCAAGGGCATGGAGTACGCGAAGCCCTGCTACCGCATGGCCATCTACGCCAAGATCAAGGGCCAGGAGGACAAGATCGCCGCCGGTCTGATTAAGCTGAACGAGGAGGACGCCTCCTTCTCCTACTATGCCGACCCCGAGACCAAGGAGATGATCCTGGCCGGCGTCTGCGACATCCATCTGTCCGTCATCATCGCCAAGCTGCAGAGCAAATATAAGGTGGAGGCGGAGCTTCGCCCCGCCAAGATCGCCTACCGCGAGACCGTCAAGAAAAAGGTCGAGATCCACGGCCGGCACAAGAAGCAGTCCGGCGGCCACGGCCAGTTCGGCGACGTCTATATCCGCTTCGAGCCGCAGACCGAGTCCGAGACCATGGTGTTCGCCGACGAGACCGTCGGCGGCTGCGTGCCGAAGAACTTCATCCCGTCCGTGGAAAAGGGCCTGCGCAGCAGCGTTTCGAAGGGCGTGCTGGCCGGTTATCCGGTGGTGTTCCTGAAGGCCACGCTGTATTTCGGCTCCTACCACCCGGTCGACTCCTCCGATATGGCCTTCCAGACCGCCGCGGCCGTCGCCTACAAGGACGGTCTGCCCACCGCCAATCCCACCATTCTGGAGCCGATCGGCCAGCTCAAGGTCACGGTGCCCGACTCCAACATGGGCGACGTCATCGGCGACCTCAACAAGCGGCGCGGCCGCGTCATGGGGATGAACCCCACCGACGACGGCCAGCAGATCGTCGAGGCGGAGATCCCCATCGGCGAGATGAGCGCCTATCCCATCGATCTGCGCGCCATGACCCAGGGCCGCGGCTCCTATACGCTGAAGTTTTCACGCTATGAGGAGGTCCCGCAGCTCAACCAGGCGAAGATCATTGAGGACGCCAAGAAGGGCAGCGAGGAATAATCGGATTCCGCGGGGCTGCCGCAACAGCAGAGAAATACGAATCGGCAGCCCCGCGGGGCTGCCGATTTTACGGTTTGCGCGGTTCCGGTTTGGCGGTTTTGGCGGGCCGCCGCGGATTTTCCGGTTATTCCAAAGAGATCGGCGTGCCGTCCAGCACGGCGCGCGCCAGCGTATCGCCCCGGTAGAGGAGCTTCAGGGAGAAGAACGGCCGGTTTTCCTCCAGCAGGCGCAGGAAAATTCTGTCGCCCGCCCAGAGGGTCAGCTCCTGCAGCTTCGACTTCTCGATCCATTGCAGCTCGCCCTCGTCGCAGGGGTGCTGCGCGCCCGTAAACCCGGCCGCGGTGAACAGGTGCATGTACTCCGTCCCGAAGACGTCCGAGACGAAGGTCACAATGCCGCGGAAGCGGTAGCTCGTCAGCGTCAGGCCGGTTTCCTCCCGGCATTCCCGCAGCAGACAGTCCTCCGGACTTTCGCCCGCCTCGAACTTGCCGCCGACACCGATCCACTTGTCCCGGTTCTCGTCGTGTTCCTTGACCGTTCTGTGGAGCATCAGGTACTGGTCTCCGCGCTCCAGATAGCAAAGCGTGGTCAGTTTCATCACAGGGCCTCCTCCTACTGTTCCCCCACGAAAGGGGAGACGTCTTTGCGGATTCCGTCCGGCCGCGTTCCCGTCATCGGCGGGCGCCGGCCCGGTCTTGCGGACCAAAAAATTCCCCGCAGTGCCATTCCGGCGTTTCCTGAGAGAATCGCATCAGAAATCCCTTGACCTTTTCCCCATTCTATCATAAAATAGTCCCGCCGGAAAGCGGCAGACAGTTCGGAACCATCCTGTCTATAAACAAAACTAGGGAAAGGATGGGCGTGACACGCCCAATTTTTATGCCATGAACGCAAGAAAAATCACCTTTGGCGGCATTCTTGCCGCGCTCTATGTCGTTTTGACCTATGGTCAGAACCTGCTCTGGCCCGGGTCTACGACGATGGCCATTCAGATGCGGATGTCGGAGGTCCTGTGCATCTTCGCCTTCTTCACCCCGGCGGCCATCCCCGGGCTGACCCTCGGCTGCCTGCTCTATAATGTGAGCTGGGCCCAGGCGCTGCCGCTCGACTGGCTGGTCGGCTCTCTGGCCACGCTGCTGGCCACGGTCGCCATGTGGAAGCTGCGGAAGGTCCGGCTGGGAAAGATCCCCGTGGCGGGCCTTCTGATGCCGGCGCTCTTTAACGCGCCCCTGGTGGGCTGGGAGCTGGCGGTCTATCTGGGCGAGGGCGGTTTTACCTGGCCGGTCTTCGGCCTCAATGCCCTCTACGTCTTTCTCGGCGAGGCCATTGTGCTGCTGGTTCCGGGCATGGCGCTCTACGGCGCGATGACGGCCCGGGGCCTCGAAAAGCGGCTCTTCCCAGCCTGATCCGCGCGCGTTACAATAAAATTTCACGCCGGTCTCCCCGCTGCCCGGGGGAGGCCGCGAAGCCGCGACGGAACGAGAGAACCCGCATGGCCACAAGCCACGCGGGTTCTCTCGTCGGCGTTGCCGGCAGCCCCTCTGGCGAGGGGCCTGTTTGCAGGGGCAAATTGCGCGGAAAACTCCCGGTTTTTTTGCGTGCTTACAGCGCCTTCTTGGCGGTCTCGACCAGGGCGGCGAACGCCGTCGGATCGGAAATTGCCATCTCGGACAGCGCCTTGCGGTTCAGCTCGATGCCGGCCCTCTTGAGACCGTTCATAAAGCGGGAATAGTTCAGATCGAACGGAATGACTGCCGCGGAGATGCGGGTGATCCACAGGCTGCGGAAATCTCTCTTTTTCAGCTTGCGGCCCACGAACGCATAGTTGCCGGACTTATAGACGGCCTCCTTGGCCATCTTGAAATGCTTGGACTTGGAGCCCCAGTAGCCGGACGCCAGCTTCAGCATTTTATTTCTTCTCTTGCGCGTCATCATCGCGCCTTTCACTCTAGCCATTTGTATATCCTCCTATATCGATACGGTCGCCTTATTTGTAAGGGATCATCTCTTTGATTGCAGCTGTGTTGGTGGAGTCGGCGTAGGTAGTGCTTCTCAGCCGACGTCCGCGCTTGGTATCCTTCTTGGTGAGGATGTGGCTCTTGAAGGCGTGCGCTCTCTTGACCTTGCCGGTCTTGGTGAGGTTGAATCTCTTTTTGGCGCCGCTATGGGTTTTCATCTTGGGCATGGTGGATCTCCTTCCGTGTTTTCGTGTTTTGAAC
Organism: Oscillospiraceae bacterium; assembly: GCA_034927685.1. Taxonomy (GTDB): domain Bacteria; phylum Bacillota; class Clostridia; order Oscillospirales; family Oscillospiraceae; genus RGIG3159. The sequence goes on along the minus strand of JAYFPO010000012.1, from coordinate 57,562 downwards.
TTATGTTTTTTTCGGGGAAATAAACATGGACATATGCCGGCCGTCCAGCTTTGGAGATTTGTCGACGACGGCGATCTCGGCGCATTCCTGGGCAAACCGGATCAGCAGCTCATGCCCGATGGACGTATGCGCCATCTCACGGCCGCGAAAACGAACCGTGGCCTTGACCCGGTCCCCTTCTTTCAGGAACTTCTGTGCGCTTTTCACTTTCGTGTTAAAGTCGTTGGTGTCGATGTTGGGGGACATTCTGACCTCCTTGATCTCCACCACATGCTGGTTTTTCTTCGCTTCCTTCTCCTTTTTCATCTGCTCGAAACGGAACTTACCGTAGTCCATAATCTTGCAGACCGGGGGAGTGGAGTTGGGCGAGATTTTCACCAGATCCAGTTCCTGCTCGGCGGCCATATTCAGCGCGGTCGCGGCGGACATAATGCCAAGCTGCGAACTATCTGCGCCAATGACGCGGATTTCTTTGTCCCGGATTTCCTCATTGAGCTCGTGATCTAATTTGCCGATGGTAAAGCACCTCCTTGATTTCATACAAAAAATGCGGATGCACAAGGCACCCGCACAAAGACATATCCCGGCAAGCCGGAATGACAATCGATGTTGGACCTCTTTGCCTGAGCTGGAGGTGAGGGCGCCGACGCTCCTTCTTCTTTTCGCATAGCTATCCTATCACAGTTTTCGTGCTCTGTCAACAGATGCGTTTCTTTTTTTCAGGACAAAAACAGATAATGCAGAATCCGGGCGGCTTCGCCGGTCACTTCCTCCGGAACATAGGCGGAAACGCAGCGCTCCTTCTGGGCGAGCTGGCAGAGGGGAAGGCTGCCCAGCGCCCGCAGCACCTGCACCGCCGTCTCTTTTTCCCCGCAGGCCGCGCCGATGACGCTGATCCTCGAAACGCGTCCCTCCACCGTCGGCAGCCGGATGCCGCGCTTCACCGCGATGCCGCAAAAGCGCCGCTCATCCCGCGGCCCCACCACGGTGCCCGGCGCGCCGGTGAAGGACGAGCGCACCTCGAACGTGAGCTGATGCTCCATTGCCAGCTCCACGCAGCGGCTGTGCAGCACCTTTGCGCCCTGCTGCGCCATCATCAGCATATCCGCGTAGGAGATTGCGTCCAGCTTCCTGGCCTCGGAGAGTTCTCTGGGGTCGGCGGTATAGATGCCCGCCACGTCCGTATAAATGTAACAGGCGTCGGCGCCGAGAAACGCGGCCAGCGCCACGGCTGTGGTGTCGGAGCCGCCGCGGCCCAGGGTCGTGATGTCGCCCTGCTCGGAAATGCCCTGAAACCCGGTCACCAACACGATTTTGTTCTGCGCCAGCGCCCGGCGGATCCGCTCACCGGTCACATGATGGACTCTGGCGTCGCCAAAGACGCTGTCTGTCCGAATGCCCGCCTGCCAGCCGGTCAGCGCCACCGCCGGCAGGCCGCGCTTTGCCAGCTCCATGGCCATATGCGCCACGGAGATCTGCTCGCCCACGGAGAGCAGCAGATCCAGCTCCCGGGGCGGCGGCTCCGGATGGATGGCCTGTGCCTCCGCCAGCAGCCGGTCGGTGGTGTCGCCGCGGGCGGAGAGTACCGCGATCACAGAATTGCCCTGGCTGTAAGCCGCCGCAATGATATCCGCGGCGTTTAAAAGACGTTCGGGACCGGCCAGGGAGCTGCCGCCGAACTTCTGAACGATCAATGCCATCGTAGGACCTCCTGTTGGGCTGCGCCGTGCCGCCGCGCGCGCCGCGCGGCATTCCGGCTTCGACGCATCCTATGCCGCAGGGCGAATCCTGGTGAATCGGCTCGAACGGGAGTCCGCTTATCCCGCGACGATCTCCGCCCGCACCACGCCGGTGGTCTGCTCCACCTGGCGCAGCAGCTCCTCCACGACGCACCGAAGCTCGGTGGTCTCCGCGGTGATGGTGACCATGGCGCAGCCATTTTGTGGGATTGTTTGGTTGATCGTCAGTATATTTGCGCCAGAACCGGCAAAAATGCTAAGTATGGAGGAGAGAACGCCGGATCGGTCCTGGAGCAGCATCTGGAATGTCAGGATTCTTCCCGCCATAAGATTTTGCAGGGGAGCAATGGCGTCTTTGTACTTGTAAAACGCGCTGCGGCTGATCTCGGTTTTCCTGGTGGCCTCGTTGACCGTTGTCGCTTCCCCGGAGGACAGCATCCGCTTGGCCTCCGCAACTTTGAGAAAGATCTCCGGCAGCGCGGAAGCCTCCACAATATAAAACTTGCTGTGCTGTGCCATTCTCGAACCCTCCCTGGACATATTCACAGAAAATGTTTTTCTCTCGCGTACATCCTACCATAAAAAATCCCACCGGGCAACCAAAATTTCAGAAAGGCGGCAAGCTATGACCGAGCATCGTTTTCTGACGCTCCTGCTCTATATCGCCCTCTGCTGCGCGTTGATTTTCCTGCTGTTCCGCTTCCTGCTGCCGGTCCTGCTGCCGTTTTTGATCGGGTTTCTTCTCTCCCAGCTGGCGGAGCCTGCCGTCCGACGGCTGGAAAGCCGCTGGAAGCTGCCGCGGAGCTGCGCCTCGGCGCTCATCATGGCCGTGCTGTTCCTGATGCTCAGCCTGATCCTCTTTCTGCTGTTTCAGACCTGCGCCACGGAGATCACGAAGCTTTCCGCGCGCCTCCCGGCGCTGCTGGAGGGGCTGCGCGGGCCCATGGAGGCATTGAAGGAGGCACTGCTGAAGCTTTCGGATAAGGTGCCGGACGGACTGGGGCTGGCGCTGCGCGCCTGGGTCGAAAAGCTGTTTTCCAGCACCTCGACGCTGATTGAGCGCGGCAGCGGGCTGGTCTTTTCCCTGGCCTCCGGCGTGGTCGGCAAGGTGCCCGGTATTTTCATCTTCCTGGTCACCACCGTGGTCGCCAGCTTTATGATCTCCGCGGAGCGGCAGACCGTGTTCCACTGGGGAAAGACGAGGATCCCGGCCGACTGGCGGAAGAAGCTGGAAAATCTGGGCGGCCATATGAAGCAGGCGCTGGGCGGCTGGTTCCGGGCGGAGCTCCGGCTGATGGGGATTACGTTTGCCATGGTCAGCGTCGGGCTTTTCATCCTCGGCATCGACTTCCCTCTGGTTCTGGGCGCGGTTATCGCCGTTGTGGACGCGCTGCCGGTGCTGGGCATCGGCACGGTGCTTATCCCCTGGGGCGTCTGGAGCCTGCTGCAGGGGAATACGGTGCTCGGCGCCGGTCTCCTGATCCTCTATGGACTGGCCGCCGCCACCCGCACAAGCCTGGAGCCGCGGCTCGTCGGCAAGCAGATCGGGCTGAATCCGCTTCTGGCGCTGCTCTCCATGTACGCCGGATTTCAGCTGTTCGGCTTCGTCGGGATGATCTTTCTGCCCATCGCCGCCATGCTGGCGCGGCAGTTCTGGGTCTACGGCGGCTTCGGCGCGCGGACCCAGTAGCATGCCGGGAGATTGCCGGGAAACCGCCGCAAAATGTTAAGTTTGCGGCGGTTTCCCGGCTTAAATTTGATGTATATTTAACCGGTCTTTGGTTTCGGATTTAAGATCTGCGCGGTTAAATAGGAACTGTACAAAGGATCTGAAGAAAAGGAGAAGGATAGTATGAAGAAATATCTGGCAATGGTCATGACGGCGGCGCTGCTGCTTGCGGCGCTGTGCGGCTGCGCGAAAAAGTCGGTGTCCGGGCAGGTCTCCACCAACGGCTCCACCTCCATGGAAAAGGTGATCGGCTCGCTCTCCGAGCAATTTATGGCGGACAACAGCGGCATCACCGTCACCTACGACGCCACCGGCTCCGGCACCGGCATTGAGGCCGTCTCAAACGGCACCTGCGACATCGGCCTTTCCTCCCGCGCCCTGAAGGACACGGAGACCGGCCTGACGGCCACCACCGTGGCGCTGGACGGCATCGCCATTGTGGTAAACGAAAAAAATCCCGTCGAGGATTTGACGGTGCAGCAGATCGCGGACCTGTTCACCGGGAAAATCACGAACTGGAGCGAGCTGGGCGGCGGCGACCTCGAAGTCGCCTGCGTCGGCAGGGAAGCGGGCTCCGGAACCCGGGACGGCTTTGAGTCCATCACCGGCACCGCCGACGCCTGCGTGCTCAGCCAGGAGCTGACCTCCACCGGCGCGGTCATCGAGGCGGTCAAAAGCAGCCCGAACGCCATTGGCTACGCGTCCCTGTCGGCGGCGGAAGGACAGGCCGGCGTCAAGATTCTGACGGTCGGCGGGGTTGCCTGCACCGAGGAGACGGTCAAGGACGGCAGCTACGAAATCCAGCGGCCCTTCGTGCTGGTCACCAAGAACGGCGTGACGCTCTCCGCGGCGGCCCAGAAGTTCTTCGACTTCGCCATCTCCGCGGACGCGGCGGACCTGATCTACGACGCGGGCGCGGTTCCCATCAAGTAATCAAGGACGCACGGAAGGCCTCAGCAGAGGCCTTTTCCGAAAAAGGAGAACCGATATGAAACGAAAAACGGCGCTGGAAAACGGGATGCGCCTCCTGTTTCTGCTTTGCGGCGTGCTGTCCGTGGCCTTTGTGCTGCTCATCAGTATTTATCTGATCGTGTCCGGGCTGCCCGCCATCCGGGAGATTGGACTGAAAGAATTCCTGTTCGGGCAGGTGTGGGCGCCGACGGCGGCGGAGCCGTCCTTCGGCATCCTGCCGTTTCTGCTGACCTCGGTCTACGGCACGGCGGGGGCCTGCCTGCTGGGCGTGCCGATCGGCCTGCTGACCGCGATGTATCTCGCCAAGGCGGCCCCGCCGAAGGCGGCGGAGGTCATCAGCGGCGCCGTGCAGCTTCTGGCGGGCATTCCCTCCGTGGTCTACGGACTCGTCGGCATGATCGTGCTGGTGCCCGCCATCCAGCGGGCATTCGGGCTGTCCTCGGGCGCCTGCCTGCTGGCGGCGATCCTGGTTCTGACCGTCATGATCCTGCCGTCCATCGTCAGCGTCTCGGAGACCGCCCTGCGGGCGGTGCCGAAGGAGTATGAGGAGGGATCGCTGGCCCTGGGGGCCACGGAGACGGAGACCTGGTTCCGCGTCTCGCTGCCGGCGGCCAGAAGCGGCGTGTCGGCGGCGGTGGTGCTGGGCGTCGGCCGGGCCATCGGCGAGGCCATGGCCATCATCATGGTCTCCGGCAACGTGGCCAATATGCCGAGCCTGCTCGGCTCCGTCCGCTTTCTGACGACGGCCGTCGCCTCGGAGATGTCCTATGCCGCCTACGGCAGTTTGCAGCGGCAGGCGCTCTACTCCATCGGCCTGACGCTGCTGCTGTTCATCCTGCTTTTGAATGCCGTGCTGAATCTCTGCCTGAAACGGGGGAAGCGCTAATGGAACCGCTTTCTGTTCGCCGCCGCGTGCGCGGCGCGGCGCTGCGGGGCGCCATGGTTCTGGCGGTCGGCGTGACCTGCGCGCTGCTGCTCGGCATCCTCGCCTACATCTTTTGGCGCGGCCTGCCGAACCTGAGCTGGCAGCTGCTCTCCACGCAGTCCAGCTATCTGCGGGATACGGTGGGAATCCTGCCCAATATTCTGAATACGCTCTATCTGGTGCTGGTCGCCATGGCGATCGTGCTGCCGCTCGGCGTGGGCGCGGCGGTCTATCTGACCGAATATGCCGGGAGTCCGCGGCTGGTTGGGGCCATCGAGTTTGCCATGGAGACGCTGTCCGGCATCCCCTCCATCCTGTTCGGCCTCGTCGGTATGCTGGTGTTCATCCAGCTTCTGGGGCTGCGGCAGGGAATTCTGGCGGGCGGCCTGACGCTTGTCATGATGATCCTGCCGACCGTGGTGCGGACCACGCAGGAAAGCCTCAAGACCGTGCCGCAGGCCTACCGCGAGGGCGCGCTGGCGCTGGGCGCGGGCAAGTTCCATATGATCCGCACCGTGGTGCTGCCCAGCGCTGTGGACGGCATCGCGACCGGCTGCATTCTGGCCGTTGGCCGGATCGTGGGGGAATCCGCGGCGCTGCTGTTCACGGCGGGCTTCGGACTGGTGCTGAGCGACTTTGCCACGGCGCTCCAGTCCTCCTCGGCGACGCTGACCGTAGCGCTCTATGTCTACGCGGGCGAGCGGGGAGAGACCGACGTGGCCTTTGCCATCGCGGCAGTTCTGCTGCTCATGACGCTGCTGCTGAATCTGGCGGCCCGCGCCGTCACGCGGCGAATGAAACGAAAGGAAACACGATGAACAATTTGATGGACATACAGGATCTGAACCTGTGGTATGGGAGCCATCAGGCGCTCCGCAACATCACGGTGGGCATTCGTGAAAACCAGGTCACCGCGCTGATCGGTCCCTCCGGCTGCGGGAAATCCACCTTTCTGCGGACGCTGAACCGGATGAACGATCTCGTGCCCGGCGTCCGGGTGGAGGGGAGCGTCCGCTGCGGCGAGATGGATCTCTATGGCGGCTCGGTGGACGTCACCGCCCTGCGGCGGCGCATCGGGATGGTGTTCCAAAAGCCGAATCCCTTTCCCATGAGCGTCTACGACAATGTGGCCTACGGCCCCCGGACCCAGGGCGCGCAGAAAAAGCGGGAGCTGGACGCGCTGGTGGAAACGTCGCTGCGGGACGCCGCCATCTGGGACGAGGTCAAGGACCGGCTGAAGGCCAACGCCCTCGGCCTCTCCGGCGGCCAGCAGCAGCGCCTCTGCATTGCCCGCGCGCTGGCGGTCCAGCCGGAAATCCTGCTGCTGGATGAATCCACCAGCGCGCTGGACCCCATTTCCACGGCGAAAATTGAGGACTTGATTTTCACCCTCAAAAGCCGGTATACTGTAGTTATGGTGACCCACAATATGCAGCAAGCCGCGCGTGTCTCGGATCAGACGGCCTTTTTCCTGCTGGGCGAGCTGGTCGAGTACGGCGACACCACGCAGATTTTCTCCATGCCAAAGGAAAAACAGACGGAAGCTTATATTTCGGGGAGGTTTGGATGATGCGGGAAGCGTATCGCGAGCAGCTTGCCGTGCTGCACCGCGAAATGACCAAAATGGGCGGGATGTGCGAGCAGGCCATTTCACTGGCCCTCGAGGCGCTGTTTCTGGGCCAGCCGGAGCTGCTGCCCAAGGTGTTCGAGGTGGACGCCGGCATCGACCGGCAGGAGCGGGAGATTGAGACCCTTTGCCTGCGGCTGCTTTTGCAGCAGCAGCCGGTGGCGGCGGACCTGCGGGATATCTCGTCGGCCCTGAAGATGATCTCCGACATGGAGCGCATCGGGGATCAGGCTTCGGACATCGCCGAGCTGGCCGGGACCATTCTGAAGAGCGGCAGCCAGCCGCTGGCCTGCCTGAAGGATATGGCCCGCGAGGCCATCAAAATGGTGAACGACAGCGTGAACTCGTTTCTCGGGCGCGACCTCGCGCTGGCGCGCAGCGTCATCGCCTACGACGACGTGGTGGACCGCTGGTTCGACCACGTCCGGGAGACGCTGATCGCGCAGATCGCCGCGGACAACACAAAGGGCGCCTATGACATCGATCTTCTGATGATCGCAAAATATCTGGAGCGCATCGCGGACCATGCGACCAATATCGCCGAGTGGGTGGAATATTCCATCACCGGCGTCCGTTCCAAGGACGGTGTGGTTCCCCAAAACTAAGGAGGCAACCCCATGCAACAGCGGATCCTCTCCGTGCAGGACGTATCCTGCTTCGGCAAATGTTCCAATACGGTGGCGCTTCCGGTGCTGTCGGCCTGCGGTCACGAATGCGTGATCCTGCCGACGGCGCTGCTGTCCACCCACACCGGTGACTTTCAGGGCTATACGTTTCTGGATCTGACCGAAGAAATGAAGAAAATCCTGGCGCACTGGGAGCGTTTGGGGCTGCGCTTCGACGCCGTGATGACCGGCTACTTCGGCTCGGTCCGCCAGCTTGCTCTGGTGCGGGACTTTGTCCTCCCACGGGAGCTGCCGCGCTTTGTCGACCCCGTGATGGGCGACCGGGGGCGGCTCTACAGCATCTTTGACGGGGAATTTGTCCGGGGGATGCGGGAATTCTGCCGCGGCGCGGACCTGATTACGCCAAACGTGACGGAGGCCGCGCTGCTGGCCGACGTGGAGTACCGGGGCGATGGCTACGACGAGGGGGAGATGGAGCGGCTGCTCCGTCCGCTCTTTGCGCTGGGCGTCCGGCAGGTGGTTTTGACCGGCGTCCGCTTCGGGGAAAGCGAGATCGGCCTTCTGGCCGCCGCGCCCGGCGTCCGGGAGGTGCTGAAAACCCCCTATGCCGATACGTATCTCCACGGCACCGGCGACACCTTCGCCTCGGCGCTCTGCGGGAAGCTGGTGGCGGGCGTGCCGTTCCTGCAGGCGGCGGAGACCGCGCTGCAATTTACCTACCGGTGCATTCGCCGCACCATCGAGACGACCGACGCCCGCTACGGCCTCGGCTTCGAGCCGGAGCTTTCCCTGTTGTCCCGGTAAAAAAGCACGAAAAGCAGCTGCCGTCCCGCGCGGGACGGCAGCTTTTTCGAACGACGGTGTGATCCATATCTTGAACCTGCGCGAACAGGAGCGGCTATTCTCCGGTGAAATACTTGCAGTAGGGCGACAGCGTGCAGGCGGCGCAGTCCGGCTTCCTCGCGGTGCAGACGGCCCGGCCGTGCAGGACGATGCGGTGGCAGAAATCGGAGCTTTCCTCCGGCGGCAGCACCTTCCAGAGCTGCCGCTCCACCTTCCCCGGGTCCTTGCCCTCCGACAGCCCCAGCTTGCCGCAGATGCGGATGCAGTGGGTGTCGCAGACGACCGCCGGGCGGTGGTAGAGGTCGCCCAGCAGCAGATTGGCGGTTTTGCGGCCCACGCCCGGCAGCAGCAGCAGCGCCTCCATGGAGTCCGGCACCCTGCCGCCATAGGTATCCAGCAGCATCCGGCAGGCCAGGACGATGTCCTCGGCCTTGTGGTGGTAAAAGCCGCAGGAGCGGACGTACTCCTCCACCTCCGCAACCTCCGCCCCGGCAATCGCAGCCAGTGTCGGAAAGCGGGCGAACAGCGCGGGCGTCACCTGATTGACGCGGGCGTCGGTGCACTGGGCGGAGAGCCGCACCGAGACCATCAGCTCATAATCCTTTTCGTAGTGCAGCGCGCAGCGCGGCTCCGGATAGGCATCCTGCAGCGCGGCCAGGACGCCGCGCACGCGAACCGTGGTATCCATCCGAAAATCCCCCCTTTTCCGGCAGTATAGCACAAAATGGCCGCTTTGAAAAGTGGGGAATCCAAACGTTGCCTTTTGAGGCCGGGACGGCTATAATGGAAGAAATGCTGGGAGGCGATTGTGATGTACAGACCGCTGGCGGACGAGCTGCGCCCGGAGACGCTCGAAGAGGTATACGGGCAGGAGCACATCCTCGGGGAGGGCGCCATGCTGCGGCGGATCATCGAGTCCGGCAGCATCCCGAACCTGATTTTTTACGGTCCGTCCGGCGTGGGGAAAACCACCGTGGCCAATATCATCGCAAAGCGCACCAACCGCAAGCTCTGCAAGCTCAACGCCACCTCGGCCTCCTCCGGCGACATCAAGGAGATCGTGGCCCAGTTGGACACCTTTCTGGCCCCCGACGGCGTGCTGCTCTACCTCGATGAGATTCAGTATTTCAACAAACGGCAGCAGCAGTCCCTGCTGGAACACATAGAAAACGGGAAGATCACCCTGATCGCCTCGACGACGGAAAACCCCTATTTTTATATCTATAACGCGATTCTGAGCCGCTCCACGGTATTTGAGTTCAAACCCATCACGCCGGAGGCCGCGATGTGCGCGGCGCGGCGTGCGGTCGCCTATCTGGCGAAGAAAAACGGCCTGACGCCGGTGTTGGAGGACGGTGCGCTGGAGACGGTGTCGCGGGCCAGCGGCGGCGACCTGCGCAAGGCGATCAACGCTGTGGAGCTGCTGTTTACGGCCTCCCGGGTGGAGGATGGGAACATATATATTACGCGGGCGGACGCCGAAACCATTTCGCAAAAGTCCTCCATGCGCTACGACCGGGAGGGAGACCAGCATTTTGATGTGGTTTCCGCGCTGATGAAATCCATCCGCGGTTCCGACCCGGACGCGGCGCTCCACTATCTGGCGCGGCTTCTGGAGGCCGGCGATCTGTCCGGCGCGTGCCGCCGGATTCTCTGCTCCGCCAGCGAGGACATCGGGATGGCCTATCCCCAGGCGGCTGCCATCGTCAAGGCCTGCGTGGACAGCGCCCAGCAGCTGGGCCTGCCGGAGGGCAGACTCCCGCTGGCCGAGGCGTGTATCCTGCTGGCCACCGCGCCCAAGTCCAATTCGGTGGTCGTGGCCATCGACGCGGCGGCAGCCGACGTCCGCGCGGGCATCACCGGCGATCTCCCCCGGGAGCTGCAAAACGTCCATGCCGACGGCGCGGGCTTCGAGCGGGAGCAGGGGTACCGTTACCCCCACAATTTCCCGGGCCACTGGGTCCGGCAGCAATACCTGCCGGATGAGCTGAAGGACCGCCGCTACTATCAGTATGGCGACAGCAAAACCGAGCAGGCCGCAAAGCGATACTGGGACGAGATCAAAAAACCGTGATCTGCTGCGGGCTGTAGACCCAGCGGTCCAGGTGGCCGCAGGTCAGATAGTAGGTGAGCGGAGCGGGCGGCACCGCACCCGGCTCCAGCCGGTGCAGCGCGACCAGCTTGATCTTCTGTTTATCCGGCAAAATGGATTTGATGTACACGCAGACCGCGTCGCCCTCGCGGAGCGATGGGTTTGGGTCTGCCAGCCCGGAGAGATTGGGGAGCAGCTCGATGAACGCGCCGTATGCCTTGACGCTGCGGACCACGCCCGTCACGGTCTGCCCCTGCTGGAACACGGCGGCGTTTTCCTCCCAGGTGCCGAGCAGCTCCTTGTGGGTCAGGAAAATCCGGCTGTTTTCCCGGTCGATCAGCTTGACGGCGACATAGATTCGCTCTCCCTCCTGAAACCGGTCCCGGCTGTGCGCGATCCGGGAAACGGAGATGTTTTCAATGCCGAGCAGCGCGGGAATGCCGCAGCCGATGTCGCAGAACGCGCCGAACGCGGTCAGATTGGAGACGGTGGCGGGCAAAATGTCGCCGGGGGACAGTGTGCGTAAAAAGTGGGAGAGCGCTTCCTCCTGTGCGGCGCGGCGGGAGAGCACCGGCGGTTCCTCCTCCGGAAGGTCCAGCACCTGGAAGCTGACCGGCTTGCCCACGCGGCTCAGGATGGCGATGTCCCGCAGCGTTCCCTCCCGGATGCCGACGGCGGCGTCCTGTCGGAGAATGATTCCGGTGGCGCATCCGAGGTCCACCAGCAGATTGTGGCGCTCGTCGCATTTGACGGCGACGCCTTCCAGAATTTCGCCGCTGAACATGGCGGTCTTCAGTTCTTCCGCCGTATAGGGCGAGGGCCGGGGATTCCGGCCCTCCGGAAGATAAGCATTCATGATAGTCCCCCTTCTCTGATTTATTACCAATCTATGCGGGGGAGGGGGCTCTTAGTGAACGGTTTTGCCGCCGCAGCGCAGAATGATATCCGCGGCGTCTTTCGCGCTTGCGTCGGTCACGAGCACGGTGAGCACCGCGCGGTCCGGATCGGGGAGCAGAACGGCGTTTTCCAGATGGGTGTGGGCGGGCATCCCGCTGCCGGGGCAGACGCCCCCGAGCGCGGCGTGAATCGGCCGCTGGTGGCCGAGGGAGACACGGTAGCCGATGGATTTCAGCTGCGCCTGCGCCCGATGGGCGGCCTGCGGATTTTCAAAGTAGGCGGAAATGGATGCAGTCATGGGCGACAACTCCTTTTTGTGTTGGATATTGTTAGAATTCCCGGAACGCCGGAAAAGATACGGAGGTTTTTATGGACGTCAGGCTACAGGATATTCTGGTGATGAAAAAAGCGCATCCCTGCGGCAGCGACCGCTGGCTCGTGCTGCGCACCGGCATGGATTTCCGGCTGCGCTGCTGCGGCTGCGGCCATGAGGTGATGCTGCCGCGCAGCAAGGCGGAAAAAAACATCAAAAAAATAGTTCGCGGGGAGTAACCGCAAGTTTATCCAGAATGTGGGCGCGGCGCGGGGGAAGCCGGACGGATGGAGCGACATCCGGCGGAAAGCTCCCGAGAGACTGCGCGGCGTGACGAGAACCGGCCGCAATCCTGAAAGGGATTGCGACCGGTTTTTTATGGGCGCCGGGTTAGGATAGGCACAGGAAGAGGGGGGACAGGGTATGACGGTCTGGGGCGACGGTGTATTTTTGCTCAACGCCATGCTGGACGGCCTCCTGCTGGCGGGCGCGGCCCGGCTGCGCGGCGGAACGGTCCGATGGGCGCGGCTCTGCCTGGCCGCGCTGTTCGGCGGGACCGTGGCGTTTGTCTCGCTCTTCCTGCCGATCCCGGCGGCGCTGCGGGTTCTCGGCTTCGCGGCGATCAGCGCCATTGCCTACGGCGTTTCGCTGGAAGCGCTGCGCAGAGCGGCCCTGTTCCTCGGCCTTTCGCTGGCGCTCTGCGGCATCATGGAGGGCCTGACGGAGCTGTTCCCCTGCGGCGCGGTGCTGTGGCGCGGCGGCGTGCTGTTCCTGGTCACCTGGCGCGCGCTGCTGGCCTCGGCGGCGCTGCTCTACGCCGCGTGCGCGGCGCTCAGCGGCGTGCTGACCGAACGAAAGCGGCGGCTGCTGCGGACGCAGGCCACCGTGGCCGGGCGGACCGTCAGTTTTCGCAGTCTGCTGGACACCGGCAGCTTTCTGCGCGACCCGCTGACCGGCCGGCCGGTGCTGCTCGCGGACAGCAGCGTGGCGGGGCAGCTCCTGGACCTTCGGCAGGAAGCGCTGCGCGACCCGGCCGCGGCGCTGCAGGCCCTGACGGCAGGACGGCCGGAGCTGCAGGCGCGGCTGATTCCCTTCAGCGCGGTGGGGACGGAAAAGGGGCTGCTGCTGGGCGTCCGGTGCCAGGAGCTGCTGGTGGGCAGCCGGCGCTGCCCGGGCTGCATTCTGGCGTTTACGCCGGGAGACGTTTCTGAGGACGGAAGCTATCATGGACTGACAGGAGGATCAATATGATAAAGCTGTTACTAAAATTGCGGGAATTGTTCTGGAAACCGACAAGAATCTTTTATATCGGCGGGAGCGATGTGCTGCCGCCGCCGCTGTCCCGGGAGGAGGAGGCGGAGCAGCTGCTGCGGCTGGAGACCGGCGACGAGGCGGCCAAATCGCGCCTGATTGAGCGGAATCTGCGGCTTGTGGTCTACATTGCCAGGCGTTTTGAGAACACGGGGATCAACATTGAGGACCTCATCTCCATCGGGACCATCGGCCTCATCAAGGCGGTGGGGACCTTCCGGACGGACAAAAATATCAAGCTGGCCACCTATTCGTCGCGCTGCATTGAGAACGAGATTCTCATGTACATCCGAAAGATCGCCAACCAGAAAACCGAGGTGTCGCTGGATGAGCCGATCAACACGGACTGGGACGGCAACGAGCTGCTCCTGTCGGACATCCTGGGGACCGACGGGGACACGGTGATGCGCCCCATGGAGGACGATGTGGATCAGCAGATGCTGCATGACGCGCTGGGCCGCCTGCCGGAGCGGGAAAAAACCATTGTTGCGATGCGGTTTGGGCTGGGCGGAAGGCGGGAAAAGACCCAGAAAGAGGTCGCCGATATGATGGGAATTTCGCAGTCGTATATCTCGCGTCTGGAAAAGAGAATCATGCGGCGGCTGCGGCGGGATATCGGCAAACAGATTTGCTGCTGAGGAAAAAATTGTTGTTATTGTCGGAGAAATGTGCTAAAATACCGTGTATTATGACCAATCAGGAGTGAGAACCTTGCAGCAAAAAGAAATCTCCAAGTCCGTGCTGAAGCGGCTGCCGGTCTATCTGGCATATTTAAAATCTCAGGCAAACGGGCCTGTCAATATCTCCGCGACGTCACTGGCCACCGCGTTGAGCCTCGGAGAGGTGCAGGTCAGAAAAGATTTGGCGCTGGTGTCCGACGGCGGGCGCCCAAAAATCGGCTATAATAAGGGCAGTTTGATCGAAGATATCGAACAATTTCTCGGCTATGATAACACAAACGAAGCCGTGCTGATCGGTGCGGGCGGCCTGGGCGGCGCGCTGATGGGCTATACCGGGTTTGCGGAGTACGGACTCAATATTGTGGCTGCGTTTGACGAAAACCCTGCGTTGCAGGGCAAAAAAAAGAGCGGGAAACCGATCTACCCGGTGTCGGGGCTGAAACAGTTCTGCCAGGAAAATAAAATTCTGATGGGGATTATTACGGTCCCCGCCGACCGCGCGCAGAGCGTCTGCGATTTGCTGATCGACAGCGGCATCCTCGCCATCTGGAATTTCGCGCCGGCCCATCTGGACGTACCCAAGAACATTCTGGTGCAGAATGAGAACATGGCAACCTCGCTGGCCGTGCTGTCCAAGCACCTGTCCGTACAAATCGCCGGCTTTGAATGAGCGCTGCGTTTCGGCGGCGCATTCCCCGAATTGGTGCTTGCAAAACAGAAGGGAATCCTGTATAATAGCGCGGTGAGATCAGTCGGCGAGAAGGAGTCGGCAAACGTGCCGGACGTAACATCCGCCGTGCGCCGTACCCTGCCTGTGTGCGCAGCCGCTGATCGGTGCTTGAGCTTCTGAACATTGAAATCCCGTTTTTGCGCGCACATCCCTTCTCAACCTCCCGCCGAATTCCGGTTTTTTGGCGGCGCGTTGATACAAACGCCGGTGTGATGGAATGGTAGACGTAGTGGACTCAAAATCCACCGCCAGCAATGGCGTGCCGGTTCGAGTCCGGCCACCGGCACCAGAATCGTTTCTATAGGAAGTGAGAAATCACCCTGTAGAAGCGATTTTTTTATCGGGTTTTATCCATGGCGGGGAACATCCTCATCAAAATAATCATAGGATTATAGTATGAAATATCGTAGTGATTGGAAAGGTCGTGATACCTATGCCTCCATGTCCCGCCGATACCTGTTCCTATCGGATCAGACCCGGAGATTCTCTGTGGCTGATTGCGCAGCGCTTTCATATCACCACAGAGGCGATCATGTCGGCGAATCCCACGCTTCAGGAAAAGAATCTTTGTATTGGGCAGGTCATCTGTATTCCCAAGGAATGCGTCGCGCAGCGGATGCCCCCGCAGTCCATGCCAGAGTGCATCAGCATGGCGCAGCAGAAGCTGAGCAACCATATGCGTCTGTTGTGGGAACAGCATGTTTATTGGACGAGACTGTTCATTCTCAGCGCGGCGTTTGGACTGCCGGATACGAAAGCTGTAGCCGATCGTCTCCTGCGCAATCCCAAAGATTTTGAAGAGGCTTTGAAGCCGTTTTATGGGAAAGACATTGCCGCAAAATTTGCAGCGCTATTCACAAGCCATCTCACCATTGCAGCCGAGCTTGTTATGGCGGCGAAAGCCGGCGACAGTGCCGCGGCTGCCGATGCTGACAAGCGATGGTACGAAAACGCGGATGAGATTGCGGACTTCCTGGGCAGTATCAATCCATATTGGTCGGCGCAGGAGTGGCGGAAAATGCTGTACGACCACCTTGCAATGACGAAAGTCGAAGCCGTTGATATCCTGACCCAGAAATATGGGGACAGCATCAACGCCTTTGGTAGTATTGAGCAGCAAGCGCTCATGATGGCCGATGCAATGACGCAGGGACTTGTGAAACAGTTTCTGCAGCAGTTCAGATAAAAAGCTCTGAAATAGAAAAGATTGTGGTGACAAAAGTACGTCGCCCGCGTAGGCAAATATTTCAGGTTATTTTATTCCGGCGAACAAAATGACGGTATCCGCCCTTGCCGCTCCCTTGCCCGCCTTTATGGCCGCGACCCGCTGCGATGGAGCTAAAATCTGCCCGGCATCCCGAATGCGCCGCTTTTCTTCCATCGTTTGACAATTCTCTGGTCTTTTTGCCAAATCGGTGGTATGATTTTCTCAGTGACTTGTAACATTTTCCGGAATACCGAGAACCTCAACTTGGGGTTATTATGGGAAAAATGGTGAGTTTTAGTGAGGTATGATTATGCCAGTTACAAAAGACGAATACTATCATCTTCTTGCCATGAAAATGATAAAGAACGACTGTGAAACACTAAAAGCATTGGTGCCAACACTGAATCAGCCCTATATTCTCTTGTCATCCATGCCATATTTATCGCTATTCTGTAAATCTTTTGAAGATTATTGTCATTCTCAGGGCAAAAACATTGCCATTAGCAATGCATCTCGATATTCAATCGAAACTGTGCGTTCTAAACTAAAGCTTTTTGGAAAACGATTCGATATAGCAACTTTATCTACAGAAAAGATTGATCGAATACTGGATGACTTGTATTTGCATCACAATCTTGGCATTATATATGATAGCAAATCTCACATAATAACAAACACCCAATACTTGCTTTTCCTATTTCAACCAAAAGAAATGGAAAAATGTGATTTATCAAATGTGGATATTGGGCTTTTGGGGAAAGCAATTGGTACAGTAATTAATTCTGTTTCTAAAGGGCTTTCAAAATATTCTATCCCAGGGATTCCCTTGATTGCCAATAAGCGCTACACACTTTTTTATTATGATATTATTACCGATATGCAACCACTGTGTAACAAGGAATGTGGGCTTTCGAAAGCAATTTCTTTGCTTATTTTGCACATTTTATGCAGCGTAAACTATTGCCTATACATAATCAACGACATTGTCAAAGATGCAAATCCATGGAAGCTCCGAGTGCAATATATCTCATTGTATTATGCATTCATGCAGTTGGACCGAATATCTCAGAATCTACCAAGTGGTGCAGTTAGAGACACGCTCGTAACCATTCGAGCTGAAGTAGAGCCAATTATTAATCCTGATTTTAGGAGTTGTCTAATGCACTATGGTTTTATTAACAAAGCGCAGTATTTAATTGACGACAACTATTTGAACTACGCCATTCCATTTTTCGGACTAGTTGAAAGTTGCTTTGGAGGGAAAGAATATTGTGACTTACTGGGGAGAGTAAATCAAGGTCTTGTAAGTATGTCAAATGCACTTACTCAATTCATGGGGATTGAACCGAAAAATCTCCTAATAATTTGAAACCGTCAGAATAATCAGCATCAAATGCTTGGTGTCCACGATGTTCAACGGAACACCATGTAATTGTGTGAGCTAACCATTAAGTATATTTCCAGTAGCCACCCACAAATTCCAGTGCCGATTCCGCCCATCTGCCGTCTCAACCATGGATATTACGGCCATCAAACATGCTTGCGGTGCATGTTTGGGGGGGCAGCCTGAATTTTGAAGAGGCAGGATTGAATTCATTGCCAGTTTCTGCTACACTGGAGCTACAGTCGAAAGATTGAATGAAACTTAGGAGAATGCTGTTTGAAAAAGAGCAATACCTTGGAGATTGTGCGCTGACCGGGAGGTTTGCGTCAATCCATCTCTGCACAAGCCTCCCATCATTGCCTAACAACAATTTTGGAGGAATTACACGATGAAACATGTCTACAGCATCCGCTTGGAAACAAGCGCCGATTACAGCGAAGTCGAAAACTTGACGAGAGAAGTATTTTGGAACGTATACCGTCCGGGATGCCTGGAGCATTATGTCCTGCGCCGTTATCGCACGCGTCCCGATTTTATCCCGGAACTGAGCCTGTGCCTGACGGTAGAGGGGAAAATCATTGCGCATGTCATGTATGCGCCTTCTGAAATTCATGCGGATGACGGCAGAATCATTCCCATTATGACCTTCGGCCCAATCAGTGTGGACCCCGACTTCCAGCGCCAGGGCTACGGCGCGGCGCTGTTGCAGGATTCCATGGAACAGGCAAAAAAGCTCGGCGCAAAGGCGCTGGCGATTACCGGTAATCTCGATTTTTACGGGAAATCCGGTTTTGTGGTGGCGAGTACCAAAGGCATCCATTATGCGGCAGAGCCGAGAGAAGAGGCGGTTCCGTACTTTCTGATCAAGGAATTGGAGCCCGGCTTCCTCGACGGGATCACGGGAACCTATGCCGATCCGGACGGGTACGATTGCGAAGGAGTCGACATCGACGCCTTCGACGCGCAGTTCCCGCCGAAGGAAAAGCGGAAGCTTCCGGGACAGCTCGGATAACCCACGGGAAACCGCAGCGGATCATCAAGCGGAGAGCACCTGCCTCGGGCAGGTGCTCTCTTTGCCTTCGATCATGGGAATTCGCGGTTCTGCACACCCCGGCGTTTTCCCGGCGAAGTTATCCAATGATTCGGGCAACGGCGGTAAAGAGGATGCAGGAGCAGACGCCGACCAACGTCGGTATCGCCGCCGCGAGCGCCGTCCACTTCCAGCTTCCGGTTTCTTTTTTGATCGTGAGCAGTGTGGTCGAGCAGGGCCAGTGCATGAGAGAAAACAGCATGGTACTGATCGCTGTGACGTAGGTCCATCCGTTTGCGACAAATAATTGTTTCATTTGCGCGAGGCTGTCAAGTTCCAGAATACTGCCCTGTGCCATGTAAGCCATAATGATAATCGGAATGACGATTTCATTGGCGGGGAAACCCAGAATAAACGCGATCAAAATGACGCCGTCCAGCCCCATCAGGTGGGCGAAGGGGTTTAAAAAGGAGGCGCAGTGATTCAGAATGCTGGCGTCGCCGATTGAAATATTTGCCATGAGCCAAATGACCAGCCCGGCGGGGGCCGCCACGCAAACCGCCCGGCCCAGCACGAACAGCGTCCTGTCGAAAATGGAGCGGAGGATCACCTTGCCGATCTGCGGTCTGCGGTAGGGCGGCAGCTCCAACGTAAAGGAGGACGGAACGCCTTTGAGCAGGGTTTTGGAGAGCAATTTGGTGACCGCAAACGTCACCGCAACGCCGAGCACAATGACGGCTGTCAGCAGCACGGCGGAGAGCAGCGAGGCAAACACACCGCCCGCGGTTCCCACAAAAAACATCGTCAGTATGGCAATCAGCGCGGGAAAGCGGCCATTGCAGGGAACAAAGTTATTGGTCAGAATCGCCAGCAGCCGCTCCCGCGGGGAGTCGATGATCCGGCACCCAATGATGCCCGCGGCGTTGCATCCGAATCCCATACACATGCAAAGCGCCTGTTTTCCGCAGGCACAGCAGCGCTGAAAGGGCTTATCAAGGTTATAGGCCACGCGCGGCAGGTATCCGGCGTCCTCCAACAGCGTAAACAGCGGAAAGAAAATGGCCATCGGCGGCAGCATCACGGACACGACCCAGGCGACGACCCGGTAAACGCCAAGAACGAGAATCCCATGCAGCCAGGCGGGCGCGCCGACAGACTGGAACAGGGCCGTCAGTCTGTCCTGCACCCAGAACAGGCCGCGTGAAATCAGTTCCGACGGGTAATTCGCGCCCGCAATCGTCACCCAAAATACCAGAGCCAGCAGAAGGAGCATCACGGGGTATCCGGTGAGCTTGCTGGTGAGGATTTGATCTAATCTGCGGTCGGAGGCGTCGTAATTGCGTTTTTCATAGGTAATTGCGCCACGGCATAGGTTCTCCGCGCTGTTTACCAGCGCGGATACGACCAGATCCTTCAGGCGATCGGCGTCAATTCCTTGCTCGGCCAGGCTTTGTTTCGCCCGCGCGATCGTATCGCTTAGCTGTTCGTCCCGCAAAAACTCCTCGCCCAGGTAAGCGTTGATTTCCCGGATCAGAGATTCATCCTGATCCAGAAGCTTCAAACTCAGCCACCGGCTGTTCAGTTTCCCGCCGGATTTCCGCTGCAGCAGCGGTTGTAGTTCGGAAATTGCGGCCTCGATGACGTCCGGATAGCGCACAGACAGAGGCGTAGGCTGACCGCGCGCGTCTGCTGCGCGGTCAATCGCCTCCATCAGCCCGGCCAGACTTTTCTTTTTTCTTGCGACAGCGCCGACGACCGGCACGCCCAGCCGCGCTGCAAGGAGCGGCAAGTTGATTCGAATATTTTTCCGCTTCGCTTCATCCATCAGATTGACACAGACGACGACCTTGGACGAAATTTCGAGCGTTTGCAGGACAAGGTTGAGGTTGCGCTCCAGACATGTGGCGTCGCAGACCACAACGACCGCGTCCGGATCTCCAAAACAGATAAAGTTCCGCGCGACCTCCTCCTCCGCGGAATGGGCCATCAGGGAATATGTACCCGGAATGTCCACCATCACATAGGAGTGATTTCCGGCTGCGCACCAGCCCTGCGCGTTTGTGACCGTCTTTCCCGGCCAGTTGCCGGTGTGCTGGTTGAGGCCCGTGAGGTTGTTGAACACGGTGCTCTTCCCGACGTTGGGATTGCCCGCCAGGGCGACGACAAGGTCGCCGGGCGTCCTCTTTTGCAGGATCAGACCGGAATCAACGGCTTTGATTCCGATGGAACTGTTTGTCAGACCCATTCCAATGCTCCGGCATTATACTGCGTGAATCAGGATATTGCGGCAATCCTCGGACCGGATTGCGATGACCGCGCCCCGGATCAGAAAAGCCGTGGGGTCTCCCCCCGGACTTCTCCCCAGACATTCGACCTCTGTATTTTCAATCAGCCCAATGTCCAACAGACGCCGCCGCATACTCCCGGTCGATTGCAGAGAGCTGACAGTGGCATGCTGACCGGGCCTGATATCATTCAAACAAATCTGCTCATTCATAATCGATGCACCCTTCGAATAAATTAGGATCAGGAAACTTTCTATCACCATGTTATGCACGCCGGCGTGAATGGTGACCGATCTTCGCGCGGCGCGGAAGAGGTGCGGGAAATGAGTCAGCCAGACGGGTTTTATACCATGAAGGGTTACGCGATCAATGCGGACGGCGAATTGACCAGCGCCATGGAGGACTATCTGGAAATGATTTTTCGCCTGACGCGGCCGAAGGAATCCGTCCGGGTGAGCGATCTGTCCAAAATGCTCCATGTGAAAACATCCTCGGCTACAAAAATGGTGCAGCAGCTGGGCCTGTCCGGATTCATTCAGGCGGAAAAGTACGGAGATATTTATCTGACGGACAAAGGGCGGGAGACGGGCAAGTATCTGCTGTACCGTCACGAAGTGATCCATCGTTTTCTGTGCGCATTAAATCATTCCGACAATGAATTGGAGCAGGTCGAGAAAATAGAGCATTTTCTCGACCCGGCTACCGTAAAAAATCTGGAGCGTCTGACCGCACAGCTCACAGAAAACTGAGTTTTGTACAGAGCGCCGCGCCAAAAAACGATCCATGTACAGGTGCGAATCCTGACACATGGATCGTTTGCGTTGCTTGTGCGGAAGTTTGGGAGACCGCCGGATTATTGGAGCACTCTGTGCCACAGCGCGCAGTTTTTATAAAGCTCCTCGGCGCGCCCCCAGTTTATGACATGGAACCAATCGTCGACATAGGCCGCCCGCTCATTATAATGCTTCAGATAATATGCGTGTTCCCAAACGTCAATCCCCAGGACGGGACACAAATTCCGCACAATGGGCGAGTCCTGATTTGCCGACGTCACGATTTTCAGTTTCCCGCATTGATCCACGACAAGCCAGGCATACCCGGAACCAAACACGGAAAGCGCCTGCTTTTGAAACGCATAATAGAAATTTTCCTTCGATCCGAAGCTGCGCATGATGGCCCGATCGAGCGTCACGGCCTGCGAAGTTGTCTCCGGACTGGACATGCCGTCAAAATAAAAGATGTGATTGAAAACGCCGCCGCCATTGTTGATGACGGACTGCCGGATCGCCGGCGGCAGCCTGTCTGCGTGATAGAGCAGCCGCTCCAGCGACCAGGTTTGCAGGTTTGGCTCGTCATGGAGCACGCGATTGAGATTGTCCACATAGGTTTGCAGATGCCGATCGTGATGGATGTGCATGGTTTTGGTATCGATGTACGGCTCGAGCGCGTCGTAAGCATAGGGAAGGGGTGGATTTACGAATGGATAGTGTTCCTGCATAGCATAACCTCCGACTTCATCATAGAGTAGCATATTCGTGCTATTTTCGGGATGTTCCTCCGGGGGCCCGGTCCTGGCAGCGGTCGCCCGGCAATCGGCAGGCGGTATTTCGCGAAATCAGAAGGCTCCCCCGCGCCGGCGCGCGGGGGAGCCTTCCTCGCGCGGGATGGACCGCGCAGGTTTTGCCGGTCGGGTCAGGTATCCGACTGCTTTTTGTTCTCCAGGGTTCTGAAAACGGCATGACCGCATCCCACCAGGGAAAGAACGGCAACGACAATGAAAATTGAGACGCCGACGGGATTTGCGACGGGCGTTCCCATAAAACGCAGCAGCTCGATCCTGCCCCAATCCCTGCTTTGCAGAAAAGCCGTAAATTCCGTGCTGAACCAATCAGGCAGGGTAATCAGGTAGAAAATCAC
This sequence comes from Oscillospiraceae bacterium, assembly GCA_034927685.1. Lineage (GTDB taxonomy): Bacteria > Bacillota > Clostridia > Oscillospirales > Oscillospiraceae > RGIG3159. The sequence continues at coordinate 35,255 of JAYFPO010000012.1, read as the reverse complement.
GCCCATATTTACCAGGCAGCTTACGATGACCGCGCCGCAGACCAACGGAGTCCATCTGCGCACCTTGATCTTAATGATGCATTCGCAGACGCTGAAAAAAGCCGTGACCGCAATGGCGGGGACGCATTTTGCCAGGAAGGCGGCGCCAAGCAGGCTATGGATCTGGGTATCGCCGGTTCGAATCGTAAACAAAATGGGCAAGGTCCCACTGCACATCAAAATTACCACGACAGAGAAGATCACGGTCAGCACCAGCTCGGGAATGCTGTCGGACAGCGGAATTCTGACGTTATCATTGGGCAAAATGTCCGGCAGCGCTTCGATGGTCCATTCCTGTTTGCTGCCTTTGTTTTCTCTGGCGCCGGAGCGTTCGGCAATCGCAAAGCCAACCGTCGTCCATACAAGCGCCTGGAACACCGCGGACACACCCATGGAAATGCCGTTTTTGAGCAGGCTGCTCATAAAAACGGAAAAGTCAACCATGCCGTCCTTGATGGCGTCAATCGCGCCTAAAATCATGCCGATCACCAGAACCACAACGCCAACCAATGGCAAAACCCATTTTAACACGCGCACATAGTCATCATACATCGCGGGCGAGATCAGATAACGGGGCTTTTGCCGGTATTTCTCCGCCAGGGAAGCGGGCGCCCCCAGCTCATACAGAACCGCTTTGATTTCGGCTTCCTCCGCACGGTCCGGCAGCATGTCATAAATATTGGATTTTAGCTCTTTGCCGACGTCCTTCCGATCTTTTTCCGGGAGACGGCGCGTGACATCATACACATAGCGCTCAATCAGTTGATCCATCCGGTTCACCCCTTCCGCAAATACTGTCAATACTGTTGCGCATTTTTTCCCATTCCGCCATCAGCTCGTCATATACCTGACGCCCTTTTTCGCTGACGGTATAGAATTTCCTCGGCCTGCTCTCACTGGTATTCCAATCGCTGAGCAGCAAGCCCTGGCTTTCCAGACGACGCAGTAGCGGATACAGCGTGTTGGCTTCAATCTCGATATTCTTTTCCTGCATCGTTTGCAGCAGCGCATAGCCATAGTGCGGCTGCTCCAGACACGCCAGAACAGCCAGCGTCAGGCTGCCCCGACGAAGCTCTGTGATAAAACTTTGGATTTGCTCTTTTTCCGACATGGGATCACCTCCGGCATTATTATACTGTATGTCACACACTATTGTCAATACTAACATATTGCGTGTCAGCATGTTTTGCAAGAAAACAGCAGGGAGAAACGAAGGCGTTCTCCCTGCTGTGTGCCATATCGCATAAAAAGCAGGGTAAAAATTCTCATTTTACCCTGCTTTGGTCCGAGTGAAGGAATCGAACCTGGAGAAATTCAGTTATCGCAATGGGTTGCAGGCAACGGGCCAGCTGCGTTTACGTTTGGACGCTCCGCCTGACAGGATGGATTCCCTTTGCGCGCTAAGCCATCACGACACTGTCTCTGCCGTCGTTTTTCGCGCGGTAAAGGGCGTTGTCGGCAGCTTTCAGCAGGGCTTCACTGGTGAATCCGTTTTCTGGGAAGACAGCAACACCAAGGGAGATCGTACATTTCGCAAGCGGTTTTCCGAGATGGTATACCAGCAATTCTTTCACGCCCTGACGAATTTTTTCGGCATGTAGTCGTGCACTTTCTGAATTTGCACCAGGCAGTACCTCCAGAAACTCTTCCCCGCCATATCGGCAGACAATATCTCCGCCGCGCGTGGTTTTCTTTAAAAATCCGCCTAATTCGCGCAATAATGCATCTCCGCCGTCATGTCCGACAAGATCGTTAAAATCCTTGAAATGGTCGATGTCAAACATAATCACCGCGACCGGTTTGTCTTCCCGTTCCGCCCGGTTCAGCTCCAGCGCAAGCGTCTCTTCCATGTACCTCCTGTTAAAAAGGCCGGTAAGCGCATCTCGAATTGACTGCTGACGAAGGGTTTCTTTTAATTTCAGATTTGATAATGCAAGCGAGATATGTTCCGCGATGGTCGTAACGATTTGTACTTTTAGGTCCGAATATGACGGGGCTGTTGTTTGATTCTGTCCCTGTCCGGGAAAATCGACGTGGTTCAGATGGAGAATTCCGATCGCCTCTCCGTTTACCAGCAAGGGGACACAGAGATATTGGCCGGACTCAGGGCCGGTGATATGTCTGCAAAGCAGGCCAGGGTGGTTGTCGTCGACAAGATGCTGCCTCCCGCGCCGGATTGCCCAACAACTTAAAGGCTCAAACACTTTTTGCACATAGTCGGACGTTCCCCATACCTCCACCGCTTCGGCAATATTTTTGGATTCTTTGATCAGATATAACGCTCCGTTACTGTCCGGGCAGATCCGTTTGGTATACAGGGCGCTGATGGCGCAGGCCTCGGTTACAGTCTGACAGCTTTGAAGCTGTTCGCCCATTTCATTTAATTGGTTCAGTTCTGCGGTTCTTTGCCGAAGCTGTTCCACCCAGGATGCCAATTCCCGATTCGCTTTCAGCAGGTCATCCTCAGCCTGTTGCCGCTTCGTGATGTCAATACCGGTGGCAATGACATATTCGGTATGCCTTTCGCTATTGATAATTGCCGCAAATGACCATGAAACAAGATGTTTCGCTCCATTTTTTGAAACCAGCACAGTATCATAGGTACCAAGACTATTGTCGCTTAGCAGTTGGTTGATATCTTCCCGGGTGATGACAGGATCAAAAAAATGATTGTCCCACAAATACGTTCCGTCAACTTCAGCAAAGGAATACCCGGTGATTTGTTCACACGCCCGGTTAAACTTGGTAATGATACCGCTACGATCAAGGACGACAATCAAGGTTGCCGCGATATTTAGAATGGCATTTGAAAAATCACGCTCTTTGGCCAGTTCATATTCGGCTTGCTTCAGATTCGTAATATCGCGTATCGAGGTAAGCAGCAAGTTTTTTTGATTGTTAAATTCAATGATATCGATGTTGATCAATACTGAAACCACATTGCCGTTTTTATGCCGTAACCTTGTCTCAAAGTCCCGCACATTGCCGAGCCTTTTTGTTAAATCAAGCAACTGCAGCCGGTCGGCGGGGATCAGATAAAAATCCCGTATGCTCATGTTCTTTAATTCATCTGCACTGTAGCCGAGAAGATCTATAATGGCATGATTGCGGATCATTAAATCGCCCTGAAAGTTTGTAACAGTAATTCCAACTGGTACATTGCTGAAAAGAGTGCGGTAAGTTCTGTCGGACTCTCTCAAGCTAGCCTGTCTTTGTATATATTGTGTTATGTCATATACTGAGGTCAGCAATACATGCTCGCTGTGAAACTGAATATTATCAATATTGGCAAGTACGATCCGCGTGATTCCGTCCTTATGTTTCATCTCGACTTCAAAGTCACGCACTGTATTTGACGCGGCGAACATGGCAAGCAGGTGTTGCCGATCCTTCTGATTCGCGTATAATTCGGAGATATTTGTATTTCGGTACTCTTCGAGGGTGATTCCAAATAAATCATGTATGGTTTTATTGAAACTGATAATTACCCCGTCAGTATCTGTGATAATAAGCCCGATGGGTGAGGCGCTGGATAGAAAACCGAACATCTCATATAATGGCAGTGCGTTCGTATCTGCATTGTTTTCCGATATTTTGGCGGCGTTTGATTGACTGATCCGTTGATGTTGGAGACTGATATTGTCGGACAATTGAACCGTCTCCTGATCCAGGTGCTCCATAGTCAAGTCCTCCTGAAAACGTTTATAATATTCCGAAAGCAAAGAATATCGCGAGTCACTTAGTCGAATTCTAACATACAGAACGAGAGGATCCAATCAACTATCTTTTTTTATTTGCTGTCAAATCTAAAAAAAAGACAAATCCGTTTTAGAAGACGTTGAAACGGATTTGTCTTTTTGGCCGGAACCGCTCACTGTTTGACCCATGCGCCATCCTGATACAGGTAGGTTCCCGCGCCGTTTGCGGTATAGGCGTCTCGGAATGCGTTGTTGTTTCTGAATACCTGGTCCTCCAGAATGACGTCCGAGCCGATTGTAACCTTTGTGATATCATTGTTCCAAAATGCGCCATAGTCCAACCGCTTTACGCTGTTCGGAAGGACAACCTCCGTCAGATTATTGTGATTGAACGCTCTTGCGTGGATTCGGACGATCCCGCTGTCGGCAGGGAAACTGAGAGAAGTCAGCCCTTTATTCGCGAAGACATCCTGCCAGATATTGGTCATCGTTGTTCCATCCAACGTTTTTGAAATGAGGATATCCGTTGCTGTTCCAGAATAACTGCCCTTGATATAGCCTGTATGACCGCCTACGCCCAAAGTAACATCTGCGACCGAAAGGCCATAGACGTTTGAAGCGTCATCGGAGAGCAGCCATATCTTATTCCCAAAATTCCAGAGGAAAGAAACGTCCTTTTGCTGTGGAACAGGCGTTTCGGAGAAAAAGCTCTCGTCCACCAGCGTTTGCATCAGAACGGCGTCTGATGTGCCGATGACCTCAAACGGGTTTGAAGACGGTTCCTCGCCATAGTAAACCTGAGTTGCCCTGTTTAATGATCCGAGCGTAACCTGATCTGCCGTAATTTTGGCGCGCGTTACAAAGCCAATGTAGGCCGGAATTGCAATCGCGACAAGAATTCCAAGGATTGCGATGACCACGATGAGCTCGACCAGCGTAAACCCGTTTTTGTTCTGCTTCAATTCCGACACCATCGCCTTCTCGTTTTTTTTTCTGGGAATGACGGCGTCCATCGTCCCCGCAAAAGCTTCTTTCCGTCTCTGTATCGCCATAATACCATAAAAAACGTGCTGTGTATAAATTATAGCATTTTGGAAGAAAGAAGCAAGACTAAGTTCGAATTTTGTCGAATTGCAGGATTGGTCACTCGAACATCGCAATTTTGCGACCAGGAAACGGCGCGGCTGCGGGATCAAACTGTGCCGTATGCGAAAAGGAGCGCCGGAGAACGCGGAAAAAAACGGCGTCCGGCAGAGCATGAGCCGCAAGGGCAAATGCCTGCCGGACGCCGCGCTTGAACACTCCTTTTCACGAAACCGTGGTCATTTTGCGCTGCAATTCAGTCGTCGGTCTTGCCGGAAGCCTCCGGCTCGGCGTCAACGAGCAAAAGTTCAATGCCATGCTCACGCAGGTGGGTCTGATAGTCCTCCGACAGTTGGGTGTCGGAAATGATGAGATCCACATCGTCCAGAGAACAGGCCGTGACAAAGGCGGGCGTGCCGAATTTTTGACTGCTGGCCACCAGAATGTGTTGGGCAGAGCGCTGGATGACATAGGGGTGCAGCGGCATGCTGCCGGAATTATAATCCATGACGCCAAGCTCCATAGTGGCGCCGCCGCAGCCGAAGAACGCTTTGTCACAATAGAAACGGTTGACGCAGTCAACCGTCAGATCTCCGGAAATATCACGTTCTCCACTGCTCAATCGGCCGCCCAAAATGATTAGATTCACCTCAGAGTCGGCCAATTCGTTGATGATTGCCAGGGAATTCGTGACAACCGTAATATTGCTCCGGCTGCGCAGATAGTGGGCGACCTGCAGCGTGGTGGAGCCGTTGCACAAAAAGACAGACTCACCGGGCACGACCAGATCCGCGGCGGCCCGGCCAATGGCGCTGAGTTCGCTGATGAGATGGGACTGGTGAGAGGGGACAGTCTGTGTCCGCTCCTTTAAAATTGCGCCGCCGTAAACCCGACGAATCAGCTTCTGATCCTGAAGATAGTCCAAATCCCGGCGAACTGTCTCGTTGGAAATTTCAAATTGTGAGACAACATCTGTTATTTTGATGAAATTGGTATGCTGCAGCATTGCGACGATTTTTTCCCGGCGCTCAGTTGCCGTCATGTTGAAGTTCCCTCCTTTATATGCCCGATGCTCCATCGTGTGTTGAAGACATCCAGGCGGTCCGGATTGGTAGTTTTTTCTTTTCTCTATTATAAACATGGATTTTAGGGTTTGCAAGGGGTAGTAGAGGATTAAAAAAATTAGTGGTAAAATTTGCCAAATATGTACGAAACATTCACATATGATCTTGCAGTCACCAACTCCAGTTGCCATTTTGACTGAAATCCCACATGATTTTTGTGAAATATAGCAGGGAGTCGCACTGATTGTGGCGATGACAACATAAAAATCTGTGAAACCTCAAATTTTGTGACCGTTTTTAGTCAAATAATGTTTGACATTCCAAAATGTGGGTGGTATACTCGGCTCAAGAAAGGCAAGCAATCTGTTGGAGATGCCTCCTGAAAATGTCTTTGCATTGTGCATTTTCGCCACAAACCGATGTCTGTTTTCTGCCTGAAAAGGTGGGATCCGTTCCTTCCTCCGATCACCCGGAGAACCGCCGCTTTGCATGACGATGCCATGGAAAAAAGGGAGCGCCAAGTGCGATTCGAAAGCGGTCTGCCGAGGTTGTCCAAAATAATCCCTTGCAAATCGAGCCTCCTGATGAAAGGGAGAACAGTCAAACAATCCGGCATGTGCTTCCGCAGCGGTTCCTTTGTCTGATTTTCTCATGCAGCGGCACAAAGCGGCCCCTCACCGAAGATGACCGGGATACCTCATAGATAGGATGGTTTGCACAAGCGTCGCAAAGCGCCACGCCGCCGGAAGGGCGGCAGGCTCAAGAAACGGGAGACCGGGGATTCCCGAGAAATAATAATGGTAATAGAGTAAGGAGGAAAACATGAAAAAGGCAAAAAGATTATTGGTTCTTCTTTTGGCAATGCTGATGCTCGCGACCGTTTTTACCGGCTGCGGCAGTGACAAGGCCACCAAAGACTCGGCTACCACGGATGACAGCGCAACTACCGCCGGCGAGGGCAGCACGACTGCCGACAACGGCTCTGGCGGAGACACGCTGGTGGTCCTCTCCTCCGGCGCCTTCCAGGGAACATGGGATCCCACCGGCAACACCATTCTCTCCAACAAGCACCTGGAATGGAACGTATTCGAGCATCTGGTTCATAAGGATGCCGATGGCAACTACATACCGGGCCTGGCCGCGTCCTGGGAATACCTGGATGACGGCTATACGCTGCAGCTGACGCTGCGTCAGGGCGTAACGTTCCATGACGGCTCTGCGTTCAATGCGGAAGACGTTGCTGCCACGGTTGCATGGACCTCGCGGCCTGATTCTGCCGCTTATGGCGATTGGGGCTGTGTCTTCGAAACTGAAATTGTGGACGACTATACCATTAAAATGTGGCCGACAACAAAGGCGCCCTGCGCAGAACTGCTTGATCTGCTTTGCTCTGCGGCGGTCTTGTCTGCCGACGATGTCAATGCCGGCACACTGAATCAGACCCTCAATGGCAACGGCGCCTATCAGTTTGTCAAATACGAAAATGAAACGGTTTACCTGAAAGCATTTGACAATTACTGGGATAAGGATAACGCCGCCAAGATGGAGTACTGCGAATACAAGTATGTGGCGGAACCTGCAACCCGTCTGGCCGCACTGCAGACCGGCGAGGCACACCTGATTGAACGTGTTGACATCGAGCAGGTTGCGCAGATTGAAGCGGATGACACCATCGCCTACCAGAAGGTCTATGTGGATGAACAGAAGTACATCATCTTCAAGTGCACACAGGATGTGATGCAGCAAGAGCTGGTTCGCAAAGCCATCTCCTACGCGATCGACCGTGAGACCATCGTCAATGATATTATGCAGGGGTATGCTGTGCTGGCGGATTCCTACACCTCGCATGTGAACCCCATGTATGTTGCGGCCGACGGCCTGCCCACCTATGATCCTGAAAAGGCGGCACAGCTGCTGGCAGAGGCGGGTTATCCCAACGGCGAAGGCCTGCCCACAATCAAGTACATTACCTCCACCGGCTTCTATCCGAAAACCAAGGAATACGCGGAATACATCGTCTCTAACCTGAACGCGATCGGCATCCAGGTTGAGCTGGTTGTGGAAGAGACCGCCGCCTGGGAACAGCACCTGTATGAAGAGGATTCCTGCCTCATGATTGATACCGGCTGGATGAACTGCAGCGGTGCGACCAACTTTATTCTCGGAAACCACTACAGAACGACCGGCCGCTGCAACTTTTCCAGCTATCCGGAAGTCGATGCAGCGTTGGATAAGGAGAGCGCGATCACCGTTCCGGAGGAGCGCAGAGCCAGCATTCAGAATGACCTGTATCCGCTGTTGGTTGAGACCAATACCAACATGCCGCTGTTCGACTCCGTTCAGGTCTATGGATATGTTGCAAATCTGCAGGGTCTGACAGTCACACCGTCCTCCAACATCAATTTCGCCGCGCTGTCTTTGAGCTGATCTCAGACGGAAAAAGGCACCTGTGAAATAACCAAGCGGATGCCCGGCATAGTGCCTATGCCGGGCATCTCTAATCGAAGCGAAAGGAGATCGTACCTGCGCTCTGCCGGTACAGGTATCTACATATGCTGACTACAATTTTCAAACGGCTTTTGCAGGGCATTCTGGTTGTCATTGCCGTTCTGATCGTCACGTTTGTGCTGCTGCGTTTGATCCCCGGTGATCCGGCCCGCTCCGTGGCAGGCAACGCCGACGAGGCAACCGTGGAAGCGCTGCGCGAGGAGATGGGCCTCAACGACTCCATTCCGGTGCAGTTCGTCAACTACATCAAGGATGTTTTCAATGGCGATCTGGGCTATTCCTACTTCTGCAAGGACAATGTGACGAACGTCATTGCCAGTTCCTACAAGGCGACACTGGTAATGATCGGTTTGGCGCTGCCCAGCGCGGTCATCTTGGGCCTGTTACTGGGTTTGCTGGCGGCAATCTTCAAGAATACGATCATAGACCGTCTGCTCAGCGGAATCGCTGTGCTATTCCAGTCCATGCCCAACTACTGGGTGGCGATCATGCTCATTCAGATTGTGGCGGTCAAGTTTAAACTCCTGCCGGCCTCCGGCTTTAAAGGCATCCGATATGCCATTCTGCCGGCCATTGTGCTGGGCCTGCCGCTCGCAGGTGTGTTCGCGCGAAATGTGCGGACCGGCATGCTTGGCGCTATGGAGCGGGACTTTTCCAAGGCTGCGAAAGCCCGGGGAGTACCACGGTTTACGGTACTCATGGGCTACTCCTTCCGGGATATCCTGGTGTCTTTCCTGACGCTGGTTGGGTCCCAGCTGGGCTTTATGATGGGCAACTGCCTGCTGATTGAAAACATCTACGGTTATCCTGGCATGGGGCTGCAAACCCTGAATGCCATCTTGCGCCGCGACTACTTCCTGGTACAGAGCCTGGTGTTGTTGCTGGCGGCCGTATTTATTATTATCAACACCGTGATTGATATTTCCTATCTCTATCTGGATCCGCGGATCCGTAAAGCACAGGGAGGTCTGTAATATGGCGAAGATCACATGGAGCGCACAGCCTTCCTTTCGGGCCAACCCCGTAGCCGCCAAAATCAAGACCTTTTTTAAATTCTGCAAAAAGAATCCCTCCTTTACGATCGGCCTGGTGGTGATTTTAATCATTGCCTTTGTGGCAATTTTTGCAGAGCTGATTGCGCCCAATGACCCGACGCTCAACAATCCAAAAATTAGCCTGATGAAGCCCTTTACCGATCTCCGCTACCCCTTGGGTACCGACTATATTGGTCGCTGCCTGCTGTCACGCATGATCTTCGGCATCCGCACGTCCATGGTGATTTGTGTCAGCGCGGTTGTCATCGCGGTGCTCTTGGGCGTCATCGTCGGTATTTTCTCCGGCATGTCCTATCCCGGCAAGGTGGACAGCATTTTGATGCGCATTGTTGACGTGCAGATGGGCTATCCGTTCATCGTGCTGGTGATTATTTTTGTCTCTCTGCTGGGCCAGTCCATTCCGGCGCTGATTGTCGTGCTTGCGCTGTCCTTTTGGGCCCCCTACGCCCGAAACATTCGCGGCAGCACGATGATCGAAAAAAATATGGATTACATCTCCGCAGCCCGTCTGATGGGCGCCGGTAACGGGCGCATTGCCGGCCGTTATCTGGGCCGCAACGTCCTGCCCGGAATTCTGCCGGTCGTGCCCATGGATCTGTCCAGCGCGATCATTATTGAATCCCTGTTGGCCTTTATGGGCCTGGGCGTTCAACCTCCCATGATTTCCCTCGGCAACGTCATGGGCGACGGCAAGAATTACATTTCGACCCATTGGTGGATCACGGCAATGCCGGGTATCCTGATCGTCATCATCGCAATTGCCCTGACGCTGATCGGCGACGCGCTGCACAAGCAATTTGATCCCAAGCTGAAAGACTGACGGAGCGGAGGCGTACGATGGAACAGAAAAATAATGAGATGCTGTTGGAGGTCAAGGACCTTCGCACCTATTTCCATATGCCGGGCGGCACCGTGATTAAGGCCGTCGAGGGCGTCAACTTCACCCTGAGAAAGGGCCGTGTGCTGGGCATCATCGGAGAATCCGGTTCCGGCAAAAGCGTGACCTCCCGCGCCATTATGCAGATTGTCGATCACCCGGGTAAAATCGAGACCGGTGAGATTTTCTTCAAAGGCGAGGATCTGCTGAAAAAATCCGCCAGAGAGATGGCAAAGCTGCGCGGCCGTGAGATTTCCCTGATTTTCCAGGACCCCAACACCTCCTTTAATCCCTATATGACCATTGGAGACCAGCTGCGCCAGGCCTACCGGGTGCACCGCAGGCATGCCTCCAGGGAGGAGTGCAACAAAGCCGTGCGCGACGCGCTCAAGCTCGTCGGGATTCGCAACTGGGAGGACGTCTGCAAATGCTATCCCTGCCAGTATTCCGCCGGCTTCCGGCAGAGAATCTTCATCGCCATGTCGATGATCTTTAAGCCGGAACTGCTCATTGCCGATGAGCCCACCACCAGTCTCGGCATCACCATTCAGGCCGAAATTATTCAGGCCCTCATTGAAATCAAAGAAGAGGTCGGCAATTCTGTAATTATCATTACCCATGATTTTGGCGTGGTCTCCCAGTTCGCCGACGATATTTTCGTGATGTATGCCGGCCGCTGCGTAGAATACGCGCCGAAGCGTGAGCTGCTGGTTGCGCCCCGCCACCCCTATACCGTCGGACTGCTGCGCTCGGTGCCGCTGCTGGAGGCCCGCAAGACCAAGCGGCTCAAGTCCATTCCCGGCTTCCCGCCCGACATGGCCAACCCGCCCGAGGGCTGTCCCTTCGCAGCGCGCTGTGAGTGGGCGCAGGAGAAGTGCTTCCGCGAGACTCCGGAACTGGTGCATATCAGCGACGATCGTCAGGTGGCCTGTCACTATCCGCTGGTGGATTATGAGACGGCACAAGATACTCGTCTGGATTGAGGTGAATGACCATGGCTGAAGCAATTCTGAAAGTAACAAATTTAAAAAAATATTACCCCATCTGCAAGGGGATGCTCAATCGGCAGGTTGCGACCCGTTATGTAGTCGACGGCGTGGACATCAAGATTGTGCCCGGTGAGACCGTGGCTCTGGTTGGCGAGTCCGGCTGCGGCAAAACAGTTTTGCTGCGGGTTCTGCTCGGCATTGAAAACCCCACCGCGGGGGAGGTCTATTACTATGGAAAGAACTTCCACGAACTGAACAAGCAGGATAAACGGGAGATGCGGCGCAAGGTGCAGATGATTTTCCAGGATGCGGCCTCCGCACTGCATCCGCGCTTTACCATTCTTGAGTCCCTTGCCGAGCCGCTGCTTTTGGGCGGGATGCGGGATAAGAAGGAGATCGATCAGCGGGTCTGTGAAACGCTGGAGAAGGTCGGGCTGGATCCCGGTTATCGCTTCCGCAACCCGTCGTCGCTGTCCGGCGGACAGCGCCAGCGCGTTCTGATTGCCCGCTCGCTGGTGGAGCGGCCGGAGATCATTCTGGCCGATGAGCCCATCTCGGCGCTGGACGTCTCGCTGCAGGCGCAGGTGCTGAACCTGCTGATGGATCTGCGCGATGAGTTCAAGCTCGCCATGCTGTTTGTGGCCCATGACCTGGCGGTGGTTCGCCAGATCGCCGACTATATTATGATTATGTATGCCGGCCATATTCTGGAGGAAGCGCCGGCGGCGGATATTTATTCCAACGCCCTGCATCCCTACACGCAGGTGCTGCTGGAATCCGCACCCAGCATTTCAAAGGGCGTGCACCAGGAGAGCTTCCATTTGAATCTGAAGATCGGGGACGCGCCGGACCCGGCCAATCCGCCCTCCGGCTGCGTGTTCCATACCCGCTGTGTCTATGCCGATGAGCGGTGTATGCAGGAGGCGCCGGAAAAGCGGGAAATTTGCCCCGGCCACTTTGTCTGCTGCCACAAGGCAAAGCCTGCTGTGGAGTTTGAAAAAGAGGCTGCCGTCGGCGAGACCGCCAACGCAGTCTGAAAGAAAGGTGGCGAGCGCAAGTGGATCAGAACTTTGTGATTGCCTATGATCTTGGTACCAGTGGGGTAAAAGTTGCGCTTGTGAGTATGCAGGGGGAAGTGTTCGGCACGGCGGCCGCGTCGTATCCGCTGTATGTGGAGCACGAAGGCTGGGCCGAACAGGATCCGGCGCTTTACTGGCAGGGCGTCTGCCAGGCAACCCGGCAGGTCATCGCGAGGTGCGCTGTGGATCCGGCCCGGGCTGCGGGGCTGGCGTTCAGTACGCAGTGGAAGGGGATCATTCCCGTCGACCGCGATGGCCGCGTGCTGCACAACAGCATCATCTGGCTCGATTGCCGCGCTGGAGACCAGGCCGAACGGCTCAACGCCCAATTTGGGGAGAATCTGTTCTGCGCCGCTGATTACTGGCCAAAGCTGATGTGGTTCCGGGAAAACTGCCCGGAAATTTACGATCAGGCGGCACTCATTTTCGAGGCAAACTCCTTCCTAAAGTGGAAGGCAACCGGGGAAGCGGCAATGGATCTTTCCAACTGCTTCGTTCGGTCCTTCGACCCCGTTTTGCAGAAGCGGTATGCGGAGATCCTGTCCTTCTCCGGCCTGGAGCTGCGCAAATTCCCCAAATGGGTCAACAGCTCTGAACTGGTGGGTCATGTCACGCCGACAGCCGCGGCTGAGATGGGATTGGTTCCCGGAATCCCGGTTTTTGGCGGCTGCGGAGATATTCCCGCCAATGCCATTGGCTCCGGCAGTGCCCGATTGGGTGGGGCGCATATTTACTTTGGTACCTCCGGCTGGGTTGCCTACAGTGTACCGCACAGCGCAAAGGAACTGTATGTTTCTCCCTTTGACGCGACCCGCGATCTTGCGTTGAGTGCGATGAACGCCATTGGTCTGAGCTTCAACTGGGCGGTGAGCCGCTTCTATATGGCGGAGTCTGCGGAGTTGGGCGACGGCGTTTTCGACCTGGTGAACCGGGAACTGGAGCAGATCCCGGCCGGCAGCGAGGGCCTGATTGCACTGCCCTGGTTTTATGGGGAGCGCCCGCCGATGGGCCCTGAAGCGCGAGGCACCTTCTGGAATCTCGGGGCCCAGCATGATCGGCGCCATATGACCCGCGCGGTGATGGAGGGTATTTCCTACACCCTGCGGATGTGCAGCCGGCAGTATGAACGGCAAAAGGGCTATGATAGCCCGAAAGAACTGTCTGCCATTGGCGGCGGTTCGCTGAGCCCGGTCTGGATGCAGATGCTCGCGGATATCATGGAGGTTCCGGTGAATGTTCCGCGAGACACCAAGCATACCGGGGCCATTGGCACAGCTTACTGCGTGCTGGTGGGGCTGGGGGTTTGCAGGGATTTGGGCGAAGCGGACGGCAAGATTGTGGTTGCGCATCGTTATGAACCAAAGCCGGAGAATGTTCAGGCTTACACGGACGCCTTTGCTAAATTTGAGCGCCTGTACAGCGCGGTCGAGCCTCTGTTTAATAACAAATAGGAAGGAAACAGCAGAGATGAATAAGAGGAAACGCGTGTTAATCTGCGAGTTCCATGAAGAAACAAATACCTTTAACCCCATTGCGATGCCGCTGAGCGGGTTTTCCGCCGTCCGGTATGCCGAGGGGAAGAAAGCCTATGAGCTGTGCAAAACGCTGCCCTGCGCCTTTCACGGCATGATGGATGCCGCAGAAGCTGCCGGTGGTGAGGTGATCCCTGCAATCTCTCTCTATAGCTCCTCCGGCGGGCGCGTAGAGGATCCCGTGTTTGCGCTGCTGCTGACACGCATGCGCCATTACATTGAGACAGAGGCGCCCTTTGACGCGATCTTTGCCTCGTGCCATGGTGCGACCTGCACCGAGAGCGAGGATGACGCCTGCGGCGCATTTCTGGAGTTTCTCCGCGAGCAGGTTGATGAGAAGGTTGTCATTGCTGCCTCCTTTGATCTCCATGCCAATGTGACGGAGCGCATGCTCCGCAGCACGGATATTATCTGTGGCTACCAGACCTATCCCCATGTCGATTTTTATGAGACCGGTTACCGCGCGGCAAAGCTCGGGATGCGCAAGCTTCTGGGCGAGCCAACCTGCCAGGCCTCCACCATCATTCCCATGATGGTGCCTCCCGTGGGCTATACCTCTCTGGAAGGGCCGTTCAAAAGTGTCATCGATTATGGAAACCAGCTCATCGAAGAGGGGAAAATCCTCGATTTTACGACCTTCCAGGTCCAGCCCTGGCTGGATATCCCTGACATTGGATCAACCGTGACGGTGATCGCTGCCGACGAGCCGACGGCCAGAACCTATACAGACCTTCTGGCGCAAAAGCTCTACGATAACCGGGATGGCTACTGGCCCAAACTCATGAGTGTCGACGAGGTCATCGACTGCGCGGAGAATCCAAAGATACCCAAGCCTGTCATTCTCGTAGATGCAGCGGACTCGCCCAACGGCGGCGCGGTGGGCGACAGTGTTGTGGTAGCGCTGCGGATGATCGAGCGCGGCTCCACCATTCGGGCAGGGATGTTTGTCAAGGATCCGGAGGCGGTGCAGCAGGCCTTTGACGTCGGCGTGGGCAATACCGCAAAGTTCACCTTGGGCGCCAAGTTTACCCCCGGTATGCCGGGACCCCTGGTAGCCGTCGGCCAGGTTCGCTCGCTGCACGACGGCGCCTACCTCCAGGAGGGCCCGGCAGGACGAGGATTTCCCTGCCATGTGGGAATGTCTGCGGTGCTGCGCTTTGGTTCCATTGAAATTATGGTATGCGAGGACACAGCAGCCTCCGGTGACCCGCAGATTCTGCGTCACTTTGGCATTGAACCAAAGCTGTGTGATCTGGTGGTTGTGAAGGCCAATACGTCCTTCCGCGTTCCCTACGGTTCCTTTGCCAGCGAGTTCTGTTTTGCGGATACGCCCGGCGCGGGCGCGGCAAACCTCAAGCGATTCGACTGGAAGTATCTGCCGAAGAACTTCTACCCCTTTGATCTTGCCCCGGATTACCAACCGGCTCCGGCCCGGCTGCGCCGCGGCTGATTTCCGCATCCACAGCGCCAGCCGTCCACTGGGAACCCAGTGCGCGGCCCGTGCGCGCGCCTTACGCCGCGAATTTGAATCATTTTGCGAAATCCAACGAAAAACGAAAATCGTTGAGGAATAGATGGAATCTGCAATCATTCCAACAGAAATTGTGCGTTTTTATCATAAATGAATACAAACAATCAAATGGAGGTAATTTCAAATGAGTGCACCCAAACTGTTCAGCCCGGGCCCTGTCATGGTAAAGGACAATGTGCGCCACGCACTTCTGCACTATGACATTTGCCACAGAAGCAAGGAATTTGAGGATATGTTTCTGAGCACGCAGGAAAAGATTCTGAAGCTGTTTCATGCCGACGATTCCTACTACAGCGTGATCGTCTCCGGCTCGGGAACTTCTGCCAATGAAACGGTGCTGTCGTCCCTGTTCTGCGAGGGCGATGCAGTGATGCTGATCCGCAACGGCATGTTCGGGGAACGGCTGCTGGAGATCATCAATAAGTACAGGATTCCTCTGGTGGACTGCCCGTTCGCGTGGGCGAGCTACCCGGATTTGGATGTGATTGAAAAGACCATGGCGTCGCATCCCGAAGTCAAAGTGGTTGCGATGGTGTTTCACGAGACCTGCACGGGCATGATTAACCCCGTAAAGGAAGTGGGCGCGCTGTGTAAAAAATACAATAAGCTCCTGTCTGTGGACTGTGTATCGGCGGCGGGCGGCGAGAACATTGACGTCGTGGACAAGAACATTGCCATTGCCACGTCGGTAGGCGGCAAGTGCGTGGGCGCGTTTCCGGGTTCAGCGTACCTATGCGCACGCAAGAGCCTGCTGGAGAGCCTGACGGCCGATCAGTGCAAGAACGTGTATTTGAGTCTGTATAAGCACTATCAGAGCGCGGTGACGACGCATCAGACGCCGAACACGCCGAACGTGAACCTGTTCTGGCCGCTGAACGTGGCGCTGACGAACATTGTGGAAGAGGAGACGCTGGCGGGACGGATTGCCAGATACCAGCGCTGTGCGGCGATTATCCGCGATGGGGTGAAGAAGCTGGGTATGCGGCTTCTGCTGGACGGGCATATGTCCAACACAGTGACCTCAGTTTTCCTGCCGGCGGGCGTGGATGCGGCGAAGTTTCTGGCAGGAATGGAAGAGAGAGGCTACACCTTCTACGTTGGCAAGGGGGACTATGCCAAGCAGGGCATGATTCAAATGGCCAACATGGGTGAAATTTACGAGCAGGACTGCTACAACATGCTCGAGGCCGTAAAATCCTGCCTGGCGGCCATGTAACAAAGAACATGATTTCGGGACGCCGCAGTTCTCTCATGGGGATGCCCGCGTGAAGCGCAGGCATTTGTGTCCGCGCGTGAGCATTTCGTTGTGCGCGGTACTTGACGCCAGGAACCATCCTCGCGGCAGTCCGATTTTTCCAGACGAACTTCGATGAAAATATGCCGTTCCAACTGCGAAAAGCAGTGTGGAACGGCATCGTCGGGTGATGGAATTTTTGTGCAGAATGGTCTGAATATGGACACGATCCATGTCTCTGATCAATTCCTGACAATGGAAGGAGCGCCAAACTTGTTGATTGGCATGTATTTCTATCATTCCAAACTTGGCGGCGGGTTGTGGCTGAATTCCAGCGATTGGTCATTAGATGCTAACTCCGGCGGGAATGCGTGCCAGGCGATGAATTATCCGATTTTAGGTGAAAAAGCATCCTGATGTACCATGCCAAACAGACAGAGAAGGGGCTGTAATGCACCACGTTTACGAGAACGTGGTGCATTTTTTCACTGCTGTTTTTCTGTACTGACTGCCTTGTCGCACAAAACGCCCTCCAGTATGATGGAAAACGCGGTGTTCAACTGTGCTTTACATTCCGCCAGGGAAAGACTTGGATCCAGCCCAAAAATAGCAATGTAATAAATGCCCATGAGGGAGCGCGCAATCACATCATAGCTGTAATCCTTGCGAAATACCCCAATCTCCTGTGCGCGGCGCACATTGTCCACAATTAATTGATAAACAACGTTGCGGGCGTTTTCGTTGGTAACGCCCGCAAGCGCAATTTCGCGGGCAACTGTCTGCCAGGAATAAATATCGTCCAGAAGAAAATAAAAAGTCTGCCGCAGCAGATTCACCGGATCGCTATGATCCGGCATGACGTCGAGCCGGTCAGAAACGATTCTCATCGAGTTATGCGCGATCTTGATTAAAACATCGTCCTTATTTGGAAAGTAATTGTAAAATGTACCTTTGGAGATGTTGGCGCACTCGGCAATTTCTTCAATACTGACCGCGGCATAGCCTTTTTTCTGGAATAAGCGCAGAGCGTTTTTTGTAATTTCCGTTTCGACCTGAAGTTTTTTTCGCTCTCGCAGCGACAATTTTGGGGCCGCTTTCTTCATAATTACTAGCTTTCCTTTATCTTTATTGTACATTTTATTATAACCCGGATTTGATATTTTGCAAGTTTATTTTATAGAGTTCAATTTTTAACCTGCGTATAATTATGGGCGACTGGAAAAATGACTATTTTTGCGGCGCGAAGAGAAAAAGAAAATGTAGAAATTTGTATACTGTAGACAAATATTGTATATGAGTGCAATAATGTATTGACATATTTATTTTGGTGGGTATATACTTTTTATGCAAAGACAGAGACCTATTTTAGTACCGAGGAGGATGTCACATGTCAAAAATTGTACTTGCATACGATGTGGGAACGACCGGGCTTAAAGCGTGTCTGTTTCGAATCTCGTCCGAAGACAGCGTCCGCTTTATTGACGGAGAGGTGGAAAGCTATGCGCTGCATGTTCTTGAAAACGGCGGCGCGGAGCAGGACCCCGAGGACTGGTGGTCGGCCATTGCGGAGAGCACCAAAAAATTGCTCCAGCGCACAAAAATCTCCAGCGAAGAAATTGGCGGAATCTCATTTTGCTCACAGGCCCAGGCAGTGGTGATGGTAGACGCGGACGGAAACGCGCTGCGTCCCTGCATGAGCTGCATGGACACCCGCGCGGCAAAACAATTTGACGAAGGGATGCGCCGAGGCCTGAAAGTGGAGGGAATCAGTCTCCATCGGCTGCTCCGCTTTTTGCACATTACCGGCGCGGTATCCGCAAGCGACAAGGACCCGCTCTGGAAATATCTCTGGGTCAAGGAAAACGAACCGGACATCTTCGCGAGAACTCATAAATGGCTGGACGTCAAGGAGTACCTGACCAGCCGGGCCACCGGGAGTATGACGGCCAGTCAGGACGATGCCTGCGTGACTTTTTTGTACGATGTGAAACATCAGTGCTGGAGCAGAGAGCTATGCAGAATGTTTGGCATTGACATGAAACATTTACCCGATATTTGCAAGGCAACCGATGTGGTCGGCACGCTGCGCGAGTCGGTCGCGCAGGAGCTTGGGCTCAGGGCGGGCACGCCCGTTCTTGCCGGAGGCGCGGATTACAGCCTCTGTCAGGTGGGCGCCGGCAGCCTCGAGCTGGGCGACGTCAACGTCTATTCCGGCACGTCCGGCTGGGTCTGCACCACGGTGGACCGGCTTCATCTGGACATCAACAGCATCATCGCCGGGCTGGTCAGCGCAGACCCGAACTCCTATGTATACATGGCGGAAATTGAAACCTCCGGAAAGTGCATGGAGTGGGTGAAAGACCGGTACGGGATTCCGGAGCTGGACTATGATGATATGATCGATTATATTGCGGACGTACCCGCGGGCAGCAACGGCGTAATGTTTACGCCCTGGATTCACGGAAACCGGTGCCCGTTTGAGGACTCCAATGCAAGAGGCATTTTTTTTAATATCGGCAATATCAATCGTGGGAGCGATTTGGTAAAGTCCGTGATCGAGGGGATTTGCCTGCATATGCGCTGGATGCTGACCGAATCTGAGAAAACCTTTAAAACCACAAAAACCGTCCGTTTCAGCGGCGGAAGCGCCATTGCGCCGTATATCTGTCAGGTGCTCGCTGATGTGCTGAACCGCCCGGTGGAGGTTGTGGAAAATCCGCGGTTGGTGGGCGCGATGGGTGCGGCGGCTTTGCTCGCGGTGCACTTTGAAATGGTAAAGGACATTAAAGACGTCAAGCGGATCATCAGGGTTGCCGCTACCTATACGCCAAATCCGGAAAACACCGGTGTTTACGACAAAATGTTTCCTGTTTTCACGAGCCTCTATTACAATAACAAGCGCGCCTTTGCGGCGCTGAACGGACCCGATGGCATAAAAAGAGTCGATACCGCATATGCGCATACGGCAAAGCCGTAAGGAGGCGTCATTTGAAACAAGAGTACAAGGTATATTCCTATCGCTGGGTTGTTTTGGTTGTCTATCTGCTCACCGCTGCGGTACTTCAGCTGCTTTGGGCAACGTTTTTCTCCGTCACCACCACAGCCTGGCAGTATTACGGCTTTGAAAACGCCGCAACAGGCGAGAGCGCCATCAATCTGCTTTCCATCATTTTTATGGTGGGCATGATCGCGTTCTCCTTCCCGGCAATGGCCGCTTATGAAAAGTGGGGCTTTAAACGCGTGGTGGGCTTGAGCGCGGTGCTGATGGCCGTCAGCGCGGTTGCCCGCGGCGCTTTCGGCGCGAGCTATCAAGCGGTGGTGATTTCCACCTGTGGCTTTGCGCTGGCCCAGCCCTTTATCCTCAATGCCCCCGGGCTGGTCGCCGGAAAATGGTTCCCGGAGAATGAACGCGCCACAGCCAACGGCGTCGGGCTGCTTGCCAACTATGTGGGGATGGCGGTTGGACTGCTTGTAACGCCGCTGCTGCTGGCAGGGGGGGGAAATATCCCCGGAATGCTGCGGATCTACGGCGCGGCGGCGGCCGCGGTGACGATTTTGTTTCTGGTGTTTGCCAAGGAAAAACCGGCAACGCCGCCGTGCTCGGAGGCGGACGCCAAGCGTTCGGACTTCAAGGAGGGTATGAAAACCGCGCTGAAAAAGAAGGATTTTGTGGTCAGCATTATTTTGTTTTTCTGCATATTGGGCGTGTTTAATACATTTTTCACCATGATCGAGCCGCTGATTTCCTCTATGACCGACGGCGCGGTGGACGCGACCGGCTCCGGCATCGTGGGCGTTGTGGTCCTGATCGTGGGCATCGTGGGCAGCTTTGTCATATCCATGATTTCAGACAAGGACAAACGCCGCAGGCGTCTGCCGTACATGATTCTCAGCAGCCTTCTGGGCATTGTCGGGCTGATCCTGTTCATGGTGCTAGGCGGTTTGGGCGGCATGATCACCGCAGGAGCGCTCTATGGTTTCTTTATCATCGGCAGCGCGCCGGTGGTGCTGACGTTTGCCGCGGAGAGCGCCTATCCGACATCGGAGGGCACCTCGGAGGGGCTGCTGATGTTTGCGGGCAATGTGGGCGGCGTTGTGTTTCTGGGTGCGGCGTCCCTGCTGGGCGGCAATCACGCGGCTGTCATGATCGGAATGATTGCCATTTCAGCGATATGCGTGCTGCTGATGTTGGGAGCAAAGGAAACAAAACTGACCGCAGCGGCAAAAAAATAAAGGGAGTGGAGTAATATGACGGAACAGTGTGGGATTTCTCACTGGCCCGACGCGATCAAGATCGAAGAAAAGATGGAGCGCCTGATGGCGGATCGGGTATACCACCTGAAGCCGGAGGCCATGAAACGGTATTTGACGTATTTCGAAACCTGCTGCGCGGGCTCCAAACGCATGACCGATGAAGCAAAACAGGTTATTCCGGGCGGGGTGCAGCACAATCTGGCGTTTAACTATCCGTTTCCGCTGGCGATCACCAAGGCGGAGGGGGCGTATCTGTTCGATGTGGACGGCAATCGCTATGTCGACTACCTGCAGGCTGGCGGCCCCACGATTTTAGGCAGCAATTATCTTCCCGTTCAGGAGAAAGCCATTGAAGTCATTCGCGAATGCGGCCCATGTACGGGCTTGTTCCATGAATATGAAATGAAACTGGCAAAGACGATCCATCACTATATGCCGTGGGTGGAGATGTATCGCAGTCTGGCCAGCGGCACCGAGGCGGATATGGTGGCGATCCGGACCGCCCGTACTTATACCGGCAAGAAAAAAATCATCAAGGTCGGCGGAGCCTACCACGGTTGGAGCGATCAGCTGGTATACTCCCTGCATATTCCGTTTACCAAACGGTTAGAGGCGCACGGGATTCCGGAGGAATGCGTGGCGCATACGCAGGAGATTGCCCCGAACGATCTTTCCGGCCTGCGCCGGCTGCTGCAGGAGAACCGGGAAAACGGCGGAACGGCCGCGGTGCTGGTGGAACCGATCGGCGCCGAGAGCGGCACGCGTATGGCGACGCGCACCTTCAATCAGGAGGTCCGAAAGCTCTGCGACGAATTTGGCGCTCTGCTGATTTTTGACGAGGTCGTCACGGCGTTCCGCCTTGGCATGGGCGGCGCGCAGGGCTACTTTGATGTGCGGCCGGATTTGACCGTATTCGGGAAAATCGTCTCCGGCGGTTACCCTGCGGCCGGCGGCTTGGGCGGCAGGCGAGAGATCATGAACTGCCTCGGCGCGGGAGTCAGCGTGGGCAAGCCAAGGGCCTATGTGGGAGGCACGTTATCCGCCAATCCCCTCAGCTGTGCCGCGGGGTATTACGCCATTGAAGAAATTGCCAGAACAGGCGCGGCCGCCAAAGCAGGCCGTAGCGGCGACCGGCTTTGCGAGGGTATTCAGACGTTGATCGACGCGCACAAGCTGCCGTTTGTCGTCTGGAATATCGGTTCCATTGTGCACTTTGAGGTCGCGGGTATGATGTATCTTTCGGCAAAGGACCCGGATATTGCCAGCAAGCTCGCCGAGCGCAAGCAGGCCGTAGCCGAGTTCGGCGCGGCGCTCACCGCCAACGGTGTGATTACGCTGGCGGGCAGCCGGATTTACACCAGCATGGCTGATAACGAAGATACGCTGGATCAGACGCTGCGCGCGTTTGACGAGGTATTTTCCAATATTGCACTGTAAGCGCTAAAAATTATAAATATAAGGAGAAACATTATGGCACGCAATCTGAACGAGGTTAACATGATGCACGCATTCCCGGAGGTCGCTTTCGGCGAGAATTATATCATCGGTACTTACCAGATCGTAACCAGCACCAAAAATATCGAGAAGCTGGCGCTGGCGATTGCGGATGAACAGACCACCGGCACCTGGATTGCTGTGGCCAAGGAAACCAGCGACAAAAAGCGCCGGTTCGGCGCGAAGGTTGTGTCGATCTATCAGGTGCCGGATATGGCTTCCGACGGTTACGCGGAGGAAGAGAGCACCTATATTGTACAGATCGCATTTCCAGCCACCAATTTCGGCGCGAACATTCCGATGATCCTTTCCACCATCTTTGGCAACATCGCGTCTTCCGGCAAGATCAAGTGGCTGGACTGCGCGATGCCGAAAAGCTATGTGGAGCAATTCAAAGGGCCGAAGTTCGGCGTGGAGGGTCTGCGGAAGCTGCTCAACGTCTATGACCGCCCGCTGCTCAACGCGATGATTAAGCCCAACGTCGGCTGGACGCCGGAGGAAGGCGCGGAGCTGTTTTATGAAGCCGCCCGCGGCGGCGTGGATGTCATCAAGGACGACGAGCTGCTGTCCGCCAATATGGACTTCTGCCCTCTGGCCGAGCGCGTCCCCAAATTTATGGAGATGGAGCGCCGCGCCTTTGAGGAGACGGGCGAGCACACGCTGTACGCCGTCAATATTACCGACAGTGTGGCAAAGCTGAAAGACAACGCCCATCGCGCGCTGGATCTTGGCGCAAACTGCCTGATGATCAATTACTACACCGTGGGCTTCGACGCGGCCAAAATGATTGCGGACGACCCCGACATCAATGTCCCCATTCTGGCGCATGTGGACTACGCCGGCGCGCAGGTATCCTCCACCTTTACCGGCGTAAGCGCGCCGCTGCTTATGGCCAAAATCCTCCGGCTGGCCGGCGCTGATTTCGCCATTTACGGCACGCCCTGGGGGAAATTCCCTGTCTCCCAGAAGCTCTTTGAGCGCGGGTTCCGCTTCTTTACGCAGGATTGGTGGAATATCAAGCCCTGCATGATGGCCTGTTCCGGCGGCACGACGCAGTTTATTGTCAACGATTGTGTCAAGAGTCTCGGCATCGACATGATTATGGCGGCAGGCGGCGCTGTTCACGGGCACCCGGACGGAAGCTTTGCCGGTGCGAAATCCATGCGACAGGCCATTGACGCGGCGGTAAAGGGGATCGACCTGTTTACCTTTGCGGAGACGCACAGCGAGCTTCAGGCCATGATTGACCACCTGGGCGGGAAAGCGTCCTTCGATCTGATGAAATAAGGTTCCAGAACTTTAACGACTAACATAGGAACCGCAAGATAGATGTAGCTCAAATCTGAAGCTCAAGAAACTTCTGGTCATCCAATCAGAAATTTCTTGAGCTTCCTTTTGCTTTTTTATTAACAGATAATTTCCTTCAATGTCCATTGCCAAGAGTAACACGACCGATAGTGAACCCAATAGATACTCCGTCAGTGGAGAAAGACAAAGAAGCAACACCCTGCTGCTGACCTAATCTTCCGATAGTTTCACCGCTTTTCCCGATACCAACTCATGTAAACATCAATGATGATCAACAGTCGTCTTGTGCAGTGCCATGGATTGAAATATCGGTTTCCTTGATAAGGTATGCCACAAACTGCAAATATGCTATGTTATATACAAGATTTTGTTCTTTACAATGCATCACGTGTTTTACCCGAAGGGAACAATTCTTGCTTGAACAATGATTTCCACTCAAAAGCGGGTAGCATATCGGCACGTTCCTCGTATCGAAAATGAAATCTTTTATTTGGCGTTATTTATACACCAGGTTCTTTTCAAGATTCATCATCAAATGCAATTTTGAGTTGCATACTACAGAACACGAATAACCATCTACAATATCATCCAGAGATTCCACTAGAGCCTCGCTGTTTACGCATATCTGGCTGCTGTATACGATTTCGGCATCTATTTTTTCACAGATGATTCCTGAGAACATATCTAGATTAGCATTGCTTGTATTGCCGATTCTGGAGAAAGTGGCAACTGATTTGGGAGCCATATTGACATCGGCGGTGATATCCATATCCGATTGCAGCACCAAAGATAAAAATTTTCTGCTATATCCTTCTTTTTCGAACAAAACAGTATAAGTGCCGGCAGGCAGCGCAAGCTCATAATTTTGGTTGAATGTTTCTATCCCAATTATTTTGCAATTTTTCTCATATACGGTAGCTGAAACATCATCCAGGAATTGATTTGTTTTGCAATCCAGGATATCGCCACTTATTTTGATTGGTCTCGCGATGGAAATGGGAAGCACATCAATCCCTGTATCCTGGAATGTGACTGTTTGCATGCATTGATCCAGAACTGAACCTGTATCAAAAATACGATGCCCTTCACCGGAGAAGAATCCCGTTACTGTAATCAGCAGAGTTTCTGAGGAGTTACCTACCAAGTCATCTATCGTCCAGATTATCTGATTGTCTGAAACGTTTGCATACCCCGCGCTTGGAGTTAGCTGCGGCCCTGATTCAATTGTGAAGGAACTGTTGAACTCATCAATTACTACGACATTTGGAATATCGGTTATCTCTGTGTTTGCAATCGTAATGCTGAGTGTCCAAGTCGAAATTTTGCATGTTTCAACGGATAAAGGACCTGATACAATCTGCTTATTCACGGTCAGCTGATTGGGTGCATATACCAATATACCATGGTCTGCAAAAATCGTTTGAGCCAGACCTGTTCCGTTCACCGTTCCGGAATCCAGGATATAATGGCCCGGGGCTGTGAAGTAACCGGTCATATTAATGGTAATCGCCAACGTATCTCCTGTGTTGACTGTTCCGATATTCCACGTCACGACACGCGTTCCTGCATTGTAACTGACGCCTACGTTGGGAATAAATACGGGTGGGACAGTGAGTACAATGCTGCTGTTTAATGTATCTGTCAACACGACGTTATTCACCGGAACGGTACCACAGTTATAGATTGTAATCAGTAGAACCCAGGAATACGTCTCATTGGTACATGCAGGAAGAGGCGCCGAAATGATTTGCTTTGTGACGCAGAGAACCGGAGTTCCGACAGGCGGGTTTATGATCATTCCGCAAATAAATTCTTTGTTGATTATGATATTCTGCGTGGAAGTAAAATAGCACAATCGGTAGGTGGAGGACGCAAAGTTCAGCCCGGTAAATATGCTGGTGGGAAGCGTAAAGTCCAGGAAATAGTCTTCATCCGGTATCATTGGACTTGCACATGGGAACTGCGCCCCAGCATCAACCACTCTTACGTTATCCGTCGGCTGAGAAGGATTGTTTAACGCGATCGGAATGTTGTAAATTAAAGCCGAGGAGGAATCCCTTACTTGGAACGTGTAACTGCCTCCGCTGGCATTTACAAGAATTGTGAACAGTACTGTATTTGTTGAATGACGAATCTCAACGCCCCAAACGAAGTCCTTCAGGCCGTATACCGCAGGGTTATTGCTGAGTGGGTCACCGTTCAGCCTCATTCTGAACGCTACTTCCGTAGGGTTCGGATTTGGGGTCGGATACAGGTAATAATATGCAGCAGGAGACGCAACATCGCCGACAATATCAATCCAGCATGGGTTTACATTATTTGGTTCCGCGGCTTGTATATATGCAATCCAATCATTATCATTAATGGGAAACATAATATGCCTCCAAATATAAAATATAGTACATTATATTGAAAGCATAACCGTCATGTTACAATTGGGGCTAAACGGAAGGCGACGCACCTTGGTGTATACGGCACGCCAGTATTAATATGCAAAATGGGAAATCAATTTCGGCTGTCAATGCTGAATTCATTTCAGAGTGACTTTAAAACACACTTTTTTGCATAAAAAGAAGACATATTTTGATAGAAATCCCAAGGGGGTGCAAATTGCCGATTTAGGGGGGTGCATTTTTCGGGAGGGGTGCAATCGTACCCTTGTCTTTTGTCCATCATCAGTCAAATCGTTTCTGGGTATCCTGTTTCATTTTCGGGTACAGATTCAGCGTCCTTGACGATGCGTGCACTTTCTACCGGAAAAGCACCGGTGAGATCAAAGATTACAAGCTTTTGTTTCGGCAGAATCCTGCCTGGAATTCGATAAGAACAAGTGTAATCCCATCCCAGCTTTCCCGCGAGCAGCCGGCAAAAGGCCGCGCTTCGAAATTCCATTTTTCCAGTCTTACGGTAGACCGCTTTCGGTACACGCAGTGACTGGAATTCTTTTCTGTCATAAGGTTCCATAAGCATGGCCGATCCGCTCTGTTCAAGCAGAAAGCGTATATATGGAGGTTCGCCAATTTCCCTGACGGCATTGCAAAACACATGAATTCTGCCGATACCGAGGTAAAATGAAATGTATGTGTTATCCGCCAAAGTCACTCACCAGCTTTGAGCCTTCCCATTCTTCAGGCTTTGTAAAATCAAAGTACAACATGATTTTTTGACCGGATTTGACCAGCTTGCCATTGGCGCGATAGTGAATGTCTTTATTCCAGTTCCAAAAATCATAAAGCTGATGCGTGAATTTGGAGCATTCAATTTTCTTGTATTTGTGGCGCTCAGAAGGTTTCAACCAGATCACCGCGTCACGATCGGTCGAAGGCACCGATTTTATAATTGCGCAGCGTTTTTCATTGTTTACAAGAATTTGTACAGATTCACAACTGTTTAGAGCATGATACGCGGAGAGATTAAAGGAAACACCCGAGTACCAGATCGTAAATGATGGTTCAATTATCCGGCTGAAATATTGACCACGGACAACTTGAAATCCATCAAGACTGATTTCCGTGATATTGCTGTTATTACTCTGCATAATTACCTCTCCTTACGCCTTATCGGTAGTAATATACCCATCAGCCAGATCAACCTTATACGCATCTTCATGTTGTTCAACGGGAGTTCCAAAATAGTTGCGCCAATCTTCTGGTAAATAGGAACCCTTTCCTTTACCGCGTCCGCATGTAAACAGTTCGAAATCGGTCAACTTGAAAAGGAAGAGAATTTCACCGTCGCATACGGCGGCTTTGCCGAGCATTTTATACCGGTACTGTGGATTCCACTGCATGAGGTCAAATACTTTCGCGGCAAAAAGCTGGCATAATAAATCCCGGTTTTTCAGTTCTTTCTCGCCGCCGCCATTGGCCCACCGCAGAGAATCTGGGGCATCAGGTTCGCAGGGCCGAATGATCAGGCGTTTCTGATCAGGATGAATGAGGATTTGTATGTGCGTCACTCCCGAAAACCGCCGCAGGCAAGCCATATTGAATTTCAGCCGGTTTGCCCATATTGTAACGGCGGGCTCAAGAGTGTGAGCAAAAAGCTCCGCCTTTGTCACCTGATACCCTGCAAGGTCAACTACCTCTTCTTCATCCGGGGTGTCTTCGACTGGTTTGCTGTGCTCCAGCATATATTCCACAGTGTTATTCTCCATGAGCAACCCCCGCCCTCATCCGTAAGCTTTCTATGCTTACCTGAAGTTCATCAGCGGAAAGCACAGTTACATTTGTGGAGTCCGGAAGCATCGTCGCTTTCGTTTGTGCTTTCCAGTCATAATTCCGCGATATAAAAAAGAATCCGTTTTGAATGCTGTAATCGTAGAACTCCTGCCCAAATGTATCGCTCCATTCCTCTGGGCAGAGCGGCACCCACCTGTGGCGGAAATTCGCATTTGCCCCAATTTCCCCGTTCACATAGGCGGCGGGAGCGGCGTTCGGAAGATTGAATACGATGATCTCGTCGGAACCTCTCGCAGCCCAAGTGCCTCGCACTCTGTAAAGATAATCCGGGTTCCAGTCCATGATTTGATACAAGGCGTTTCCAAAATGCTGGCAACTAATTGTTTTACCCAAAAGCGGCCTGCCCGGGTCCGTACGCCAGCGGATGCTATGCACATCCTCCGCCTTGCATGGACGAATAGCGATTTTCCTCTCGGTCGGATGAAGAAGCAGTTGGATATATGGCACATCGGCAAACTTCCTTATGCAGTTGACATTGAAGAAAATGCGCTCGTTTGTAATTGTGATGCTGGGGCATTCAAACCGAGCTGTGAGGGACTGCCCACGCACGACTTGGTATCCCTCAAAATCAAATGCGCTAAAATAACTCCTACGGATTTTTCGTATGCTCTCTTTTGTTTCCACGCTGTTGGATGCATCATAATAAGTGTTGGGGTCATCGTTTATCCAATGATGGTTGATGGGAACGAACCCTCTGAATATGCCGTCCTCAATGACTTGCATGACTGGGAACCCACCACAAACATGGTGCTTTTTGTTTTCCAGCAGGACCTGTGTTGCCTCGAACTTTTCCAAGGATATAATTGCTTCGTGATGATTTGTATATAGATACTGGTCGCGGTCTTGCCTGTTCTTTTTATGCCGATGCTCATAGAGGTCGGCGGTAAAGGTCTTCCATGTGAGAACATTTCCGCAGTAGCGTTCGTTTTTCAATATGTAGTTTATCGACCCCTCGTTCCACTCTGTGCCGCCCATTTTGGTCTGACACTCAATATCTGTGAGCAACGCGGCAATGTTGGCGGTCGAATGCCCAGCAAGAAAAGCGTCAAAAATGAAGCGAACGATCTCCGCCTCCGATTCCACGATCTCCAGCGGTGCGTATTTGATATACCGTCCCGCCTCGTCCCTTGGCCGCTCATATCCAAGCAAGGCCGGAGTGAGTAGCTTGCCGGATTTATTACGCTCCTTCAGAGACCATATCATACTTTCACTTTTTTTGACCGATTCTTCCTGGGCAAAAGTGGCAAGAAAGGATAGCATCAGTTCCGAGTCCTCGGAAAGCGTATTCAGATTATCTGTCTCGAAGATTACGCCTACGGGCGGGGTGAGCCTCTTCAGCTTTCGTATCAGAGAAATGCAGTCCACTAGATTCCTTGCAAAACGGGATACGCTTTTGGTGACGATGAAGTCATATTCTCCAGCCTCGCAGGCGGCTATCATGGCGTTGAACTCGTCTCTGTTTTTGATGGAAGTGCCGGAAATCCCCTCATCCGCAAATATCCGCGTCAAGTTCCAGTTCGGATGACTTCCGGCGACTTGGGCATAATGTGCCTGCTGTAATTCGAAAGAGGACAGTTGAGCGTCATTATCCGTAGATACACGGCAGTAAGCGCAGGTACGGAATATCCGCCCGTCCTCGTAGATATCTATCTTGGATTTTGCCGGAATGAACATCTTTTCACCGGTTTCTTCACGACGATAGATCTGGCGCTGCTGTTCTCTGCTTTCATTATCTGTCATCGTCGTCACCTCTGTTCCGTTGTATCGATATTATCTTGCTTTTGGTAAATTCCGCTTCCCATGCGTGTTCCGGGTAATCGCCAATACCAGGCGTTCTCTTTTCGGTAGGCTTGTACACCGACTTCTTTTTTGACATTGAACTCTGTCCGTCGAGAAACGCCAAGCTGGGTCATTTCAGCGAGGATGTCGGAGCTCAACATATCCTGATCACTCAATATTTCTATAAGGCACTCCGCAATATCGGCTCTTTTCCCATTTTTCCGTGCGCGGCATTCCTTAATGTCAGAGGCGTCGATGTCGCACCGACCAATCCATTTGAAACCATCGACGCCTCCAAGTGAGAATGCGATGGCTTTACCTTCCGGGGAGAGGCTGGACTTGATTGGCGTCATATACCTTACCCGTGAATCCGTATCATCTCTTTTTATCATTAGAACGCTTCTGGCAATAGCCGCAATATCAACGCTGCCAAGGCTGCGGTAAATGCTGTTTTCGCCGTTGCCCTTGTTCATATGACCTATGAGGACAATGGCACGATTGTACTTTGCGGCAATCAATGACAGCTTTCCGAGAATACCGCGCATCCGACCAGCGCTCTGCATATCCCCATCCTGCGAGAGAAATGCCTGCAAAGGATCAAGAATAAACATTCTGGCTTCGGTACGAATGATGGCCTCTTCAATGCGGTCATCTTCCAGAGTAAGGCGGCCGGAATCGTCAACAATATATGCAACCTTCTCGCAATCGGCGTCAGCGGCGATGAGCCTCGGTTTTACAGTATCCGCAACATTGTCTTCGGCACATTGATAGATGACTGTTTGAGGTTGTGGCACTCGGAAACCGTCCGGCATTGGAGCGCCTCTTGTCAGAAGCGTGGCCACATTCAGAATAAAGGTCGATTTTCCCTCTCCGGGATCGCCTTGGAGGAGCGAAAGTTTCCCATATGGTATATAGGGATACCAAAGCCACTCGACCTCTTTCTGTTTGATAGACGAAAAGTATTCAAATTTGAAGTCTACACCCATTCCGTCCGTCATTCTCCTTGCACATCTTTCGTGGTCAATTGATCTTCGAACAGCGACGCCCAGTTCGTATTCAAGGCTTTGGAGAGCCGCTTAGCAACATCCACTGAAATCTTCCTGTCCCCAGTCTCATATCGGCTGATACTTGCTGCAGTAAGGCCCGCAGCTTCAGCGAGTTCTTTTTGCGAGAGTTTTTGCTCTTGTCGAATCGCTCGTAAACTACACATACAACGACCTCTGTATTACCGATATGGTAAAAGCATAATACCATATCGGTATTTCGTCAAGCAAAAGATACCAATAAGGTAATATCTTTATTTCCGCAATGGTAATAAAATAAATGTGCGGGGGTGTGGCCATGAATTTGAAAGAGATACGAGTAGCAAAAGGGCTTACGCAAAAAGCCGTTGCTGACTATATTGGTTGCTCGTCCGTGGTTTATTCAAGATATGAAACCGGGGATAGAGAACCATCGATAGATATGCTCATCAGAATCGCGGACTGTTTTGATGTCGCTCTTGACGAAATTGTCGGCAGAGCAAAGCCGGACGAGTCCAAGCTGACCGCATATGAGAAAGTTCTTTTGATCGCTGCGCGTAATGCGGACGAAAGGGCCCGACAGGATGCGCTGACTATGTTGACCGCGCACACCGATGATATTAAAAAAGAAAGCCTCGCGTAAGAATAGAAGGTAACGTTATCTATATCAACTTCCATCGGTGATTGTCCGAAACAAGAATGCACGATTGTCACTCCGCTTGCGCCATGTACTCTTGCACTCATAATAGCAAACAGCCCATTGCCGCGCCTTCTGACGCATGCGATGGGCTGCTTTTTATTTCTCTATTTCAACGCCGTTCTGGAACTTGAAAACCAGAGTTCCGTTGCTTTTCACCGTCACCGTGTCGATGACCTTTTGCCAGAGAGCGTCGTCAAAACTATCGGGCGCGGTTTCGATGTTTCTAATGGCAAAAATGAAGTGGTCGAAAGCGTCTGCCCGTGCCAGCCGAAGTGTCCGTTCCTGTTCAAGCGCCTTAACCTTTGACTTGGTGGTGTTATACCGCTCAACATAGCCGCTGTAACGGGCGGCGTACTCGTCCTGATTCTGGGCGCTGGCGGCGTTCTCCTCGACACACTTCCGGGTCAGTTCCGTGACCACATCGATCTCGCGGAGCAGCTCAGCAAGCTCAGCATCGATGGCAGTACAATCCGTATACTTGGCCTTGACCTGTTCGCAGTTTTCCAGAAGGGCATCCTTGCCGTCAAGCAGATTGTCGAAAGCGGCGAGGAACCCGGATGAGTCTATGGATTTCACCACGCGCTGGTGCACCGAGCTTGCCGCCGTGGAACCCACAAAATACCGGATTCTCACGCAAGATAAAATCTACGACATCGTGTATGTGAATCCGATGGGCTACAAACGGAACAGTCTGAAATTCAACTGCAAGCTGGAAAAGAGGTGACGCCCGTGTCAAAGGACATTGTCAGCATTGACGGGATGGTCAACGCCATCATGAAGGGCCTGACGGAGTATGCTTCTGTCGCCACCGACGATATGAAGCAGGCTGTCCGGGATGCCGGAAACACGGTCAAAAAGCAGATACAGGCAAACGCGCCTGTGGACACCGGTGCCTACAAAAAGAGCTGACGTCAAAAAGATCCGCCACGTCCTGTACAACTGTTCGGCCTCCCGTCCGAAGATCGAATCCAAAACCAACGAGGAGTCCCGTGAGGTGCAGACGGAAGCACTCTCTGTCAAAGCCCGCCCGCTTGCCAACGGCTACGTCAAGGCCAAGACTGGCGACAACACCACCGACGCTGTCTATACCGCCTGGTATGACGCGGTCTATCAGCCCAACGCGGCGGCCGCGACCGGCAATGGTTGAGGAGGTGTGACCGATGAGCCTTTGTAAAACAATCGAGATCGATGGAAAGCCTGTCAAATTCCGGGCCTCGGCGGCCATTCCGCGCATTTACAGGATCAAGTTCCAGCGGGACATCTACAAGGACCTGCGTTCGCTGGAGAAATCCGTCAAGGCAAATGACGAGGACAACTCTGGGCTGGATCTGCTGAGTCTTGAGATGTTTGAGAACATCGCCTACGCAATGGCAAAACACGCCGACCCAGAAGTGCCCGACACGCCGGAGGACTGGCTGGACGGTTTCAACACCTTCTCCATCTATCAGATTCTGCCCCAGATCATTGACCTGTGGGGCCTCAACGTGCAGACGGAATCGGAGTCTAAAAAAAACTTCGCCCGACTGAACGCGAAATGACGACAGCGTTGTTCCTGCTCCGCTGCGTACAAATCGGCTTGTCAATGCAGGACCTTGAGCTTTTGACCATCGGCATGGTGGGCGATATGTACGTGGAAAGCAGGAACGACGACTATAAATATCCGGTTCTCGCCACACAGGAAGATATGAACCGGTTCTGATTGGCACCCCCCCCCGAAATAATGTCAATAAAACTTGGCGCAAAGTATTGACAAGTAAACTTGGCCATGCTACAATACGAGTGTCAAGAAAACTTGGCATAAATATTTGGAGGTTCCAATATGAAGAAAGAAGATATCCTTGAAAAGAGTCGTAAAGAAAATAAGAACAAAGATATTGCAGAACTGGAAGTGATTTATCAGGCAAGCAATATTGCCGGACGGGTAGGAATGCTTGTTTGCTGTGCAATTGCTGTATTAGAAGTCATCTTCACCGGGAAACCCAATTTAAGTACCTGGGCAATCTATTTCAGCATACTCGCGACTTTGATGCTTGTGAAGTACATCAAGCTGCATCGCAAACATGAATTGTGGATAACCATCTTATACATTGCTTGTTTCGTAGCGTTCTTTGTGGCGTATATTTTGAAGTTAACAGGAGCAATAAGTCTATGAATGATGCGTTGATTTTAAGGAATCGCTTAAAAGAAGCGCGAACGGACAAGCAAATATCCCAAGCTCAGTTAGCTGAAATGGTTGGCGTATCTCGTAACACAATTAGTTCCATAGAAACAGGACAATTTAATCCTACAGCAAAATTAGCGTTAGTTCTCTGTATCGCACTGGACAAAAAGTTCGAGGATTTATTTTACTTCGAATAAATTTTAACGCTTGTTGAGAGGCATCTGTCAGAAATGGCAGGTGCCTTTTTCATGCGCATTTTTTAAGGAAGGAGGCTACATATGGCCGACAGAATTAAGGGCATCACCGTTGAGATCGGCGGCGACACCACAGGACTATCCAAAGCGCTCGCGGGCGTCAATAAAGAAATCAAGTCGACGCAGGCCCAACTCAAAGACGTCAACAGCCTCTTAAAGCTTGATCCCTCCAATACTGCTCTCGTGCCTGTTACGCCAATGCCAGACGCAAGGGGGCGCTGGAATGACGGAAGAGCTGTTCCAGCGCGTGGCGCTCTATCACGCAACGATGTCGCTCATGCGGGGTATGCTCACCAAAGGCATTATTTCGGAGAAAGAGTACATGGAGATTGATACAATATTCGCCGAAAAATATGGCTTATCTTTGTCCACAATATATCGCTGAAAGCCTTGCTATCACTGCGTTTCAGAGCGAATATGTAATACACCAAGGAAGTGATATGAGTGGAACGAGAAGTAACAAGAGTCGAATTTCGGATTCCCGCACAGCCAAAAGTGAAGCACGTGGCGGCATACGCACGGGTATCCTCCGGCAAGGACACCATGCTCCATTCGCTCTCGGCGCAGGTCAGCTACTACTCCGACCTTATCCAGCAACATCCCGGCTGGCTCTACTGCGGTGTGTTCACCGATGAGGCGTTGACGGGCACGAAGGACAACCGGGATGAATTTCAACGCTTGCTGGCCGAGTGCCGCGCGGGAAACGTGGACATGGTCATTATAAAGTCCATATCACGATTTGCCCGCAACACGGTTACTTTGCTGGAGACGGTTCGGGAACTGAAAAGCCTGGGTGTAGATGTGTACTTCGAGGAGCAGAATATCCACACCATAAGCGCCGAGGGCGAGCTGATGATGACCATCCTGGCTTCTTACGCGCAGGAGGAAAGCCTGTCGGCCAGTGAGAATCAGAAATGGCGCATCAAACACAGCTTTATAATTACTCCATAAGGCTATTCGGCGCGCATTCCGAGCCGATGCCTGTTGATGTTGAGGATGCTTTGCGCTTTGCCGACGTTCTTTCAAAATCTACTGATCCGCACAAAGCTGATAAACATAAAATTTTGGCGCAGGAGATTGTTTCCCTAATACGAGCTCTTGAGCCACAGAACCCTGCGGTCGGCTTATACATGGACACGGTACTTTCAAGTACCGGAAACTATCAAGGGCTAAGAACACTCGAGCCAGTCGAGGATTTAACGGAGAGATTCACAAATCCCAAACGCCCATTCCGAACCTTGCTTGAAAACACTTATGTGGAATTCAGCAAGGAACTGGTTGTTGTTCCGGCAGAGCAGGATAAGCACTTTTTCCGATCGCAAAAGCAAGTATATGAGCGGTTGGAAGAGCCAT
>JAYFPO010000033.1:0-10656 GCA_034927685.1 Oscillospiraceae bacterium | reverse complement strand
TACCAGTATAGCACGCCTATTTGTTTCAATCCACGCTCCCCGTGCGGGGAGCGACTCGATTGGATGTACGGCGCAATGACGGAGTAGTCGTTTCAATCCACGCTCCCCGTGCGGGGAGCGACCATATTAACGCTGTCAGTTTGTTCGTCGTAAGCTGTTTCAATCCACGCTCCCCGTGCGGGGAGCGACGAATATATTGTTGCATTAAAAGGATCACTGTATAGTTTCAATCCACGCTCCCCGTGCGGGGAGCGACCTACAGACCAATAGAGGCATCAGCGGGGTGGTAATGTTTCAATCCACGCTCCCCGTGCGGGGAGCGACCGATATCATGCAATATTCATCCGCCCAATAAAAAGTTTCAATCCACGCTCCCCGTGCGGGGAGCGACGGCAAATATGCACAGGAATATATACGGAATCCCGTGCTACCTGCACAATAAACTAAGCAAATTTTGTGAATCCGGTATTCAAAAACCAGAGCACGCCATAAAATATGGCGCTTTTTCCGGTGCGAAGTCCCCGGGAAACCATGATCGCTTCCACTTCGCACTAGACCATCAGTGTGCCCTCCGGGTCATAGCTTTCCTTCGCACCGAAGTGCTCAATTTTGGTTTCGTATCGATTTCCCAGATAGTAAAACCGCAGGCTGTCCTTTTCCTTGTCCATGATGGCGCATAGCTTATGCTTGAAAACCTGCGCCTGAGACGCGTCCAAAAGGCATTCGAACACGCTATTCTGCACACGCTGACCGTGGTTGACACATTGCCTGGCAATCAGCCGGAGCCTTTTTCTTCCTGCTGCGTCCTCCGTATTGACATCGTAAGTGATTAAAACAAGCACGAACTCACCTACTTCCACAGAAACGGCGGGTACGCTTCCAGATCGTCCCTGAAGTACCTTGCGAGCAGAAGCGCCTGAACATACGGCACAAGCCCCCAGGGTATTTTTTCCTTGAGGTACGGGTGCGTGATGATATCGCGCTTGCGCTCCTGCCATGCTTT
The DNA here is from genome assembly GCA_034927685.1 of Oscillospiraceae bacterium. GTDB lineage: Bacteria > Bacillota > Clostridia > Oscillospirales > Oscillospiraceae > RGIG3159. The sequence goes on along the minus strand of JAYFPO010000033.1, from coordinate 9,653 downwards.
GATGATGGCTTTTCGGGCATCGTCGGTCATGAAAACCGCGCCGCTCTCGCGCTCTTCAAAATCGCCCGCGCCGACCGCTTTGTTGTTGATCAGCGAAAGCACAAACCGGTCGGCAAAGCAGGGACGCAGCTCCTCCATCAGGTCCAGCGCGAGCGAGTTTCTGCCCGGACGGTCGCGGTGAAGAAACCCGACATAGGGATCCAGTCCGACACTTCCAAGGGCGGAAGCGCAGTCGTTTGCGAGCAGCACATAGAGAAAGGACAAAAGCGCGTTCATTTTGTCGAGCGGCGGACGGCGGCTTCGCCCCCTGAAGTAAAACTCATCCTTGTTGTTCAGAATCATCGCGTCAAGCACCGAGAAATACACGGTGGCAGCTCCGCCCTCCAGCCCGCGCAGGCTGTCCAGCGATTCGGCGTTCGTGATCTCCGGCAATGTATTTTTCAGCAGTTCGGAAGCGCTTTTGAGCTTTTCAAGTTCGACTCGCATCCCGTTATCGCGGATGGTTCGTTCTATACTCCAGCGGCAGTTGAACACCTTGCCGAAGATCATGTTGCGGGCGATCCTGCAGCTTTGGTTTGGGTCGTCCGCACAGCGGTACTGCATTCTCCGCAGCAGAACATTGCCGTTTGCTTCGCCGACCGCTCTGGCAAGGAAGCGACCGTTCGGGGTGCAAAAGCAGAGATTCACATCTCGTTTCGCGCAGGCCCCCATGAGGGCAGGGCTTGCTCCGGCATAGGTGAACGCGACGATGCCCTCGAGCGCGTGCAGAGGGAAACGGGCAAGCTCTTCTTTTTCATGCGAAATGACAACATTTTCTCCGTCTAAAGCCAAATAAGCGTCTTCCGTGGTCACAAACAACGTGTTGAGGAGCTTTCTCATAGGCTTTCCTCCATGTATTCTGTCACGGAGCGGCGTTTCAGCAGCGCCGGCAGGCATAGCTCTTTCATGGAACAGGCGTTGCAGCTTTTTGTCGGTCTCCCCTTCGGCGTGCTGCCCCGCTGATACAGCTCGTGCATTTCCGTGAGCGCGTCCGTCACCGCGCTGCGAAGCTCGGCAGTAAATTCGACAGGCAATCTTCGCCGCGTTTCGCCGTAAAATAGGGCCCCGCCGGGAATTTTGCAGCAAAGCATTTCCTCAAGGCACATGGCCTGGGCGCAGAGCTGCGCGGTGTCGCAGTTGCCCTGCTTCGGCTCTCCCCGCTTATACTCCACCGGAAATGGGAGCCATCGCCCGTCCCAGCCGTTGATCGGAACGCCGCCGCCGTCCCGGTGAAATTCCAGCACGTCGCATTTGCCGGAAATGCCGAGCGTGCGCGAAAAAATGCTCATACCCCGCGTGATGATACCATCGCCGCGTTTTTCGGAGAGGCTTTCGTTGTGTGTGCGCTCATGCATCAGATTGCCGTCCGTGGTGCGGAGGTTTTCCGCCCAGAGGTTCTCAATATGGATCAGCGCCCACTGCCGCCGGCAGAACAAAAAGTGCTGCAAGCCGGAAAGCTGGAGGAAGTCCTCCTCCTCAAACGTTACCCCATGCGCGTCAATGTCACGCCGGCGGGAATCGCCGTTTCGTCGATTGCCACCTCGTAGTCCGTATAGCTTCTCGGGACCTCGACGCCGTCTTTTCGCGCGATGCAGATGCTTTCAAACAGCTTGTGCGCGGGGGCGTTGCCCAACTCGCTGTCGTGCCGGAACACCAGCAGCTCGCGCACCGCCATATTCCCGCGCGCGGCGGAATGGTCATGCTCGAACATGTTTAGAATCGCCTCCCAGAGCAGGGCAAGGTCATCCTCGGAAAAGCCCGTGGTCTTGCGGGCCAGGTTTGCGGAAATGTATCCCTCGCAGCGATAGAGGCCATAGGGGACGATATACTTGCGGCCCATCTCCGTACTTTTTTTGCCCGCGTCCTCTACCGTGGTAATCGCGACGCGGGTAATGGTGATCTCCTGCGGGATAATCGGCTCAATGCTTCTGGCAAAGCCGAGCTGAACCGGGCCGCGCACCTGTCCGCAGTTCAGCGACGCCTTGACAAAGGTGGTCATCACCGCGCCGAAGGTGCGGATGTCAAAAAAGTTCTTACACATAAAATCCCGGATTTTTTCGTCGAGCTTATCATCCTTTTTCTTTGCCTCGCCGACGTTTTTTCCATCGGTACCAACATGGGCATATGCCTCCAGATCGCTCCTGTTGAGCGGAACGCGGTCCTTGATGTAGATCCGGTAGCCTTCCTGGTCCTCCTTGACGGTTTCGACATAGTTCCTGATTTTGCGTTTCAGGCAGACGTCGGTGATGATGCCGAGATTCGTCTCCGGGTCGATGCGCGGCATGTTGCCCGCGTCGGGGTCGCCGTTGGGGTTGCCGTTTTCAACATCAAACAGGATCACGAATTCATAGCGGTTTTTGATGGGCTCTGACATATTATTTTCCCTCCTTGTTTTCTTCGGTGTTTGCGGTGTTTTCGGGCTTTTCTTTCTTTTCGTACCGTTTTTGCGTCTGATGATAATAGCCAAGCTGGAAGATTCCCTGCTCATAGAGACCGTAGTGCTTCGGATAGCTCTCCCGGATCAGCCCGACAAGCTCGCCGAGCTGCTTTGCGTAGTAAACGCGCATCCCGCCGTCCAATTTTTTCAGGTGCGTTTCGGCCAATTTCAGAATGATCGGAAATACAACGGCGGGTGTCGTGCCGGCCGACGAAAAATACCTGTCCTTGATCGTGGTAACGCCGCTGGCTTTTTCCTGAATGGCTTCCGCAACAGAGAACAGCCGCCCCAGAACATACGGCTGATAGGTCGTGCGCTCGTTCAGCTCCACTTGTAATGCCCCCTTATAGTTTTCCACATCGGTATTTCGAATCAGATAAGCCTTGATGATGGCGGCCCGTCCGCGGGTGATGGTTCGCTCGGCCTTGATACGAAGCTGCGTCCGCTGATACAGCGTCGCGGGGTATCTTCCGCCCGTCAGGATCGCGCGCAGCGTGTCGCCGGTCATCTGCGGAGAGGAAGATTTGTCGTTGGATTTTTCGTTCACCGTCTCATGAAGGAGCGCCCACACGGGAATATTTTGAAACCTGCTCCGGTTGTCCGACACAATTTCAAGGTTCTTGTAATGCTCCTGAATATGCCCGACAAAGCCGCCGAACTCGTCGCGCAGGAAAAAGCGGACGGAAAGCCGGGCCGCGTTCGGCGCAAGGCCGAGGACGTAAAAGCGATTGGCCGGGTTGAGCGGGATGCCGCCCCAGTCGGCCGCATTTCCCTTGGAGATCGCGTCCATATAGCTGTCCATATCCCCATCGGTCATAGGATTCTCCGCGTTCCCGCCGTCGAGAAAGCTGGAAAACGCGTCCTGATAGACCGGTTCTGCGTCTTCGGCCCAGTAGACGAGCGTGGTGTCTCCCATCCGCTTGACGTGCCCTTTCTCGGCGAGAAGATGGTTCAGCGCGGTCGTGTAGGCAAACGCCGCGTATTTGCCGACAGGGGCGTTGCTGTTTTGCTCTCGGTGATAGGAACAGTATGCCGGCGCGTTGAAGGAGATAAGCGTCGCGCCGCTGGACTGCGCACCCCAAACGCCCTTAATCGATGGATGGATGGAACCCGGCACAATTTCCTCTCCGGTAATCAGGCACCGCATCTTGGCCCCTTCCCCGTCTTCACAGTCATAATGCGTCTGCCATGCCTGCGAAAGAGCTTTGTTTTCACAGGGGTATGCCCCGTCCATCATAAAGACTAAATTGGAGCCTTTTTCGATATCCTCAACATATTTTGAAACTTCGACATTCTCCCGGGCACACGAAATCTCCCAGTTTTCAAAATAGTTGCAGATTGCCTTTGCAAAGGGGTCAGCAAGTCCACCAAGCAGAGATTTGTGCAGGTTTTTTGCCTCCTCGAAGCACTTGGCCGCTCTTGCCGGATTTCCTTTTCCGTCAATACCCAGCAGATACGCCGCGTTGTCATAAAGAAAATTTGCGCCGATTCCGGCCGTTCTCACGATGGGAGCTGGCAGCATCATCTCTCTCGGCTTTGCCTTTTTGCTTCCCTCGACCTCTGTTTTCAGCGGATGCACCTGCAAAAGCTGGCCGTCCTCATCAATTTCAAGGGCATAGGAGACCTTCACTTTCGCCCAGCCGGGCCGGGCAATCTCTCCTTTTTGTGCGAGCGCCTCATAATAATCGACCAACGCCTGAAGAATCATCGGAACACCTCGCAGTCATGCAGATCCAGAACGCCCTTGCGCAGCTTCGCCCGGAAAAACTGCGGGGTAATGTTCTCCGGATCACTGAAATCCAGATCAAACAGCATGAAGCCCAGATCCCGCTCGCCCTCGGGATAGGCCGTTTCGATTTCTCCGCCCTCCCACTTTCGGAAGTGTGCGGGGAACTCCCGGCAGCCGAAGCAGGGCTGATGGTAGCACTGCCCCTTTTCCAGACGCCGCTTCATGATGTCGAAGAATTTCCCCTCGTTGTCGCCTTCGGCCGCCTGTTCGGTCATTTCAAAATGTGCGTCGATCACATAGCGCACATTTTTCAGGATCAGCGCGGCGCGCTGCTGGATGTCGTCGGAGGTGCTGATGTAAAGCGGTTCGCTGCTGCCGTTCATCACAGACCTGACATTTCTTGCGGAGATTTTTGATTTGACCTCGTTGCGGCGGAGATTGGTGAACTCGATTTGGTTGAGCACATGGATTTTATCAATCCGCCATGTTAACCCCGGGTGCCAGTAGATTGCTTCCACCAGACCGCGCGCGGCCGAAGGCGTCATCACGTCGTAGCTGACGCGCTCGACCTTCATTTCCGGTCTGGTGAAGCAGGCGTAATCTCCCCAAACCTCAATTTTTATGGACATTCTCATCACTCCTTTCCGGTTCTTTTTTTACGTAAAGATTGCCTGTCCCGCTTCTGCGCCGAAGGCGAGGCCCGTTTTCTCATGGTACAGAGACATGTCGCGCAAAACGGCGGCGTTTTCCGTCAACTTTTCCGCAGCGCCCAGCTCGATCAGGTTCGCAAAGTGCCCGGGGTAAACGCCGACGGAATACTGACCGAGTTTTCGCATCAGGCCGCGGCTGATCCCGTACTGCTTCAGCTGATCGACAAGCTCCGCGCCCTTGCCGAGCGGAATATAAACGGTAAATTCGGAGCCTTCTATGATTCTAAAAGCATTGGCGACCGAGGCGAACGGCATCGAGCCGCTTTTGATTTTTTCCAAAATGCCCTTTGCATCGAGTTCGCTGTTGTCCTTTAACGTGTAGTACAGAAATTCAAAATACGCTTGGATTGCCTCCATGCCGGATAGGTCCGTATGGCTTCGCATGACGTGCTCCGCGGCGGAAATGTTCTGCTTCACGATTTCCGGCGCCTTCTTTTCGCTTTCAAACAGGTGTACGACGCTTTCGGCCAAAGGACGTTTTCCCTCGCGGTTGCAGCGTCCGCCCGCCTGTATCATGGAATCCAGCCCCGCAAGCGCCCGATACACCGTCGGAAAATCCACGTCAACCCCGGCCTCGACAAGACTCGTCGAGACGACGCGGCAGTCCTCACCATCCCGTAACCGATTTCGTATTTCATCGAGGGTGCGCCGCCTGTGCTCCGGATACATCATCGTCGACAGATGATAGCTTCCGTCTTTTGGGAGCAGGGAATAGACGGCTTGCGCCTCCTTCCGGTTATTGACGATGCAGAGAACCTGCTTTTCCTGAGACAGCCGCGCCGCAAGCTGCTCGTCCGACAGCGGGCCGTCTTTTTGGAAGCGCACGCGGCGGAAATATTCATACATACCGTGCGCGTCGGGGCAGATTTCTTTGGGCGGGTATTCCGGCAGCATTTCTTCAAACATCCGGTTGAGCGCGGGCTGCGTCGCCGTGCAGAGAACGGCGGAACACCCGTAGTGCCGGACGAGCTGGGATATCGCGGAAACGCAGGGCAGGAGATAGGGCACGGGGAGCATCTGCGCTTCGTCGAAAATGATGACGCTTTCCGCAATATTATGTAGTTTTCGGCAGCGCGAGGGGCGATTGGCATAGAGCGACTCAAAAAACTGTACCGTCGTTGTAACGATCACCGGCGCATCCCAGTTCTCGGCAGCCAGATACCGTTTGTCCGTCAGCTCTGCGTTTTCATCCGTTCTGTAATCCACCGCCGCGTAATGCGCGACGACATTTTCCTCGCCGAAAATTTTCTCGAAAACAGCCTGTGTCTGCTCGATGATGCTCGTATAAGGGATCACATAAATCACGCGCCGCTGCCGGTTCTCCATGGCGTGCCGGAGCGCAAAGGCCATGGAACTGACCGTTTTTCCGCCGCCGGTGGGGACGGTGAGCGTATAAAGGCCCCTTTCGCTGCGTCCCGCCTGGATTGCGGCATTCAGAATTTCGCAGCGTTTTTGATCCAGCTCGTATTTAGGGGGCTGCCACGGCGCGATGTAATCACTGAGCTGATTCCATAAAACTGGAAGGCTGTCTCCGAAGGCTCTGTCAACGGTTCCGCCGGACATAAAGTGCTCCGTATCGAGAAAATCCGCGTCCACCAGGCAGGAATACAGCATCCGCGTGAAGAAAAAGGCGCATTGCGCGTCCCGCCGGAACGCGCTTGGAATCTCCGCAGGAGAAGCTTCGATCTGCGATCGAAACGCGCTGTAGTCTTCGATGTCCCTGCCGACGATTCGTTTCATTTTCCCGGAAAACGTCGGATCGTCGGACGTGGCGCTTTTTTGGCTTCCTCCGTCCGGCAAACCGCCGTGATGCCCCGAGATGCAAAACGCCGCGGGTACATTTCCAAGCGCGCGCGCCTCCAAAGCTCCGGCAGTCGAATGGTCCACTTTAATTGCGGAACCCATGATTCTGCGCTGAAACCGATCGGAATATTTTCCAATGTCGTGCAGGATACCGCACAGGGATCCGAGTTCGGCAGCCCCAAAGGCCCCCGCGAATTGGGCCGCCGAGTCCGCTGTATTGGTCAAATGCTCTAAAACACTCTGTTCCCTGCCGCTCTTCGGATCCCGGTGTGCAAGATAACCCATATGAATTTTCACCTCTCTCAATTTCGTCAATTCGTCTGTTTCAATCGGAACATGCTCGTATTGTCGCATACAATCTGTCCAATAAATTGGACTTGAATAGGAAAATATAAAAAACCCTGCGGTGAGCAGGGCTTGGATGGTATCTTCGCAGTCGGTTACCATCCCAAATCGGAAAAGGCCCTCATTGCTTTATATTTCTATTTTTTCAACAAAATCAACAAGAAAAATCCAGTTTTATTATACAGTCTTGTTCATAATAAAGCAAGTTGATCCTTGAAAACCCGGACAGCAGGATCCTTGAAAGCGCATACCGGACGGAATGATCGCATTTGGATTCCGGGGCGAAACGGCAGGCGCGGCCGGGTCTGAACGACGACCCGGCTTTTTCTGTTGCCCCGGGCGCCGAATCGTGCTACCTTATAGGAAACAGACAAGCGGATCGTTGCAGAAAAGAAATTTTTAGTTTTCTGTAACGAATCCCGATTTTTCAGCATTCATATACAGAGAAGCGAAAGGAGGTCGTCCGATGCTGTCCATCGAAGAGGTCTACCGCGCCCATTCACAGACAGTTTATCGCTACCTTCTTTCACTCACCCATGATGCAGATACCTCCGAGGAGCTGACACAAGAGACGTTTTATCAGGCAATGAAAAGCGTCGATCGGTTCGACGGCAGCTGCAAGGTCTCCACATGGCTGTGCGCGATTGCAAAGAACGCGCTTCTGAGCGATCGCCGCAAGCATCCGGCGTCGGACCCGCTGGACGAGGTGGCGGTGCTCTCCGCTTCGCCGGAGACAGAAACGCTTGCAAAACTCGATCATGTGGCGCTTCTGCGGAAGCTTCATTTGTTGCCCGGAGAGATGCGTGAGGTCCTGTATTTGCGGCTGCTCGGAGAGCTGTCCTTCCGGGAAATCGGAGAGATCCTCTCAAAATCGGAAAACTGGGCCAGAGTCACCTACTATCGTGGGAAAGAAAAGCTGAAAAAGGAGCTGGAAACAGATGGAACATAAGCTTGACTGCGAGATTGTCCGCGATTTGCTTCCGTCCTATGTCGACGGGCTGACGAGCGCCGCCACCAACAGGGCGGTGGAAGATCATTTGACGGATTGTGCGGACTGTTCGGAGGTGCTTCGTCGGATGAGAGACCCGGAGCCGTCCGGAAGTCCGCCGACCGCCGAGGTGGACTATCTGAAAAAAGTACGCCGACGCACAAATTACAGGGGTCTGATGATCGGGATTGGAATAACCCTGATCGGGCTGCTGCTGCTGTTTGCGCGGTTTTTCTTCATTGGCAGTCAGGCAAACCCCTCCGATGTAAACTACAGTGTCTCCGTCGTGGACAATACGGTGTATTTCACCGGTAATCTTTCGAGCAGCACCAGCGCCATAAGCCGCATCGTGTTCGAAGAGAGCGGCGGGATTGTCAATGTGACCGTATACACGGCGCCGAAGACCTTCTTTAACCGCGGCGAATTCAGCGAACAGTACGCTGCTTTGGGCGAGGTCAGCGGGGTTCGCTGTGAAGACCTGATCCTCTGGGAAGACGGCACGGAAATCAGCCGCACAACGGCGCAGCTTTATGCGGCTAAAAACCCATATGTGGGCGATATGTCGTCAAACGGCCGCATCGCAGCGATTCTCGGCGTCTCTGCCCAACTCGGCCCATATACGAACGAGCTGCAAACTTCGCAGGAACCATACGGCTGGACGCTTTTGCTTGAGACACAGATCGCATTGGAGGACGAGAGCGTCGCGCGGGATATCATGACTGCGGATTCCTATGCGATGCTGGCCGCGGTCGGCAATCTGGGGGATGTGACCTGGCAGTATGAGACCGAAGCGGGTCAGCAGGAATACACCGTCTCGGCGGACGACGCCTCCGCCTTTACCGGTCAGGACATTAAGCAGCTTGCAGATTCGCCGTCCAGGCTTCAACTGCTGATGCAAAGCATGAGCATCAAATGGTCGGGCGTGCGCGAGACTTTGCAGGAGGATGGGACGTTCCTGCTCAACATCCAGAATTTCAGTGACGCCGGGATATACGGACTCGTAATCGACTATTCCCTCAACGGCGACCTGATCGGCAGCAGCACGGTTCAGAATGCGGATCAAACCGCGCTCACGGCGGACAGCAACCTCCAATTCAGTTTTGTACCGGATGATTTTCCGGAAAACACATCCGCCATCCGTCTTTCCGGTTTCAGCTTTGATTTGGCGGTGATCGGCAACGACGGCAGCGAGACCACCGTTTGCGAGGATGTGCCGGTATCGGCGAAATACGCGTGGACGTTTTACTATTCACTCACCGGTGACTTTGAAACTGGGTTCGTTCTCAACGAAGGATGAGCCTCCCCGGCTGCGCGCACGCAATATTTTCGGTAGGTATTCATGGTTTCCGCCCTTCCGTACCCCGACCGTTTGGAAGGCTCCGTCCTCCTCTCAGCGTTCGATGGGATGCCCAGATCGGGTGCTTTTTCCCTGCGGTTTCTTGCAACTCGGGTGAAACATGATATCCATCCTATGTCTGATCTTGATGGGTTCGTCCGCGCTCGCCGCCTACAGATGCGCGGACAGAACCGGAACTCTGTATGATGGAAAGAATCGAGACGCTCGAACCCCGCAATCTTTGCGAAAGCGCAGCGCGGGGGGGT
>JAYFPO010000023.1:0-250002 GCA_034927685.1 Oscillospiraceae bacterium | reverse complement strand
TGCTTTGCCGTCGGCCTGTGCCGACGGCAAAGCACGGCAATTTATTCAGCAAAGCGCGGTAATTTATTCAGTAAAGCACGCAGTTTGTAGTATAATGGGGAACGGGGAGGCGGGGCAATGGACAAAATGGAATGCGCGGCGGCAGAATGGGACTATGCGATAGCAATCCGGCGGTGCCTGCACCGGCAGCCGGAACTCAGCAATGAGGAATTCTCGACCATGGCGTTGATCAAGCAGGAGCTGACCTCATTCAATGTGCCCTATGTCGACGTGGAAAAGGGCGGAATCCTTGCAGAGCTTTGCGGCGCGAAAAAGGGGAAAACCGTGCTGCTGCGCGCGGATATCGACGCGCTTCCAATCGGGGAGTCGGCGGACAATCCGGCCGAGCCAAGGGCCTGCGTCAGTATGGTATCCGGCGTTTCCCATATGTGCGGCCATGACTGCCATACGGCGATGCTGCTGGCGGTGGCCAAAATACTGGCGCCGCGCCGCGCGGAGTTTTCCGGCAGGGTGCTGTGCGTGTTCGAGCGGGGCGAGGAGCTGACGGAAAACTCCTACTATCTGCTGAAATACCTGCTGGAGCGGGAGCATGTGGACGCCTGCTGGGCAGTCCACATGGACCCTCAGCTGGAAACCGGCCTCATCGGCATTCAGTCGGGTGCGGTAATGGCCGGCATGAGCAGCTTTCAGGTCCGTCTGACCGGGCGCGGCGGCCATGGTTCCGATCCAAGCGAAGCCAGCAACCCCATCGACTGCTTTTCCGCGATTTGCGGCGCGCTGAACGAGATGCGCATGCGGGAGATTTCCCCGCAGAGCGGATTTTCCTGTTCCATCTGTACGGTGGAAAGCGGGACAAAGTGCAATATTATTCCAGAGGAACTGACCTTTTCCGGGACCGCCCGCTTTTTCGATCAGGCGGAGGTGGGAAACCATTTTTCCGGCGCGTTCCACCGGATCTGTAACGCGATGGCGGCAGCTTACCGCTGTCGGGCGGAGTTCCTGGAATTTATGGAGCCGAGCGCGCCGGTCTGCAATCATCCTGCGTGCGCGGAATTGGCGCGGACGTTTGTGGGAGAGGCCATCGGCATGGAGCGCGTCACGCAGATCAAGCCGAAGATGGGCGGCGACTCCATGGCGGAATTCCAGCTTTTTTATCCGGGGGTCTATGCATTTTTGGGAACAAAGAATCTCCAAAAGGGCTGCGGCGCCGAACTGCACAGCAGCCGCTTCGATGTGGATGAAGATTCCCTGCGCTATGGCATCGCGGCGACGCTGGCCTATGCGCTTGGAATGCTGCAAACGGAGACGCCGATCGCATTTATGCCGTACAAGGGCAGCCTGAGAGCACTGTTCACGGACATGGTGGACAGAATCTGAGGCGGCATTGCCCGAAAGGAAGGGACAACATGAGGGCGCTTCTCAATGTACTTGTGGAACGGCGGGATTTCTTCGCGAGGCTGACGCTGGAGCATTTGCTGATGTCCGCCATTGCCATTGTCATCGCCGCGGTGATCGGGCTTGGGCTCGGGATTCTGATCGCGGAGTTCCGCAAAGCATCCCCGCTGGTGCTGGGCATTACCAGCGTGGTCTATACGATTCCGTCCATCTCCATGTTCGGCTTTCTGATTTCCGTGACCGGCATCGGCAACAAGACGGCGATCATCGCCATGACCATCTACGCGCTGTTACCGATGGTCCGCAACACCTACGCCGGGATTGGCGGCGTCAGTCCGGAGATTATTGAGGCGGCGACCGGAATGGGCAGCACCCGACTCCAGATTTTACTGAAAATCAAAATTCCAATGGCCATTGCATACATTCTCACGGGGCTTCGGAGTATGGTCGTCATGACCATTTCTGTCGGCGGTATTGCTTCTTTCATCGGAGCCGGCGGGCTTGGCGTCGCCATCTACCGTGGTATCGCGACCAATAAAACGGAGCTGACGGTTGCGGGAAGCCTGCTGATTGCCGTCCTGGCACTGCTGGCGGATTTCATCTTTTCAAGGCTTGAAAAATATATGAAAGGAAAGTGGAAAGTGACATGAAACCAAATCAGTACAAAGCCATTCTGCTTCTCCTGCTTTGCCCGTTGCTTCTGCTTGCCGGTTGTTCAAAAAGAAGCGATCAGGTTTTGAAGCTGGGCCTTGACAACACGGCGGAAGAAGCAATCATCGGCAGTATCCTCCAGAAACTCATCGAAGAGCACACGGATATCACGCTGGACGTCACAAGCGACCTCTCCGGCGGCGAAACGGTTTTGCATCCCGCGATTACGTCGGGCGAAATTGATCTGTATCCGGAATACACCGGAACGGCCTGGCTGGCCATTTTAAAGCGTACCGATATCCCGGACCGGGAAACGCTGCAGTCGGAGCTGTTTGAGGCCTACGAGCAGGATTACCAGTTGGAATGGGTCGGGCTCTACGGCTTTAATAACTCCTACGGGATTGCCGTTGCCGAAGAAATCGCGGACGAGTATCATTTGGAAACCTATTCCGACCTGGCCGCGGTTTCCCAGAATCTGACCTTCGGCGCCGAGCCCGGCTTCTTTGAGCGGGAGGACGGCTACAACGGTCTGGCGAAGACCTATGGCTTTCAATTCAAGAAAACCAGCGACATTACGTTTTCCCTGAAATACGATGCGATTTCGCAAAAAACAGTGGACGTCATCAATATTTTTACGACAGACGGCAGACTGACGGATTCCGGCGTCAAGGTACTGGTCGACGACAAGGGCTACTTTCCGGAATACCGCTGCGGGACCGTCATCCGCCAGGACGCATTGGAAAAATTCCCGGGTTTGCGGGACACGCTGATGCTGATGGACGGCCTCATTTCCGATACGGATATGTCTAAAATGAACTATCAGGTAGAAGTGGAAGGCAAGGAACCGGAGGCTGTGGCGGAGGCGTTCCTGCAGGAAAAGGGATTGCTGCAATGAAAGAAGACAATCACAGCGACTGTCCGGCCATCGAATTTTCTCATGTTTCCAAAAGTTATGAGAAGACACAGGTGCTCCGCGATATTTCGCTGACCATCCGACACGGGGAGTTTATCACGATCATCGGCGTTTCCGGCTGCGGAAAAACGACCATGCTGAAGATGATCAACGCGCTCATCGCGCCGGACGAGGGGCAGATTTTCGTGCGCGGAAAGGACATCGCCGGGACGGATCAGATCGCGCTGCGGAGAAGCATCGGCTATGTCATTCAGAGCGTCGGCCTGTTTCCGCATATGACGGTGCGAAAGAATATCGAGTATGTACCGCATCTCTATCAGAAGCCGCCGGCGGGAACGCGCTCCATCGAGGAACTGATGGAGATCGTGCATCTGGAGCGGGAGCTGCTCGGCCGATATCCCTGTGAGCTGTCCGGCGGGCAAAAGCAGCGGGTGGGGATCGCGCGCGCCCTGGCGGTGTCCCCGGGCGTTATGCTGATGGACGAGCCGTTCGGCTCCGTGGATGAGATCACCAGAAAAAAGCTGCAGGAGAGCATTTTGGAAATCCACAGGCAGCTGCATATTACCATTGTGTTCGTTACGCACGACATTGGAGAAGCGCTCCTCCTGGCGGACCGTGTCCTGGTGCTGGACCGTCAGAGCATCGCGCAATTCGGCACGCCGGACGAGCTGACAAACCGGCCGGCGACGGAATTCGTGAGAACGCTGTTGGGGGACGGTTCCAGAACCGGCCGCTGAGGCAGACAAAGAAAGGAGAACGGCAGAGATGGATTTGAACAGATTTCTGAAGCCCCGTAACTACGCCATCGTGGGAGCCACGGACAAAGAGGGATTTGGCGGCGGTAGCGTCCATACCGCCTTGGAATATGACCGGGATCTCGACCATGTGTTTTTTGTCAATCCAAAGCGGGACTCCCTGTTTGGGCGGCCCTGTTATCAAAGCCTGGAGGAGATCGGTGAGGCCATTGACACGGTCGTCATCTGTACGCCGAAAAAGACGGTCGCCGGGATTCTGCGGCAGGCCAAGGAAGTGGGCGCCGCCGGCGCGGTGGTGTTTGCCGCCGGCTATTCGGAAATCGGGACGGAGGAAGGCAAACAGGACGAAGCCGAGCTGGTTCGACTGTCCAAAGAGCTGGACCTCGCGATTATGGGGCCAAACTGCTGCGGCTTTGTGAACTATGTGGACCAGAAGTTCTGCTATGCCATCGAGCATCCGCATCGCGACAGGCAGGGCAAGGTCGGTTTTGTTTCCCAGAGCGGCCAGGTCTGCATGTCCCTGATGGACAGCCCCAATATGACGTTCTCCTACTGTATCTCCTGCGGAAACAGCAAGGCCGTGCCGCTGGAAGAATACCTGGATTTTCTGATCGAAGATGCCGATACCAAAGTTGTCGCATTCTATCTGGAGGGCGTCAATGATCCGGCCCGCTTTGAAAAATGCCTGCGGAAGGCGGCGATCAAAAGGAAGCCGATGGTGGCGCTGAAGGTAGGCAAAAGCGCGCGGGCGGGAAAGATTGCCAGCTCACATACCGGCAGCATGGCAGGCTCCGACGCGGTGTACGATGCGCTCTTCTGGAAATACGGCGTTCTTCGCGTGGACGACATGCAGGAGCTGCTGAGCACCTCGCTGGCCTTTGCGACCATGCGCACGCTGCCGAAGGGCAGTCGCTTTTCCGTGGTCTGTCTCTCCGGCGGAGAGACCGCGATCTGCGCCGACGAGGGGTTCAAGGCAGGGATCACCTACGCGGACTTCAGCGAGGAAACGGTTGAGAAGCTCCGGGGTCTCCTTCCGTTTTATGCGTCGCCGCAGAACAACCCGCTGGATATCACGGCTACGCCGGCCTATGACCCGGATACGCTGGCGGAGACCCTGCTGGCGGTGCTGCGGGACGACAATGTGGATATGGTGCTGCTCGGCTTCACGCTGATGGATGAAATTGTCGACCATTCCTTTTATATCATGTTTGAGGGAATTGAAAAGGCCCTCGCGCAGACGGACAAGCCATTTGCCTGCCTGAACTTCATTGAGATGTCGCGCAACCGGGACCTGGAGAGCAAGTTCGAAAATCTGGGCGTTCCCGTGCTGCCATGCACGCAATATGCGTTCCAGGTGCTCCGGCATCTGCGCGATTTTGCGCAGTATTCCCATGCGCACCGGGAATTGTGCCTGGCCTTGCCGACCAGGGCCTCCGGGAAAACGCGGATGCTCGGCGAATGGGACAGCCGGATGCTTCTGAAAGCCGCCGGCATTCCGGTCGATCTTGGCGTCCTGGCGAAGAGCGAGGAAGACGCGATTGTCGCCGCGAAGGAAATCGGGGTTCCTGTGGTGCTGAAGGTGGAGTCGGCGGAGATTCCGCATAAATCGGATGTCGGCGGCGTGGCTCTGAATCTGAAAACCGAGCAGGAAGTACGCGACGCCTACCGCTCCATTCGGGAAAGCGTTGCCAGACTGGCGCCGCAAGCCGTGGTCAACGGCGTTCTGGTGCAGAAAATGCTGCCGAAGGGGATCGAGGTCATTTTGGGCGTCAAGCGGGATCCGCAGTTCGGCCCGATGCTGCTGCTTGGCCTGGGCGGAATTTTTGCGGAACTCTATCACGACGTGGCGCTTTACCCCGTGCCCTTGAATCGGGCGGAGGCGATGGAGATGATTCGCACGCTGCGCGCATTCCCGCTGCTCTCCGGCTATCGCGGCGCGCCGCCGCTGGACCTGGACGCGCTCTCGGTGCTGATGGCCGCAGTCTCCCGGTTTGCCAGTGAAAACCGGGACCATTTGACGGAAATGGACCTGAATCCAGTAAAAGTATATGAGCACGGCGTCTCCATCGCGGACGCCTTGATCGTGTTGACGGAGAAATAAGAGGCGGGAGGTTCCTAATGAAACTGCATTACGGCATAGGCGGTCAGGACGGTCCGGAAAAAATCCACGAGTGCGGCCTGCGAATCCTCAGCGAAATCGGTGCGGCGTTCCACTGCGAAGAGGCTGTGGAAGTGTTCCGCCGCCATGGCGCCAGGGTAGACGGCCAGACCGTGTACATTGAGAAAGAAATGGTGGAAGAGGCACTGCGGACCGTTCCCGGCAGCTTCGACTGGTATGGCAGACTCGGCGACAAGATTACGGTTGGCGACGGCAGCACGCATGCGCTGCCCGCCTACGGTCCCATTTATGTCCTCGTGGATGGGAACTACGAAAAGAGCAGCCACCAGCATCTTGTTAACTTTCACAAGCTCTGCGAAACCAGCCAGGTGGTGGAAGCCGCCAACGCCAACATCATCGACGTCTCCTATGTTCCCCACGAGCAGCGCGAGAAATACCGCATCGGAGTCGCGCTCCAGTACTGCACCAAGCCGATGATGGGCCTGGTGGAGGGCAAGGCGGCGGCGGAAATGGGCCTTTCGGCGATGCGCCGGTTTTATGGCGTTCAGGACAAGCCGATTTCCCTCGGCCTGATCGATACCATGGGTCCCATGCGGCTGAATACCGCCATGTGCGAGGCGCTGATGGTCTACGCCAAAGAGCGTCAGCCGCTGATTATCGGCCCGGGCCAGTCGTTCGGCATCACGACACCGCAGTCTTTGGCGGCCGACTATACGCTTGGAAACGCCATGATTCTGGCCGCCCTGGTGCTGACGCAGCTCATCAGCCCCGGCACGCCGGTGGTCTACAGCGGAAAGACGGACTCGGACGATCTGCGGATGACCTCCGCCGCGGCTTACGGCGGCATTGAGGCCATGCTGTCCGGTGCGACCGCCTATCAGATGGGAAAATTCTATGGTCTGCCCGTCCACAGCGGAAACGCGAACACCGATTCCAAGGCGCTGGACTATCAGTGCGGCGCGGAGACGTTCATGAACCTGTTTACCGCGTACATGAACGGCGTGGACTGTATGCTGCATTCCACGGCGGTTCTGGATTCCTACAACGCGGTCAGCTATGAAAAGTTCTTGCTGGACGAGGAGCGGATTCTGGGCTTTCAGAGGCTGCTGCGCGGCTATACCGTCAGCGACGAAACGCTGATGTTCGAGAAGATGAAAAAGACTGGCCCGACCGGCCAGAGCTTTGAACGCACGCAGAAAAGCTATCACACGGATTACTATATGCCGAAGCTGGTACAGCGGGACGGCCACAACGCATGGATCGCCAAAGAATGTCCCACGGCGGAGACGATGGCGGCAGCGGCTTGGCGGGAGAGAATCCAGCAATATCAGGCGCCGGAGTTGGATCAGGCACAGCGGGCTATTCTGGAAGAACTGATTCCGGAAAGCTATCGATGAGAGGAGAACCGCATGGATATTGAGAAATACATCATTAAGGGATGCGACAGAGAACCGGAGTATAAATTGGGCAAGGATTTGCAGAAGGTGCGGGAGCTTAGCGGAAAGGACGAACTGATCCGTCTGGGCTCCAACGAGAATCCCTACGGCCCATCGCCCAAGGCGGTCGCGGCGCTGAAAAAGTCCGCCGAGACCATCCAGTATTATACGGAACCATCCAGCCGCCTGCTGCGGCAAAAGCTCTGTGAAAAGCTGGGGAATGGGATTACGCCGGACAATCTTGCCATCAGCAACGGCACCACGCATTTGCAGGATGCCTTCACCTGGTCCTTCCTCCGTCCGGGCGATGTTATGATCTGCTATGAGCCGTCTTTCGGCTATGAGTATTACGCCAACCGTACGCAGACGGACGCCATTGTATTGGAGCTCGACCCCGCCGACTACGAGGTGGATCTGGACGCCATGTACAATGCCATTACGGATCAGACGAAAATCGTCTGGATCTGCAATCCGGATAATCCAACGGGCGTGGCGGTGAATGGAGACCAGCTCGAGGCGTTTATCAAAAAAGTACCGGAACATGTGATCGTTGTGGTGGACGAGGCCTATCTGGATTTTGCGGATGAGCCGGCGTATCGCTCCATGCTGCCGATGATCCATGATTATAATGTGGTCGTCATGAAAACGCTGTCAAAGATGTACGGCCTGGGCGGCGCGCGGATCGGCTATGCGGTCGCGAGGCAGGAGCTGGCGAACATCATCGATTCCAATATCGGCGTGTTTGCGATGACGCAGTCCTCGCTGGATGCAGCCTGCGCCGCCCTCGACGACGAGGAGTACGTCGCGATGACACATGCGGGAATCGCGGAGGGCAGGAAATACCTGACAGAAGAATTTGGGAAGATGGGCTGGAAGGTCTATCACTCGCAGTCCAACTTCATTTACGCGGATGCGCATATGGACGCCATGGAACTGACCGACGAGCTTTGCAGCTACGGCATTGTGATCCGCGGCACCTTCCAGTTCCCACGGATCACCGTCGGCCGGATGGACCAGAACCGGGCGCTTGTGGCGGCCTGCAGGGAAATCATGAAAAAGCACGGCCTGCTGCCGGACGAATGAAGAGAGGGGAGTCGTTATGGATAGAATCAAACTGAATCTGAACCTCTGCAAGGGCTGCTACCTCTGCGTGGAGCATTGTCCGCAGGGCGCGCTGTCGCCCTCTGAGACGGTTGGAGCAAAAGGTTATCCCGTGGTGCAGGTCGATCAGGAGAAATGCGTTCAGTGCGGAATCTGCTATACCATGTGCCCGGATTACGTCATTGAAATTCTGGGATAGGGAGGAGTGAAACGATGGCAAAGGTACTCATGAAGGGGAACGAGGCGTTTGCGGAGGCTTCCATGCGCTTTGGCTGCCGGTTTTTTGCCGGTTATCCCATCACACCGCAATCGGAGGTGCTGGAATATCTGGCAGCACATATGATTCAGGATTATGGCGGCGTTTTTGTGCAGACGGAGTCGGAGCTTTCGGCGATCAATATGGTATTTGGCGCCGCCGGCGCGGGCGCGCGTGCCATGACGTCGACCTCCGGCCCGGGCTTCTCCCTGATGATGGAGGGACTCTCGTATATTGCGTCCTCGGAGATTCCGTGCGTGGTCGCCAATGTCTCCAGGGCGGGCGCGGGTCTGGGCGAGGTCAGCCAGAGCCAGGGAGAATACTGGCTCGCGACGCGCGGCGGCGGCCACGGCGACTACCGCCATATCAGTCTGGCGCCTGCCAGCGTGCAGGACAGCGCCGACATGGTCGGACTGGCCTTTGACCTGGCGGAAACCTACCGGATGCCGGTCATCATCAACTCCGACGCGACCATCGGACAGATGGTGGAACCGGTCGAGCTGCCGGAACGCAGGGAGCATGATATCAATCAGTTCGACTACGTCGTGCGCGGCCGCAGGGAGGGCGAAAAGCAGATTACAATCGCCAACGTCTATGGCCTGCTGGACGACTATGCCAGCTATCAGGAGATCATGAACGCGCGCTGGAAGCGGATTGAGGAGACGGAGCAGCGATGGGAATCCGTGCAGACGGACGATGCGGAAATCGTTCTGGTTGCCTACGGCATCAGCTCGAGAATCTGCAAGGAGGCGGTCCGCCTTGCCAGAAAAGAAGGCATTCGCTTGGGGCTGATCCGGCTGATTACCCTTTGGCCCTTCCCGAAGACGGCCTTCGATCAGCTGGGGAGTCAGGTGAAAGGCTTTGTCTCCGTCGAGATGAGCATGCTCGGGAAAATGCGGGAGGATATTCTGCTGAATACCAACTGTAACTATCCCGTGGAGTGCTATGGCAATTTCCTAACGGTACCGGCGACAAAAGACATCATCGGCATCGCGCGGGATATGCTTTCCCGGTATTGAAAGGAGAAATCGCCATGAAAATGAAAGCGCCAAGCTCTCTGGTTCCCGAAGTCAATTTCTGGTGTCCCGGCTGTGGCCATGGCATCGCAACGCGGCTGCTTGCGGAAGCGGCGGACGAGTTGGGGATGACGGAGAAGGTCATTCTTGCTTTGGATGTGGCCTGCGGCTACAACCTTTGCTTTACGACGAAATTTGACAATATCTGCGGCGCCCACGGCCGCACAATGCCGACGGCGGCCGGGATCAAGCGTGTCCGGCCGGACAATCTGGTCATCGCCTATCTGGGCGACGGCGCGGCCTATTCCATCGGTATGGAAAGCACGATCCACTGTGCCATCCGCAATGAGAATATCCTGGCGGTTGTCATCAACAATACCTGTTTCGGCATGACCGGCGGGCAGATGTCCGTCACAACGCTGGAAGGGGAGAAGACGACCTCCACGCCCGCGGGCCGCGACCCGCGGCGGGACGGCTCTGTGTTTGATGTCGTCAAAACGCTGCACCATATGCCAATCGCATACCTGGCCAGAGGCTCCGTGGAGAATCCCCGGGAAATTCGGAACACGAAAAAAATGCTGAAAAAGGCCATGGAAAAGCAGCAAAACGGCGAAGGGTTCTGCTTGGTGGAAATTTTAAGCTCCTGTAGTACGAACTGGAATCTGAGCCCGGTCGACGCAATGAAGAAGGTCGGCGAGGTCCTGCGACCGGTATTTGAGGTCGGCGAGTTTATCGGATAGGGAGGAAATTACGATGACAGAAATCATTTGCGCGGGCTTCGGCGGTCAGGGCACACTGGTGGCGGGATTGATTCTGGCGGATGCCGCCATGGAACAGGGGATGCGAGTCACCTGGTTCCCCTCCTATGGAGCGGAAATGCGCGGCGGAACAGCGAATTGCAGCCTGAAAATCAGCGACGAAGAGATCGGAAGTCCCTATTGTGAGGAGTTGGATATTCTTCTGGCTATGAACGACGCTTCCATCACAAGGTTTGAAAAAAGCATCAAGCCGGGCGGCATTTTGGTAGTCAACACCTCCATGGCGGCCAGCGGCCGGGTCTATCGGAGTGATATTACCGTTGTGCCGGTGGCTGCGACGGACCTGGCATTGGAACAGGACAACCCGCGGGGTCTCAACGTGGTCATGCTCGGCGCGCTGGCCGCGCACGCGTCTCTGTTTGAACACGACTATCTGCGGAGCGCCGTCGATCACTATTTTCTGAAAAAGGGGAAGCGGAACGCCAAAAACGGTGGTTGCTTCGACGCTGGTTTCGACTCCCAGCAACGGAACTCATCGCGCTCCTGAGCAGAATGCGGGGGCCATGGGAAATCCGCGGCTCTCTTCGCAGCCTGAAATCTGAAACGGTCCTGCTGCAAAACGAAAGAGTTTTGCGGCAGGACCGTTATCGCGGCAGGAAAACGCGGAAAATTTGCACGATCGTAGAATGAATTTTACCGCTCGGCGCGTGAATTTTACCGCTGCGCGGTCGCTTCATGAAAAATCTCTGGAATGCCTAAATAAGCAGAAAAAAATTCATGAAAAACGCCAAAATGAACTTGACATTCACGGCTCCGTGTATTACTATAAACGAGCGTGCGAACCTAGGTGTCGCCCGCGGTACGCGATGAAACAGGAGATTGCGCCCCCAGGGCGGTAACTTCTGCGGAGTATGTCCGGTCATCGGGCGGCTGAAAACTTGCTCTTGCAGCGTAAATCGTCGCAGTGAAAGTCCAGGCCGACGGATTCTGTCGGTCTTTTTTCATGATGCGGAATGATACGCACGGCATAGCGGATGACAAGTTTTCGACCGTACCCAGCAGACAAAGACACTGAGTACGTTATTTAAGGAGGAAACACGAAATGGCAAACCAGGAAATGATCAGAATTCGTCTGAAGGCGTATGATCATCAACTCATCGACTCCAGCGCGGAAAAAATCGTCGAAACCGCAAAGCGCAACGGCGCTCAGGTTTCCGGCCCTATTCCGCTGCCCACCAAAAAAGAGATCATCACCGTCCTTCGCGCTGTCCACAAGTACAAGGATTCCCGCGAGCAGTTCGAGCGCAGAACCCACAAGAGACTGATCGATATTCTCAGCCCCAACCAGAAGACCGTCGAGGCCCTGATGGCCCTGGATCTTCCCGCCGGCGTTGAGATTGAGATAAAGCTGTAATCATA
Organism: Oscillospiraceae bacterium; assembly: GCA_034927685.1. Lineage (GTDB taxonomy): Bacteria > Bacillota > Clostridia > Oscillospirales > Oscillospiraceae > RGIG3159. The sequence goes on along the minus strand of JAYFPO010000023.1, from coordinate 238,183 downwards.
CATTATTAATATGTATTACAGCTGCCCGCCACGGTTCGTCGGTAAGAGGACGGACGGGTCATGTTGGCCTTTCCTAAATGGGGCCAACCAATAACCTATACAGGAGGAAACAAACAAGATGAAAAAAGCAATCATCGGCAAAAAAATGGGCATGACCCAGATCTTCGATGAGAGCGGCCACGTCATTCCGGTCACTGTCATTGAAGCCGGTCCCTGCGTTGTCACGCAGAAGAAGACCACGGAAAAAGAAGGCTACGCTTCCGTACAGCTCGGCTTTGAGGAAGTCAAGGCGTCCAGGCTGTCGAGGCCCGAGGCCGGCCACCTGAAGAAAGCCGGCACCGGCCTTATGAAGCACCTGAAGGAATTCAAGCTGGATGACGCCGCAAACATGAACATCGGTGACACCGTCAAGGCCGATACCTTCGCCCAGGGCGACAAGGTCGACGTGACCGGCGTCTCCAAGGGCCATGGCTTTCAGGGCGTTATCAAGCGTTTCGGCGCGCAGAGAACTCCGACCTCTCACGGCGGCGGCCCAGTCCATCGCCATGCGGGTTCCATGGGTTCGTCCTCTTCTCCCTCCCGGATTTTCAAGGGGAAGATCGGCGCGGGCCAGATGGGCGTCGATCAGGTCACGGTCCAGAATCTCGTTGTGGTCAAGGTTGACCCTGAGCTCAACATGCTGGTAGTCCGCGGCGCGATCCCCGGTCCAAAAGGCGGCCTCGTCTATGTGAAGAGCACCGTCAAGAAGACTGCCGTCAAGCAGGCGGCTGCTGTTGGCACCATCAACCCGCAGAAGGCTTCCGCGCGTATGAACCCGCAGAAGGCTTCCGCAAGAAACCGCTAAGAAAGGAGATTGCTTAAATGGCTACCGTTAAAGTTCTCAACATGTCCGGCCAGCAGGTCGGCGAAGCTCAGCTGAACGAGGCAATCTTCGGCATCGAGCCCAATCAGGCCGTCGTGCACGACATCATTAAGAATCACCTGGCCAATTGCCGGCAGGGTACACAGTCCGCGCTGACCCGCGCGGAGGTCTCCGGCGGCGGCAGGAAGCCCTGGAAACAGAAGGGCACCGGGCACGCGCGTCAGGGTTCCACCCGCGCACCCCAGTGGACCCACGGCGGCATCGTGTTTGCCCCGAAGCCCAGAGATTACTCCTACAGCCTGAACAAGAAGGTGAGGAGACTCGCAATGAAGTCCGCGCTTTCCGCCAAGGCTCAGGCCGAGGAGATCATCGTGATCGATGCGATCAAGATGAACGAAATCAAGACCAAATCCTTCAAGAGCTTTCTTTCCGCCGTCGGCGCCGACTGCAAGGCCCTTGTCGTAACCGCGGAAAACGACGAGTTCGTCGTAAAGAGCGCGCGCAACATCCCCGGCGTCAGCGTTTCCTTCGCGAACGTTCTGAACGTCTATGACATTCTGAACGCCAAAAAGTTTGTTGTTGACCAGGCCGCGCTGACCAAGATTGAGGAGGTATTTGCGTAATGAAGAACGCTTATGATATTATCCTTCGGCCCGTCATCACCGAGCAGTCCATGGAGTCTGCCGACGAGAAGAAGTATGTGTTCTTAGTTGCCACCGACACCAACAAGACCGAGATCAAGAAGGCGGTGGAGGAAATTTTCGGCGTGAAGGTCGAAAAGGTGAACACCCTCCGGATGGAAGGCAAAGAGAAGCACCAGGGTTCTTCCCCTGCCGGTCGCCGTGCTTCCTTTAAGAAAGCCATGGTGAAGTTGACCGCGGATTCCAAGACCATCGAATTCTTCGAAGGCATGGTCTAATTCTCGAAAAGGAGTGTAACGCAAAATGGCAATCAAATCTTTTAAGCCTTATACCCCCTCCAGGAGAAACATGACTGTTTCCGCCTTTGAGGGTGTGGATAAGAAAGCAAAGCCTGAGCGCAGCCTGGTTGAGACCGTCAAGAAGAATGCTGGTCGCAACAGCTACGGCAGAATTACCGTCCGTCATCGTGGCGGCGGAAACAAACGCAAATATAGAATCATCGACTTCAAGCGCGATAAGATCGATATGCCCGCCACTGTGCAGCGCATCGAGTACGATCCCAACCGCAGCGCGTTCATCGCATTGGTGAAATATGAGGACAGTGAGCTCCGTTATATCGTGGCGCCCGTCGGCCTGAAGGCCGGGGATGTCGTGCTGTCATCCGCTGCCGCCGACATCAAGCCAGGTAACTGCCTGCCGATCGCCAATATCCCCGTGGGCACGATCATCCACAATGTGGAGATGAATCCCGGACGCGGCGCACAGTTGGTTCGCGCAGCCGGTACATTCGCGCAGTTGATGGCGAAGGACGGCGAGATGGCCCAGATCAGAATGCCCTCCGGCGAGGTCCGCCTGGTCCGCATGAACTGCACCGCAGTCATCGGCGAGGTCGGCAATCTCGACCACGAGAACATTCATATCGGCAAGGCCGGCCGGAAGCGCCACATGGGCATTCGTCCCACGGTCCGCGGCTCCGCCATGAACCCCAATGACCACCCCCACGGCGGCGGCGAAGGCAAGGCTCCTGTCGGCCGACCCGGCCCTGTTACTCCTTGGGGCAAGCCAACGATGGGTTATAAGACGCGCAAGAAGAAGAACCGCACCAATAAGTTCATCGTCAAGCGCAGAAACAGCAAGTAAGGAGGAAGAAAGATGAGCAGAAGTGTTAAAAAAGGCCCATATGTCGCACCGGAGCTCTATAAGAGAGTGGAATTGCTGAACAAGAACGGCGAAAAGAAAGTGCTGAAGACCTGGTCCAGATCCTCTACCATTTTCCCCTCCTTTGTCGGCCATACCATCGCGGTCCATGACGGCCGGAAGCACGTACCCGTCTATATGACGGAAGACATGGTCGGTCACAAGCTGGGTGAATTCGTTCCCACCAGAACGTTCAGGGGACACGCCGGCAGCAAGACCTCCAATAACGGCTAAGGGAGGACAATTTGATGGAAGCGAAAGCAAAACTGAAATATTTGCGCATGTCTCCCAGGAAGGTCAAGATCATCTGCGATATGATCCGCGGTGAAGATTACAAGACTGCCCGGGCACACATGTTGAATACGTCGAAGATCGCCTGCGAGCCTGTCCTGAAGGTTTTGGAGAGCGCCAAGGCCAATGCGGAAAACAACTTTGGCATGGACGGCGACAAACTGTTCATCTCCACTGCGGTTGCCGACCCTGGCCCCACGCTGAAGCGCGGCATGCCCCGTGCCAAGGGCAGTTACAATCGCATTCTGAAGAGAACCACTCACATCACCATTGGTGTGAGCGAGAAGGCTTAAACAGGAGGTAGCTATGGGACAAAAAGTTAATCCCCATGGATTGCGCGTCGGCGTAATTAAGGACTGGGACTCTCGTTGGTACGCCCGCGAGGATCAGGTCGGCGACCTGATTGTAGAGGATTACAATATTCGGAAATATCTGAAAAAGGCCCTCTACTCCGCTGGCATTGCCAAAATCGAGATTGAGAGAAGCAACGGCAAGGTTAAAATTAATATTCACAGCTCCCGCCCGGGCGTTATCATCGGCAGAGGCGGTACGGAGATTGAGAAGCTGCGTCTGACAATGGAAAAGAGAATCGGCAAGTCCGTCGCTCTGAACATTGTTGAGGTCCGCAGCCCTGATCTGAACGCCCAGCTGGTGGCCGAGAACGTCGCGGCCCAGCTCGAAAAGAGAATTTCCTTTCGGCGTGCGATGAAGCAGGCCATGCAGAGAGCAACCCGCCTTGGCGCCAAGGGCATCAAATGTGCCTGTGCCGGCCGTCTGGGCGGCGCCGAAATCGCCCGCAGCGAGACCTATCACGAGGGAACGATCCCCCTGCAGACGCTGCGCGCCGACATCGACTACGGCTTTGCCGAGGCCAATACCACCTACGGCAAAATTGGCTGCAAGGTCTGGATCTATAAAGGCGAGGTCCTGAACTCCACGCTGCGCGTTGAGAACCCGGAACCCGCCAAGCGCGACCGCCGCGACCGCCGTCCGGGTGACCGTCGTCCCGGCGACCGCCGTGATGGCGACCGGAGAGACGGCGACCGCCGTCCCTTCAACAGAGACAGAAACTATGCCGGCAATAACGGCAATAACGGCGGCAATAGGCCCTTCAACAATAATCGGGAAGGAGGCAACCGCTGATGTTAATGCCAAAGAGAGTCAAGTACCGCAGGGTGCACAGAGGCCGTATGACCGGCGTTGCTTCCCGCGGAAACAAGGTTTCCTATGGCGATTACGGCCTTCAGGCGTTGGAGCCGGGCTGGATCACAGGCAACCAGATTGAGGCCGCCCGTGTGGCCATGACCCGTTACACCAAGCGCGGCGGTCAGGTCTGGATTAAGATCTTCCCCGATAAGCCCGTCACCAAAAAGGCGCTGGGTACTCGTATGGGTTCCGGCAAAGGCGCTCCCGAGTACTGGGTTGCCGTTGTCAAGACACAGAAGGTCATGTTTGAGATCGGCGGCGTGCCCGACGATATTGCCCGCGAAGCCCTTCGCCTCGCCATGCACAAGCTCCCCGTGAAGTGCAGGATTATCAAGAAAGAAGAAAGCGATGGTGAAGAATCATGAAGACTGTGGAACTCAGAGAAATGACCACCGCTGAACTGGAAGCCAAGGCTGCCGATCTGAAGAAGGATCTGTTCTTCCTGCGGATGCAGCATGCCACAAACCAGCTTGACAACCCGATCAAAATTAGCGTGGTCAAGAAGGATATCGCCCGCGTCAAAACCATCATTCGTGAGAAACAGGCTGAGAACTGAGGAGGTAAGCGGTAATGGATGAAACTACTAGAGCGTTCCGTAAAACCAGAATTGGTCAGGTCGTCTCCGACAAGATGGACAAGACCATCGTGGTTGCTATCGAGGACAGCGTACAGCACAAGCTGTACAAAAAAATCATCAAGCGCACCAATAAGCTGAAGGCGCATGACGAGAATAACGAGTGTGGCATTGGCGACACCGTCAAGGTAATGGAATGCCGTCCCATGTCCAAGGACAAGAGATGGAGACTCGTTGAAATCATCGAAAAGGCTAAGTAAGGAGGCAACAATCCATGATTCAACAGGAAAGTTTTCTGAAGGTTGCCGACAATACCGGCGCCAAAGAGATTAAATGTATCCGCGTCCTGGGCGGCTCCAAGCGGAAGTTCGGCAGCATCGGTGATATCATCGTCGCTTCCGTCCGCAAGTCGTCACCCGGTGGCAGCGTGAAGAAGGGCGACGTCGTCAAAGCGGTCATCGTCCGTACCGCCAAGGGCGTTCATCGTGCCGACGGCACCTACGTTCGCTTTGACGAGAACGCGGCCGTTCTCATCAAGGACGATAAGAACCCCAGCGGTACCCGTATTTTTGGGCCGGTTGCAAGAGAACTTCGTGATAAGGAATTCATGAAGATCCTCTCCCTGGCACCGGAAACCATTTAACGGAGGTACCATGATGAATATTAAGACCAATGATACCGTGCTTGTTCTGTCCGGCAAGGACAAGGGCAAGAAGGGGAAAATTCTGCGGGCAATGCCTACAGATAACAAGGTCGTTGTGGAAGGCGTCAACGTTGCATCCTGCCACACCAAGCCCAAGAAGCAGGGCGATCAGGGCGGCATCATCCGCCGTGAGATCCCCATCCGCGCCGACAAGGTGCAGCTCGTCTGCCCCAAGTGCGGCAAGGGTACCCGCGTTGCACATAAGGTCGAGGGCGATAAAAAGTCCCGCGTCTGTAAAAAGTGCGGCGCAGAAATCTGAGAGGGAGGAGCAGAATAAATGGCTAGACTGAAAATTAGATATAACGATGAAATCGCTCCCGCTCTGATGAACAAATTTGCCTACAAGAGCGTTATGCAGATCCCCAAGGTGGAGAAGATTGTTTTGAACGTCGGCTGCGGCGAGAGCAAGAACAACCAGAAGGAGATCGAGGCAATTTGCAGAGACATCGCTACGATCACCGGGCAGAAGCCGATTACCACCAAGGCCCGGAAGTCCGTTGCGAACTTCAAGGTCCGTGAGGGCGAAACCGTCGGCGTCAAGGCGACGCTGCGCGGAGAAAGAATGTGGGAATTTTTGGACCGCCTCTTCAATGTGGCGCTGCCCCGTGTCCGCGACTTCCGCGGCATCAATCCCAACTCCTTCGACGGTCGCGGCAACTATGCCTTTGGCCTGAAGGAGCAGCTCATCTTCCCTGAAATCGAGTACGACAAAGTTGACAAGATCCGCGGCATGGACGTCATCATTTGCACCAGTGCAAAGACGGACGAGGAAGCCAAGGAGCTGTTGAAACTGGTCGGCGCTCCGTTTTACGCTTGATGGGAGGAATTGAATAATGGCGAAAAAAGCAATGATCCTGAAGCAGCAGAGAGAGCCAAAGTTCTCCTGCCGCCGTTACAACCGCTGCAAGATTTGCGGCAGACCCCATGCCTATCTGCGGGACTTCGGCGTTTGCCGTATCTGCTTCCGGGAGCTGGCGCACAAGGGCGAGATCCCAGGCGTCAAGAAGGCAAGCTGGTAACGAATTATTTGAGAACGGGTTTCAGTAGTCAGCGGAAGATGAGGCCGCGTGCGGTCAACATTCCGCTGATACCCTGAAATCATCACAGACAACGTCTGTAACTTCTGATAGGAGGTAGTAACATGCAAATTACCGATCCCGTAGCAGATATGCTGACCCGTATTCGGAACGCAAACTCCGCCAAGCACCCCACTGTCGACATTCCTGCTTCCAACCTGAAGAAGGCCCTTGCGCAGATCCTTCTCCAGGAAGGCTATATCAAGAGCTATGAGGTGAAGGATGACGGCACGCAGGGCGTGATCCGCGTCGTACTGAAATACCTCGGCAAGCAGGAGAAGGCCCTGTCCGGTCTTCGCCGCGTTTCCAAGCCCGGCCTGCGTGTCTATGCCGGCGCCGACGAAGTGCCCAAGGTTCTGAAGGGCCTCGGCATTGCAATCATTTCCACATCCAAGGGCGTCATGACCGATCGGAAAGCCAGAGAGCTGCACGTCGGCGGCGAAGTCCTCGCGTTTGTCTGGTAAGGGAGGAACACATTATGTCTAGAATTGGCAAAATGCACATCACTGTACCGGCCGGCGTGGAAGTCGCTGTTGCCGACGGCAACATGGTCACAGTCAAAGGTCCCAAGGGCACGCTGCAGCAGCAGCTCTGCGCCATGATGACCATCCGGCAGGACGATAATATCCTGTCTGTGTCTCGTCCCAATGACGAGACTGAGACCAAGGCGCTCCACGGCCTGACCCGTAGCCTGCTGCACAACATGGTCGTCGGCGTTTCCGAGGGATTCCACAAGGATCTTGAGGTCAACGGCGTAGGCTACCGTGTGCTGAAGGACGGCAAGAAGCTGGTCATGAGCCTGGGCTATTCCCATCCCATCGTCGTCGAGGAATCGGGCGATGTGACGCTGGAAGCGCCCACCCCCAATAAGATCATCGTCAGCGGTCCCGACAAGCAGAAGGTCGGTCAGGTCGCTGCCGAGATCAGAGGAAAGAGACCCCCGGAACCCTATAAGGGCAAGGGAATCAAATATGCTGCCGAGGTCATTCGCCGCAAAGAGGGCAAGGCCGGCGGTAAGAAATAAGAGGAGGTGTGCGGAATGGTAAGTAGAATTGATAAGAAAGCGCAGCGGGCAAAGCGCCACATCAGAGTGCGCGGCAAGATCTCCGGCACACCCGAGAGACCTCGGCTGAACGTATACCGCAGCAATATGAACATCTATGCGCAGATCATTGACGATGTCAATGGCGTCACCCTGGCTTCTGCGTCCACGTTGGACAAGGAGTTCGAAGGAGCTGCCGGCAACTGCGAGGCTGCCAAGAAGGTGGGCCTGCTGGTTGCGCAGCGCGCCAAGGCAAAGGGTATCGACGTTGTCGTATTTGACCGTGGCGGTTGCATCTATCACGGCCGTGTCGCAGCGTTGGCCGATGGCGCCCGCGAAGGCGGACTCGAATTTTAAGTCAGGAGGAGGAAGATTAAATGGCTTACAACAGACAAGCAGAAGCTACTGCTCCCGAGTTCATTGAGAAGGTCGTCAACCTGAACCGTGTATCCAAGACCGTCAAGGGCGGTCGCGTCATGAAATTCTCCGCGCTGGTCGTCGTTGGCGACGGCAAGGGTACCGTCGGCTATGGCCTGGGCAAGGCGTCCGAGGTTTCCGAGGCAATTCTGAAAGGGATTGCCAGCGCTAAGAAGAATATGGTGCATGTGACCACCTCCGGTACGACCATCCCCCACGAGATCATCGGCAAGTTTGGCGCCGGTGAGGTTCTTCTGAAGCCCGCTCCCGACGGCACCGGCGTCATCGCCGGCGGCGCAGTTCGCGCGGTTATGGAGGCGGTGGGTATCACCAACGTCCGTACCAAGTGCCTGCGCTCCAACAATCCGCAGAACGTGGTAAAGGCTACCATGCAGGGTCTGACTTCTCTCCGCGGCGCGGAAGAGGTTGCCCGCACGAGAGGCCTGAGCGTGGAACAGATCGTCGGTTAAGGAGGGCGGGAAAAAGAGATGGCAACTTATAAAATCAAGCTGGCGAAGAGCCTTTCGGGCCGCCTTAAGAAGCACATTGAGACTGCGGAATCCCTTGGCCTTCATAAGATCGGCCAGGAGACTGTCCAGCCCGACAACGATGTGACCGCCGGTAAGATCCGCCAAATTGGCTATCTGCTGGAAGTCACCAAGCAAGACTAAGGAGGAGACAAGAATGGAATTACATGAACTTGCTCCCGTACTGGGTTCCACCCACGTTGGAAAACGGAAAGGTCGCGGTACCGCGACCGGCAATGGCAAGACCGCCGGCCGTGGACACAAGGGCCAGAAGGCCCGTTCCGGCGGCAAGATCCGGGTCGGTTTCGAAGGCGGCCAGATGCCTCTGGCGCGCCGGGTTCCGAAGCGCGGCTTCCACAATATCTATGCAAAGCCTTTGACTGCGGTCAATATTGGCGCGCTGAATCTGTTTGAGGACGGTGCGGAGGTTGACGCCGCCGCGCTGATCCAAAAGGGGATCATTCACGAGTGCAAGTATGGCCTGAAGCTGATTGCGAATGGGAAACTGACGAAAAAGCTTACGGTGAAGGCCGCCGCATTTTCCGCATCTGCCAAGGAAAAAATCGAGCAGGCAGGTGGAAAGGCCGAGGTGGTGTAAGTGTTTACTACACTGCGTAATGCCTGGAAAATCCCTGAACTGCGAAAAAAACTTCTGTTTACCCTGCTGGTTCTTCTGATCTTTCGGCTGGGTAACGCAGTTCCGGTTCCATACGTCAACGTGGAAGCACTGAACAGCTACTTCAATTACCATCTGGCGAACACGATTCTGGGCATGTACAACGCTATGTCCGGCTCCGCGTTTTCCAACGCAACGCTGTTTGCGCTCAGCATTCAGCCGTATATCAACGCATCCATCATTATTGAGCTTCTGACCATCGCCATTCCCTATCTGGAGCGACTCTCGAAAGAGGAAGGCGAAGAGGGCAAGAAAAAGATCAATAAGATTACGCGCTACACGACCATTGGCCTCGGCCTGCTTATGGGCTACGCCTACTATGTGATGCTGCACAATTACTCGCTCTTGAACGAGACCGGCGTGCTGCCGGCGGTCGTTGTCATTCTGTCCTTCACCGCCGGTGCTTCCGTCGTGATGTGGCTGGGCGAGCAGATTACGGAGTTTGGTATTGGAAACGGCATCTCCATGATTCTGTTTGCCGGCATCATCTCCAGAATTCCGAGCCTGATCGGCACGATGATTTCCAGCCTACAGAGCGGCACCATCCAGTGGTACACCGCAATTTTGCTGATTCTTGGCGCGTTGCTGCTGGTAACGTTTATCGTGTTCATTACGAACGCCGAGCGCAGAATTCCCGTCCAGTACGCAAAACGGGTGGTGGGCCGCAAGATATATGGCGGTCAGAACACCCATCTGCCCATCAAGGTCAACATGTCCGGCGTTCTGCCGATCATCTTTGCGCAGTCCATTGCATCGATTCCAGCGACCATCTGCGCATTTATCAGCAAGACCTCGGGCTGGTGGTACGATCACGTATTCAGCAACAACAGCACACTCTATGCGATTATCTATTTCATACTGATTATTCTGTTCAGCTATTTCTATTCGACGGTGCAGTATAATCCGGTGGAGATCTCCAACAACCTGAAGAAGAACGGTGGCTTTATTCCCGGGTTCCGTCCTGGCCGGCCTACCGCGGACTTCATTCACAAGACCATCAATAAGATCGTTCTCTTTGGCGCGCTCTATCTGGGCGTTGTCGCCCTGCTGCCCATCGTGGTCGGCAACATCATTGGCGTTTCCAGATTGGCCATCGGTGGCACGTCCGTCATTATCGTGGTCGGCGTCGCACTCGAAACTGTCTCCGCTTTGGAAGCACAGATGCTGATGCGGCACTATAAGGGCTTCTTGGAATAAGGGGTGGAGTAACGATGAAGCTGATTTTGTTAGGCGCCCCCGGCGCGGGGAAGGGGACCCAGGCGGAAATTATTGCCGCCAAGTTGGGTATTCCTACCATCTCTACGGGGAATATTCTCAGAGAGGCCATCAAAAACGGCACGGAGATCGGCTTGAAGGCCAAGAGCTTCATGGACGCGGGCAAACTCGTTCCTGACGATGTCATCATCGGCATCGTCGCGGAACGGGTCCGCAGAGACGACTGCGCGGGCGGCTTTATTCTGGACGGCATGCCGCGCACCATCCCACAGGCCCAGGCTCTGGAGGATGCGGGCGTTCAGATGGACTGTGTCATATCCATTGAGATCGACGACGCTGTGATTGAAAAGCGAATGACTGGCCGCCGCGTCTGCGGCAGCTGCGGCGTAAGCTATCATATTACGGCAAACCCGCCCAAACGCGAGGGCATCTGCGACGCCTGCGGCGGAGCGCTCGTTGTCCGCAAGGACGACGCGCCGGAAACCGTGAAAAACAGGCTGAAGGTGTTCCACGAGGAGACCGAGGCGCTCAAGGGCTTTTACGAAAACCTTCATAAGCTGAAGCTTGTGAATGGCGATCAGCCCATCGAACATGCGACTCGTGACATTCTGGCGGCATTGGGGATTCCGCAATGATACCTGTAAAAATTGAGCGCGAACTCGTCGTGATGCGCAAGGCCTGTAAAATTACCGCGGAAGCGCGTGCCCTGGCAGGTAAAATGGTAAGGCCCGGCGTCACCACGCTTGAGATCGACAAAGCGGTTCACGATTTTATCATGTCGCAAGGCGCGACGCCATCTTTTCTCCATTACGGCGGTTATCCCGCCAGCGCGTGTGTTTCTGTCAACGAAGTCGTGATCCACGGCATTCCGAACCATCGGAAGCTGCGGGAAGGCGACATCGTCAGCGTGGACGTGGGCGCGTACTATGGAGGCTTTCATGGCGACTGTGCCGCAACCTATGCCTGCGGCGAGATTTCACCGGAGGCAAAGAGGCTCATTGATGTCACGAGGCAGAGTTTTTTCGAGGGGCTGAAATTTGCGCGCCAGGGCTATCGTGTCTCTGATATCTCCCATGCCGTACAGAGCTATGTGGAGAAAAACGGCTTTTCTGTGGTTCGCGACTTCGTCGGTCACGGCGTCGGCGCAAACATGCACGAGGAGCCGAGCGTACCGAATTACGGTGCTCCGGGAAGAGGACCGAGGCTGATTCGCGGAATGACGATCGCCATTGAACCCATGGTCAATGTGGGCACCTGGGAAGTCGAGGTGCTGAAGGACCACTGGACAACGGTGACAAAGGACGGGAAGCTTGCGGCCCACTATGAAAATACTGTGCTCATTCAAGACGGCGAGCCGGAAATTCTCACCGTCGCCGGGGAGCGATAGAAGATATGGAACTATCAAAGTCGGACATCGTCACTGCCTTGTCCGGCCGCGACAGAGGGAAGTACTTCTTCGTCATTGAGACGGAAGGAGAGTACGTCCTGATCGCCGACGGGAAAAACAGAAAGCTGGAAAAGCCGAAGCGGAAAAACCGCAGGCAACTCCGGCTGGCTGCCCGGGCTGAATCCAGAGTCGCGGCAAAGCTGCGCTCCGGCGACAAAGTACTCAACAGTGATTTACGAAGAGAGTTGGCGGTATTTTGCCAAACTCTTCCATGTCAAAACCAAGGGGGTAAAAATTAACTTGGCCAAAGACGACGTAATCGAGCTTGAGGGCATCGTAACTGATGCGCTGCCGAATGCAATGTTTTCCGTTGATATCGGCAACGGCCACATCATTCTGGCACACATTTCCGGCAAGCTCCGGATGAATTTTATCAAGATTCTTCCCGGCGACAAGGTAACGGTACAGATGTCTCCGTACGATCTGACCCGCGGAAGGATCACGTGGAGAAGCAAGTAGAGACAGTTGTTCTCAAATGGAGGTAACAGTATGAAAGTTAGACCGTCCGTAAAGCCCATGTGCGACAAATGCAAAGTCATTAAGCGCAAGGGCCGCGTAATGGTAATTTGCGAAAATCCCAAGCATAAGCAAAGACAAGGCTGATAGGAGGTGCTTTAAGAAATATGGCACGTATTGCTGGTATTGACCTGCCCAGAGAAAAAAGAATTGAAATCGGACTGACTTATATTTTCGGCATCGGCAGAAAAAGCGCAAGCGAAATTTTGCAGAAGGCCGGCATCAATCCCGATACCCGCGTCAAGGATTTGACTGAGGATCAGGAGGCCGCGCTTCGCGAGGTCATTGATAAGAACTATATCATTGAAGGCGATAAGCGGCGCGAGGTTGCGCTGAACATCAAGCGGATGACCGAAATCGGCTGTTATCGCGGGGTTCGTCACCGTCGCGGTCTGCCCGTTCACGGTCAGCGCACGAAGACCAACGCCAGAACTCGCAAGGGCCCCAAAAAGACCATTGCAAATAAGAAGAAGTAAGGGAGGGATATGTCATGGCCAAAGCTGCTGCAAAAAAAGTTGTTAAGCGCCGCCGCGAGCGGAAAAATGTAGAGAAGGGCACCGCGCATATCCGCTCTTCGTTCAATAATACCATGGTTACCTTGACGGATGCCAATGGTAATGCGCTGTCCTGGGCCTCCTCCGGCGGGCTGGGTTTCCGCGGCTCCAAGAAGTCCACTCCATTTGCCGCCCAGATGGCTGCGGAAACCGCTGCCAAGGCCGCAATTGAGAGCTACGGCCTCAAGACCGTGGAAGTGTACGTGAAGGGACCCGGTCAGGGACGTGAAGCCGCGATTCGCGCGCTGCAGTCCGCCGGTCTCGACGTTACCATGATTAAGGACGTCACTCCCATTCCTCACAATGGTTGCCGTCCTCCCAAGAGACGCCGTGTCTAATTCGTGAAGGAGGAAACAAAGTAATGGCGAAGAATACACAGCCGATTCTCAAGCGCTGCAGAACCCTTGGCGTATCTCCCGCTGCCATGGGCTATAATAAGTCTTCCAATAAAAACCCCGGCGGTCAGAGACGGCATAAGAAATCCGAATATGCACTCCAGCTCCAGGAAAAACAGAAGGTTAGATTCGTATATGGCATTCTGGAGAAACAGTTCCGGATGTACTACGAGAAAGCCGACCGCGCCGGCGGCAACACCGGTGAAAACCTGCTGAGCCTCATTGAGCGCAGATTGGACAATGTTGTTTACCGTCTCGGCTTTGCCGCGTCTCGCCGCGAAGCCCGTCAGATGGTCAACCATGGCCATTTTATCGTCAACGGCAAGCGCGTCAACATCCCCTCCTATCTGGTGAAGGTGGATGATGTGATCGCAGTCTGCGAGAAGAGCCAATCCGCTACCCGTTTCAAGATGATGAAGGAAGCCGATGCTTTTGTCGCGGCCCCCAAGTGGCTGGACAGAGACAAAAACACCCTTCAGGGCAAGGTTATTGCGATGCCCGCAAGAGACGACATCGACTTCGAGATTGAAGAGCATCTGATCGTCGAATTGTACTCCAAGTAATGCTTGACCCTCGTCTATTGGTAAGCTGAAAATCGGCAGCGAAGCGTTGTTTCGCAGTTACAAGGAGGGTATTTAGTAAATGGTAGAAATTGAGAAGCCCCGCATTGAGTGTTTGGATTCTCCCGAAAACGGCGCCTACGGCAAATATGTCGTAGAACCGCTGGAGAGAGGCTATGGCACGACCCTGGGCAATTCCCTGAGAAGGATTCTTCTTTCTTCCCTGCCAGGCACCGCCGCGACCTCCATCAAGATCGCCGGTGTACAGCATGAGTTTTCTACGATTCCCGGCGTCAAGGAAGACGTGACGGAGATCGTGCTGAACGTGAAGAAGATCATTGCCCGGCTGCACTGCCAGGGTGTGAAGACCGTTTATATTGACGCGACTGGCGAGTGCGAGGTCACGGCCGGCGACATCAAAGCGGATTCCGACGTGGAAATTCTGAACCCGGAGCTGCATCTCTGCACTTTGGGTCCGGATGCGACCTTCAACATGGAGATCACCATGAGTCACGGCCGCGGCTATGTGCCGGCGGACCGGAACAAGAATCCCCAGATGCCCATTGGCGTCATTGCAATCGACTCGATCTACACGCCGGTCTACAAAGTCAACTATACGGTGGAGAACACCCGCGTGGGCAACATGACCGACTATGACAAGCTGACACTTGAGGTATGGACGGATTCCACGATCTCTGCGAGAGACGCGGTATCCCTCGGCGCAAAAATCCTGACCGATCATCTGGCGCTGTTCACGGATCTCTCGGAGAACGTAGCCAGTAAGTCCACCGTGGTCGACAAGGTGGAGTCACATCGCGACAAGGTCTTGGAGCTCACCATTGAGGAGCTGGACCTGTCGGTTCGTAGCTTCAACTGCCTAAAGCGTGCCAACATCAACAACGTCGAGGATCTGATCTCCAGAAGCGGCGAGGACATGATGAAGGTTCGCAACATGGGCAGAAAGTCGCTGGAAGAAGTGCAGAACAAGTTGGCGATGATGGGCCTCAGCCTGGCCAGCGATGATTCCGCCAACAACAATAATAACTGAGCCTTGTTAGAAGGAGGTAAAGACGATGTTTGGAACCCGTAAGCTGGGCAAGACCAGCACACAGAGAAAAGCGCTGCTCCGGCAGCAGGCCACCGATCTGCTGGAAAAGGGCAAGCTGGAGACGACGTTCTGCCGTGCCAAGGAAGTCCAGCCCATCACAGAGAAGCTGATTTCTCTGGGTAAGAAGGGAGGCCTGTCCAACTACCGCAGAGCCGTTTCCTATCTGACCCGCGAGGACGTGGCAAAGAAGTTGTTCGACGAGGTCGCTCCCAAGTACAAGGAGCGCAACGGCGGTTACACGAGAGTGACCAGACTGGGCGCGCGCCGCGGCGACGCAGCCGAGACGGCAGTCATCGAATTGGTTTAAAAAAGTTTCTGATAAAAAACCCCCTTTTGGCCAAAATAGTGCCAAAGGGGGTTTTATTATGCTCAAAATGAGTCAAAAGGAGTATAAAGCCTATGTGAAGCGGCAGTCGCCAAATTCTCCCATTTGGAAGAATATTCTGAACGCTTTTTGGACGGGCGGACTGATTTGCGTCATTGGGCAGCTGATTCAGAACGGCTATACGGCCCTGGGGCTGGCGCAGCAGAACGCGGGCACTGCCACCTCCATCAGCATGGTGTTTTTGGGCGCGCTCCTGACCGGTCTCAGCGTCTACGACAACATCGCCAAGCTGGCAGGCGCGGGCACGGTGGTTCCGATTACCGGGTTTGCCAATTCGATCGTGGCGCCGGCCATGGAGTTTAAGACGGAGTCGATCACGCTGGGTACCTGCGCCAAGATGTTCGTGATTGCGGGGCCGGTCATTGTATTTGGCACCGTCGCGAGCGCAATTTACGGCGTCATTTACTGGCTGACCCTGGTTTTGTAGTCCGCAGCCCACAAGGATGCATGGTCGCCTGGGCACCGAGAGAAGACAAAGGGATTTCGGTTAAGTTGTGATGTGTCAAAATGGCTGCTGCAGAACGAAACAGTTTTGACTGTTCGTTTTTCAGCAGCCATTTTTTGCGCGTTTCAGGCTGCCTGCCATGCTGTACGCCGGGAGGGTGCGTGCGCTACTCAGCAAAGAGGGAAACAGGATGGGAAGGAACCCGCGTGTCATTTTGAGGAGCGCAGCGACAAAAGATTAAACCGCCGGCGCGTGGGCAGCGGAGAATCAAGTGGTTCATTAGGCACAGAAACTGAACTGAAAGGGTTGAGGCCGTTCCTTGGAACGCTGCCGGTTGAAAATCGTGTTCCAGACGGACCCCTGTGCCCTGTTCCGGCGCCGTAAGCCAGGGGGCCAAATGCTTTACGGGTTGGACTGCATGGAAGGCGTGGAGGCATAAAATGAAAAAAACGTATAGTATTCGCGGGTTTTTCGGTTGAGTTTGAAAAGTTTCCATGCTACAATTAGGATATTGGATAATATTGGAAAAAATAACATTGCCACCATAGCAGCCCTAAGGTGGAAGCAGGAACAGACGACCTCCACCTGCAAAACAAAATTGAGAGGTACGAAACATGAAAAAAGCGTTGTCCATAGCGATGCCCATCCTGATTGCGTTTGCATTATTCTTTTTCATTTTGCCAGAGACGGCCCTGGCCGTCAGCGAAACGGTCACAGCAACCGGAACCTGCGGCCCCGCGCTGACCTGGACGCTGTACGACGACGGCGAACTTATGATTGAGGGTACTGGCCCGATGACGGAATATTCAGAGGAATATTATCCTCCTTGGCACGCATACGTCTCCAGCATTCATACGGCAACCATTGGCTCTGGTGTAACAAGCATTGATGGCGCGTTTTACGGGTGCAGCTCACTCGCAAGCGTGACCATACCAGATAGCGTGACGAGCATTGGCGTAGAGGCCTTTGCTGACTGTTCTGCACTCACGAATGTCGAAATTCCATCCGGAGTAACAAGCGTTGGTACTTTGGCGTTCGTGAGGTGCGACTTACTCGCGAGCGTGACCATACCGGAGTGTGTGACGAGCATCGGCTATGGCGCGTTTGCCGAGTGCAGCTCACTCACAAACGTAACGATACCGGATAGCGTGACGAACATTGGGGATTATGCGTTTTTTCATTGTTACTCACTCACGAGTGTGGTGATCCCGGAGAAGGTGAGGAGCATTGGCGGGCAGGTGTTCACCGGATGTAGTTCGCTCACGAATATTGCTGTAGAAGATGGAAACAATTGGTTTATTAGTGACGGCGGCGTTCTGTATAACATGAATAAGACACAGCTTGTCTGTTATCCTGCCGGGAAAGCAGAGAGTAATTTTGTCATACCCGCGACGGTTACCAGCCTCAGTGAATCTGAGTTTTCAGGCTGCAGCGCGCTTACGAGCGTGACAATACCGGATAGCATAAAAAGCATCCCAGCATATGCGTTCGAAAATTGTCG
This sequence comes from Oscillospiraceae bacterium, assembly GCA_034927685.1. Lineage (GTDB taxonomy): Bacteria > Bacillota > Clostridia > Oscillospirales > Oscillospiraceae > RGIG3159. Next base: position 220,845 of record JAYFPO010000023.1, on the reverse strand, counting down.
TTCGCTCACAAGCGTGACGATACCGGACAGCGTGACGAGCATTGAACATCATGCGTTTGAAGGATGCAGCGCGCTTACAAGCGTGACGATACCAAATAGCGTGACAAGCATCCAAAACAATGCATTCCAAGATTGCAGCGCGCTTACAAGCGTGACGATTGGAAGCGGCGTGAAGAGCGTATCAAATTTGAATTTATTCCAAAATTGCGGCGCGCTGGAAAATGTGTATTTCGCGGGGCCAATTATGGATTGGACTGGACGCGGAGTTCTCGACAACAAAGACCAGTTTAACAATGCGTTACTGCATTTTACGCCAGATCGCTGCGGTGAAGCAGTGACATGGGCGATGCGTAGAGGCAGCGAGCTCGTCATAGAAGGCTCCGGTGCAATGTACAATTTGGGATCCACATCCTTATGGGGCGCATTTAGATCCAAAATCAAGACTGTGACAATTGCTGCCGGGGTGACGAGCGTTGGCTCTTATGCGTTCTCAAATTGCGACGCACTCACGAGCGTGACGATTCCAGAGAGCGTAACGAGCATCGGAAGTAACGCATTCGGAGGCTGCGTCTCGCTTGCGAGCGTGACGATTCCAGAGAGCGTAACGAGCATCGGACAAGGCGCATTTAGAGGCTGCAATAAGCTTACGAGCGTGACAATACCAGATGGAACGACAGAAATTGGAGATAATATGTTCGGGGCTTGCAACTCACTCACGAGCGTGACGATTCCAGAGAGCGTAACGAGCATCGGAAAATACGCATTTCAAGGCTGCTGTTCACTCACAGATGTAACGATACCAGATAGCGTGACGAGCATTGGAGATTTTGCGTTTATAAGTTGCAGCGCGCTCACAAATGTAACGATACCGGATAGCGTGACGAGCATTGGATGTTGTGCGTTTAAAGGCTGCAGTTCGCTTACGAGCGTGACAATACCGGATGGAACGACAGAAATTGGATATGATACGTTTGAGGATTGCAACGCACTCACGAGCGTGACGATTCCAGGGAGCGTAACGAGCATCGGAAGTAACGCATTTAGAGGCTGCAGTTCGCTTACGAGCGTGACAATACCGGATAACGTGACGATCATTGGAAATAGTGCGTTTGAAAGCTGCGATTCACTCAAAAACGTAACAATAGGGAGCAGCGTGACGATCATTGGAGATTATGCGTTTCAAACTTGTAGTGCACTCACGAGCGTGACAATACCGGATAGCGTAAGCTGGATCGGAAGTTACGTATTTTATGGCTGCCACTCACTCACGAGTTTTACGGTCTCGCCCGGGAACACCAAATACAGCAGCGATGCAGATGGTGTCCTTTACAACAAGGATAAAACCGTTCTGATCCGGCACCCCGCTGACAATATAATTGCGAGCTATGCCATACCAGCGGGAGTGAGGAGCATTAGCGAAGCTGCGTTCGAGGACTGCAGAATGCTCACAAGCGTGACGATCGGCATGGGAGTCACCTCCATTTCTAATGATGCGTTCTTATCCACAAACTTGACCTTCATCTATGGCATTGGCGGTACATACGCTGAAACCTATGCCAATCGTGCCGGCAAAGTCTTTGTGGATCAGCAGGTGCTGGCGCAGAGCGTTGCGCTGAACAAGACTGTGCTCACACTGGCGCCACATGACCGTGAAACACTGGAGGCGACGGTTTTACCGGAGGATGCTTCCCATCAGGATGTCACATGGAGTACCAGCAACAGTGCGGTGGCTACAGTGTCAGGAGGAGTCGTGACGGCGAGAGACCCCGGCAGCGCGATTATCACGGCAACGACAAGAAACGGAAAAACTGCCACATGTACGGTAACGGTAACCTCAGGCTGGCATGAAATCGACAGTTACTGGTACTACTTCTGGGCAGACGGCCAGAGGCGGTTCGGCTTGCAGACCATCGACGGAAAACAGTATTACTTCACGGCACCAGACGGGCAAATGAAGACCGGCTGGCAGTGGTTTGGCGACTCCTGGTTCTATCTGGACCCTGCCGACGGCCACGCCCTCACCGGGCTGCAATATGTGGCGGAGAGCGACGGATATTACTTCTTTAGCGCGTCGCCCAGCTGCCAGACGCTGACCGGCTGGCAGACCATCGACGGAAAACAGTATTACTTCGGGGGGTCACACGGGCGAATGCTGACCGGCTGGCAGACCATCGGCGGAAAAACGTATTACTTCGAGGGGGCAGACGGGCAAATGCTGACCGGCTGGCAGAAGCTTGACGGCTCCTGGTGCTATCTGGACCCGGCCGACGGCCACGCTTACACCGGGCTGCAATATGTGGCGGAGAGCGACGGATATTTCTGCTTTAACGCATCGCCCAGCTGCAGCATGGTGACCGGCTGGCAGACCATCGGCGGAAAACAGTATTACTTCCGTGGCGGCGACAGCGGTCGCATGCTCACAGGCTGGCAGGAACTCGGCAGCAACTGGTACTACTTCCAGGCAAACGGCCAGATGCTGACCGGATGGCAGAAGCTTGGCGGCGCGTGGTTCTATCTGGACCCGGCCGACGGCCATGCTTACACCGGGCTGCAATATGTGGCGGAGAGCGACGGATATTTCTATTTTAACGCATCGCCCAGCTGCCGGATGATGACCGGTTGGCAGACCATCCACGGCAAGCAATACTACTTCCGTGGCGGCGACAGCGGCCGGACGCTGACCGGTTGGCAGGAACTCGGCAGCAGCTGGTACTACTTCCAGGCAGACGGCCAGGCGCTGACCGGTTGGCAGAAGCTTGGCGGCGCGTGGTTCTATCTGGACCCGGCCGATGGCCATGCCCTCACCGGGCTGCAATATGTGGCGGAGAGCGACGGATATTTCTGCTTTAACGCATCGCCCAGCTGCTGCATGCTGACCGGCTGGCAGACCATCGGCGGTGAGCAGCATTACTTCCAGGGCGGCGACAGCGGCCGTATGGTCAGCTGACCAACCAACCAACACAAATGTATGAATAGACACAGTTCCCGGGCCACACTTCAGTCAAAATTGCAAAACTTCTCCCAAACAGTCCTGTTTCCCGTTGCGAAACGGTGTCCGATACAGTTGTAGATACCGCTTTCTTAAGAAAAACTTATAGACTTCCCTCCTTGTTTCTTTATTTTGCAGCGGGTATGCTGAAACCAGGAAAATGGACAAGGGAGGTACGGTTGGTGCATACCATCGAAATTTTACGAGTCGTCTGCCGGATGCTGACAGCTGCGCTCAGTTTCTGTTATCTGTATCAGATTGTATATCTGTTTGTGCCCCTCTTTCAAAAGCGGCGGGCGCACGGTCCGGAGAAGAAAACCCGCTACGCGATTCTGATTGCCGCGCGGAATGAGGAGGCGGTACTGCCTTATCTGCTGGACAGCATTGCGGCGCAGAATTACCCTGCGGAGCTGGTGACCACCTATGTAGTGGCCGATAACTGTACAGACCGGACCGCAGAGGTGGCCGCCCGGCTCGGTGCGCGGGTCTATCGCCGGTTTAACCGGACGGAGATCGGCAAGGGCTATGCGCTCCGCTATCTGCTGGACCGGATTCACGAGAGCGGGGAGTACGAGAATTATGACGCTTTTTTGGTGTTTGACGCGGATAACCTGCTGCGTTCCAACTATCTGACGGAGATCAACCGGACCTGCAGCGACGGCTATGAAGCCTTCTGTGGCTACCGGAACTCCAAAAATTACAGCGACAACTGGATTTCCGCCGGTTATGCCCTGTGGTTTCTTCACGAATGCGTTCATCTGAACCAGGCCCGGATGCTGCTGGGGACCACCTGCGCCGTCAGCGGTACGGGCTTCGGCTTTACGCGGGCGCTGCTGGACCGCTGCGGCGGCTGGCACTTCTTCACGCTGACGGAGGACAATGAATTCAATACCTGGTGCGCGACGCGCGGCGCCAGAATCGGCTACTGCCCGGGCGCCATACTCTACGATGAGCAGCCGTCCTCTTTTCGCCAGTCCTGGCGGCAACGAACCCGCTGGGTTCAGGGTGGAATGCAAATTGCGCGCCGCTGTAGCTGGGATATGCTGTGCGGCATGGCGCGGGGCGGCCGGACAGGCTACGCCAGCTTTGAAATGGCGACGCTTTCTTTCTGGGGCTATGTGGTTTCCTTTGCGGTCATGGCACTTACCCTGACGACTACGGTACTCTGGGCCGGCTGGGCGATGCTGCCGCAGTTCCTGCTCGAGTCTTTGCTTGGCGCCTATGGCTCTCTGTGGGCGGTCGGCTTGCTGACCACCGTTTCGGAGTGGAAGCGAATCGATGCCGGGACTTCGCAGAAGATTTTGTATCTCTTCACCTTTCCTCTGTTTATGATGACCTACATACCAATTACGATCAGTGCGTTGTTTCGGAAATTCCAGTGGCAGCCCATTGCGCACACGGTTGCGGTCCCAGTCGGCCGGATGGCCTCCGGGGAGTGATCCTGCGATCTCACGAAAGAGCGGACGCCGTTTCCGTTCCTTTCCCGTCCTGCCGGGTTCTCCTCGTCGGCGAGCCTCCGCCCGCGTTTTTTCTCGGCCTTCCAGGACAAGAATTTTTCCGCAGACCTGATTTACCGGTGAGAGATAGGATCATGGCGGATTTTCTGAAAAAAAAGCGCGCCGCATACTTAACAGGCGGGCACATTTCTGGTAAAATAACAGAAATGTGCCCGCCTTGCTGCGCGGCATGGACGGAGGGAACAATATGTCGGAACGTCTGGAACAGATTCGAGCACTTGGCATTGGCGTGGATGCCATTGCTCTGCGGCGGCGGCTTCACCAGAACCCGGAGCTGTCGGAGCGGGAATTCGGCACCATGGAGCTGATCTGCGGCGAGCTGGAAAGACTCGGAATTCCCTATGAAAAAAGGATCGCCGGAACCGGTGTCGTCGGCCTGCTGCGCGGCGCGCAGGACGGCCCGACGGTTGGTCTGCGGGCGGACATGGATGCGCTGCCCATCCAGGAGGAGAACCCGGAGCTTCCCTATGCGTCCCGCGTACCCGGCGTGATGCATGCCTGCGGGCACGACGCCCACACGGCGATTTTGCTCGGTACGGCCAGAATGCTCTCTGCCATGCGGGAGCGGCTGCACGGGAGCGTGAAGCTGCTGTTTCAGCCTGCGGAGGAAACCATCGGCGGCGCGGCCCGGATGATCGCGGCGGGCTGCCTGGAAAACCCGCATGTGGACTGCGTGTTGGGGCTGCATGTGGACTCCGGTCTGCTGACGGGCCAGATCGGGGTAAAAAACGGAAAAATGTATGCGGCTTCCGATATGCTGGATTTGCGGGTATTTGGGAAATCCTGCCATGGCGCGCACCCAGACGAGGGCGTGGACGCGATCCTGATTGCCGCCGCGATTCTGAATAATCTGCAATCGGTGGTCAGCAGAAACGTGGCCGCCACGGACGCGGCGGTCTGCACCTTCGGCACCATCCATGGCGGCAACGTGCTTAATCAGGTGGCGGACCGGGTTGAGTTGACGGGAATCCTCCGAACGCTGGATCAAAATACCCGGCTGTATGTGCGGGATCGGGTTCGGACCATCGCGGAGCAGACGGCGGCCATGCTGGGTGGCCGCGCGGAGCTGGCGATGCAGGAGAGCTACGGCCCTCTGATCAATACGGATGCGGTGGTGGACGTGGTCCGTGCCGCCTGCCGGTCGCTGTTGGGCGAGGAAAACGTGGTGGAGCTTCCGGCACCCTCTATGGGCGTGGAGGATTTCTCCTATTTCGCGGCGGCGCGGCCCGCTTGCTTCTTTCACTTGGGCTGCCGTCCGTCACTGGAATCGCCCCGCCTGGTTGCCCATAGCTGCCAGTTCGACGTGGATGACGGCTGCATCCCCATTGGCATCGCCATACAGGTGGAAAACGTCCTGCGGCTGCTGAAATAAAGCTACGGTGCGCTGCAAAATGGTAATTTTGCAGCGCACCGTAGTTCAAATCAGAGGAAAAACCGCCGCTCCAGATACTCGCGCAGGGGGCGGATGAAGCCGGAGACGATCAAAAACATGCCGAAGAAGAAACAGGCGCTCACGACGTAGAGGGACCAGGTGAACATTTTGGAGCCAAAGGTGATGTGCTGGAAAAATTCCAGCAAAATCGCGAAGCCACCGGCCACAATGACGCTGCCGCCGATGATATAGAGCCGTCCGCCTTTCAGGTATCGCAGCAGGGCGACCACGCCGGTCAGCAGCAGGCAGGACAGCCCTACCACCGGAAACGCGAAGGAGAGGAACCAGCGTCCGCCGGTAACGAGGCAGATATAGAGCAGATAGCCGGCCACCGCCGCGTGGTCAACTGGCATCAGAATCATGGGATTCGGGTGGCGAAACCAGCCGGGCAGTACAACGATGGTATAAAACAGCGCGATGCCCAGCATGGCGTAGCCGGACCAGGCTATGCCGCCGTAGACCTTCAGGCAGATTTGCAGGGAGACAAGGGCGGCCATCGCCAGCAGGGCGGTCAGAAAGGCCGTCCCGGCCAGCCGCGCGTTGCGCACCTTTTCCGGGTAGAGACCGGAATATTTTCTTTCCGCCTCCGGCTCCTCCTGGTCGGGCCGCCAGACCGGCGTGCCGCAGAGCGGACAGCGCTCCAGACCGTCGTCCAGCCGGACGCCGCATTTTACACAGTACATAGGCTCACCTTTCGTTGCTTTCAATGGTGACGGGAATACCCAGTTCCACCAAATGGGAGAAAAAATTCCGCTCGAGGGTCGGCTCCTCAATGTTGCGAATCATGTTGATGCAGGTGACGTCGCCGCAGGAGGCCACCGAGCAGTTATTGGGATAGGTTTTTTGTACCCCGATAATAAATTCCAGCCGTGCCACATAGGGGCGCATGGCCTCTGGCACCGAAGAACTGCCCAGGTTGGAGATGTTGAGGCAGCCCTTTCGCTCGCCGATGGCGGCATAGACGCCGCGCATGACCAGATTTTTGACGCCGAGCGGCGCAATCTTCATCAGAGGAAGCCGCTGCGGCATGACATTGGCGGCGATGCGCGAGGCCATGAGCTGCGGCGTGGCCTCCAGCGCCAACTGATGGGTGTAGATCTGGCAGAGCTCGGCGAGCGAATAACGGCCCAGCATGGGGTCGATGCCCGGATTGATGGTCAGCGCGAAGTTGCGGAGCGTTCCGCTGCCGTAGAGCCGCCGGAGGTTGACCGGAATCGTGATCTTCACCGGCTTTTTCCGGCCGAGGTAGTGGCGCTCCCGCTGAATATCCAAAATTGCCTGCGTCATGACGGCGGCGAGAAATGCGGTAACGGTGGCGTGGTACTGATGGGCGGTGTCCACCAGCGCCTTTGTTTCCAGAATGCCGGTGACGAGGTGGAGAAAACCGTCGTGCTCCCGGGTACCGCGGAGTTGGTAGGCGTTTTGCTCCCGGCGACTGAGCGCGACCCGGCCACTGTAGCGCAGAAAGCTGTCCTCCAGTTCCTCCCTGCTCGGCGGCTGGCGGAAGTCAAGCACGCCGCAGTCGGCGGGAATTTCAAGCTGATAGCGGAGAGAAAGATAGCGGGCCGTCAGCGTTTTCAGATACACGAGCGCGCCGGAGCCGTCGGTCAGCGAGTGAAAAAACTCCACCGCGACGCGGTTGTTGTGATAAAAAATCCGAATGCAGCAGGTATGCAGCTCCCGCACGGCCATGTGGGTCAGCGGGTAGGCAAAATCCTGCCGCACGGTCGGCGGCTGCCGGACTGACTCCAAAAAGTACCAAAACGCCCCACTCCGCAGCCGGACGTACAGAGAGGGAAACCGGGGCATCAGGTCCTCCACGGCCTGCTGCAGCAGCACCGGGTCCACTGGTTCCGTCAGGGTGATCGACTCCCGGAACACATTGGTCCAGTTGTGTCCGCGCACAGCGGGGAAGATCAGCGCCGCGTTGTCCAGCCGAAACCAACTGCGGCTCATGTTGTCTGCTCCCGGATAAAGCGGCAGATGCGGTCCATGTCCTCCTGCCGCTCCTTAAAACCGTAGAGCACATAGCCGTGCCACATGTCCGGTGCGATGGTCATTTCAGACCGGCAACCGGCTTTTTGCAGGGCCTCATGGAGTCCCCGAGCGTCGTCCAGCATGATTTCCAGGCTTCCGGCGAAGATCAGCGTATCCGGCAGGCCGGTCAGGTCACCGAAGAGCGGCGAGACCAGCGGATTTTGCAAATTGTCGCTGTAGTAGGCAGCATAGCGCTGTAGCCGCGCGCGCGTCATGGAGGGGTCCACAGATTCATTTTCCGCGTAGGAAGCGCCGGAGCCGGTCAGGTCGGTCCAAGGGGACATGCACACGAGGCCGGCAGGCTGCGGCAGGCCGAGGCGCTTTGCCTCCAGGCAGAGAGACAGCAACAGACCGCCGCCGGCAGATTCCCCAATGACGACGATTTTCTCGGCGGGAGCCAGATTCAGAAGGTATCGGTAGGCCGTCACGGCATCGTCCAGCGCGGCGGGGAAGGGGAATTCCGGCGCAAGCCGGTAAGCGGGGCAGAGCACCTGGATGCCGGCCTCCCGGCAGAGCACAGAGCCGAAGCCCTTGGCGTAGCTGAGGTCGCCGCAGACGTAACCGCCGCCGTGCAGGTAGAGCGCCATGCCGCCGCCGTGTTTCTCCACCGGCTCGGCCATGGCGGCGCGAAAGTTTTCAAATTCCATGTCCGCAAAGCGAACGCTGGCGTGATTGCCCCACTGCAGCAGCGTACCGACGAGGTCCTGCTCCTTGCGCGCGGTGGTGATCGGCTCGTCCTCTGCGTGGCCCTGCAGCAGCCGGAGCTGCGATTTAAAAAACTGTACGGACATAATACCTCCTGTGTCGGCGGAATGCCATGTTCTTTTCTGCCTATTATAATGCATCGAAAACAAAGCCGCAAGTCTGGAAAACAAGGCGGCCGAAGCAGTAAGCATTATTATACACGATTTTGCCGATTGGTCAATCACTTGTCAGAAGCGGTCTTCTATGGTAACATTGAAAAAATGCAGCCGCATGGCTGTATGCACAGCGAAGGGGAGAAGCGGATGAATCGGATACAGACTTCGGAGACAGCGCGGCTCGGCGCCATACTGGCAATCGCGGGCGGGTTTATGGACGCCTACTCCTATCTTTGCCGGGGCAAGGTGTTTGCAAACGCGCAGACCGGGAATATGCTGCTGCTCGGCGTAAACTTGTTTGGGGGCGACTGGGCCGCGGCGGCCCGGTACGGCGCGCCCATCGTGGCGTTTTCTCTGGGGATCGTCCTCGCAGAGGGAATGCGTGGGCGCAACAGTAGGCAGAACGGGAAGTCGCTGCTTCACTGGCGGCAGGCATCGCTGCTGCTGGAGATCCTGTTTCTCGTGGTGACGTGCCTGATCCCGCAGCGTCTCAATCTGCTGGCCAACAGCCTGACTTCGCTGGCCTGCGGCATCCAGGTGGAGAGCTTTCGAAAAATCCGCGGCAATGGCATTGCCACCACCATGTGCATCGGCAATCTGCGGAGCGGGACTGAAAACCTCTGTCGGTTTTCCCGCTGCCGGGACCGCGTCTTTCTGCGGCGGGCGCTGCTCTATTATGGCATCATTGTGTGCTTCATCCTGGGCGCGGTGCTCGGAAACTGGATGATTGGCCTGTTGGCGGAACGCGCGCTTCTGGTCTGCGCGGGCATTTTGCTGCTTGCGTTCCTTTTGATGTTCGCCGAGAAACGGCAGGAATAAACGGGGCAGGACCGCCGCAAAATTTGCATTTTGCGGCGGTCCTGCACTATTTGCCTATTCCAGCGTGATGCCGTAGATGTAATTGGTTCTCGTGCCGATGACCACGGTGTTCTCGTAGACCGCGGGGGTGGACTCGATGTGTCCGCCGAGGTCAATGGAGCTGAGCTTCTCGCCGGTCGCGCCATCGAGTAACAGCAGTTCGCCCAGCAAGGTGGGATAGAGCAGATAGCCGTTTCCGGCCTTGTCGTAGACGATCGTGGGCGAACTCCAGCTATAGCTGTCGGTCTTGTACTCCCAGAGAAGCGCGCCGGTCTTTGCGTCCAGCGCGGCCAGCGTGCCGGAGGAGGGCTCGTCTGTGCGGGAAACGGGGACGAAAATCATGCCGCTGAGCTTCTTCTGCCCCAGCGCGATGGTGCCCTGCACGCCGCCGGAGACACCGCTCTCCGAATAGCAGGTATAGTCGTACTGCCAGACAATCTCGCCGGTCTCGGCGTCAATCTTGTAGATGGGGATGTCCGCGGTGGTGGTGCTGCGCCAGCCGAGGTGGAAAGAGGTGCTGATGTAGACGTATGGGTGCCCGTCCTCCAGGGAGAGGACCGGGGAGCAGTTGGTGTCGTCCAGCACGTCCTGCACCCAGTCCAGGGTCAGTGTGCTGAGGTCGAGGCACATCAGGTTGCCGCCGTTGTCGGCCACGATCAGGTGGCTCTGCCAGATGACGGCGCTGTCCTCCATGCCCAGCCAGTAGGACTGGTCGGAGGAACGGACGCCCTGATAGCGCCAGCGGACGGTTTCCGGGTTCATTGTGAGGGTACCGGCGGACTCGTCATATTGCGTGTTCAGGTGGACCAGATAGAGAATACCGCTCTCACCGGGGTAGATGAGCTGGTCGGTCTCGGCGTCCACCAGCGGGCTGCTGTCGAAGCAGGACCAGTTGCGCAGGGCAAAGGAGTCGTTCTCGCCAAACTCATAGAGCACGGAGTAGTCGATCAGGCTGATGGCGAAGGCGTGTGCCCGGCCGAGGCTGCTGTCGTAGCCCGCGCCGACGTAGAGCACCGGATAGCCCCGTGGGTCCAGCGAGCCGGAGCCCTTGAAGGTGTAGCCCATAAAGAGCGGGTCGCGGGTCTGCTTGCCGGTCTTCAGATCCAGGAAGTAGATGTTGCCGTCCATGGTGGCGTAGATGACCTCGGTCAACTCGTCGGCATCCTTGGCCCAGTCGTAGAGGTTCATGATCTGCCGCGTCGCCTTGGGCCAGGTGACGATCAGCGGCTGCCCGGTCCAGCCGGTGCCGGACCATGCGTTGCCGTCGGGGCTGGTCAGAGTGGAGATTTGCTGGGTCCAGTAGTCTCCGAAGGACTTCTTTGTGAGGTCCGCCGTTCCATAGGAGGAGCCGCTGCGGAAGTTGTCGCCGCGGAATGCGAAAATGCCGGGCAGTGCCGTATACGCACTGCCGAGGCCGAAGGAGATCGGGTTGTCGGTCTGATACTGCGAGGATATGCTGCCGTTTGCCAGGACCTCGGTGGAGGCGATGTACTTGGACGGCGTTGTGGAGTCAACGGCGTACGGAGAGAATTCCTCATAGGTGGTTTGCGGCTTTGTCTCCTGCCATTCGGTTTCGCCGGTCGCCGCCGAGTCGGTCTCCTGGCCGGAAGCGTTCGCCGCCGAGTCGGTCAGACCGGTCTCCTGCTGTGCCGCCGCGGTGGTCTCCTGAAGGGTTTCCTTTTGCGGAAGCTCGGCGTTGCGGAGTCCGTTTACGGCAAACACCACAGTCAGGACCACGGCGGCCAACAGGGCGGCGCCGGCGCCGACAAGCCGGAGCAGACTGCGCCGACTCGTGCCGCCGGCTCGTTTTCCATCGTTGACTTCTCTCATCGTACCAATTCCATCCTCAGTAGGAGAGCAGCGGCGCGGAGCCGTCGTCCTCGGATTTCTCAATGTGCTGGATGACGGCGTCGTAGCCGTATTGCTCATTGACCTGCACCGTCACCCGGTCGCCGGTTTTTTTGCCGAGAATGGCGATGCCGAGCGGCGATTCCTTGCTGATGTACCCGCTGCCGGGGCTGACCCGAACCGTGGTGCAGACCCGGACCTCCAGCGTCTCGTCGTCCTCGGGGAGGTAGAGCGTTACCTGATCGAAGAGCCCCACCTCGTCGCCGCCGGAGCAGTCCTCAATGAGCGTTGCGGTTTTAATCATGTTTTGCAGGTAGCGGACGCGGCTGTCGTTGCGGTTTTTTGCCTGCTTGGCGGCCTTGTATTCATAATTCTCACTGAGATCGCCGAAGGCGCGGGTACGCTTGACCTCTTCAATCAGCTCGGGTCGCTGGTTTATGATCCGATCGTCCAGCTCGGCCTGCATCTTGTCGATGTCAGTTTGCGTCAGTTCGTTGTACATGACAGTTCCTCGTTTCTTGGCGGTTATTCCGGGTCAATCAAGATGTTGTCTGCGCCGTGGGCCTCGAATTCCTCGATGTAGTCCTCCATGCGTGAGACCAGCTCGTCGTAATTATCGTTGGAGATGGGGGCGTATTCCATGTCCCGCCTTGCCAGTTCCTCGGCCAGAATGTCAAAAAACACCGCGTCCTCATAGTCCGCAATGGCCTCGTGGATGCCGCCGTCGGCGAACGCCTGCGAGGGGACGGGGACGCCGTGCCAGGATTCCACCAGCGCGGACATCAGAGTTCCGCGGCAGAGGGAAAACAGTTTGCTTTCCAGACTATCATAGTCGGTGATGCGATCGTTTCCGCGGGTAGAGTTCAGAATCCAGTTTCCAATGTATACCATGTCCAGAAGTCTGCGGAAATCTTTGTTGGTCAAGTCGAGTTGCATATCGCACGGACCTCCTTTCCATCAATTTATTATATACGATTCGTTTCTCAATTTCCACATCCGGCGGAATTTTAATTCCCTCTTGTTTTCAGCGCAGCAATCGCATATCATAGAGAAAATGATGGGAGGGATGCAGCAATGGAAAGACGGGCAATGATTACGATTCGGGGCACGCAGAAGGCGGAACACGAGGCACCGCAGACGCTGGAATTCGTGACCGGCGGCATGCTGCAGCGCTTCGGGCGAAAGCTGCGGGTTTCCTATGAGGAAAGCGACCTGACCGGTACCGAGGGCGTGACCGCGGCCTTCGAGGTGGACGGCGACAAGGTGACGCTGGAGCGTACCGGCAAGGTGCAGTCTAAAATGGTCTTTGTGGAGGGGCAGAAGATGGAGTCGCTCTATTCCATGGACGTGGGCGCGCTGCTGCTGGGAATCACGGCAAGAAAGGTCAAACCCGCCCTGACCGACGACGGCGGCTCCATTTTTCTGGAGTACGGCGTGGAGTTGGAGCGGACCTACCTCGGCTTCAACACCTTCGACATTCAGGTCAAGACCATGCCGGAACAGGACAAGTGACATGGTAGAAAAAAAAAGTCTCGGCTATGGTATTTCCTACCTTGCCGCGGTGGTGATCCTTCTCGTGATCTATGCGGTGAAGCAGACCCCGGTGGCGCTGTTTGGCGCAATTCTCTGCGCCGGCCTTGGCGTCAAATACCTGCTGGACTATCGGAGATTGAAAAAACGGAAATAATGGGGTCGCCGCAAAAAAAAGGCGCAGCCGGGCGCGCCTGGATGAAACGCGGGCGTTTCCTCCAAGAACAGGATTCGCTCTAAAAATGCTGTCATCCTGAGCGTAAGCGAAGGAACTTTCCGGGATTTACGTCTATCACGGAACGCTTCTTCGACCCGACGATCCTCAGAATGACAGCTTTTCTCGTGGCGATCACGAGTTCGCGGCAGATACGCTGCGTTACATTTTTTCCGGAGCGGAGAAGCCGAGCAGAGCAATGCAAGTCTCCAGAATCCGGCGGGAGAGGGAGATCAGGGCGATGTAGCCCGCCTGCCGGTTCGCGTCCTCCTCGGTTAGAATCCGCGTCTCGTGGTAGAATTTGTTGACCGCGCCGGAAAGCTCATAGATATAGGCGCAGAGCACATTGGGCGCGGAGTCGCGGTAGGCTGCCTGCAGGTGATCGGAAAACCGCGAGATGGACAGCATCAGGTCCTTTTCCTCCGCCGTCTCCGGCGGCAGAATCCTGGTCGCTTCTTTCCCGTAGCGTGACAGGATGGACTTGATCCGCACGATGGTATAGAGAATATAGGGCCCCGTATTGCCCTCAAAGGCCGCGAAACGGTCGAGATCAAAGACATAGTCCTTGGTGGCGAGGTTGGAGAGGTCGCCATATTTGAGGGCGGCCATCGCGATCTTTTGCGCGGTTCCGTCCACCTCGTCCGCGGAGACAATCTGGTTTTCCCGGACCTTCTCCGTCACAAAGTCAGTGATCTCCGCGATCAGCCGCTCCAGCCGCATGACGCCGCCCTCCCGGGTCTTGAAGGGCTTGCCGTCCTTGCCGTTCATGGTGCCGAAGCCGATGTGCTGCAGCTCCGTTTCAGGCCGGACGATGCCGCCCTTCCGGGCCGCCCGAAAGACCTGCTCAAAGTGAAGGCTCTGGCGTTTATCCACGATATAGAGCACCTTGTCCGGACGGAAGCACTGCTCCCGCTGCGAAAGCGTGGCAAGATCGGTGGTGGCGTAGAGCGTCGCGCCGTCGGACTTGACCAGAATGCAGGGAGGCATCTCCTTGGCGTCGCCCTCCTCGGTCACGTCCATGACCAGCGCACCGTCGCTCTCCCGCAGCAGCCCCTGGGCCTTCAGGTCCTGAAGCATCGGGGCGATGTAGGGCTCGGCGTCGCTTTCGCCGTACCAGACGTCGAAGGAGACGTCCAGCTTGCCGTAGTTCTGCTTGAGGTCGGCCACGGAGACCGCCATGATGTGCTTCCATAGCGCCGTGCAGCCGGGGTTGCCGGTTTGCAGCAGATAGGTGGCCTCGTGGGCCTTCCGGGCGAAGTCCTCGTCTACCTTGGATTTGGCGCTGGCGGTGGGGTAGATCTCCTCCAGCTCCGAGATTGTAAAGGGCGCCTTTTCGGGATAGGGACCGGAAAACGCATCGTCAAAATAGGGCAGGTCCGGCTGCCGCTCCCGCAGCTCGGCGATAATCAGGCCCATCTGCAGGCCCCAGTCGCCCATGTGGATGTCGCCGATCACGTTGTTGCCAAAGTAGCGGTAAAGCCGCTTGATGCTCTCGCCGATGATGGCCGAGCGCAGGTGCCCGACGTGCAGCGGCTTGGCCACGTTTGGCCCGCCGTAGTCGAGGACAATGGTCTTTGGCCGCGTCTCCCCATCCAGACCGAAGTGATCGGCGACGGTCATGGCGTTCAGATAATCCGAAAGAAACGCGGGGGAGAGGCGCAGATTGAGGAAGCCGGGTTTCACCGCCTCCACGGTCAGAAACGCGGGGTTCTCCCGCAGCGCCTGGGCAGCCTCGTCCGCAATCTGGAAGGGCGCCTTGTGATAGACCTTGGCGGCGGGCATGGCGCCATTACACTGGTATTCGCCCAAATCCGGCCTGCCGGAAACCGTTACCTTGCCGTAAGCGGGGTCGTAGCCCGCCTGCTGAAAGGCGGCGGAGACCTCGCCGGATAGTAAATCAATCAGCTTTTGCATGAAACCGATTTCCTTTCTCACTCATAGCTTCCGACTATTATACCAGAAAAATCGGCTTCTGTACAGCGTTTTTCGCGTATGTCAATGGCTCAGAGAAACAGCCGGACGGTCAGAGCGGCCACGGCGAAGGCGGTCAGATCGGCCAGAAGCGCCGCCGGGACCGCATGGCGGGTTTTGTGGATGCCTGCCGCGCCGAAGTAGACACTGATCGTGTAAAAGGTGGTCTCCGTGGAGCCCAGCATGACGGCGGCGGTGCGGCCGATCCGCGAGTCCACGCCGTAGGTTTTCATGAGGTCGGTGCCGATGGCCAGGGCCGCGCTGCCGCTGAGGGGCCGGACCAGCAGCAGCGGCGCGGTCTCCGGTGGGATGCCGAAGAGGGAAAAGAGCGGCGCGGCCAGGCTGGTCAGATAGCCGAGGGCGCCGGAGGCGCGCAGCATCTCCACTGCGGCGAGCAGCACCACGAGGGACGGCAAAATGGAGAGCAGCAGACGCAGCCCGTCCCGGACGCCGGATTGCAGCACGGCATACAGCTCCACTTTTTTGGTCAGGGCGGAGACAGCCACAAGCAAAACCAGGGCGGGGATCAGCAGATCAGTCATGGACCCTCCCTTCCAGCAGCCGGGACGCCAGCAGCCCGACGCAGACGGAGCAGAGCGAGCTGACTAAGACTGCCGGGAGAATGTCGAAGGGGGCATTTGCGCCCAGCGCACTGCGGACCGCAGCCACCGTGGTGGGAATGAGCTGGACGGAGGCCGTGTTCATGACAATCAGGCGGCACATCTCATTGCTGGCCTCGTTGGAGCCGGAGAGAACCTTCATCCGCTGCACAGCTTTGAGGCCGAGCGGGGTGGCGGCGTTTCCAAGCCCCAGCAGGTTGGCGGTCAGGTTGCCGGAAAGACACTGTGCCGCCTCCGGATCGGCGGCAGCCTGGGGAAATAAAAACCGGAGCACCGGCCCCAGCAGAGCGGCCAACCGTTCCGACAGGCCGGTTTCCTTCATCACCGCGATGATACCGCTCCAGAGGCAGAGCACGCCGGCCAGCGAGAGCGTCAGCGTGACGGCGGACTCCGCGCCGTGAAAGAGGGCGGCGGTCATCTGCGGCAGCGTGCCGGTAAACAGCGAGCAGATCAGGGACAGGGCAATCATCCCCGTCCAGATATAGGACATGACCATAGAATCCCCTCCAATAGGGATTCTATGGACAGGCAGCCGCCGGTATGCCAGGATTTGGCGCGTTTGGGGTCTTCTCAAAAACGGTCAACGGGCGTACAATCATGTTGACCGATCCGGTCAACGGGAGATGAAAGTATGAATCAAAAATTTTTCTCGCTGCCGGAGGAAAAGCGGCGGCGAATTCTGAATGCCGGATACCGCGCGTTCAGCGGCAGCAGCTACAAAAAATGCCCGGTGGGCGAGATCGCCGAGGAGGCCGGCATCAGCAAGTCGCTGCTGTTCCACTATTTTCAGAATAAAAAGGAGCTGTATCTCTTCCTATGGGAGGAGGCAGCCCATCTGACCGAGCGGTACCTTGCGGAGGTTTCCCTGCCGCCCGGCGGCAACCTCTTCGACTACATGGAGACCGGCATGGAGGCCAAGCTTCGGATCATGGCCGATTACCCGGATCTTGCGGCGTTTGCCCTTCGCGCGTTTTATGAGAAGGACCCGGCGGTGTGCGGCGACATCGCGCGCCGCTGCGAGCATCTGGTGACCGAGAGCAATGAGCGGCTAATTCGCGCACTGAATCCGGCGGACTACCTGCCGGGACTGGACCTGCGGCTGATGTACCGTGAGCTGTACTGGGCTTCGGATGGCTGCATGCGCAGTCTGATGCTGCGGCAGCCGCCGGATATCCCCGCCATGCGGAAGGAATTTACCGCGCTGATTGGCTTCTGGCGGGGCGTCTACCTTAGAAAACGGGAGGGATAACCATATGTCGATCCTGGAAATTCAAAATCTGACCAAGCGTTACGGCAAGGCGCGGGGCGTGGAAGCGCTCAGCATGACCGTGGAACCGGGGGAAATTCTCGGGTTTATCGGTCCCAACGGAGCGGGGAAGTCCACAACCATCCGCTGCGTTATGAATCTGCTGCACAAGAACGAGGGCGAAATTCTATTTGAAGGAACGCCCCTGCGGCAAAACGACACGGCGGCCTATGCAAAAATTGGCTATCTGCCCAGTGAAATTCGGCTCTATGACACCCTGACCGGGGAGCAGATGCTGCGCTACAACGCCTCCTTCTATGAGGGCGGCGCCATGGAAAAGGCCCATGCGCTGGCGGAGCGGCTGCAATTCGACCCGGCGAAGAAGCTCAGCGCGCTCTCCCTCGGAAACGGGAAAAAGCTTGGCGTCATTCTCTGCCTGATGCACAGTCCGACGCTGGTAGTCATGGACGAGGCCACGAGCGGCCTGGACCCGCTGGTGCAGGAGTCGGTCTACGAAATCATCCGGGAGGAGCGGGCCGCCGGAACCAGCTTCCTGTTTTCCTCCCACAACCTCTCGGAGGTCAAGAAGCTCTGCGACCGGGTGGCCATCCTGCGGGAGGGGCGGCTGCTGCGGCTGGCGCCGATGAAGGAGCTGACGGAGAGAAATGCGGTCCGGGTCCGGCTGGAGTCGGAGGATGCGCCGGATCCGTCGCTGGGCTTTACCCGGGAAGGCGGCGGCTACACGGCCCTCTACACCGGGGATATGAACCACCTGGTGGCGGCGTTGGGCGGACTGCGCCTGCACAGGCTGACCATCGAGGAGCCGGAGCTGGAAGAAATCTTTTTGCACTACTATGAGTGAGGAGGCAAAAGTATGTTTTTGAAGCGACTGCGGGACAATCGAAAATCTCTTTTGATCTGGTGCCTGCTGCTGATTCTCATGTACGCGGCGGTGTTTCTGATCTACCCCTCGATTATGGAGAACACAGCGGGAAACATCAACGCGCTGCTGGAAGCGTTTCCGCCGGAGCTGCTGGACGCCTTCAATATGACGGACATCGCCACGCCGGCGGGCTGGGTTACCTCAGAGGGAATGGTCATGCTCCTGCTCTGCGGCGCAATTTACAGCGCGCAGCTGGGCGGAAGCTGCGTTTATCTGGAAAAAAAGGAAGGCACCATCGAATTTCTGGCCGCAAGGCCGGTCACACGGAGCCGGATTCTCGGCAGCAAAGCGCTGGCGGATATCCTCTGCATCACCATCTTCGCGGTAGCGAACAGCGCTTCGCTTCTGATCGGGCTGGCGCTCAGCGACGACCTTCGCTTTTCCGTCATGGCCCAGGTGACGCTGTCGCCGATTTTGGTGTTTCTGATGTTCTATGCTCTGACCTTGCTGCTCTCCATTCTGTTTGGCGGCGGCAGCAGTCTGACGTTGGGGCTTCCCTTTGGGCTGTATATCCTGGTGATTCTCGCTAAGCTGACGGAAAAAGTGGAGTTTCTGCGGTACTGCACACCCTACACCCTCAGCGACACCGCGGCGATTCTGAAAAACGGCGGGATGCGCGGCTGGATCTGGGCGCTGGGCCTGGCGCTGTTCCTGTTCCTGCTGGGCGGAAGCCTCTGGGCGTATAACCGGACAGAAAGTTTATAGCACGCAAGCGGGACGCTTCCGATCGGAAGCGTCCCGTTTCTGCGCTCGGTTCCCCCGTGATGGGAGAACGGTATTATTTGGATAGGGAAGCGTCGTAGAGCGCGTTTTTGGGCAGGCCGGTTTCGGCTGCGGCCTGCTTGGCGGCATCCTTTCGGGAGAGGCCGGTTCCCATCAGCGCCAGCATCCGGGCAACTGCGTCCTCCCGTGACGACGCAGTCGGCATTTCCGCCTGCGCACCCTCCAGCACCAGCACATATTCACCCCGGGGCGGCTGCTGGGCATGATAGGCGACGGCCTCGCCCAGCGTCATCCGCAGGACCTCCTCGTGGAGCTTGGTGAGTTCCCGGCAGAGGCTGATCCGGCGCTCCGCGCCGAAGGCAGCCAGAAGATCGTCCAGCGTTGCCGCCAGCTTGTGGGGCGCCTCATAGAAAATCATGGTCCGCCGCTCGCCCTGCAGTGTCTGCAGGTGCTCCCGGCGGCTTTTTTTGTTGGTGGAGAGGAATCCCTCAAAGGTAAAGCGACCCGTGGGCAGACCGGAAATGCTGAGGGCGGAGATGATCGCGCAGGGGCCGGGTATGGCAGTGACCGCGACGCCGTGCTTCGCGCAGAGCGCAACCAGGTCCTCGCCGGGGTCGGAGATGGCGGGGGAGCCCGCGTCGGTCACCAGCGCGCAGGTTTCGCCGGCAAGCAGCCGCTCCAGAATCCGCCTGCCGCTCTCCGCTTTGTTGTGTTCGTAGTAGCTGACGAGCGTTTTTTTCAGTCCCAAATAGTTGAGCAGCCGGAGCGAGACGCGCGTGTCCTCTGCGGCAAGGAAGTCCGCTTCTGCCAGCGTTTCCCGGCAGCGGACGGAAATATCGCCCAGGTTGCCGATGGGCGTCGGGACCAGATAGAGCATTCCAGGCATCAGACCGTTCCTCCAAGACCATAAATTCTTTGGTATTCCGCGCTTTCCCTGCCGTTTTCGTCCTGCAGCAGCAGGTCCGGCTCGATGTTCAGCCCGGGCTTGCCGCCGAGGCGGCTCTCCAGCAGAACCAGGGCGGGCGGCGACGCAGGGCGGCAGCGGACCAGGCGGAGCCGCTTCGGCTCGAGTCGCTGTCGGCGCAGCTCCGTCAGAAGGTCGCAGAGCCGTTCCGGCCGGTGGACCAGGAAAAATCGTCCGCCCCAGCGGAGCAGGTAGGCGGCCGCCGCGCTGACGTCGGCAAAGGTGCAGCCGAGCTCCGTGCGGGAGAGCGCCAGACCGGGGATCGCGGCCACCGCGCCGCTGCCCACGGGAAAGTAGGGCGGGTTGCAGACGACCGCGTCGCTCTTTCCAGCGGGGGCATATTCGGAGACGCGGCGGAGGTCGCCGGGCAGGACGGCAAGCCGTTCGGAGAGGCCGCGCGCCGCAATGTCTGCCGCAGCCTGCGCGACCGCCGCCTCCTGAAGCTCCAGCCCGGTCACGCGGCAATCCGGATTACCGGCGCAGAGCAGCAGGCCGAGCGTTCCGGCGCCGGCGCCCAGATCGAATACCGCCGCGTGCGGCGGGAGCGAGACGAAGTCCGCAAGCAGGACCGAGTCTGTGCCAAGGGGAAACAAGCCTTCCGAACGCCGCAACCGCATCGCCTCCCGGGTAACGGAATGGGCCTGCGCACCACGCAGGCCCATTCACGGTTTTTTGAACTTATTCCTGTGTGATCGCATCATGCGTGCAGGCGCTCTCGCAGGTGCCGCAGTCGACACACTGATCCGCATCGATGACATAGCGCTCGTCGCCCTCGGTGATGATGCCGAGCGGACATGCGTCGGCACATTCGCCGCACTTTACACAGTTGTCGCCAATTTTGTAAGCCATTTGGTCGTACCTCCATCCTTAGAATAGCAGGAATCTGCATTGCCACTATTCTAGCATGAATTTCCGAAAAAGCAAATAGTAATTCAGACGGTCCGGTATATTTTCCCATGTGGTCGGAAAAACTCCAGAAAGGGAAGAGGGTGAGACTGTGCAGCACCGGGTCTATGCGGGCAGCAGTGAGATGATACTGCGGAAAGCCTGGAAACAGGCGATCAGCCTTGGCCATAGCTATGTGGGCAGCGAGCACCTGCTGCTGGCCCTCAGCGAAAGCGGCGAAACCGTGCCGGGCCGCCTGCTGCGCTGGGCCGGCGTGGATCCGACCGGGCTGCGCGGGGACATCATACGTCACAGCGGCTGTGGCGACGGCGCGGCGCGACTGCCCCAGGGGCTGACCGCCGAGGCGCGGAAAATTCTCTCCGGCGCCTTTTCTGAAATGCGGCAGCTCGGCAAAAAGCGGGTATTTCCCGAGCACATTCTGCTCTCCATCAGCCGGGACGACGGCTGCGCGGCGGCGGGGATCCTGTCCGAACAAGGTCTGGATACCGGCCGCGTGTTTTCTGAAATTTGTGTCTGCCTCCAATGTAGGGCGGCAGCGAAAAAAAGGGTGAGTGATTTGAGACTACTGGAACAATTCAGCGTGGACCTGGTGGCAAAGGCGGAACAAATGGAGACCATCATTGGGCGTGAGGAGGAAATCACCACCGTGATGGAGATTCTGAGCCGAAAAAACAAGAACAATCCCGCACTGATCGGAGAGCCGGGCGTCGGCAAGACCGCCATTGTCGAGGGGCTGGCCCAGCGGATTGCCGCCGGGCAGGTACCGGAACAGTTGATCGGTAAGCGGATCATGGCGCTGGATATGGCCAGCCTGGTGGCGGGTACCAAGTACCGGGGCGAGTTCGAGGAGCGCATCCGCGATATGATTGCCGAGATCAAGCGGTTCGGGGATGTGATCCTCTTTGTGGACGAGCTGCACACCATCGTGGGCGCAGGGTCCGCGGAGGGCGCCATCGACGCCGCCAACATGCTGAAGCCGGCGCTGGGACGCGGGGAGATCCAGTTGATCGGCGCTACCACCACGGACGAATACCGGAAATTTATCGAAAAGGACGCGGCGCTCGACCGGCGGTTCCGGTCGGTGCTGGTCCGGGAGCCGACAGACCAGGAGACGCTGGAAATTCTGCGGGGCCTGCGTCCGGGGCTGGAGCGGCACCACCGCGTCCGCATCACCGATGAGGCGCTGCAGTTGGCCATCCGGCTGTCGCGCCGGTATCTCACGGGGCGGTTTTTACCGGATAAGGCGGTGGATCTGCTGGACGAGAGCGCGGCGGGAGTCCGTATCGAGGAGCTCTCCCACCGATTCGGGCGGGCGGAGCCGCAAAGTGAGCTGGAGCAGGCGCTGGATGTTGCCATCCGCCAGAGCCAGTTCGAGCGGGCAGCGGAGCTGCGGGACAAGCTGCGGACCATGCAGCAGAGCCGCGGACGGACCGTCGTCGCGGAGGAAAATCTCCTGCGGGTTGTGGCCAAAAAGACCGGAATTCCCGTGGGGAGGCTCTCCGGCTCTGAAAAGACCCACCTGTTGGGCCTGGAGGACGAGCTGCGGCGGGCGGTCATCGGCCAGGATGAGGCGATTCACATTGCGGCGTGCGCGGTCCGGCGGGGCCGTTCCGGACTTGCGGACGCCAGAAGGCCGGTGGCGACGCTGCTGTTCATGGGCCCCACCGGTGTGGGAAAAACGGAGCTCTGCAAGGCACTGGCAGAGTCGGTTTTCGGCAGCCGGGACGCCATCCTGCGCTTTGATATGTCGGAATATATGGAGCGCCACTCGGTTTCCCGTCTGATCGGCGCACCGCCGGGCTACGTTGGCCACGGCGAGGGCGGCGAACTGACGGAGAAGGTCCGTCGGCGGCCCTATAGCCTGATTTTGCTGGACGAGCTGGAAAAGGCC
Source organism: Oscillospiraceae bacterium (assembly GCA_034927685.1). Lineage (GTDB taxonomy): Bacteria > Bacillota > Clostridia > Oscillospirales > Oscillospiraceae > RGIG3159. The sequence goes on along the minus strand of JAYFPO010000023.1, from coordinate 198,296 downwards.
CACCACGATGTGACCGGCCTGCTGCTGCAGATCATGGAGGACGGTATCCTCAGCGATTCCGAGGGACGGACTGTCGATTTCCGAAACACGATGATCGTCATGACCTCCAACGTCGGCAGCCGGGAGCAGGGGTGCGGCGACCTGGGCTTTGTCGCGCAGAGTCGGGAGAACCGCGCCATGGACAGCCTGCGGCAGGCGTTTTCCCCTGAGTTTCTCGGGCGGATCGACGCGGTCGCGGTGTTCCGAAAGCTGGGGGACGCGGAGCTGCGAAAAATCGCGGGAAAGCTGCTTGGCGAGACGGCGCGCCGCGCCGCCGCCCAGCATATTCAGATGGAGGTGTCCGACGATCTGGAGGGCTGGTTTGCCGGGCGGTGCGGCTCGGAGAGCGGCGCGCGGGCGCTGCGTCATCTGATTCAGAAGGAGATTGAGGACCCGCTGGCCGAGCAAATTCTGGCGGCCAGCCAACCGGAGCAGCACTACCGTTTGTTTCCCGGGGAAAGTGGCGTGCAGATTCAGCGTGTGGAATCCTAGGGCAGCACCGCACGATTCACATCTGACGCGCGCAGCGCACACTTGTCCGCCGGTTCTTCACCATGTTATCAGAAAAAAGCGAGGCATGGCGGGCTGATTTCAGCCCGCCTCATTTCCTGTTGTTCTGCGCTTCCGGGCCGGGCTCGCCTTGTCAGTCACGCCTTCGCCGTGCCGCTTGCTCAAAGGAGAAGCCCACGGACGAGGGATCGCCCGGTACGTGGCGGGGAGAGGGGACGATTCGAAAAACACGTCTGTCACGGGGAAAAACGGAACGGATATTCGCAAAAACTGGAGGTAAATGGAGAAAAGCGCACTTTTTGCAGGGCGTGCCGACGAAGCACGGCAACAAAAGTGCTTGCAATTTTCACAGGATCCGCTATAATGGAAACGTAGTGGAGCAAAGTGGAGCAAAAATGATGAAAACGGAAAGGAGAGAGGCACATGTACGGGAGATATGACCACGCGGTCGATCCGAAGGGCAGACTGTTCGTTCCGGCCAGGCTGCGCGACGAGTTGGGCGGCGCGTTTTATGTGACGCTGGGCCTCGATCATTGCCTTTCCGTCTACACCGAGGAGGGCTGGGCCAGGATTCTGGACAAGTTCAACAGCCTGCCCATTTCCCAGTCCACCAAAATGCGTTTTCTCTTCGCCAATGCGGCCCAGTGCGAGCCGGACAAGCAGGGACGTTTTCTGCTGCCTGCGGAGCTGCGGCAGTACGCCGGAATTGGCCAGGAGGTTACCTTCATCGGGCAGGGGAGCCGCGCGGAGATCTGGAATACGGAGACCTACCGGCAGATCGAGGCGGAGACCCTGACGCCGGAGAATCTGAAGGCCGTCATGGAGGAACTGAACTTCTGATGGAATTTTGTCACAAGCCGGTGCTTTTGCAGGAATGCCTGGACGGACTCGCGATCAAAGAGGACGGCGTCTATGTGGACGGCACCCTCGGCGGAGCCGGCCATTCGTCCGAACTCGTGAAGCGGCTGAAAAGCGGCCGCCTGATCGGCCTCGACCGGGACCGGACCGCGCTGGACGCGGCAGGGGAGCGGCTGCGGGAATACGGGGACCGGGTGACGCTGGTCCATGATAATTTTTCCAATGTTTCCCAGGTGCTGGAGCGCCTCGGGATTGATGCGGTGGACGGGATGCTCTTTGATCTGGGCGTGTCCTCGCCGCAGCTTGACGACGCGGGGCGCGGCTTTTCCTATATGGCCGACGCACCGCTTGACATGCGGATGGACCGCGAGGACGCCATGACGGCCTACGACGTGGTAAACCTCTGGGACAGAAGCGAGCTGCGCCGCATTCTCTATGCGTACGGCGAGGAGCGCTACGCGCCGCAGATTGCGGCGGCCATCGACCGCAGACGGGCGGAAAAGCCCATTGAGACAACACTGGAGCTGACGGATATCATCCGCAGCGCGATGCCGCCGCAGGCGCTGCGCGAGAAGCAGCATCCGGCCAAGCGGAGCTTTCAGGCCATCCGCATCGCCGTCAATGACGAGCTGGGAGCGGTCTCCCGGATGATGACGGCGGCAATCCCAAAATTGAAGCCCGGCGGGCGCCTGGCGGTGATCACCTTCCACTCGCTGGAGGATCGGATCGTCAAGAGCGCTATGCAGCAGGCGGCCAAGGGCTGTACCTGCCCGCCGGAATTCCCGGTTTGTGTCTGCGGAAAACAGCCGCTGATTCGGATCATTACTAGAAAACCAATCGTTTCCGGTCCTGCGGAGCTCGCAGAAAATCCCAGGGCCAGGAGCGCCAAGCTCCGCGTTGCGGAGCGCCTTTGAGAAAGCGAAGGAATCCAGGATGGACGAAAAGAGACAAAGAAAAACCCCAAACGCCTTTGGTGCGGAGGGAGCGGCCGCCTACGACGTTCGCTATGAGGGGAATCTGCGCCAACAGCCGACGATTCTGCCGGAAGAGCAGGAAAAGCTGGTGCGAGTCCGGCGCGTCAAGGCGCGGATGACCGTTTCGCCATTTTCTGTGCTGGGGATTGCGGCTGCCGTGTTTCTTGCGGTGCTGGTGATTTTTGGCTACGTCCGCCTGTACGAGGCGGATTCCAACCTCAGCACGCTCCAGAATGAACTTTCCGATCTGCAGAGCGAGCAGGGCAAACTGCAGAATACCTATGAAGAACAGGTCAACCTTGCCTCCATCGAACAGCAGGCGCTGGCGTTGGGAATGCACCAGCCGAAATCGAGCCAGACAGTTTATGTCAATCTGACCGGCCTTGACCGGGCGGAGATCACACCGGCGGAGCACAAAAACGTATTCGGGACGGTGTACAGCGCAATTCGGGACAGCATTCTGGACTTTGTGGAATACCTGTCCTGACCATCATCATAGAGTGAATCACAGGGGCGGTGTTCGCCCCTGCATCCCGAACCCCTGCCGGAGATCGTGAGGAAAACTATGGCGAAGAAACAGCAAAAAAATAAAAACGGTTTCCCCTTCCCGGAGCGGGACCGGGCCAACCGTCCGTTGCTCAGCCGCACATTTATCTTACTGGTAGTGTGTGGCGTTCTTGTCTTTATTCCGCTGGTGTTCACGCTCTATAAGCTGATGGTCAGCCAGCACGACTACTTTGAAGGGCTGGCCATCAGCAACCAGACCAGGTCGACGGAGGTGACCGCCAGCCGCGGTACGATTTACGACCGGAATATGAACGTTCTCTCCACCTCCGCAACTGTGGAGAACATTTTTATCGACCCCAACGGCATCGAAGCCAACAAGCAGGACCTGGATCTGATCGCCTCGGGCCTCAGCGAGATTCTGGGCGTCCAGGAGAGCTTCGTCAAGGAGCAGGCCGCCGACACCACCAAGTACTACAAGATCATCAAGAAGAAGGTCACGGAGGAGGTCGCGGACCAGGTCCGGACGTTTATTAACGACAACGACATCATCGGCATCTATCTGGAGCCGGACTCCCAACGCTATTATCCCTACAGCTCATTGGCCGCGCAGGTGCTTGGCTTTGTAAACGCGGACAACGTGGGCTCGGAGGGCATCGAGGCCTACTACAATTCAGTGCTGGAGGGCACTTCGGGCGAGATCATCCGCACCAAGGGAGCGGGCAACTCTGAAATGCTCTATTCCTATGAGAAATTCTACGATGCCACCGACGGCAACAGTCTGGTGCTGACCGTCGACTCCACGGTACAGTACTATCTGGAAAAAAATATGGAGGCGGCTGTCGAGAAGTACAACGTTCAGAAGGGTGCCTTTGGCATCGTCATGAACGTCAATACGGGCGAGATTGTCGCCATGGCGACGCTGGGCGGCTATGATCCCAACAGCTATCTGGAAATCTACGATACCTCCGAGTTAGCGGAGCTGAATACGCTCAAGGAGGAATACGAAAAATATACGGAAGGCACCACAGAGTACGAGACGGCCTACAAGGCCTACACGGACGCGCTGGTTGCGGCGCGGCAGTCCCAGTGGCGGAACCGCTGCACCTCCGACGGCTATGAACCCGGCTCCACATTCAAGCTGATCACACTGTCCTCCGCGCTGGAGGAGGGGACCACGACGCTGTCGGACACCTTCTACTGCGGCGGGACGGTTTCCATCAAGGGCCGTACCAGCCTGCTGAACTGCTGGAAGGCGGGCGGACACGGTTCTGAAACCACCGCGCAGGCCCTGCAGAATTCCTGCAACATTGCCTTCGCGCAGATCGGCATTAACCTGGGCGGCGAAAAGTTCTATGAATACGTGAAAAACTTCGGTCTGATGGAAAAAACCGGCATCGACCTCTACGGGGAGGGCAGCGGCTACTTCTTCCAGAAGGATCTGCTGACCGACCCGGACAGCTATGCCTCCCTGACCTCCGGCGCCTTCGGCCAGACCTTCAAGGTGACGCCGCTGCAACTGGTGCGCGCCATCTCGGCTGTCGTCAACGGCGGCTATGTCCTGAAGCCCTACCTGGTCAGCGAGGTGCTGGACGCGGACGGCAACACGATTTCCAAGACGGAGCCGACAGTGCTGCGGCAGGTGATCAGCGAGGAGACCTCCAAGACCATGTGCGAGCTGATGGAGAGCGTGGTTACCGTGGGCACGGCGAAAAATGCCCGCCTGATCGGCTACCGCATCGGCGGCAAGACCGGCACCTCCGAGAAGATCGACGAGTTCGATGAGAACGGCGAGCTGGTAAAAGATCGGATTGTTTCCTTCGTGGGGGTTGCGCCGATTGACGATCCGCAGTATATTGTACTCGTTGCGTTGGATACGCCGGATACGACGGAGTACTATGTCTCCGGCGGCGTCATGGCGGCGCCGACGGTCCGCGACGTTCTATCGGATATTCTGCCCTATCTGGGCATTGAGCCGGATTACACCGACGCGGAGATCGGCTCCGTCAACGTCGAGGTGCCGGACGTCGCGGGCATGACCGAATCCGAGGCCTCCGCGGCGCTCTCGGAAAAGAGTCTTACCTACGAGGTGCGCGGCACCGGAACCACCGTGACGGGTCAAATTCCGGCGACGGGATCGGAAATTCCCGGCGCGTCCAAAATTATCCTTTATATGGGCGAGGAAAAGCCCACGGATCAGATCGAAGTGCCGAGTCTCCAATTCTATACGGTGACGCAGGCGGACAATTATCTGAACAGTCTGGGCCTGTACCTGCAGACCAAGGGCGCACCCAAGACGGAATCGGCGGACGTGGTCATCACGGACCAGGACATCGAGGCCGGAACCAAGGTGGACCGCGGCACCACCGTGACGGTGGAGCTGACGGACCAGTCGGTTCTGGACTAGGGAACAAAGGAAGGGAGTTCAGTATGGTACTTTCCGAGCTTTTGAAGGGAATTCAGGTGCTGGAGGCCACGGTCTCCATGGAGGCGGAGGTGCGCGGCGTCAGCTATGACTCGCGGCAGACCGCACCCGGCGATCTGTTCATTGCCGTCACAGGCTATGAGACCGACGGTCATCTCTATATTCCAAAGGCGAAGGAGCGCGGTGCGGCGCTGGTGCTCTGCGAGCGCAGACCGGAGACGGCGATTCCCTATGTGCGGGTGGCCTCCACGCGGGAGGCGCTGGCGCAGATCGGCGCCAACTGGTTTGGAAATCCGGCGGACCAAATGACGATGATCGGCGTCACGGGAACAAATGGCAAGACCACCGTGACGACCATTTTCAAGAGCGTGCTGGAACAGACGGTCGGGGCAAAGGTCGGCCTGATCGGCACCATTCAGAATATGATCGGCGACGAGGCGATCCACACGGAGCGCACCACGCCGGAAAGCTTTGAGGTCCAGCGGCTTTTTGCCCGGATGCGGGACGCAGGCTGTACCCATGTGGTGATGGAGGTCTCATCTCACGCGCTGGTTCTGCACCGCGTGGACTGCGTCCATTTCGCGGTCGGTGCCTTTACCAATCTGACGCAGGACCATCTGGATTTTCACAAGACCATGGAGGAATACCGCAAGGCAAAATCCATTCTGTTCCGCCGCTGCGATACCGGCGTATTCAACCTGGATGATCCGGCGGCGGATGCCATGATCCGCGACGCTGACTGCCGGATCCTGACGAATGCGGAAACCAGGGCGGATGCAGACTTCTTTGCCAAAAACATTGATCTGGAAGCAGACCGGGTCGAGTTTGATGTGGTTCACGGCGGTGAAAATGCCCATATTATCATGGGCATTCCCGGTCAGTTTACGGTGTATAATGTCCTGACGGTGATCGGCTGCGCGTCGGCGCTGGGCATTCCGCTGCAAAAGACAGCGGCGGCCCTCCGAGAGGTACACGGCGTCAAGGGACGCATCGAGGTTGTCCCAACGCCGGGCCGCGACTTCACGGTGCTGATTGACTATGCTGTCACGCCGGATGCGATTGATAACATTCTGCGCACGGTGCGCGGCTTCTGTAAGGGGCGGCTCATCGCAGTCTTCGGCTGCGGTGGCGACCGAGATCGGACAAAGCGGCCGATTATGGCGAAGATCAGCCTTGAATTGGCGGATCTTGTGGTATTTACCTCAGACAACCCCAGAACGGAGGATCCATTTGCGATTCTGCGCGACATTCTGAAGGGTGCGGAGGGGACGAAAACGCCCTACTATGTGGAGGAAAACCGCCGCGCGGCCATCCGCTGGGCGATGGACCACGCAGAAAAGGATGACATTATTGTGCTGGCCGGCAAGGGCCATGAGACGTATCAGATTCTGGGCAAGGAAAAGACTCACCTGGACGAACGGGAAGAGGTCGCTGCCCATTTGCTGGAGATGAAGGGGAGAGACGCATGAATCTGACGCTGAAACAGATTGCGGAGTGGACCCACGGCACAGTGGCGCCGGAATACGAGACGGTCGTAATCAGCGACATCACCACGGATTCCCGTGAGGTCAAACCAGGACAGCTCTTTATCCCTCTGACCGGCGAGCATTTCGATGGACATGACTATATCATGGCGGCCATGCAGCACTGCGCGGCGACGCTTTCTGAGCGGCGGCTGGAGCAGCAGGTGCCCGTGGTTTATGTGTCCGACACGGAAAAGGCGTTCGGCGATATTGCCCGGGGCTACCGGCAGACGCTGAAGCTCAAGGTCATCGGCATCACAGGCAGTGTCGGCAAGACGACTACCAAGGAAATGATTGCCGGCGTGCTGGCCGCCAAGTACAAGACGGCTAAGACGGAAGGCAACCACAACAATCAAATTGGGCTGCCCAAGACCATTCTCGGCATCGAGGAGGACTGCCAGGCGGCGGTGCTGGAGCTGGGCATGAACCATTTCGGGGAGATGTCCTATCTGACGTCCATTGCACAGCCGGATGTGGCGGTCATGACCAACATCGGTACGGTGCACATTGAGCACCTGGGCAGCCGCGAGGGTATTTTAAAGGCCAAACTGGAGATCACCGAGGGGATCAGCAAGAACGGCTGCCTGATTTTGAACGGCGACGAACCGCTGCTCTGGAATCTGAAGGGTACGCTGCCTTTCACCATGTTATATTTCGGTCTGGAGAATCCAGGCTGCGACCTGCGGGCGCGGAATATTATGCTCCACGACGATGGCGTCAGCTTCCATGTGGAGGGGATGCGCGCGGATTTTGAGATCTATGTGCCGGCTCCCGGCAGACACAATATCTATAACGCGCTTGCCGCCATTCTGGTGGGCATCCGGGCGGGCATCGAGCCACAGCGGATGCAAAAGGCACTGGCAAACTTCCAGAACACCGGCATGCGGCAGAAAATTTATGAGGAAAACGGCTTTACCATCATCGAGGATTGCTATAATGCCGGCCCGGAATCCATGGAGGCCGCGCTGGAGGTGCTGGCGCAGCGCGCGTGCAGCGGCCGCAGGATTGCGGTCCTGGGCGATATGCTGGAGCTTGGTAACTGTTCCATGGCGGAGCATTACAAGGTCGGCAGGCTGGCAGCCATGAAGGCCGACATGGTGTTTGCCTATGGCAACAACGCATCGCGGATTGTGACCGGCGCCATTACCGGCGGGATGCCGTCCAGCCGCGCAGTGCACTTCGACAGCCACGAGCAGATGGCCAAGGTGGTGCGCAGCCGGGCACAGCCCGGCGACGTGCTGCTCTTCAAGGGCAGCCGCGGTATGAGAATGGAACACGTTCTGAGCCTGTTCCTGAATCGCGAGGGAGAATAAAGTTCGGGGGGAACAGGAAATGAGCATTGTGATTACTGCCCTGTGCGCCTTTGCGCTCAGCGTTTTGCTCGGGCTGCTTGTGATACCGGCGCTGCGGGCGCTGAAAGCGGGACAGTCCATCCGGGAGGTTGGGCCAAGCTGGCACAACTCAAAACAGGGAACGCCCACCATGGGCGGCATCATCTTCATCGGCGGCTGTGTGATTTGTATCCTGACCGGATTTCGCGCCATGCTGGCGGGGGAATTGGAGCATATTTTCGTCCTTGTGTTCGCACTGGTGTTTGGCGCCATCGGCTTTGCGGACGACTTCGTCAAGGTGAAAAAAAAGCGGAACCTGGGCCTGACCGCCCCACAGAAGTTGCTGCTGCAGTTTTTGGCGGCGGCGCTGTTTCTGCTGGTGCTTCGCTGGAATGGGAGCCTGACCAACGATCTGTATCTCCCGTTTTTCAATGTGACCTGGCGGATTAACTGGATTGTCTATCTGCTTTTTGCCATGTTCGTCATCGTCGGCTGCGTCAACGCGGTCAATCTGACCGACGGCATCGACGGACTGGCCACCGGTGTGACCATTCCGGTGATGATCTATTTCACGCTCATTTCCGTCTCCTACGGCAAGCAGACGCTGGCACTTTTTCCGGCGGCCCTGCTGGGCGGATTGTTCGCCTTCCTTTGCTTCAACTTCCATCCGGCCAAGGTATTCATGGGCGATACGGGCTCCCTGTTTCTGGGCGGCGCGGTCTGCGGCATGGCCTTTGCGCTGGATATGCCGGTGGTGTTGCTGCCGGTGGGCCTCGTCTATGTGATCGAGGCGCTGTCCGATATCATTCAGGTCGCCTATTTCAAGCTGAGTCACGGAAAGCGAGTTTTCAAAATGGCGCCGATTCATCATCATTTTGAGATGTGCGGCTGGAGCGAGGTCAAAATTTTCGGCGTATTCACATCTGTCACGGCGGTGCTCTGCGTACTGACGTATTTTGGCACCGTGGGGAGGCTATGAGCCCCGCGGAAACGTTCGGTTGAAAGGAGATACCAATGGGAAATCGGCTTCCGAATCAGAATACGCAGGAAAAAGTCCTTTTGGATGAGCGCGGCATGCTGGACCTACCCTATCTGGTGTTGACGGTGATTCTGGTTGCCATCGGACTGATTATGCTTTTCTCGGCCAGCTATGCCTCAGCCGTGGACGATGGCCTGTCGCCGACCTATTATTTTGTTCGGCAAGCGGGATTTGCCGTTGTCGGCATCGTCGTCATGCTGCTGGTCAGCCGCGTCAATTACCAGGCTTGGCGGTTCTTTGCCTTCTGGGTTTTGGGCGGCGCGGTGCTGTTGCTGCTGGCGGTGGCCGTCCCTGGCATCGGTGTTTCCCACAACGGCGCCCGGCGCTGGCTGCGGCTCGGCATCGAGTTCCAACCCTCCGAGTTCGCCAAGTTGGGCGTCGTGCTGACCTTTGCCGCCACGATGTCAGTCTACCGGGATAAAATGAAGACGTTCCGCTACGGCGTGCTGCCGTTTGCGGGGATTCTGGGCGTTTTGGCCGTGCTGCTCTATCTGGAGCCGCATATGTCGGCCACCATCATCCTCCTGCTGCTGGGCGCGATTATGATGTTCCTGGGCGGGACGCGGCTGCGCTGGTTTGCCATCGGCGCGGCGGGCGCAATCGCGCTCGTGCTGATCTACCTGGCCACCAAGGGCTACGCCAGCGACCGGATCATGGCCTGGAAAGACCCCTTTGCCTACGCGAAGGACGAGGGCTACCAGATCGTGCAGTCTCTCTATGCCATCGGCTCCGGCGGCCTGTTCGGCCTCGGCTTTGGCCGCGGCCGCCAGAAGTATCTCTATCTCCCGGAGCCGCAGAACGATTACCTTTTCGCCATTGTCTGCGAGGAGCTGGGGCTGGTCGGCGCACTGCTGGTGCTGCTGCTCTTTGTGCTGCTGATCGTCCGCGGCTACTGGATCGCGCTCCACGCCCGGGATCGTTTCGGCGCGATGCTCGTAGCCGGACTCACCACGCTGCTGGCCCTGCAGGTCTTTTTCAACATCGGTGTCGTCACCAATTTCCTCCCTGCCACCGGTATTTCCCTGCCGTTTTTCTCCTATGGCGGCACGGCACTGGTGCTGCAGCTCCTGGAAATGGGCATCGTCCTCAGCGTGTCGCGCTGGAACACCATGCAGCTCATCTGAGCTGCCATCCGCAAACGTCTGGAGGAACTCCTGTGAATATCATTTTTACCTGCGGCGGAACCGCGGGCCACATCAATCCGGCCATTGCGCTGGCCAAACTGGTAAGGGAGCGGCAGCCCGACTGCAAGATCCTCTTTATCGGCGCGAAGGGCGGTATGGAGGAGACGCTCGTTCCCCGGGAGGGATTCCCGCTTAAAACGCTGGCCATCTCCAATTTCCAGCGGAAGATCAGTCTCCAAAACCTCCGCCACAACGTCACGGCGGCCGTGAACGTCGTCACCTCTGCAAGAACGGCCCGGACCTACCTCCGGGATTTTCAGCCGGACGTGATTGTCGGCATGGGCGGCTACGCCAGCTACCCCGCCATGAAGCAGGGCATTCGGATGGGAATTCCGACGCTGGTCCATGAGGCCAACGCGGTGCCCGGCCTTACCACCAAGATGGTGGCGGATCAGGCAAGCCGCGTGATGATTTCCTTTGCGGAAAGCCGGCAATACTATGCGCATAAGGAACGCACGGTGGTCGTCGGGATGCCGGTCCGCGCCGAGTTTGTAAACGGGGACAAGGAGGAGATGAAGCAAAAGCTGGGCTACGCGGGCAAGAAGCTTGTGGTCTCCTGCTGGGGCAGCCTTGGCGCGCGGGACATGAACCGCCAGATGGTGGAGTTTATCCGCCTGGAGGCCACAGAAAAACCGTTTTGTCACGTTCACGCAACCGGCGGGGGGTCTTGGTCCTGGATGCCGCAGAGCATTCGGGAGGCTGGCGTCGATCTCGGGGAAAACCCGCAGATCGATCTGCGGGAATACATCTTTAACATGCAGGAGCTGATGGTGGCGGCAGACCTGGTGATCTCCCGGGCGGGAGCCTCCACCCTCAATGAGATCGCCGCCTCCGGTACGCCAAGCATTATCGTACCGTCGCCCAACGTCACGGACAACCATCAGGAGAGAAACGCGCGGATTCTGGAGCAGCGCGGCGGTGCGGTGGTCATCCGGGAAGCGGAGTGCAGTGGGGAGAAGCTTTACGGGACGGCGAAGACCATGCTTGCCGACCCAGTTGGAATGGCCCGGATGGGGGAGGCTGCCAGAGCCGCCGCTGTGCTGGATTCTTCCGAGCGGATTTATGACCTGATTCTCAAAACCGCGGCAGGGAAGGAGAAGAAATGAAAAAACAGAAGAAGGAAAGCCGTCGGTCGCCCCAGCGCGCCGCACCGTCTCCCCGGAAAAGCGGTTTTTGGTTTCGGTTTCTGACCATGGCGGCCGTTGTTGCCGCCGTACTTGCCTGTCTCACGCTCTTTTTCCAGGTCAGCGAGCTTCATGTGACCGGCAATCATATCTACTCGGAAGAGCAGGTGATCGATGCCAGCGGCATCAGCGTTGGCGATAACCTGGTGGCGATCAAGAAGGCCAACGCCGCCAGCCTCATCATGTCCACGCTGCCGTTTGTGGAAAGCGTCCACATCGAACGTCAGCTTCCCAACTGCGTCAACATCACCGTGACGGAGTCCGATGTGACCTTCGCCATCCGGGCGCAGAACGAGACCTACTATCTGATCAACACGCAGGGGAAAGTCCTGCAGGAAATCCAGACGGCCAACGCGCCCGACTACCCCAATGTGGAGGGCCTGACCGTTTCGGAGCCAACCATCGGCGCGGCGATCAATGTGCCGGATGAGGAGGCGGAGAATGAAAGCGCCGCACTCAGCCTGATGCAACTGCTCAACGACTATGGGATCGCCGGGAGCATTTCCACGCTGGACGTCACCAAAGCCTACGACATCCGCCTGCAGTACGGCACGCAGTATGAAATTCTGCTGGGCGGCAATGACAATTTGTCCTACAAAATTGAGTATCTTGGCTCCGTACTGGAGCAGCTCGGCGAAACGCAGTCCGGCGTGATCGACCTGACCTTCGAAGAGGACAAAACGGCTCGCTTTCAGCCGTACTGACCGGCGCTGCCGGTTTCCCATCAAAAAAAACACGATTTGTATTGACCTTGAACAAATTTGGTTATACAATAAAACAGTATAATTCTGAGTTTAGCGCGCCGCACAGCTGCGCCGGAAACGATGCTGCGCGGCGGCGTATTGGGGCTTGGACCGGCACATGGCCGGACTGTCGCCCAGACGGCGCTGATTGAGATGCTGAAACTGAAAACACAGTCATACATAGGAGGAGATAGATTATGTCCGCAGAATATGAAGATAAGGTTGTAGCAATTAAGGTCATCGGCATCGGCGGCGCGGGGAACAACGTCGTGAACCGGATGATTTCCAGCGGCATTCAGGGCGTGGAGTTCATTGCCGTCAATACGGATAAACAGGACCTCAATAAAACTCTCTGTGAGAACAAGCTGCAGATCGGCGAGAAGCTGACCGGCGGCATGGGCGCCGGCTCCAAGCCGGAGATCGGCAAAAAGTCCGCCGAGGAGAGCCGGGCGGCCATCGCCAAGATTCTCGAAGGCACCGATATGGTATTTATCACCGCCGGCATGGGCGGCGGCACCGGTACCGGCGCTGCGCCAATTATCGCGGATCTGGCCCACGAGTCGGGCATTCTGACCGTCGGCGTCGTCACAAAGCCCTTTCGCTTTGAGGGCGCCAATCGGATGAAGCAGGCGGAGGACGGCATTGCGGCCCTGCAGGAAAAGGTAGATTCCCTGATTATCATTCCGAATGATCGTCTGAAATACGTCACCGACCAGAAGATCACCTTCGCCAACGCCTTCGGCATTGCCGACGACGTGCTGAAGCAAGCCGTCACCTCGATTTCCGAGTTGGTCGGTTATTCTGAGCGCGTGATCATCAACCTCGACTTTGCCGACGTGTCCTCCATCATGAAGGACGCAGGCCACGCCCATATGGGCGTCGGCACCGCCTCCGGCCGCGACAAGGCCGAGCAGGCCGCCATGGCCGCCGTGGCCAGTCCGCTGCTGGAAACTTCCATCAACGGCGCGACCGGCGTGCTGATCAACGTGACCGGCGCCATGGATCTCGGCCTCGACGATGTGGAGACCGCCGCAAATATCGTCATGGAAGCCGCCAATCCGGAAGCCAATATCATCTTCGGCGCGGCCTTCAACGACGAATTTGAGGACGAAATGCGTGTTACCGTAATCGCCACCGGGTTCGATTCCAACGCCAAGCCGGAGAATCCCGTTCGGCCCGGCGCGTTCAGCGCGGCCAGTGCCGCGAATGAGCGTACCGCCGTGTCGGCGCCCAAGGTCGCGCCGGTGGAGGATGTCAACGACATCGACGAGATCTTCAAGATTTTCAACAAATAAACCAGGAAGCCCGGGAATTCACAAATCGCCGCCGCCCTGCATTGCGGGCCGCGGCGATTTGCTGCATTGGGGCCACAGAACAGGGCACAATACTCTCCCCCGCCGAGGGAGGCTTGCAGGGCCGAGAGGCGCGCTCCGCGGAGGATGCCGGCGCGGTTTTCGCCTCTTTACTTCTGCGGTGCGGTCTGCTAAAATACGATGGAACGGAGGTGCGGAGAATGAACAACAAAATGAAGCTCTCCAACCGTGACAGTGATCTCTACCGCGCGATTCTGGAGCTGCGGACGCCGGAGGAGAGCTATGCCTTCTTTTCCGATCTTTGCACGGTTGCGGAGATGAAGGCCATGGAGCAGCGCTTTCAGATCGCGCAGCTTCTGTCGCGGGGTATGATTTACAACGATATTTTGGAAAAGACCGGCGCCAGCAGCGCCACGGTCAGCCGCGTCAACCGCAGTCTCCACCTCGGAATGGACTCCTACCGGACGCTGTTTGCGCGGATGGAGGAAAAGGACGAATGAACGCATATGGCGCGCTCGCGTCCTCCTATGACCGCCTGACGAACGACGTTCCCTATGGCGAGGTCCTCGCCTATCTGGAGCGCCTGTTCGGGGAGAACAAGCCGGAGACTGTCGTGGATCTGGCCTGTGGGACGGGCTCGCTTTCCATTCTGCTGGCGCGGAAAGGCTATCGCGTTCTCGGCGTCGACCTCTCGGAGGACATGCTGGCTGTGGCCTATGAAAAGGCGCTGGCGCTGGAAGAAAACCGGCCTTATTTCATTCACCAGAGCATGCAGAAGCTGCGTCTGCCTTACCAGGTTGACTGCGTCGTCTGCTGCCTGGACAGTCTGAACTATCTGACGAAACCCGCCGACTGCCGCGCGGCCATTGGCAGGGTCCACGATGCTCTGCACCCCGGCGGCAGGTTCTTGTTTGATCTGAACACCCCGGAAAAACTGCGGGGCCTGGATGGGCAGACCTTTCTCGATGAGGACGAGGACGTTTACTGCGTCTGGCGCGCCTCTTTTTCGGAGAAGGACCGGATCTGTGCCTATGGTATGGATTTATTCCAGCGGGCGGGGCAGGTCTGGCTGCGCAGCAGCGAGGAGCATCTGGAATACGCCTACGAGAGGGAGGAAATTCTGGAATACCTGCGGGAGGCGGGGTTCACGTCGGTCACTGTCTACGGCGACAGGGTACTGACAAAACCGCAGCCCGGTGCGCAGCGCGTTTATTTCGCGGCGATAAAGGAGCAGTGAGCATGGCAGATCACATTGTCCGCGGCATCACGGAGGACGGCTATGTCAAGGTGGTGGGCATTACCTCGACCGGTATCGTAGAGCGAGCGCGGCAGATCCATAGGACGCTGCCGACGGCGACAGCCGCTCTGGGGCGGGTGCTGACCGCGGCTTCCATTATGGGCAATATGCAAAAGACCGAGGAAAGCTCTCTGACACTTCAGATTCGTGGCGGCGGTCCGCTCGGCACGCTGTTGGCGGTCTCCGACTGGCGGGGCAACGTCCGCGGCTATGTGGACAATCCGGCGGTTTCCCTGCTCGAAAAATACCGCGGCAAGCTGGACGTGGGCGCGGCGGTGGGGCGCGACGGTACGCTGACGGTCATCCGCGACCTGCGGATGAAGGAGCCGTACGTCGGCACGGTGCCGCTCGTATCCGGCGAGATCGCCGAGGACGTCACCTCCTATTTTGTTCAGAGTGAACAGATCCCCACGGCCTGCGCCCTCGGCGTGCTGATCGCGCAGGATCAAAGCGTCCGCGCGGCCGGCGGCTATCTGATTCAGCTGCTGCCCGGCGCACCGGACAACATCGTCACGCAGATCGAGCGCAGCATCGCGGCCGTCGGCAATGTGACCGCCGTGCTGGATGCGGGCGCGGACGCCCGGGCACTGCTGGAGATGCTGTTTGTGGGCCTTGGCCTGCGGGTCCTGGAGGAGAGCGAGGTCTGCTACCGCTGCTACTGCAGCCGGGAGCGCGTGGCGTCGACGCTGCTCAGTCTCGGCAGGGAGGAACTGCAAAAGATCGTGGAGGACCGCGAAACGGTGCGGATCGGCTGCCAGTTCTGCGACGCGGACTATGCATTTTCGCCGGAAGAGGTGCGGTTGCTGCTGCAGAAGATGGACGTCGAAAACGCGGAAAACTGAAAAATCTTCTTGACAAAGAATACCCTCCTGTGTATAATAGCAACGTTGCTTGGCACAACGTTCGGGAGCATAGCTCAGCTGGGAGAGCACATGCCTTACAAGCATGGGGTCACAGGTTCGAGCCCTGTTGTTCCCACCACAATACGGCCCGGTGGTGCAGTTGGTTAGCACGCCAGCCTGTCACGCTGGAGGTCGACGGTTCAAGTCCGTTCCGGGTCGCCATATAATCGCATGAGAGGTGAGCAAGTGCTCACCTCAATACGCCTCTGTAGCTCAGTAGGTAGAGCAGCGGACTGAAAATCCGCGTGTCGTTGGTTCGACTCCGACCGGAGGCACCACATGCGGGTGTAGCTCATCTGGTAGAGCGCCACCTTGCCAAGGTGGAGGTAGCGAGTTCGAGCCTCGTCACCCGCTCCAATTGCGGTGCTGTGGCCAAGTGGTAAGGCAAAGGTCTGCAAAACCTTGATTCACCCGTTCAAATCGGGTCAGCACCTCCACGCCGTTACGGACAATTGTCCGTGACGGCGCTTTTCTATCGCGCCGCGAACGCCGCCAACGTATTCGCAACGAAACTCCATTCGAAACGATGTCAATCGTTTCGAATGGAGTTTGCACGAGAAGGGCTTAATCCTGGAAAAATGAAAAATGCGGCACGGCACAGCCGGTCGTTCGCCGATGGAACATATGCGTTCCATCGGCGAATCGCATCAGCGCAGCGGAATTCCAAACAGGGATGCAAACAGTACAATAAGCAAAAATATGACGGGCTGCTGCAGCAGATAGAGCGGCAGGCTGTGGCGGCCGCAGAAAGCCAGAAAGCGACCGCGGCCCTGCAGCGCGGGGATTTTTGGCTGCCGGTCGCGGTAGACGGTCCGCCCCAGCAGAATGCCCAGAAGGAAATAACCCAGATTCGGAAACAGAGGCCAGTAGTCGGCGGAGAAAAAGGAGGTCGTGGTCAGCCCGAGCGGGAAGAGCCAGGTGGCGCCGACCCGCAGCGTGTCGAACCAGAAGCCGAGCGCGATCAGCACGGCGGCGCAGATCGCCAGCAGGGGACTCGGCAGCCGCCGTGTCAGGGGATAGAGCAGCATACACATGCCCAGAAGATGGAGGATACCAAACTGGACCAGGAACGTTTGGCTGCCAGTCAGGGCGCGGAGGCCGAGCGTCACGGCAGTGATCAGCAGACCACAGCCCAACACGGCGGCGCCCCTTCTGACGCTGTGTGAGCCAAGCGTGGCACAGACGCCGGAGAGTAGGATGAACAGGATGCCGCCGTACTCGAACAGCACCGTGAAAAAAGCCGGAATGGTCAAGGAAAGACCGGCAATCTCCGTCAGGTCGTAATAGGCGTGCGAGAGCAAGACGCCCAGAATGCAGACGCCGCGAACGATATCCAGTTCATCGATTCGCTGCTTTTCCATAATAATCACCTTCGCGTAAGAATTGAGTGCGTTGCAAAACGGAAATTTTGCAACGCACTCATTGGTGGCGTCAGGACTGCGACTCAGATTCGTCCTTCAGGCGGACATCCTCCTCCTCGTTGGCTTCCTCCTCCAGAATTCGGTAGGCGACCTTGCCCACCAGCGTTTTGGGAAGCTCGGAGCGGAACTCGATGTCGTATGGCAGGGCATATCTTGCCACTTTGGTGCACAGATAAGCCATCACTTCGTTACGGAGCGCGTCGTTCGCCTCTATGCCGGGCTTCGGCACGACGAAGGCCTTGACCTTCTGTATTTTATAGGCGTCTTTGACGCCGACCACGCAGGACAGCAACACCTTTTCGTGGCTGTCGATGATGTTTTCTACCTGGGAGGGGTAGACGTTGTAGCCGGAGGTGACAATCATACGCTTGATCCGCTGCCGGAAGTAGATGAAGCCGTCCCGATCCATAAAGCCCAGATCGCCGGTGTGGAGCCAGATGCGGCCATCGGCGTGGCGGCGCAGGGTGTCCGCCGTTTCCTCGGGGTTGTCCACATAGCCCAGCATAACCGAGGGGCCGGAAATGCAGATTTCGCCGTCCATGTTGGGCGCAACCTCTTCTGTGGTTCCCGGCTTCACAATGCTGTAGAAAGTGTCGGGGAAGGGAATGCCAATGGAGCCCTCCCGATAGGAGGTGAATGGCGTCAGGCAGGAGGCAGTGACGCATTCCGTGGTGCCGTAGCCCTCGCGGATCTGCACCGGGGAGTTGTGTGCCGTCAGAAATGCGTCCACTTTCTTTTTGAGCTCGATGGACAGAGAGTCGCCGCCGGAGAATACGCCCCGCAGGAAACTGAGATCGGCGTTTTCCAACCGGTCTGTCCGCAGCAGCGCCTCGAACAGCGTGGGAACACCCGGAATCAAATTGGGCTTTTTCTTCATCAGCAGGTCGGCATACACTTTCACGTTGAACTGCGGCACCAGAATGCAGGTCGCGCCGCCGATGAGGGCGGTGTGGATGCCGATGCCGAGACCGAAGCCGTGAAACAGGGGCATGACGGAGAGCATCTTCATACCTGCGAACTTTGGGTAGTAGCCGGACGCCGCGATGGTCTGCAGGCCCAGCGCGTTAAAGTTCAGGCTGGAGAGCAGGATGCCCTTGGTGGTGCCGGTGGTGCCGCCGGAATAGAGAATGGAGGCGCCCTCGTCGTAGCGCATGAATTTTTTCGGCAGTGCGCCCTTGTATTTTCGTCCGCCCTGGATAAACTGTGTCCAAAGCATATAATCGCCCGATTTGTGCGGCAGCTTTTTGATCTTTCGGGCCTTGGTCAGCGCAAAGCCAACCTTGAGTGCCGGCGGCAGTTCGTCCTGGATCCGTGCCACGACGATCCGGCAGGGCGCGTTCAGCTCCGGCAGAATCTCCGAAACCTTATAGTAGAACATATCCACCGTGAGAATCATCTTGCTGTGGGAGAAATTCAGGAAGAACGCGATCTCGCCGGAAGCGGACAGCGGATGAATCATGTTGGAAATTGCTCCGATGCGATTGCAGGCATAGAAGGCGTCCACGCCCTGCGGGGCATTCGGCATGCAGATCGTGACCCGGTCGCCTCTGCGGATGCCCAGCGCCAGCAGCGCCTTTGCCGTCAGTTCAATCCGCTCGATGAACTCGCGATAGGTGGTCTTTTTGCCCTGAAATTCATAGGCGATGTTGTTGGGATACTTGCGCGCAGCGTCCTGCACCATTTCAAACATGGACTTTTTGGGATAGTTAATGGTTTTTGGCATGTCGCCGTAGAAGGCAAGCCACGGGGCAGCGGTGGAAGTACTCATTGCATAGCTCCTGTTCTTTCGTTTGGATGTTTCATATATTCCATGATTATAGAACAATTACGCAGAAAACTCAATCCCTTCTTTTCCTAGCGGTTCAGCAGCCGGGCGATGGGCGCACGGTGGACCTTCATGGCGCCCATGGGGCAGAACTCCTGGCAGCAAAAGCAGCGGATGCATGCGTGCCGGTCGATTTTTGGTACCTTATGCGCCATGGAGATGGCGCGGGCGGGGCAGATCTCCGCGCACTTGCCGCAGCCGATGCAGGCGGCCCTCGACACCTGCGGGCGGGAGCCGATGAGCTGCTGCAGCAGGCGGGTTTGCGCCTGACCCAGTTTTCCCGGCAGCGCGCCGGAAAAGAGGTGGCTGCGCTGCGCGCCCGCGCTCCGAAAATCCGGCACGCGCAGGGTTGACGCGTCGCCGGTGACCGAGAGCTCCGCGGCGCACGCGGGGATCAGGCCGCGTTCAAAGGCCGCTTCCAGTGTCGGGACCGCCTGCCGGCTGAGGCCGATCAGGTCGGCGCAGAACAGATCCGTTCTGTGGGGCGAGAGACCGGCAATCAGCGCGCCGACGTGGCGCGGCGTCCCGGCGGTGGGGCCGTTGCCCTCCATCGCCTCCACGGCATCCACGATGCTCAGCCGCGGTTTCCAGTATTCATTGAGATCTACCAGCATCCGGGCGAAGTCCCGCGGGTCCGGGTATTGGAAGTGGTATTCCGGCTTCCGGGTGCCGGGGATGGTGCCAAACAGGTTTTTGGCCGCGGCGGAAAGACCCATCATACCGTGGGTCTTCAGCTTGCAGAAGTCGATCAGCACGTCGCAGTTGTCCAGATAGCCGGTATACTGGAACTCACGCGCCGCTTTACCCGCCGGAAACCGGGCGGTCTTCTGGGAAAAGTCCCGATTCAGGCGGACGCCCGGCCGTTCAAGCGGCTCCAGACCGGCGACACGGTAGACATTTTCCACGAAGGGGGCGCTGTAAAGTCCGCCGGGGCTGTCGCCGATGACCACCTCCGCGCCGCGCGCGGTGAGCAGGTCCGCGAGTGCTCCGAGCAGCGCAAAATGGGTCGTGGCGGCCTTCTCCGGCCGCAGGGCGGAAACCAGATTGGCTTTGACGGCAATTCGCATGCCCGGGGTGACGAAATCCAGCCCGCCGAGGGGCTGCAGAACCTGGAGCAGCGCCACGCGGCAGACCGCCGGGTCATAGGACGCGCAGGGGACAATGGAAACGTCGAACATAGGGGGCCTCCCAAAAAAGAACAGTACCCAAACGCGGGTCGGTGTGTTATAATAACCAAAGATCACCGACATTCTACCACACCGTTCAATGAAATTCAACGAACGGACGTTTTTCCGGAGGGAGAACAAGCATGAGCAATTCCAGAAAAAATCCAGAAAACATCGATGATTTCATTCTGGACGTCAAAAGCCTGCTCGATGACGACGAACCGGGTGCGCCGCAAAAGGACCGTACCCTGCGCCAGAAGCTGGAGACGGATCAGGAGGCAACCAGAATTTTTGACGAACGGTACCGTTCCATCATCCGCAGCGCGTCGGAGAGCGCGGACCGCGCCTCCCGGCAGTATGGGCAGAGCGAATCCCGCCAGGACGATGCGCAGCAGGAAGAATCCTGGCGGTCGGAGGACGGGCAGGCATCGCCGCCGTCCTTCCGTGCCTATAACAGCGATTTCGGCGGCGACCGGTTCCGGGATAATTTTGCGCCCCGGCAGCCGTCCCGGCCCCGGCAGGCAGACTACGCCGAGGGGACAATGAAAAAGAAAAAACGGGGGCGCGGCTGTTTGACCGCGCTGTTGGTGCTGCTGTTGCTGCTCGGCCTCTGCTACGGCGCGTTTCGCCTGTTCGGCAGCATCGCGAAAAAGGACTCCGTCCGGGAGCGGAAACCCGGCGTCTCCACGGTTCTGCTGGCGGGCACCGACGACAGCGGCCTGCGGACCGATACCCTGATGCTGGTGACCATCGATGAGACGAACAAGGTCTACAATGTGCTCAGCATCCCGCGGGATACTCTGACCAATGCACCCTACACGGTGCCGAAGATCAATGGCGCTTACGGCTACTACGGTACCGGAGAGGCAGGTATGGAGGCTCTGTGCAATCTTGTGGAGGACTGCGTCGGCTTTCAGCCGGACGGCTATGTGCTGATCGACTGGGACGGCTTCTCCGAGCTGGTTGACACCATGGGGGGGATTTCGTTCGACGTTCCGATGGATATTGACCTGGATGGTCTTTCTCTGAAGGCCGGTACGCAGAAGCTAAGCGGTGCGCAGGCGCTGGCGGTGGCCCGATTCCGGGCCGGATACTCGCTGGCCGATCTCCAGCGGGTGCAGGTCCAGCGGCAGCTCGTCTCCGCCGCTCTGAACCAGTGGTTGACGCTGCCCAATCTCCTGAAGGTCCCTGCCGCGATCCAGTGCGTCAAGGAAAATACGCTGACAAATCTCAACGCGCTGAACATTCTCTGGCTGGCCAGGGACCTCAAGGTCTGCAGCAGCGGCGCGACGGATACGCTGCCCGGCGCGGCGAAGATGATCGGCGACGGCTCCTACTATGTGCTGGATCCCACCGCCGTGGCGGAAACCGTCAACAAGAGCTACAATCCCTACAAAGAGGACATTACCGTAGACGATCTCTATATTAAGGTGGAATAATCATGTTTGTATCCGGGCCGCAGGAGGGACGCCCCGCGTCTCCCGAGGGCCGCGCTCCGGCGGAACAGGCCTGCTACGACCTGCTGGACCGCCTGGCCATCCCCTACATACGGGTGGATCACGACGAAGCGGCGACCATCGATCTCTGCGGAGCCGTGGAGCGGGTGCTCGGCGTGCCCATCTGCAAAAACCTGTTTCTCTGCAACCGGCAGAAAACCGCGTTTTACCTGCTTCTCATGGACGGGGACAAGCCCTTCAAGACCAAATACCTCTCCGCCCAGCTCGGCTGCTCGCGGCTCTCCTTTGCCTCGCCGGAGGACATGGAACGGCTGCTGGGCGTGGCGCCCGGCTCCGCCACGGCGCTGGCGCTGGCGAACGACCATGAGAACGCCGTGCGGCTTGTCGTCGACCGGTCGGTGGCGGAGCGCGAGTTTCTCGGCTGCCATCCGTGTAAAAACACTGCGTCTCTGAGGATCCGGACCAAGGATATTCTGGAGCGCTTTTTGCCCGCCGTGGGCCATGAACCGATTGGCGTCAACCTGCCGGAAAAGGAGACGGAATGAGAGAGCTGCTGATTATGACGGATTTTTCCGCCGCTTCCCTTGAGAAAATTCAGTCCACCGTGGGAAACGCTTTTCGCGTGACGGTGCTGCCGTCGGACGGCGAGCCCATGCCGCGCTATGCGGCGTTCCGGACGGCGGAGGTCATCATCGGGGAGCCGTCGGCGGAGGAGCTCGAGCTTGTGCCGCTGCTGCGGTGGCTGCAGATCACCTGGTCCGGCGCGGACCGGTATACGAAGGCGGCGACTTTTCCCGCGGGCGTGATGCTGACAAGCGCGACGGGCGCCTTCGGCGTAACCATCTCCGAGTACGTTCTTGGCAGCTTGCTGGCGCTCTGCCGGCGGCTGCCGGTCTATCGGAGCTATCAGCTCCGCGGCGTCAGCCACAGTGCCGGGGCGGAGCGACTCCTCAGCGGCGGCACCGCCCTGATTCTCGGGACCGGAGACATCGGAACCCATGTGGCGCGGCGTCTGAAAGCGTTCGATATGCGGGTGATCGGCGTGTGCCGCCAGCGGCGGCCGCTGCCGCCGGAATTCGACGAGGTTTGGACGCTGCGCGAGGCGGAGCGCCTGCTGCCGGAGGCAGACGTGGTCGTGTGCTGCCTGCCGGAGACAGCCGAAACCCGTCGGTACTTCGACCGGGAGCGGCTGCTGCTTTTGAAGCAGGATGCGATCCTCGTCAATGTCGGGCGCGGCAGTCTGATCGTGGCAGACGACCTCGCGGAGGTCATGGAGGGCGGACACCTGTTCGGCGCTGCGCTGGATGTGACGGATCCGGAGCCGCTGCCGAAGGAGCATCCCCTGCGGAAGCTGCGCAACGTGATTCTGACGCCCCATGTGGCGGGAATCGGTTTCGGCGCGGCGGAGGAGACAGAGCGGAAGATCGCAGCCCTTTGCTGTGACAATCTGCGGCGCTACCTGAACGGCTGGCCCCTGCGAAATCAGGTGGACTTTGCGACAGGCTATCGGAGGAAGTGACAGACATGGTGGTGGGGAGATTCGCACCAAGCCCATCCGGGCGAATGCATCTTGGTAACGTTTTTGCGGCCATGCTGGCCTGGCTCTTCGCCCGCAGCGCAGGCGGAGAGCTGTTTTTGCGCCTGGAGGACCTCGACCCGGACCGGTGCAGGCCGGAATACGCGGCGCTATTAAAGGACGACCTGCGCTGGCTCGGCCTCGACTGGGACCGGGAGGGGCAGAGACAGTCCGAACGGCGCGCCGTCTACGCCGAAGCATTCCGGGAATTGGAGGCGCAGGGGTTGGTCTACCCCTGCTACTGTACCCGCGGCGCGCTCCACGCGGCCTCCGCGCCCCACGCGTCTGACGGCGCGCCCGTCTACCCCGGGACCTGCCGGGATCTGACGGCGGCGCAGCGCGCCGAGATGAAAAAACTTCCCGCCTGGCGGGTACGGGTCCCGGACCAACGCTGCGGCTTCCGGGACGGTCTGCAGGGCTGGCAGGAAGAGAACCTCGCGCGGGACTGCGGCGATTTTATCATTCGCCGCGCCGACGGCGTCTATGCCTACCAGCTCGCGGTGGTGGTGGACGACGGGGCGATGGGCGTCACGCAGGTGGTGCGGGGCCGTGATCTGCTCTCCTCCACGCCGCGGCAGCTCTATCTCTATGAGCGTCTCTCTCTGCCCGCGCCGGAATTTATCCATGTGCCGCTGCTGCTGTCCCCGGACGGACGGCGGCTCAGCAAGCGGGACCGTGACCTGGATCTGGGCGCGCTGCGGCAGCACGTTCAGCCGGAAGCGCTGCTGGGCGCGTTGGCCTTTACGGCCGGCATTCTGGAAAAATCGGAGCCGATTTCGGCCGCCGAACTGGTTCAAGTCTTTCATGCGGAAAAAATTGATAAGACCGATCATTTTTTTTCAGAAGAATTGCTTCAAAAATCGTAAAAAAAACCGCAAATTCCGTGATTCAGAATTGCATTCTGCGCGGATGCGCGGTATAATTATATCAGTCTAAAAATATCGTTATTTTATGTAATAAAACTAACAAGCAGAGGAAGGATCAGACGTATGTATAAGATCGTACGGAAAAAAGAGCTGAACTCGGCAGTCACGCTGATGGTCATTGAGGCGCCGTTTGTTGCCAGAAAGGCGCTGGCGGGGCAGTTCATTATCTTTCGTGTAGACGAGAAGAGCGAACGGGTTCCCCTGACTATCGCAGGCTATGACCGCGAAAAGGGCACAGTTACCGTCATTTTCCAGAAGGTCGGCCTCTCCACGGAGCTGCTCGGCAAGAAGGAGGAGGGCGAGTATATCCAGGACTTCGTCGGCCCCCTCGGCAAGCCCACGGACGTGGAAGGAAAAAAACGGGTCTGTGTGGTTGGCGGCGGCGTCGGCTGCGCCATCGCGCTGCCCTCTGCCAAAGCGTTTAAGGATGCCGGCGTCGAGACGGACGTCATCGTCGGCTTCCGCAACAAGGATATCGTCATTCTCGAGGATGAATTCAAGGCGGCCTCCGATCACCTTTACCTGATGACCGACGACGGCTCCTACGGTGAGCACGGATTTGTCACCGTCAAGCTGCAGCAGCTTCTGGAAGCCGGCAACCAGTATGACGAGGTGCTCGCCATCGGGCCAATCCCCATGATGAAATTTGTCGCCAAGACGACCGAGCCCTTCGGCGTCAAGACGATCGTCTCCCTGAACCCGATTATGGTCGACGGCACCGGCATGTGCGGCGGCTGCCGTGTCACAGTCGGCGGCGAGGTGAAATTTGCCTGCGTCGACGGGCCAGATTTCGACGGGCACAAGGTCGACTTTGCCGAACTGATGAATCGGAACGCCGTGTATAAGGACAGAGAAGCGGAGACCGTAAAGACGCACATCTGCCGGATGCAGAAGCTGGCGGACGACCTGATCAAATAAGGGGGAAACGACAATGGCTAAATTTAATATGGATCTGAAGAAGTGCCCCATGCCGGAGCAGGACCCGGGTGTCCGCAATCATAATTTCCTGGAGGTCACGCTGGGCTATACGGAAGAGATGGCCGTGAGCGAGGCCAAGCGCTGCCTGGGCTGCAAACAGCAGCCCTGCGTCGAGGGCTGCCCCGTCAACGTCCGGATTCCCGAGTTTATCGCAAAGGTTGCGGCGGGCGATTTCCTCGGCGCGTACGAGGTCATCACCTCGACAAACGCCCTGCCCGCGCTGTCCGGCCGCGTCTGTCCGCAGGAGAGCCAGTGCGAGTGCCGGTGCACCCGCGGCGTGAAGGGCGAGCCCGTGGCCATTGGCCGGCTCGAGCGTTTTGTCGCCGACTGGTATCTGAAAAACATTAATAAAATGCCGGAAAAGGCAAGCCAGAACGGTACCAAGGTTGCCGTCGTCGGTTCCGGCCCTGCGGGGCTGACCTGCGCAAGTGATCTGGCCGACCTGGGCTATGAGGTAACGGTGTTCGAGGCCCTGCACACCGCCGGCGGCGTGTTGGTCTACGGCATTCCGGAGTTCCGTCTCCCGAAGGCAATCGTCGCCGGAGAGGTCGAAAAGCTGAAGGCAAAGGGCGTTACGGTCATGACCAACATGGTCATCGGCAAGGTGCTGACCATTGACGAGCTGTTCGAGATGGGCTACAAGGCCGTCTTTGTTGGCTCCGGCGCGGGTCTGCCTATGTTTATGCATATCGAGGGCGAGGCGCTCAAGGGCGTATTCTCCGCCAACGAATATCTGACCAGAACCAACCTGATGAAGGCGTATCTGGAGGAGAGCGACACCCCGATCATCAAATCCAGAGCGGTCGCCGTCGTCGGCGGGGGCAATGTGGCCATGGACTCCGCTCGCTGCGCGCTTCGGCTGGGCGCCGAGCACGTCTACATCGTCTATCGCCGTGGCGAAAAGGAAATGCCTGCCAGGGCGGAAGAAGTCCACCACGCCAAGGAAGAGGGCATTGAGTTCAAGAACCTCTGCAATCCCACGAAGATCCTGGGCGACGAGAGCGGCCGCGTGGTCGGCATCGAGTGCATCCGGATGGAGTTGGGAGAACCCGACGCTTCCGGCCGCTGCAGACCCATTGAGATACCCGGCTCCGAGTTCGTGCTGGATGTGGATACGGTCGTTATGGCGCTGGGAACCAGCCCCAACCCACTGCTCCGTTCCACCACACCCGGACTGGAGAGCAACCGCAAGGGCGGCCTGATCGTGGACGAGCAGGAGATGACGACCCGCGAGGGCGTCTTTGCCGGCGGTGATGCCGTCACCGGCGCCGCCACGGTCATTCTGGCCATGGGCGCCGGCAAGAAGGGCGCGGCAGCGATTGACGCTTTCCTGAAAAAGCAGGGTTAATTTCCGATGCTTTTGTCGATACTGAATAGGTAGACTGAACCCGCCCGGTGCAGCTGCACCGGGTGGGTGATTTTATCAGGAGGTTATCGTATGCAGGTAAAAGAAGTCATGAGCGGCAGACCGGTGACGGTCTCGCCCGAGGAGACGGTGTCCGTGGCGGCCAGAACCCTGAGCCGCACCAATGTAGGCTGTCTGCCGGTCTGCACTCCGGACGGCAAGCTGCGCGGGATGCTGACGGACCGGGATATTGTGCTGCGCAGCGTAGCGTCCGACGAGGACGCCGGGCAGCAGCTGGTGCGGGAGATCATGACCAGGCGGCTGGTGACGGTTTCCCCGGAGGAGCCGCTGAGCGTAGCCGCGGGGCTGATGTCCCGGGAGCAGATCCGGCGGCTGCCGGTGGTGCAGGAGGGCAAGCTGGTCGGGATGCTCGCCCTCAAGGACCTGGCAGAGGCGCCGGGCCAGGCGATGGAGGCAGCCCGGGCGCTGGAAAACATCAGCGCGGGCGTCCGTCGCACCATGTAAGAAAAGATCAGAAGCCGGAACATTACGCGGCAGGGGCGATCCCGGGATCGCCCCTGCCGCAGCTTTTTTATCGTGTCTCGTTTGTTCCTTCTTTTTCGTTGCAACCGCAGACAAGCTGTGGTAAAGTAAAATGAGAAGCATCCAAACAGGATACCCAAGGAGGTTTTTGAATGGTACTGACACAGGAACAGCAGGCAATTCTGGACGGCAAAAAAGGGGAGACCCTGGCCAAGGTCATGAAGACGCTGGTCATGTACGGCGACGCCTTCGGCGCAGAAAAGTTGGTACCCGTCACCGGGACATATGGCCACATCGTCACCAGCTTTGGCCTGGGAGCCATCCAGCCGGTCTACGACATTATGACACAGCTGATCGACGCAGGGCTGACCGACGGGCAGAAGTTCACCGCCGATCCCCGCCCGCTGGACAAGCGCGTTCCGTCCAATCTGATTCAGAATCTGGTTTTTAAAAAGTTCATGTACAACAAACAGGAGGTCTACGAGGCGCAGCTTCGCAGGCTGGGGCTTCTTAGCGAGGACGCCTTTACCTGCACCTGTTACCTGGACGAGGTCGGCAATCAGCCGCGGAAGGGAGACGTCCTTTCCTGGGCGGAATCCTCCGCCGTGGTCTATGCCAATTCGGTGCTGGGCGCCCGCTGCAACCGCAATTCCGGCGTCATCGAGCTGTTCGGTTCCATCGTCGGTTTTGTGCCGTACTTTGGGCTGCTGACCGACGAGGGCCGTAAGGCCACCTGGACCGTCGAGGTGCGCACCTCGCGCATTCCGGAGGCGCAGCTTCTCGGCTCCGCCATCGGGATGAAGGTCATGGAGGACGTGCCCTACATCCGTGGCCTCGACCGATACCTCGGCACGGAGCTGGACGAGACCGCCCGCGCCTATCTGAAGGACTTCGGCGCGGCCACCGCTTCCAACGGCGCGGTTGGGCTCTACCATGTGGAAAATTTGACCCCCGAGGCAAAGGAACAGGGCGAGGGGCTGCTCACCGAGGACGCAAAACTCTACATCATCGACGACGCGGAGCTGCAGCGGGTCCGGGACAGCTACCCCTGCATCTGGAAGAACCCGGCCGCGCGGCCGAAGCTCTGTTGTGTCGGCTGCCCGCATATGAGCATCCGGCAGCTGCGGGACTGGACCGACCGCGTCGCGGACGGGCTCAAACAGCATGGAAGAAGCAAGGTTGCCATCCCCACCGTATTCACCGCCGCACCCGCCGTCATCGCCGAATTTGAAAAGACCGCCGACGCGGCGCGCTTGCAGGGAACCGGCGTGGTCCTCAGCTATATCTGTCCGCTGATGTATATGAACAACCCGCTGTCCGGCAAGCTGCCGGTCATCACCTGCTCCAACAAATTGAGAACCTACACCTCGGCCCGCTACTATCCCGAGGAGGAAATTCTCGAAATGATCACAAAGGGAGGGAACTGAGATGAAGGAATTTCACGGCCGCGCCGTCACAGCAGGCGCCGCGAAGGCGGAGGCGCTGGTCTCGCGCCAGGGCTTCAATACGCTGGCCTCCTTCCAGAAGGCGCTGCAGTTCGGCGATAAGACCGCCTCCTGCGGCGACCAGAACAACAGGGACCTCTACGGCAAGCCGATGGCAGGCAAGGCGCTCTGCCTGCCGAGGACCATCGGCTCCACGACCGGCGGGATGGTGCTCTATTGCGCGGCCGCCATGGGCAGACAGCCGGCCTGCCTGCTGTTCTCCGAGCCGATCGACTCGCTGGCCGCCGCCGGTTCCATTCTGGCCGACGTCTGGACGGACGTTTCCATGCCGACGGTGGACAGCCTCGGTGAGGAATTTTTGAAATATGTCCGGGACGGCATGACCGTCACCGTGAAGGATGGCGGCGTCGTTACCGTCGAATAACAAGCGCCCAATGCGGCCACACTGTGTACAGTGTGGCCGCATTCTGTTTGGAGGCGTTTGTCATGAAAGAAAAACTGCGCTGCGCTCTGCAAAATTTCAGCCTGTACCAGATTTCTGTCTATGCCGGCAACGCCGCCTTTTTTCTGCTGCTCTCCGTGTTTCCGGCAGCGACGCTGCTGTTGGGACTGCTGCAGCTCCTGTCCATCGACAGCGGGAAGCTGTTGGAGTTACTTACCCAAGTGCTGCCGGACGTGGCCATACCGGCCTTTCGCTATGTGTTTGGCGTCAACAACCCGATTGCAGTGATCTCAATTTCCGCCGTTACCGCGGTTTGGTCCGCCTCTCGGGGAACCTACGGCGTCCTGCGCGGATTGAACCGCGCGTTCGCGCTGGACGAGACGCGCGGCTATCTCCGCGTGCGTCTCGCCTGCGTTCTGGATACGCTGCTGCTGCTGGCGGCAGTCCTGGTCGCGCTTCTGCTCTACGTCTTTGGAAATCGGGCGGCGGCAGCGCTGCGGGCCTGGCCCCTCGGCGTTCTGGTCTATCCGCTCTGCCGCTTCCTTGTGACCACGGCGGCGCTGATCCTCCTCTTCGCCCTGGTCTATCAGGCAATGCCGGACCACCACGTTCGCTTTGCCGCGGTGCTGCCGGGTGCTGTCTTTGCGGGGGCGGGGTGGATGGCGTTTTCTGCGCTGTATTCCGTGTATGTGACCCAATTTTCCAACATGGACAAGCTCTACGGCGGACTCTCGGCGGTGGCGATTACGATGCTCTGGCTGTATTCCTGCATGGAAATATTGTTCCTCGGCGGGGTTTTAAATCACTGCCATGGGCAATAAGATTGCAATATCCGGGCGGCGCGCGCCGCGCGAATTTCTGCCCGGAGGAAGGAATACTATGCAACAAAAGCAATGCGTCGCCATGCTGCTGGCGGGTGGGCAGGGCAGTCGGTTGGGACCGCTGACCGCGCGCATCGCCAAGCCGGCAGTCTCTTTCGGCGGGAAATATCGCCTCATCGACTTCCCGCTCAGCGACTGCGCCTATTCCGGCATCGACACCGTCGGGGTGCTGACGCAATTCCGGCCCCTGTCGCTCCATGCCTATCTGGGCAGCGGCGAAAGCTGGGACCTGAACACGCCGGGCGGCGGTCTGTTTGTGCTGCCGCCCTATTCCACCGGCGGCGGCGTCTGCTGGTATGGCGGCACCGCCGAAGCCGTCTACCGGAACCTGGACTTTTTGCGGCAGTATGACCCGGAGCTGGTGCTGATCCTCTCCGGAGATCAGCTCTGCCGGATGGACTACCGCCGATTGATTGAATTCCACCGCCGCGCCGGGGCAGATTTGACCGTGGCCTGTACGAAGGTATCGGAGGCGGATGCCTCACGCTTCGGCATCGTCACCTGCTCCGCGCAAGGGGAGATTCTGCGCTTCGCGGAAAAGCCGGAACGACCGGAAGGCACGCTGGCCTCCATGGGGATCTATCTGTGTTCCTTTCCGCAGCTGCAACAGGCGTTACAGGCGGACCATGAGGCGTCTGCCTCCAGCCATGATTTCGGCCGCGACGTGCTCCCGGCGCTGCTTCGGCGGCGGAAACGGCTGTACGCCTACGTTCACGACGGCTACTGGCGCGACGTGGGGACCGTGCAGAGCTATTACAGTGCGCAGATGGGACTCCTCGCGCCGCAGCCGCAGCTGGCCCTGTTCGATCGGCAGTTTCCGGTCCTCAGCGGCGCTCCGCCGCGGCCATTGCATCTGCTGGGCCCGGACTGCGCCCTACATAGCGTGATTTTGGCGGAGGGAAGCCGCCTGTTTGGAAGCGCAAGGAACACAATTCTCAGCACAGACGCGGAAATCCGGCCCGGCGCGGTGGTGGAAGACAGCGTGCTGCTCCCCGGCGCGGTTGTGGAGGAAGGCGCACAGGTGCGGCGCTGCATTTTGGGTGAGGGTGCCGTGGTCCGCGCGGGCGTGCAGGTTGGCCGCGCGGCGGGGGAGCCGACCGTGCTGTCGGCGCTGTATGCGATGGGGTGACGACGTTGGAAATACTGGGCGTGATTTTTTGCCAGGCGGCGGCGGGACGGCTCTCGCCGCTGGCACGGGAGGGGCCGCTGGCCGCGCTGCCCTTCGGCGGCGGGCTGCTTGTGGACTTCCCGCTCTCCGCCATGGCGGCGGCGGGAATCCGGGACGTGCTGCTGCTTACGCCGGGGTGCGGTGGCGCGCTGGCGGCGCATGTTGGCAGTGGCCGGACCTGGGGTCTGCGGCAAAAGCGGGGCGGGGTCCGTTTCGTGCGGGCGGAGACCGGTCCCGGAACCTTTCCCATGCACGCGCTGCGTGCCGCACTTCCGGAAATTTCGCGGAGTACGGCGGACGCGGTGTTGTTGATGGGCTGCGGCCTTGTGTACCTGCCGGATCTGCGCACGCTGGCGGGAGCGTTGGGGGACGACGACGGGGCGCTGCTCTATACGCCGCAGGTTCGGCGGCCCATGGCCGGGGACAGCGTACGGCTGGAGGGACGTCATGCCCGGCTGGAGCGCGGCTGCTTTTGCCAGAGCGACCTGTTTTTGGGCTGCCTGCTGCTTCGCCGCGAGGTGCTTTGCGCGCTGCTCGGATGCGACAGCGGGGCTGCCGACCTGACAGAACTGTTGGAAGGGAACCTTTGCGCGGTGCCGCACACAGGCTATGTGGGCGCGGCGGCCACACCGGAGGGGTATCTGCAAGCCAGCCTGGAGCTGCTGCAGCCGGAGGTGCGGGCGGAGCTGTACCGGGCGCAGGGCGGCATGGTAACGCCCGTCCCGGACAGCCCGCCGACGCGCTACCTGGAGGGGGCGGCCGTGCGGCAATCCCTGATCGGTGGCGGCGGCCGGATCGCGGGCAGCGTGACAAACAGCCTTCTCTTTGCGGATGTGGAGGTCGGCGAGGACGCGCGGGTGGAGGGCAGCGTGCTGCTGCCCGGCTGCCGGATCGGAAAAGGCTGCCGCCTCCGCTTTGCCGTCTGCGGCCGGGACGTCACGCTGTCTCCCGGGTTGAGTCTGTCCGGCCAGCCGGAGTATCCCTTTCTGCTGAGCAGAACACAGCAATGCTGAAGGCAAGGGCGCGCCGCAAAACTTGCGGCGCGCCCTTGCCTTATTTTACTTTTTTTCCATTCGCGTAGACGGCGGCGAGGTTCCGGTCGTCGCCCAGGTAGAGGAAGCGTTCCAGCCGTTCCGCTGCGGTCAGTTCCCGCGCGGCAGGCGGCAGGTTTGTCTCGTCCACGACCGCCGCGTGGAGCGGGTTGCCGACCTGGAAGCCGTCCCGGTCGCCAAAGTACCGGTGTCCGGCGCTGGTGGCCAGATAGTAGGCCTCGGGAACCGTCAGAAAGTCCTCGCCCTCCGTCATATGACGGACCTTGGAGGCCCGAATGGCCGCCGCGGCGACGTGCGGCAGGAAGAGCACCGCGCCGCCGGCAATGTCGGAGCCAAGCGCCACCCAGCTGCCTTCCCGGAGCATGGTCTTGACCGGCGCGGTGCCGCTGCAGAGATTCCAGTTGGAATCCGGGCAGTGGACCGCCAGAACACCGGCCTCACGCATGGCCGCGCGCTCCCGTTCGTCGGAATAGACGCAGTGGGCCATGACGGTATGATCCCGCCAGAGGCCATGCTTTTGGTACGTTTCCCAGTACTGTGCGCAGTCGGGGCAGAGCTCCCCGACCAGCCGCAGCTCCTCCGGATTTTCGCTGAGATGGCTTTGGACGTACAGGCCGCGCTCCGCCGCGAGACGGCCCAAAAACGTCAGGATTTCCTCGGTGCAGGCGGGTGTGAAACGCGGCGTCAGGATGGGCCGCACGGTGCGGAAGTCGCCGCAGGCGTCCAGCCAGCGCAGCGTCTCCCGCATGGATTCCTCCGTGCTCTCCCGCAGCCCGGCGCCGCCCTGCCGGTCCATGTTGACCTTGCCCACATACCCGGAAATTCCCGCCCGCTCCAGCTCTTCCATCAAAATCAGCGTCGCGTCCGTATGGAGCGAGGAGAACATGCAGACCCGCGTGGTGCCGCCCCCGATCAGTGCGGCGGCCAGATGGCGGGAGCAGTTCCGGGCGAAGGCCAGGTCCGAGAACCGGGCCTCGGTGGGGTAGGCGTACTCCCGCAGCCAGGAGAGCAGCGGAAGGTCCATGCCCTGCCCCAGCATGGGGTACTGGGGCGCGTGGAGGTGCATATCCGCAAAGGACTGCAAAATCAGTCGGTCTCCCCAGTCCTCCACGGGCAGGGTGCGCAGGGGCTGCGGCAGCTGCGGTCCGACGTACCGGAGAATGCCGTCCTCGTCCGCGGCAAGGTAGCCGTCCGGGATCGATTGAAGCCTCGACGGCGAGGCCGCGCTCAACAGGTGACCCTTCAAAATACGCATGATAAAACTCTCCCTTCAAAACAAAACGGGCGCTCCCGGATGGGTACAATACCCCCGGAAACACCCATAGCAGGACCGAAAGCGGCCCGGTAGAAACTTCCGCGCCAATCCGCGGAATTATATGTGTGATTCTTTTCTCTCAGTATAGCACAGAATTGCCGTGGATGCAATCGGTTTTGAAGCGGATGTCTTCCGCTCCATTTCGCAAAAAAACACGTTTTCAGATTTTTTCCGCGCCTTTTACTTGCAACCGGCTTCGGTCTGTTGTATCGTAAAGGATGATTGAATTCATTGCGGAAGGAGCGCAGCTATGAACCTGTCCACACGCCGTCTGCCCGGATGGCTGATCGCACTGTTTGCCGTTCTGACGGCCGCCGCTGCCGGCGGCGTCTATGTCACCGCCGAGGCCCATGGCATTTTCTCCAGCACCCTGCAGCGGGTGCTGCTCCCGCTGTTCGCCGCGCTGCTGCTTGGGGCGTTGTCCTGCGTCACACTAAGGGCGCTGCGGCGCCCGGAGGAACGGGAGCGCCCGCGCTGGTATTTTCCGGCGCTCTCCGGCGCTTTGACGCTGGCGGTCACGCTGGTCACCTACCTCTTTGCCGGCATGTGGCCCGTCGGCGACAACACCTGCATCATGATCGACATGTACTCCCAGTACATGCCGCTGTTGGCCTATTTTCGCAAGGCGCTTCTGGGGCAGGGTGCAAGCCTGCTCTATTCGACGGAGATGGGACTGGGCATCAGCATGATTCCCACCATCGGTTACTACCTGGCCAGCCCGCTGAACCTCATCAGCGTCCTGTTCCCGCAGGACTACCTGGCCGAGTGCTTTCTGACCATCATCGCGCTGAAAACGGTCATCAGCGCCGTGACCTTCGCTTGCTGCGTCCAGTACCTGACCGGTAAGCGCAGCGTCATTTCCGTGCTGACCGCCCTGCTGTACACCACCTCCATGTACTATGTGGCCTACTCCTGGAACTTTATGTGGTTTGACGTGGTCATGGTGCTTCCGCTGGCGGTGATTGCACTGGAGCGGCTGCTGCGCAAGGGAAAGTTCCTTTTCTATACGCTGCTCCTTGGCTACGCCCTCTTTGCCAATTTCTATGCGGCCTATATGCTGTGCCTGTTTCTTGGGCTGTACTTCTTCGCCTGGTGCATCCGGGAAAAATGCGGGATCCGCGGTTTCTTTGGCCTCGCGCTGCGCTTTGGCATCTGCTCCGTGCTGGGGGTGCTGCTGGCCTGTGTGCTGATGCTGCCTACCTATCTCGGGTTGAAGGTCACCTCCGCCGCCGGGGAAACGATGCCCGCACTCAAGCTCAATTTCTCGCCGCTGACGCTGCTCTCCCGCCACTTTTTCGGCGTGGTGCCGACGGAGCTGCACGTTTCGGATTATCCCAATATCGCCTGCGGCGCGCTCTCTCTGCTGACGCTGCCGCTCTATGTCACCACCTCCCGCATTCCCCTGCGCCGCCGTCTCTGCTATCTGGGGCTCTGGGCGGTACTGGCCGCCAGCATGATGCTGAATATCCCGGACCGGGTCTGGCACGGGATGCACGGCCCCAACGGTCTGCCTTACCGGTACGCGTTTCTCTATGTGTTTGTCTTACTGCTCATGGCCGCGGACGTGCTCACCCATCTGGACGCGATTCGGCCCCGTCAGCTTGTGCTCTGCGGCGCGGCGCTGATCGCCTGCGTGCTGCTGACCCTCGGCGCGCCGAGCGAGGACGTACCCGCCTACTCCGTCTGGATCACAGCCGGGCTGATTCTGGTTTACGTCGGTATTCTGGCGCTCGCCGCCTATCAAAGGCTGCGCGTGGGCGCGGTCTGCGCGCTGCTGCTCTTCTCTGTCACCGCTGAGAGCCTGTTTTTTGCCGACGAGACCCGTGGCTCGCTCTACGGCGAGGGCTTTTCCACAAAGCACAGCGGGTATCTCGTGGGCGACACGCATCAGCTCCTCGGCGAGCTGGGCGAGGAGGCGGAATCCTTCGGCGAGGCGGAGGGACTGCTGTTCTTCCGCTGTGACGCCTCCCACCGCTTTACCAACATGGACGGCGCACTTTATGGGTACAATGGTATTACGATTTTCGATTCAACCTACTATGACGCCACGACCCAGTGCCTGCGGCATCTGGGCTTCGGCACCAACACGGTCAACTCCCACCGCCTGCTCGGCTATATCCCCACGCTGGACGCCCTGTTCGGCGTGCGTTACTACATTTCGCCGATGGAGCTCGACTCTGAGCCTGGTCTGGAGCAGATCGACGTCAAAACGAGCGGCAGCACGACCTATCGTCTCTACCGCAGCGAGGACGCGCTGAGCGTCGGCTTCATGGGGACGGACGCGCTCCGCGACTGGACCTCCTCCGACGATCCGGTGGCCTCCCAGAATACGCTTTACGCAGCGCTGACCGGCGATTCCAGGCCCGTTCTGCGCACAAATACCAAGGCTCTCTCCACCAGCGGGGCGGATACCACCGTTACCTACAACACGGATTGCGTCAGCTACTCGTTCGCCGGCGGCGACACGCCGGGCGAGGTCACGCTGACCATCACGGAGCCGGGCCATGTCTACATCTATGTGGACCGGAACAGCGACTTTGATGTGTCGGTGGACGGCGCCCTGCGCCAGCAGGATCAGGATACGTTCCTGAACTGCGGCGAGATGGCGGCGGGGGATACATTGAAGGTTACCATTACCTCCGATGACCGCGCGAGCGGTAAAATCTACGCGGTCACGTTGGATGAGGACGTCTACGACGATGCCATTGATACGCTGAAAAGCGGCAGCCTCACGCTCAGCGCGTATTCCCACACCGGCCTGACCGGTACGGTCACCGCCAAAGAGGACGGCGTTTTCATGACCACCGTCTCCTATGACGCGGGCTGGGAGGCGTATGTGGACGGCGAGCGGGTGGAGACCTACGGGGTCGACGACGGCTTGCTGGCGCTGGACCTGACCGCCGGAACCCACACGGTCGAACTGCGCTTCGAAACCGTGGGACTGCGGCAGGGTGCGTACCTGACGCTGACGGGTGTAGCGGGGCTGCTCCTGCTTCTGCTGCTGCGCCGCCGCTTCCGGTTCTGGACAGCGAAGCTGCCGGCCTGCGCACCCTTCGGCGCGGCGTATGACGTTCCCGACCCGCCTCCCGCCCAGGAGGAGAATCCGGACACGCTCCAGGAGTTGGAGCCGGGCGAACTGCCGGGCGAGGACGCATTGTCGGGCGGGGAAGCCGCGCTGCCGGAGATACCGGAGATACCGGAGATACCGGGAACATCGGATACAGAAGGAGAACCAAACCTATGATTCAGATCATCATGCCGGTTTTCAACGAGGGAGACGGTATTCTGGAGAGCATCCGCACCGTACACCGGCTTGTGGGGGACGCGGGGATCTGCCATGGCTTTCTGCTGGTGGACGACGGTTCCCGCGACGACACCTGGGACAAGCTGTGCCTGCTGGCGGCGGAGCTGCCGAATCTCACGCTGCTGCGCTTCTCCCGCAATTTCGGGAAGGAGCTTGCCCTCTGCGCCGCGCTGGAGCACGCCGACGCCGACGCCGTCATCGTCATGGACGCCGATTTGCAGCACCCGCCGGCGATGATTCCGGAGATGGTGCGTCTCTGGCGCGACGAGGGCTACGACATTGTGGACGGCGTCAAGGAGAATCGCGGCCGGGAGGGACTCGTGTACCGTCTCTGCGCCGGGTCGTATTATCGCCTGTTCAGTCGGGCTACCGGCGGACGCGCCGACCAGCTCTCCGACTTTAAGCTGATGAACCGCCGCGCCGTGGAGGCATGGCGGAAGCTGCCGGAGCGGGACCCATACTTCCGCGGGATGTCCGCGTGGATCGGGTTTCGCCGCTGCAGCGTCCCGTTCTCCGTCGCGCCGAGGCTGGCGGGGGAGAGCAAATGGTCGCTCCGCGCGCTGATCCGGCTGGCCGTCAGCTCCGTTACCTCCTACACGACGGGGCCGCTGCTGATGCCGTTTCTGCCGGGCGGACTGAGCTTGCTCGCGTGCCTGATTTTGGCGATTCGCGCACTGGTGCGCGTGATGCTCGGCAAGGCGGTCACCGCCGCGGCCGGCCTGACGCTGCTCCTGCTGCTGCTGGGCGGCAGCATTCTGATCGCGCAGGGTGTGCTGGGCGTCTACCTCGCCAAAAACTATGAGGAGGCCAAGGGCCGACCCCGCTACCTGATTGCGGAGGTCCTGCGGTCTGCCCGGGAGGAGGAGCCTCATGCGTGAAAAGGCACGACCGCTCCGCGAAAAACTGATGCGGTTTTTGATCCTGTTCGACGTGCGCCGGTTTCTCAAATTCGGTGTCATCGGCGTCCTCAACACGCTGGTTGACTTCGCCTGCTACTATCTCATGAACAAGGTGCTGGGCGCGGGGCCTTACCTCTCGCAGGTGGTCTCCTTTGCGGTCTCCGCCGTCCACAGCTTTCTTTGGAATAAATTCTGGACTTTTGAAAAAAAAGCGTCGATTTCCGGCCGGGAGCTTTTTCGCTGCCTGCTCACAAACGGCGGCTATCTGCTGCTGTCTTTGCTGCTGCTGCGTTTCTTCATCAACGTGCTCGCCATGGATTCCTTCCTCGCCAAAATCCCAAGCGGCGTGCTGATGCTGCTCTATAACTATCTGATGTCAAAATTCTGGGTTTTCTCCGATAAAACCCGCCCAACATAATAAAAAACGGGAGCGCCGCATTGGCGCTCCCGTTTTTTATTATGTTGGGCGG
Organism: Oscillospiraceae bacterium; assembly: GCA_034927685.1. Classification (GTDB taxonomy): domain Bacteria; phylum Bacillota; class Clostridia; order Oscillospirales; family Oscillospiraceae; genus RGIG3159. Next base: position 160,257 of record JAYFPO010000023.1, on the reverse strand, counting down.
ACGTTAGGATTGTTCCTGGCGCATCCAATGAAAGGCGTGGGCATAGGTCGCCTCCACATAGGGCATCTTCCAGACGTAGACGGCGAAAGCCAGCGCGGAGGTCAGCAGGGTACAGAGCTGATAAGTACTCTGCGTGATATCCAGGATGCCCAGATAATAGAGCTCGGCCAACACGCCCGGCAGCATGGTCGGCAGATAGTACCAGAAGAAGCTCAGGTCCAGCAAAAAAAGCCCCACTTTGTTGCCGTTGGTCAGCCGCCCGGACTCGCGAATCGCCTCCGAGGCGGAGCAGTCCTGGTCGAAGATCACATAACGGGCCATCCGATACCGGTAGGCGGCGATCAGACCGGGAACGATCAGGAGCAGGCACCAGAGCCAGGTGTAGAGCGCCGTCAGCAGCAGAAGCGCAAGCACCGTTCCCACCATCGGGAAGGGGGAAAGAAAATCCTGGAACGAGGTTTCCTGTCCGCGACTCAGCTTCAGACTGTAGTTGCAGTAATGTGTGGTCCAAACCGCCGTCAGAAGAGTGACAACCAGATTGATGACAGTAATCAGAAAGGTGGTTTGGGTGCGCGAGGACAGGGCGCTGAGGCCAGTGCCGACATTTTGATTGAGCAGGTAAATGAGTCCGTCGCCCAGCAGGCTCACGCCGTAGAGGCAGAGCAGGAAAAAGAAGGTCAGCTTTGTGGGACTCTTGTTTGCATCCTGCAGACACTGCTTCGCCGCCTGTTTGAGACCGGTTCGGTTCATGGTATCCTCCTTACTCCGCCTTGATAGCGGCGGCAAAGGCCGCGCGGTCGGGCGCGCCAAAATAGGCGCTGCCGGCTACCAGCACGTCGGCGCCGTTTTCCTTACAGAGCTTGGCCGTGTTCAGATTGACGCCGCCGTCCACCTCCAGCTCGCAGCCGGGCCGCTTTTCGTCGATGTAGCCCCGGATGGCGCGGATCTTGGGCATCATGTCCTCCATGAAGGACTGGCCGCCGAAGCCCGGCTCCACGGTCATGACAAGAATCAGGTCCACCAGGTCGAGGTAGGGCAGCACCGCCTCGGCGGGCGTTTTGGGCTTGACACAAATCGCCGGTCGGACGCCGCTCGCGCGGATCAGCGCCAGCGCCTGTTTGGTGTGCGCCTCCGTATCGGCTTCCACATGGATGGTCAGAATGTCCGCGCCGGCCTCACAGAACCGTTCCACATAGCGCAGCGGCGCGTCGATCATCAGGTGGACGTCGAGCAGAAGGGGCGCGGTTCCCTTGAGCGCCTTGACCACGGGGAAGCCCATGGAGAGATTGGGGACAAAGTGACCGTCCATCACATCGATATGCGCGTAGTCTGCGCCGGCATTTGCCATGGCCTGCATCTCGCCGCCCAGGCGGGCGAAGTCGGCAGACAGAATGGAGGGAGACAATTTGATCATCTTTGACATCTTCTTTCAAAACAATTTCGGATACACCCTTGGGGCCGCCGCCGCATACTAATGGGTATGCGGCTGATTCAGCAGGGTGGAGGGCTCCTCCGAAACCTGCGCAGACCTGCGGGCCGCTTCAGATAGGGGCTGTCCGTTCGCGGGCAGCCCCAGCGGTTTTTCTCAGGTGTCATTATAATGCGAAAAGTGGGAGCCTGTCAACAAAGAATGCAAACGCCTTGACTTCGATTTGAAAGCGAGATACAATAATACATCATGAGAAAGTCTATCCCGGAAGGAAGGTTTGCCTTGAAGGAAGTCAAAAAACCGTCCGTCGTTCCGATCTATGGGACCGGCGCGGCCATTCTGCTCTACAACCTGCTGCTGCCGATGTACCGGCCGCTTCACGTTTTGCTCTGCGCCGCGCTGGCGGTGGCCGGCTATCTGGTGCTGCTGCACTTTTTCCCAGGAACCACGGTCTATGTGGAGCAGCCGGAGCCTGCGCCGGATACGGGCAGCCGGGAGCTGGACGAGGCGATCCTGCAGGGCAGAGAAACCATTGCGGAGCTGCGGCAGCTCAACGAGCGCATTCCGGACGCGGAGGTTTCCCAATCCCTGAGCGACATTGAGCGGCTGACGCAGGAGATGTTCCGCCAGGTGGAGCAGCAGCAGCAGAAGCTGCAGAGCATCCGCAGGATGCTGAACTACTACCTGCCGACTACGCTGAAGCTGGTGCGGAAGTACGCCGAGCTGCAGGATCAGGCAAACCTCGGCAGCGTCTCAGCCATGCTGGGACAGATCCGTGACATGCTGCGCACGGTGGAGACCGCGCTGCAGAATCAGGTAACCCGCCTCTATGAGAACGACGCCGTTGATATCACCGCGGACATCCGGGTGATGGAGCAGATGCTCCGCAGCCAGGGCTTGTCCGGCGAACAGGACTTTGATTTGAATCAGAAGAAGGAGTAATGCACCATGGATGACAAGACAATGCCGAAGCTGACTCTGAGCCCCAATCTGGGAGAGGCCCCCGCCGTCTCCGTGGTTCCGGTCAAGGCGGAGCAGTCCGCGCCGCCCGCAGGCCCCGATATGAGCATGCTGACGCCCGACGAGCAGCGGCAGGTGGAGGAATTTTCGAGGAGCATTGACGTGACCAATTCCCAGGTGATTCTGCAGTACGGCGCTGCCGCGCAGAAGAATATTGCCGATTTCTCGGAGAGCGCACTGGGGTCGGTCCGAACCAAGGATATGGGCGAGGTCGGCGACATGATCTCCTCGCTGGTGGTGGAGCTGAAGGGCTTCGACGCCGAGGAGGAGCAGAAGGGCATCCGCGGCTGGTTCAAAAAGGCCGGGAAGACCGTGGAACTGATGAAGACCAAGTACGATAAGGCCGAGAGTAACGTCAACAAAATTTCTGAAAAGCTGGAGGGCCACCAGATCATCCTCATGAAGGACATCGCGGTCATGGACCAGATGTATGATAAGAATCTGGCTTACTACAAGGAGCTGACCATGTATCTTCTGGCAGGCCAGAAGAGGCTGGCGGATGAGCGGGCCGCAACGCTGCCGCAGCTCCGGCAGAAAGCCAAGGAAACCGGTCTGGCCGAGGATGCGCAGAAGGCGAACGATTTCGACCAATTGTGCCTGCGCTTTGAAAAAAAACTCCATGATCTGGAGCTGACGCGGGTGGTCTCCATGCAGATGGCCCCGCAGATCCGTATGATCCAGAACAACGATACACTGATGTCGGAGAAGATCCAGACCTCTCTGGTCAACACGATTCCGCTGTGGAAGAGCCAGATGGTGCTGGCGCTCGGCATTTCACATTCCCAGGAGGCCATGGAGGCCCAGCGGCAGGTGACGGATATGACAAACGCCCTGCTCCGGAAAAACGCCGATATGCTGAAAACGGCCACGGTGGAGACTGCAAAAGAGTCGGAGCGGTCCGTGGTGGACATCGAGACGCTGCAGCACACCAATCAGAGCCTGATTTCCACGCTGGACGAGGTGCTGCAGATCCAGACCGACGGCGCGCAGAAGCGCCGCGAAGCGGAGGTTGCACTGCGGAAGATCGAGGGCGAGCTCAAGCAGAAACTGTTGGAGACGAGAGGATAAATGAAGCTGCTACGAAACTGGAAATTTGCCGTGGTGCTCACGGCGATCGTAGCGCTGTGCGCGCTGGTTCTCGGCGTACACCGCAGCGTGACGAAGGAGGCCGACAAGGTGCTGACCATGTTCACGCAGGGCGTGGATGACAGCGGCTACGGCATCGAGGGCGATCTGGAGGACCGGGCGGACTACGCCGCGACCCTCTGTAAGGTCGCGGCAAAATATGACGGTCTGTCCGACGAGATCGATGCGGTCAACAAGGCTGTGGCCGAGCTGAAAACCGCTGACGGGGCGGGGGAGAAGTACGATGCCAACGATTCCCTGACGGGTGCGGTGACGGCGCTCAGTCTTGCCATGCAGAGCCTGCCTCTTTCCGACGCGGACGAGACATACCGCAGCGAGTACACGGCAAACTTTGAATCGCGGGGGCTTGTGATTGTGCGGGAGGCCGCGGAGTATAACGAGCAGGTGAGCCAGTATGCGTCCGGCGTACTGCGCAGCTTCCCGGTGACGCTGCTGGGCGGGTTGGCCTTTTTGCCGGAAGTGGAGGCGTTCCAATGAAAAAACTGATTTCCTTCCTTTTGACGGCGCTGCTGCTGGTCGGCCTGCTGGCCGGGACGGCGTCCGCTTCCTCGGAGATTGTGGCGCAGACGGATCAGCTCTATGTGGCGGACTATGCGAACGTGCTGTCCCAGAGCACCGAGCAGAATATTGTCTCACAGGCGCAGTCCCTGAAGAATCTCTGCGGCGGCGAAATCGCCGTGGTGACCATTGATTTTCTGAACGATCTGGACTCAGAGGAGTACGCCTATGAGCTCATCAACCAGTGGGGCGTCGGCGACAAGGACAAGCAGAACGGCTGCGTGATCCTGCTGGTTACGGGCGAGGGGAAGGGCTGGATTACCGTCGGTTCCGGGCTGGAGGACTATATCACCGCGGGGAAGCTGGAGACCATCGAAAACAAGTATCTCTGGGACGACTTCGACGCAGGCCGCTATGATGTGGCGGCGACGAATACCTTCGACCAGATTCTGGCCCTCTACGAGAGCTATTACGGCATCAGTGTTTCCAGCGGAACGACCGCCGGGACGGCATCCGTGCAAAACGGGCAGTATCAGGAGCAGACGGCCTATCAGGAGGAGCCGCAGCAGTCTGTATTCAGCAGTCTGTCGTCGATCTTCCTTGTCATCGTCATGGTGGCGCTGCTGTTCGGCGGGTTGTTTCGCCCGTTCCGGCGTGGGTGGTTCCGGCCGTGGTTCGGCGGGTTCTGGGGTCCGCCCCGAGATGATTGGCGTCATGGCCCACGCGGGCCAGGAGGATTCGGAGGCTTTGGCGGCTTCGGCGGAGGCGGAGGCCGCGGCGGCGGCTTCGGCGGCGGTGGCTTCGGCGGAGGAGGCTTCGGCGGAGGCGGAGGCCGCGGCGGCGGTGCGGGCCGCAGATAAAAATATGGCAAGAATCAGCGCTGCCGCAAAATCAAAATTTTGCGGCAGCGCTGATTTGCGCATATTTTATCCGGTCTGCGACAAACTAGAGAGAAACCAGAAGAAGGAGGTTGTCTTTATGTCTGAACAGGCCAACAAATGCATCGCGTGCAGTGTGACGCAGTGCTCCAATCACTGCGGCAGCGACAGTTACTGCTCGCTGCAGCAGATCCAGGTCGGCACCCATGAGATGGACCCGACCAAGAGTCAGTGCACCGACTGCAAGTCCTTCCGCATGAAATAATCGCAGGCAAAAAAGCGCCGGCATCCCAGGCACGGAAAGCAGTTCTTCTGATGGAGAACACGTTCCAGGCTGCGGAATGACGGCGCTTTTTGCGCATCGGGCGCAGGTCGCATTTTCCCGTCCCAGTCCCGCCGGACTGCCAAAATTGGCTTTGAAACAGGTTCCCCCAAAACCGGGGCGTTGCGCCCCTCGCGAGGCAAAGCAAGCCGAAAATGACATCTATGGTCAGCGCGGAGGCGTTCGGATCGATCGCCGTCGGCGCCAAGCGTCAGTAGGCAGCGGGCAAACACGATGACTTAGGTGCGAACGGATTCTGCTGTTCCGATTTGTATTTGCGCATGTGCTGTGTTCCGATCAGCGGGCAGCAGCGCGGCAAGCGGCTCCGCCAACATTGTACGCTCCCAGGGCATATCGGCGGCATGTTCGCCAAAGTGGCCGTAACAGGAGAGCTGCCGGTAGATCGGCCGCCGGAGGCCGAACTGCCGAATGACCATGGCGGGCCGCATATCAACGTTGCCCGTCAGCCAGTCGGCCAGCCGTTCTTCAGAGACAAGTCCGGTTCCAAAGGTGTCGACGCGAACAGAGATCGGGTCGGCCAGACCAATCGCATACGCGAGCTGCACCTCGCAGCGGCTGGCCAGGCCTGCCGCCACGATGTTCTTGGCGAGGTAACGCGCGAGATAAGCGCCTGTGCGGTCCACCTTGGTCGGGTCCTTACCGGAAAAAGAACCGCCGCCGTGGCGCGCCGTGCTGCCATAGGTATCGGAAATGATCTTTCTTCCTGTGAGACCGGAATCCGCCGCCGGGCCGCCCAGAACAAAGCGGCCGGTCGGGTTGATATAATAGAGGGTATCTTTGTCCGGCAGCGAGGCGGGCAGGGCGGGCTTGATGACGTGCTCCAGGACCTGCCCGCGCAGCGCCTCCGTTTCCACTTGCGCCTCGTGCTGGGTGGAGAGCACAACCGCGGAAATCCGCAGCGGCGCTCCGTCCTGATATTCCACCGTGACCTGTGCCTTGCCGTCCGGCAGCAGACCGGGGACCAGTTTTTCGCGGCGTGCCAGCTCCAGACGGCGCGTCAGGGCGTTGGCCAGCGTGATCGGCAGCGGCATCAGACACTCGGTCTCCAGGCAGGCATACCCGAACATCATGCCCTGATCGCCCGCGCCGGCGTCTTCGGGGATGCTGCGGCAGACCCCGCGGGCAATGTCCGGCGACTGTTCGTGGAGGTCGAGCCGGACGCGGCAGCTGTCGGCGTCGAAGCCCTGCCGCGGTCTTGTGTAGCCGACGTCGCGGATGACACCGCGGGCAATGGATTCATAATCCGGCGCGCAGGCCGCGGTGACCTCGCCCATGATATGTACGAGGTCCCGGCAGGCAGTGACCTCGCAGGCCACATGGGCCGCAGGATCCTCCTTCAGAATCGCGTCCAGAATCGCGTCGGCAATCTGATCGCAGACCTTGTCCGGATGCCCGCAGGTGACGGACTCCGACGTAAACAGCGTTTTCATGCTCTGCTCCTTTACTCGCTTTTGCCGCTCTTTTTCCAGAGCTCGGCGGCGACGGGCGCCCAGGCTTTGGCCTTGTCCACGCATTTTCCGCAGTAGTCGCAGGCGGCTTCCTCGGCCAGAATGTCGGTCGAGTGTGCGCCGGAGCGCTCCACCATCTGGGTCAGGCGGCCGGGGTTGTCCAGCACGGGGCAGGGGCGAAGCATATTTTTGTTGAAGGGCTGGTTTTCATGGTAGGCCATGAAGAGCGGCTTGCGGAAGGCATCCAGCAGGCGATCCGTGCGGATATTGGAGTCCGCGTAGTGGATGAAGCCGCAGGGCTCAATGTCGCCGCCCGCATTGATGTGCAGGAAGCTGCGGCCGCCCGCAATGCACCCGCCGACGAACTCGCCGTCGTTCCAGAAGTCCATCGTGAAGAGCGGCTTTGTTTTGCGGAACGCCCGGACCTGGCGGTACATATAGGCCCGCTGCTCGGCGGTGGCCATGAGGGACGGTACCGCGGCTTTGCCGATGGGCATATAGGTAAAGAACCAGCAGAATTTCGCGCCCCAGTCCACCATAGCGTCGAAGTAGGCCTCGCTGCCGATGAACTCAGCGCTCTGCGAGGTGTAGCAGCAGGAGATGCCAAAGAGCAGCTTTTTCCGCTTCAGCAGTTCCATGGTCGCGAGGACCTTCTGAAAGGTACCCGCGCCGCGGCGGAAGTCCGTGTCCTTCTCAAAACCTTCCACGCTGATGGCCGGGATAAAGTTGCCAACCTCCAGCATGGCGTCGGCAAAGGCTTCATCGATCAGCGTACCGTTGGTGAACGCCAGAAACGCACACTCCGGATGCCTGCGGCAGAGGGTGAGAATGTCGCTTTTCCGCACCATCGGTTCGCCGCCGGAATAGAGGTAGATGTAGCAGCCGAATTCCTCGCCCTGCGCAATGATGTCCTCCAGCTCTTCCAGCGTCAAATTCAGCTTGTGGCCGTATTCCGCGGCCCAGCAGCCGGTGCATTTCAGATTACAGGCGGAGGTCGGATCCATCAGAATGGTCCAGGGGATGTTGCAGCCGTATTTTTTTTGATACTGCTTCTGAATTCCGGAGCCGATCAAACTGCCGTTGATCGCGGCGGTTTCGAAAAGACGGCGGCGCTCCTTCGCGTCCACATCCGTCCAGAGGCTGAGAACCAGTTTTCTCCAGTTTCCGTCTTTTTCCGCAAAGGCGCTTTTGATGCCGGCTGCCTGCCGGGTAACAGAGTCCGAATCATCGGCCTCAATGAGCTGATCCAGCAGAACAGGGATGTTGTTTTCGGGGTCCTTGTCCACATAATCGTAGACCTTCATCGCGGCGGTGTGCTTCATTTTGTCTTTCAGTGTCATAGGGCGTCGCTCCTTCTCTTTCAGAATACCATCAGGTTAGCACTCGCATCAATTAAGTGCCATAGACAGATTCCGCGCGGCGCACAATTTTTGTGCGCCGCGCGGAATTTGCCGGATTTTTAGGCAGATGGGAGAATCTGCTAAGATTGCGAAGCGAACGTGCCGTTTCTCGACAGAATCATGCGGACGTTCCCCTCCAGCAGGCGGCCCATACTGAGGATATAGGCCTCCGCGTCCGATGTCATGCCCTCTTGAAGCCATTTGGCCACGAGGCCAAGCAGCGCGGAGGTATAGAACGAAACCAGCGTGCACAGGTCCTCTTCGGCGGCGGGAATTCCGGCGGCTTCCCTGCGGACAAAAGCGTTCATGCCATGAAAGATGATATCGTAAAGGTAACATTCGAGCCGCTTTAGATTGGAGGAATCGCAGAGGTGATAGACTGCCTTGCGGTTGGCACGGGCGAATTCTGTTACCTGCATAAAAACCTCCGGCCAGGAATCAAAACCGCCGGCCTGTGAGAGCAGTTTTTCCCCCTTGGTGCGGAGCAGATCGTCGACAAGCGCGTACACGTCCGCATAATAATAATAGAAGGTGTTGCGATTGATCTCGCAGCGTTCCGCAATGTCTACGACGGCAATCTTGTCGAAGGGCTTGTCGTTCAGCAGTGCCAGAAAACCCTCCATAATGGCTTTCTTTGTGTATTGCGCCAAGGCGTTCTCCCTCTCTCTTTTTCACAATCATACCGCAAGATACAGGCTTCCGCAAGAGCAGAAGCCTGCATTTTGCACAAATCCTGAAAAATGACGAATGGTTTGCGCGGCCTGGCGCCGGCGGCTAAGGATTCTCGTTCCAGGGATCGGCGGGGTCGGCATCCGTGGGATAGCCCTGGGCGATGGTGGGATACGTGTTGTCCGCATCCTGCGTCGGCTGAATCTCATAGGTGCCGTACTTATTTACCATGTCCCAGCAGCTGTCCGGCTGGCCGGAAATTTCGTGGACGTGCGGATCGGCAATATAGGGAAATTTGCGCTTTTTCATGTTTTATCACCTCAGGAGCAGGGTGCCCGTTTTTCATAAATTCATGATAAAATGACAAAACAGGCATGAATACGCTCCATTTTTTTTAAGGCTGACTGTTGACATTTCCACTTTTTTTCCCTATGATAACAAAAGATAAAGGGGAGTAACCTGCGTCCTTGGACGTGACAGTGGCGTCAATACAACCATTTTGGTTCGCTGCTGTCTTAATTGGTGAGACTTTTATCGCACGATCGGTGCGATAAAAGTCTTTTTTGCATCTTTGCCGGTGATCGCCCGGATCTACTACAAAAAAAGGAGCCATTGCCCATGTTGACCGCACTGATTCTGTTTTTCCTGACCTACGCCCTGATGATCGCGCTGCCGAAGCGGCGCGCGCTGGTGGCCATCGGTGCCGCCGTTCTGTTCGTCGTATCTGGAATCCTGCCGGTCTCGCAGGTTCCAGGCGCGATCAATTGGAACGTGCTGATGATGCTGGCGGGTACCATGGGTACGGTCTCCCTGTTTATCGATTCCAAAATGCCAAACCGCATGGCGGACGTTCTGCTGAACATTTCGCCGAACGTCATGTGGGCTGCCGTCATCCTGTCGATGTTTGCGGGGCTGGTGTCCGCCTTTATCGACAACGTCGCCACGGTACTGATGATTGCGCCCGTGGGTCTTGCGCTGGCCAAAAAGCTGGACATCTCGCCGGTGCCTCTGCTGATTTCCATTTCCGTATCCTCCAATCTGCAGGGTGCGGCAACCCTGGTCGGCGACACCACCTCGATTTTGATGGGCGGCTACGCAAACATGGATTTTCTGGACTTTTTCTTTCTGAACGGAAGGCCAAGCATTTTCTGGGCGGTGGAGTTGGGCGCGCTCGTGACGGTGCCGGTGATCATGCACCTCTTCCGCGGCCATGGACAGAAGGTGCAGCGCGTGGAGCTGACAAAGGTTACGAACCATGTTCCGGCCATTTTGCTGCTTTCCAATATCCTGCTGCTGATTCTGGCCTCTTTCCTCCCGGTAAAGCCGGAGCTCATCAACGGCTTCATCTGTATCGGAATCTGCCTGATCGGCTTTATTGACGCCGCCCTGCGTCATAATAAAACCGCCGTAAAGCAGGCGGTTCTCGAGGTGGATCTGGAGACGCTGCTGTTGCTCGCCGGACTCTTCATTGTCATCGGCGGCATCACGGAGGCCGGCGTTATCGACGCCATCAGTGATCTTTTCGTCAAACTGGGCGGCAGCAGCATATTCCTCATGTACACCCTGATCGTCTGGGGCTCTGTGCTGGTCTCCGCCTTTGTGGACAACATTCCCTATGTGGCTACCATGCTGCCGGTGGTCAGCGGCATCGCCACGCGGCTGGAGTGTTCGCCCTATGTGCTGTTTTTCGGTCTGCTGGTGGGCGCAACCCTGGGCGGGAACATCACGCCCATCGGGTCCTCCGCCAACATCGCCACCATCGGTATTTTGCGCCGCGGCGGCTACGAGGTCCGGAATCGGGACTTTTTCCGAGTCGGTGTTCCATTCACGCTGGCGGCCGTCCTCTGCGGCTATCTGTTCTGCTGGTTTGTCTGGGGAAAATAAGGGAGAACAAGTGTCGATTCCGGTCTGTTTTGCTGCGGCACAGTTCCGCGCATAGACAAAAATATAGCAGTGTGGTATAATTGTTCGAGTTAATTCGGAAGGGGAACCACCATGGCATTTTCACTGCTTCCCAATCTGATCCTGGATGCGGCGACGGATTTAACGCCGGATTTGCTGCTTGGGCGCGGCATCTGGTTTCTCATGATGGACTTCGACAATACCATCGTGCCTTACACGACGGATATTCCGACGCGGCGCATGACGGACTGGATCACCGCGATGCGGGCGGGCGGGATTACCCTCTGCATGGTTTCCAACAGTCACAAGCCCCGGGTCCGCACCTTCTGCGACGCCCATGCGATTCCCTGTATTCAGGCGGCGAGAAAGCCGTTTTGGCGGGTCGGCATCGCAAAAGCGCTGCGGGAATTTGACTGCCCGCCGGAGCAGGCCGCCATCGTCGGCGATCAGATTTACACGGATATTCTGGGCGGCAATGGCGCAGGCGTCGGTACGGTGCTGATCCGGCCGATCCACCTGCACAATATCTGGCTGAAGCTGCGTTATGCGGCGGAGCAGCCCTTCATTATTTTGGGAAAACGGAGGATTAACCGTGAAAAATCTTGAAAAATTTTATCGTGTACTGGAAGAGGAGCGGCTGGACGGACTGATGCTGACCAGCCAGACTACCAGAATGTACTGCGCGGAATTCGACGTGGCGGAGGGCGTCTCCGTGGTCACGCCGAAGGGCTGCCGTTTCTTTACCGACAGCCGCTACATCGAGGTGGCGGAAAAAAATCTGCCGGATTTTCAGGTCATCATGGTGGATCACAGCAGAAATTACGCCATGCTGATCCAGCAGGCCATCGACGAGTTTCAAATCAAAAAGATGGGCTTTGAGGAGAAATCTTTGACGGTTGCCGAATTTCTCGGCTACCAGAAAAAGCTCTCCGTGGAGTTCGTGCCCTGCCAGCAGGCCATGAACCGGCTGCGCTGCGTCAAGGAGCCATGGGAGCTGGAGCGACTGCGGAAGGCCCAGGAGATCACGGATCTGGCCTATACGGAAATCCTGACAAAGATACATCCGGGGATGTCGGAAAAGCAGCTCATGGCGGAGCTGATCTACTGCCTCTACAAAAACGGCGCCGACGGTCTGTCCTTTCAGCCGGTGGTGGTCTCCGGCCCCAACACCAGTATGCCGCACGGCGTGGCGGGGGAGAGAGCGCTGCAAAACGGCGACTTTATTACCATGGACTTCGGCTGTACCTACAGGGGCTATTGCTCCGACATGACCAGAACCGTGGCGCTCGAAAGTGTCACGGACGAGATGCGGCGGGTCTATGACGTCGTGCTGCGAGCACAGACGGCGGCGATTACGGCCAGCAGAGCAGGGGTCCCCGGCAACGTCATCGACGGCGTGGCCCGGCAGGTGATTCGAGACGCGGGCTACGGAGATTACTTCGGCCACGGCTACGGTCACTGCGTCGGCCTGGAGATTCATGAGAATCCCAATTGCAACATGGGGAATGATCAGCCCATGCCCGCCGGCGCGGTCTGCTCTGCGGAGCCGGGCATCTATCTTCCGGACAAGTTCGGCGTGCGGATTGAGGACGTGGTGATCTTCACAGAGGAAGGCTGCATCGACATTACCGCTTCGCCAAAGGCGCTGACCATCCTATAAATTTGCTATTTTCAGCTTTCAACGAAAAAATATGGGAAACCTCTTGTAAAACGGGGTTGGATACTGTAAAATATACAAAGTTCTGCGGTAGGCGGACGGAAGAAACGTGCCGCAACATCATAAACTCGGAGAAATATTTTTGGATATTTTCTCTTTAATTTGGGAGGATATTATATGGCAACCATTACTGCCGGCGAATTCAGAAACGGCAAAACCTTCGAAATGGACGGAAAACTCTTTCAGGTCATTGAATTTCAGCATGTCAAGCCTGGCAAGGGCGCCGCGTTCGTCCGCACCAAGATGAAGAACGTCGTTACCGGCGGCGTAACGGAAACCTCCTTCAACCCAACTGCGAAATTTGAAGAGGCATTCATCGAGCGCAAAGATATGGAATACAGCTACGCGGACGGCGATCTGTGTTACTTTATGGACCAGGAGACCTACGATATGATTCCCATTGCCCGGGATGTGCTGGGCGACTCGTTTCGGTTTGTGATCGAGAATACGGCCTGCAAGATCCTGTCCTATAAGGGAAATGTATTCGGAATCGAATGCCCCAACTTTTTGGAACTGACCGTCACCACGACCGATCCCGGTTTGGCCGGCAATACCGCTACCAATACGCTGAAACCGGCTACCCTGGAAACCGGCGCGGAAGTCAAGGTGCCGCTGTTCATCAATGAAGGTGACAAAATCCAGATCGACACCCGGACGGGCGAGTATCTGGGCCGCGCGAAAGGCTGACGAAAGGAGCTTTCTATGAATCTGACTGAAAAAGCTGCATATCTCAAGGGCCTGAAGGACGGGCTGAAACTGGACACAGAGAAGGCGGAAGGAAAGCTGATCTCAGCAATCATCGATCTGCTGGACGAGATGGCGGAGTCTGTCACCGACATCGAGGATATGAGTTATGCCGTAACCGAAGAGCTGGACGCTGTCGAGGAAGAACTGGACAGCATCGAGGACGCGCTGGACGGCATCGATGACGAGGACGAGCCTGAGGACGACGACGAGTCGGACGACGACAGCTACGAGTTTGACGACGAAGTGATCTACGAGGTCAAATGCCCCAAATGCGGCGAAGTCATCAATCTGGATGAAGAAATGCTGGATGCAGGCGGGATTGAGTGCCCAAATTGCGGTGAGGCGCTGGAATTTGACGCGTCCGATCTGGACGAGGACGAAGAATAAGGGCGAGCTGCACGGCGCGGCGCCCACAAAAAGAGCTGCGTGCTTTCCACGCAGCTTTTTTTACATAGGACGATGAGGCCCCCGGGACAAGGGGTGGAAAAAGATGGATAATGAGTTGAAAGACATCGGCAGGGATATCAAAGACGCGGTGTTGGACGCCGTGCAAAGCGGTGATTTCTCACAATTGAACAGAAGGATTACCGGCTCCGTCAGCGACGCCATCGACGAGGTCAATGTCCGTCTCAATCGGGCCGCCGGCACCAGGCAGGAGAGCTGGGCGACGCCCGGCGTCGGCAGAAATGCGTATTCCGTCCGGCGGCCTGCGCGCGCGCGGTCGACCGCCAGAGAAACGGCGAAGGCGCCGGAATCCGCGCTTTTCAGCAGCCGCCCCAAGGGCCGCGTCTCCGGGCTGGTCTGTACCATCCTGGGCGGGGTTTTTCTGGGTCTCTGCGGCACGGGGCTGCTGGTTCTGACCATTCTGGCGCTGACCAGCGTCCTGCGGGGCATCGCGTTCTGGACGCCTGCCGGCATTTTGCTTCCGCTGGTGCTGGGCAGCGCTGTGGCACTGGGGGTCGGCGCAAAAAAATCCGGCCGCGTGAAACGGTTCCGCCAGTATGTGTCGGCGCTGAAGGGCAAGGCCTACTGCGCCGTCGCGGAGCTGGCGAAAAAGCTGGGCAAAAAGGAAACCTTCGTCGTGCGAGACCTGCGGAAGATGATCGAGCTGCGTATGTTTCCAGAGGGGCATATCGACGACGAGGGCAAGACGCTGCTCCTGACGGACGCGCTGTACCAGCAGTATCAGGACCTGAAGCGCCAGCGTCAGGAGGAGATCCCGAGGGGTGCGGAGACGCCGGAGGAAACACTCTACCGGGAAACGGCGGAGAAGGGGCAGTATTATCTGGAAAAGATCCACAGCGCCAACGATGCCATTCCCGGCGAATCGGTCTCGGAGATGCTCTATCGTCTGGAGGATGTCGTTCGGCGGATTTTCGAGCAGGTGAAGAGTCATCCGCAGCAGATTCCGGAGCTGCGGAGGTTTCTGGATTACTATATGCCGACGACGCTGAAACTCGTGGAGACGTATCAGCAGCTGGACGCCCAGCAGGTCGCCGGGGAGAATATCCAGAAGTCCAAGGATGAGATCGAAAAGACGCTGGATACCATCAACCATGCCTTTGAAAACCTGTTTGACAGCCTCTTTGCCAACACGGCGGTGGATATCAGCAGCGACATCTCCGTCCTCAAAACCCTGCTCAAGCAGGAGGGCCTGACGGACAAGGATTTCACATCGTGAAAATCGCGGTTCTGGGATACGCAGCCTGTGGCAAGTCCACGCTGGCAAAATTTCTCGCCCAAAAATATGGGGCGCCGATTTTGTATCTGGACGCGGTGCAGTTTCAGGCGAACTGGCAGGAGCGAAGCCGGGAGGAGGCCGTCCATATGGCCGCGTCCTTCTTGGAGCGGGAGAGCTGGGTGATCGACGGAAATTATCGGGCTTTTTTGCAGGAAGAGCGGCTCCGGCAGGCGGATCAGATCATTTTGATGCTGTTTCCCCGATTTACGTGCCTCTTCCGGGCGCTTCGCCGGTACCGGACCTTCCGCAACAAGACGCGCGAGAGTATGGCGGACGGCTGTATGGAGAAGATGGATTGGGGTTTTGTCTGGTGGATTCTCCACCGGGGCAGAACTGGAGGCGCGCGGGCCCACTACCGCGACATCCTGCGTGCGTACGGGGAAAAGACGACGGTCTTGCGCAGTCAAAAGCAGCTGGACCAGTTTTACGATACGCTGTCAAAAGAGCCAGATACGGCCTGAAATTAATCACGCTTCGGAGCGGCACTGCCGTCCCAAAGCGTGATTTTCATACTCCAAGCTGTTTCTTTGCCTGTTCCAGTGCCTTGGCGAGCTGGTCCGGGCAGGAGGTGTCCTTATAGCCGCAGCGGATGCCTTTGAGGCGCGCGATGACCTCGTCGACCTCCATCCCGTCCACCAGACGGCCGACGCCCTGCAGGTTGCCGCTGCAGCCGTTTTCGTAGACGACGTTGCGCACCCGGTGGTCGTCAATGTCAAAGCGGATCTTGGTGGAACAGGTGCCGTGGGGCTTGTATTCAAACTGCATTTGGCTGCTCCTTTGATATGTTTTAAATAGTATAGCAAAAGGTCGCGGAATTTACAACAGCGAGATCAGGTCGGCAAAGGCCAGTCCGCAATAGGCCGCGAGATCATCGGGGGAGATCAGAATCTGGCAGCCCCGCGCCCCGGCGGAAACGCCGATTTCCTCGTAGAGCTGGGCGGTTTCGTCCATGTAGGTGGGAAATTTTTTCTTCATGCCGATGGGCGAGCAGCCGCCCCGCAGATAGCCGGTCAGCGGCAGCAGCTCTTTGACGGGGATCAGCTCTACCTTTTTGTCCCCGGCGGCTTTGGCCGCTTTTTTGAGGTCCAGTTCGCAGCAGACCGGGATACAAAACACCAGATGGCCCATCTTTTCGCCTCGCGCGACCAGCGTTTTAAATACCTGCTCCGGCGGCGTTCCCAGCGCGGCGGCGGCATGGGCGCCGCTGAGGTCCCGCTCGTCCCATTCGTATTCCGCGGCGCGGTAGGGCCGTTTTGCGGCGTCCAGCAGCCGCATGACATTGGTTTTGGTCATGGGGATACACCTTCCTTGTGGGTTTCATTATAGCGCGAAACGGGGAGGGTTGCAAGTCGCTCCAATTCGTGCTACAATGACAAAAAATCAGGAGGCGCGGAATATGTCAATCGAGCGTGTGAAACACTATTTTCGTGAGTTGGGAATGGAGGACCGGATCCTGGAATTCGACGTCTCCAGCGCCACGGTGGAGTTGGCAGCGCAGGCGGCCGGTGTGGAGCCGGCGAGGATTGCAAAGACACTGTCGTTTCTTTTGAAGGATGACCGCTGCGTTTTGGTCGTGACGGCGGGTGACGCCAAGGTGGATAATGCCAAATACAAGGCGTTTTTCGGCGTGAAGGCCAAAATGCTGCCCCATGAAGCGGTGCCGCAATATGTGGGGCATGCCGTCGGCGGCGTCTGCCCCTTCGTGGTGAACGAAGGCGTCGCGGTCTATCTCGATGTGTCGATGAAGCGGTTTCAGACTGTTTTTCCGGCGGCAGGCAGCGCCAACAGCGCCATCGAGCTGACGCTGGAGGAGCTGGAGCGTTTCTCCGGCAGCAAGAACTGGATTGATGTCTGCAAGGATTGGCAAAGCGCAGAATAAAAACAGGGACAATCCCGCACTGGAATTGCGCCGTATGGTCCCAATAACCGCCCGCCGGGCGGTTATTTTTTGCGGATTGGGCATACTGATACTATTCTTTCATCGGGGAGGAACATCAGAATGAGCGAAACCGCGGACAAGATCGAGCAGGACCGGGAACAAATTCAGGAGTTGGGCGTAACCGCCGTCAAAACCAGCCGGGGCACGATCTACACACTGGCGATTATCGGCCAGATTGAGGGGCACCAGATTTTGCCGGATAACGTCAAGACGACGAAATACGAGCATGTGATGCCCCTGCTGGCGGGCATTGAGGAAAACGAGGAGATCAGCGGCCTGCTGCTGCTTCTGAACACCGTGGGCGGCGACATCGAAGCGGGCCTCGCCATCGCGGAGTTGATCTCCGGCATGACGAAGCCGACAGTCTCTCTGGTGCTGGGCGGCGGGCACTCGATCGGCGTGCCTCTGGCCGTGGCGGCCCAGCGGAGTATGATCGCGAGATCCGCCAGCATGACGATTCATCCGGTTCGGATGACCGGGCTGGTGGTGGGCGCGCCGCAGACCTTCGAGTACTTCAACAAGGTCCAGCAGCAGATTGTGGATTTTGTGACGGCGCATTCCAAAATCTCAAAGGAACAGCTTGTTCGCTATATGATGGCCACCGGCGAAATTGCCACGGACATGGGCACGGTGCTCTATGGCCGGGAGGCGGTGGAATGCGGCCTCATCAGCAGGATGGGCAATCTCAGCGAGGCGCTGGAATGTCTGCGCCGGCTGATCGAGCAGAAAAAGAACCGTGCCGAGCGGAAAAAAAGGAATTAATCTAGAAATAAACTGCCTCTTGTGCTACTATATATCATGATATAGTCTTTTCGCCCAGGAGGAGTATTATGAGCTTTCTGTCTGCTATCGTTTTGGGGCTGGTGCAGGGCATTACGGAATTTCTTCCGGTTTCCAGTTCCGGTCATCTGTCAATTCTACAAAATTTTTTCCATTTCACAGATGTGGAAGCGGATCATCTGTTCTTCGATGTACTGCTGCATTTCGGCACCCTGATCGCGGTGTTTTTTGCCTACCGGGAGGAAATCGTCTCCCTGTTCCGGGAACTGATCGAGCTGCTGCGGCGTAAGCCGGCGGGGAAGGGAAAGACCGACCGACGGATGATTCTGCTGCTGGTGGTGGCGACGCTGCCGCTCTTTTTGGTGCTGCCGATCAAGGACCGGGTGGAGAGCCTCTACAGCAACACGATCTTCATTGGCGCGGCCTTGATAGTGACCGGTCTGCTGTTGTATTTCAGCGACCGCCTGAACCGCGGCGACAAAACGGAGCGCAACGCCACCATCGGCGACGTGCTGCTGGTGGGCATCGGCCAGGCGCTGGCAACGGTGCCGGGGCTTTCGCGTTCCGGGACAACGATCTCCACGGGGCTTTGCTGTGGCTTTGACCGCTCCTTTGCGGTCAAGTTTTCATTTTTGCTCTCCATTCCGGCGGTGCTGGGCGCGAACATTCTGTCGCTGGCGGACGCGGTTTCCTCGGGCATCGAGTGGTCGCTTGTTCCCATGTATCTGGTGGGCGTAGTTGTGGCAATGGTTTCGGGGTATGCCTCCATCCGCTTTTTAAAGCGTCTGGCCGCGCGCAGCGGCTTTGGCGGCTTTGCGTATTACTGCTGGGGCGTCGGCGCGTTGACGCTGATTCTCTCACTCATCAAATAAGGAGCAAACTTGCAATGGCTGCAAACAAAAGAGGAAAGTCCGCACCAAAGGGCGGTACGGCCCGGAAGGGCACAAAAAAGAACGGACAGGAAGAACGTCAGTCCATCAGCCGGGAGGTCATCGCCTTTTCGTTGCTGCTGCTGGCGGTATTTACGCTGCTCGGCTTCTTTCAGGCGGACGCGTTTCTGATCGGTTGGCTGATCAGCTTTCAGCGGGGCCTGGTCGGCGCAGGTGTTTACATACTTCCGGTTCTCTATTCTGTCGCGGCGGTCCTGCTGCTTCGCAGCCACGGCAAGCCCATGCTGGCGCGGACGCTGCTGACCATGGCGCTGGCCCTGCTTCTCGGCGCGCTTGTGCAGGTGTTTGCGGATCCTGTCTCCTGGAATGCTTCGCTGGTAAAGCAGCTCTATCTGACCGGCGTATCCGGCCCGGCGGGAGGCGTCTTTTCCGGCCTGCTTGGCGCGGGTCTGTCCACGGCGCTCAGCAAATTCGGCGCGGCCATTTTGCTGCTGCTGCTCTTCGCGGTCTGTCTGCTGGCACCGCTTAACATGACGCCGCGCTCCGTGATTCTTGCCATCCGCAACCGTCCCCGGGCGGAGATGGAGCCGGAAGAACAGCGGGATATGGCCGAGCGGATCGTCAACCGCATCGCGGGTAACAAAATTGCCCGGTCGGAGGAACGGAAAAAGGCGCGTGAGGAGTTCAACGTCGACCTGCCTGTAGACGAGCCGCCGCTGCCGGAGCAGAAAACAGCCAGGCTGCGGAAGGCGGAGGCGGTTTCCCCGGATCAGTTTATTCTGGAGCGCCGCAAGGAGGCCGCGGCGCAGCAGATGACCATGGACGAGCTGCCGAAGCAGCGCGAGGACGCCATGCCGCTGCCGCTGATTACTGACCTCATTGAGCAGAAAAAGAAGGTCGCACGGCTGAACCAGAAGGGTGCACCGGAGCCGGTATCCGTTGAGGGACCGGTGGACGTGGTCGAGTTGGGAGCGCACAGGGAGGAGCCGACCGCCGATATGCCGGTGTTTCATCCGGAGGAGTTTGCGGAAAAAGCGGAGGAGGACGCGCCCTGGGACGACGAGGAGATCCCCGAGGATCTGCCTGACGGCGCCCTGCTGGACGATGAGGACGATGAGCCGGAGGAGCCGGCGAGTCCGGCGGTGAAAGACGCGGCGCCCTATGTGTACCCGCCGATGGAACTGCTGAATCCGTCTACCGGCGGCACGGTGGACGCCACGGAGGAAATGCGCGTCAACGCGGAGCGCCTTTCCGATTCGCTGCGGAGCTTCGGCATCCAGCCAAACATCGTCAATGTGACGCGTGGCCCTACGGTGACGCGATATGAACTGCAGCTAAACCGCGGCGTCAAGTTGTCGAAGATCACGAGTCTTTCCGAGGACATCGCGCTGTCGCTGGGCGCGACCGGCGTTCGGATTTCGGCGATACCGGAAAAGCTCTCCGTGGTCGGCATTGAGGTGCCGAACCGCCAGGTCAGTACGGTGTTTGCCCGGGAAGTGATTGATTCCAAGGAGTTTGCCGCCAGCAAGTCCAGAATTTCATTCGCTGTCGGTAAGGATATTGGCGGCAACCGCATCATTGGCAACATTGCCAAGCTGCCCCATCTGCTGATCGCCGGCACCACGGGCTCCGGCAAGTCGGTCTGCATGAACAGCCTGATTATCTCCCTGCTCTACAAGTCGACGCCCGACGAGGTGCGGATGATTATGATCGATCCCAAGATGGTGGAGCTCGGCGTCTACAACGGAATTCCCCATCTGCTGATTCCGGTCGTCACGGACCCGAAAAAAGCATCCGGCTCCCTGCAGTGGGCGGTGACGGAGATGATGCGGCGCTATAGCATCATGGCGGAATCCGGTACGCGGGACATTGCCAGCTATAACAAGATTATTGAGGGCAATCCGGAGCGGAAAAAACTGCCCCAGATCGTGCTGGTGATCGATGAGCTGGCCGACCTGATGCTGGTGGCGGCCAAGGAGGTGGAGGAATCCATCTGCCGGGTGGCACAGATGGGCCGTGCCTCCGGCGTCCATCTGGTCATCGCCACGCAGCGTCCCTCCGCCAACGTCATTACCGGCCTGATGAAGGCCAACATCCCGTCGAGAATTGCTTTCGCGGTGGCTTCCGCCATGGAATCGCGGATCATTCTGGATACCAGCGGCGCGGAAAAACTGGTCGGCCGCGGCGATATGCTCTACGCCCCGCTGGGCGAGGGCAAGGCAAAGCGGATTCAAGGCTGCTTTATCACGGACGAAGAGGTGCAGCGCGTGGCAGAGTTTGTCAAGCAAGGCGGCCGTACAGACTATTCCAAGGAGATCATGGACCACATCGACCGCAAGGCCTCGGAGACCGGCAAGAGCGGCGGCAATCTGGTCTTTCTGGAGTCGGAGCCGGATGACGACCGGGACGAGCTGCTCTTCGACGCCGTGGATACGGTGCTGGAGATGGGCCAGGCGTCGGTGTCCGTCCTGCAGCGGAAGCTGAAGCTGGGCTACTCCCGTGCCTCCCGGATTGTGGACCAGATGGAGGAGATGGGTGTGGTCGGCCCCCACAAGGGTTCCAAGCCCCGGGACATCTTAGTCACCAAGGAGAAATGGGAGCTGATTAAGAGAGGCGAAGCGCCCCTGCATGAACCGGTGCCGGACGAGCTTGATTAAGCCTGTTTTTGAAAAATGGCCTGTGGAAACCGTATTTTGTTGCAGGCCATTTACATTTCTGCTTGATTATGGTAGAGTACAAAATGCGCTGCATCCGCCTGGAGCGGAGCGGCAGCAGGAGGTAAAGAACATGTCTCAGGAAAACCGGAAAAACCAGCGCGCCGCGGCGAACGTCAAGTCGCTGACGGGAATCTCCATTCTCTGCGCCATCGTCGTCGTCTTGACGATTCTCTGTACGTTTATTCGCTTCGGACCGTTTTCAATCACCCTGGCCCTTGCGCCGATCATCATCGGCGCGGCGCTGTATGGGAAAAAGGCGGGCGCGATTCTGGGCTTTGTGTTCGGCCTTGTGGTGCTGATTACGGGCCTTTTGAGCCTGGACGGCGGCGCAGTGATGCTGCTTTTTTCCCAGAATGCGCTGGCCACGGTGGCACTCTGCCTGGTAAAGGGGACGATGGCCGGTCTGCTGGCAGGAGCCGTCTATGGCAGCCTCGCCAAAAAGAGCCTGCGGAGCGCCGTGCTTGCCGCCGGGATCGTCTGCCCGGTGGTCAATACCGGACTGTTTCTCGCCGGGATGCTGCTTTTCTTCTTCTCCACGCTGAGCACGTGGGCAAACGGCACGAATCTGCTCAATTACATGCTCGTCGGCCTGACCGGCGTGAATTTTCTCATTGAGCTTGCGGTCAACCTGTTGCTCAGCACAATGATCGTGCGCATCATTCAGATTGAAAAAAAGGGAAATACCTGATCGAAGTAAAAGATCCGGCCAGATTGGCCGGGTCTTTTTTTTGGCCTGGGCGCATATGGTGCATTGTGAGGTGAACACAAATGCAGCCAGAAATTTTTCGCAGCCTGCCGCCGCCTTTGTGGCGGGAGCTCGCCAGAGCCGTCAACACGGAAAAACTGGAGGAGCTCCATCTGCGCCTGAACCGCCGGACCGAGGCGGTGGCGGAGCGCAAGGCGGTGCTTCTGAACTACTGCGCCACCGCGGCGGACTTCCGAATCCTGCTGGACGCGGCCACGGGCTACTCGCTCTACTCCGTGCAGGACTATCTGCGGGAGGGGTTTTGCACCACAAGGGACGGCTGCCGGATCGGCCTGACCGGTACCGTGGTCCGGGACGCGGGCGGCGCGGCGGCCATCCATGACCTGTCGTCCCTCAACATCCGAATCGCGCGCCCGGTGCGCGGTGCGGCGGAGGACGCGCTCGCGTTTTTGCGGGCGCACCGGGATTCTACGCTGATCGTCGGCGGTCCGGGGTGTGGCAAAACGACGCTGCTGCGGGACCTCATTCGTCTGGTGTCCGATGGACTGGGGGAGCGCATCTCCGTGGCGGACGAGCGGTTTGAGCTTTGCGCGGCGTTTCAGGGGGAGCCCCGGCTGGACGTGGGGGAGCGGACGGACGTGCTCTCCGGCGGCTACAAGGAGCAGAGCGTTATGCTGCTGCTGCGGACGATGAACCCGCAGTGGATCGCCGTGGACGAAATTACCTGCGCGGAAGACGTGGCAGCCATGGAAAAGTGCGCCTACTGCGGCGTGCATCTGCTGGCCACGGCCCATGCGGCAGGGGTTCAGGACTTGCGGCAGCGGCCGGTTTACCGGGACATGCTGGCGCGGCACATATTCGGCAACCTGGTTGAAATGGACGGCTTCGGCGAATATCGCTGCGGCAGATTGGAGCGGCAGGAATGATGCGAATACTCGGCGCTGCGCTGATTGGCCTCAGCGCGGCCTGGATGGGAATTGCGCTGTCCGTGCAGATGCGGCGGCGGCTGCAGGCCGTCACGGCGCTGCGGGACGCGCTGCTGCTGATGGGGCAAAAAATCTCCTTTTATCGCCTGCCGCTGCCGCAGCTTCTGCGGGAGCTGGCGGTGGAGAGCAGTCTGCCTGTCTTTTTTGCGCAGGCGGCGGATCGGCTGGAAAAAAATCGGGACAGGACCGCCGAGGCGGTGCTCTGCGACTGCCTGGAGAAGGCGGACAACCTCTGCCTTCCTCCCGAGGGACAGGCCTGTCTCAGGCGGCTGTTTGGATCTTTGGGGCGCCTGGACGGCCAGAATCAGGCGGAGGCGGTCGCCCGGACGGTACAGGAGCTGGACAGGCTGGAAGGGCAGCTTCGCGCGGACCTGCGGCAAAAGAGCCGCTGTTACCGTGCGGTTGGAATTTGCGGCGGCCTTGCCGCCGCCATCCTGTTGGTGTAATAAATGGAAGTTGATCTGATTTTTAAGATTGCCGCGGTTGGCATCATTGTCTCGATCCTCAATCAAGTCCTGGTGCGCTCCGGTCGGGAGGAGCAGGCCACCATGACGACGCTGGCCGGACTGGTGGTGGTGCTGATGATCGTTGTGCAGAGAATTGCGGACCTGTTCGAGCTGGTCAAGACCCTGTTTCACTTCTGATGGATCAGTTTTTTAAGATTCTGGCCCTCGTCATGGCGGGCTGCGCGGCGGCGCTGATGACGCAGGACGGCGCATTTCGCCGGGTCGCCGCCATTGCCTGCTGCTGTCTGGCAGGCGCTCTGGCCGTGGAATTGCTGCAGCCGGTACTCGAATTTGCCGAGAAGCTGGTGGAGCTTTCCACGGTGCACAGCGCGGTCTTTGAGCCGGTACTCAAGGCGACCGCCATTGGTATCCTGAGTCAGATCGCCGGGAGCTATTGTCAGGACGCCGGGGAAAAGACGCTGGCGGGCATTCTGGAGCTGGGTGCCGTGCTGTCGATCCTCTATGTCTCGCTGCCGCTCTACACCGCCGTGCTGGATATGCTCAAGACGTTGATGGGAGAATGAAATGCGAAAGACGATCATCCTGCTGCTGCTGGCGCTGCTGCTGGCCGTTCCGGTGAATGCCGCGGACGTGACAGGTGAGCTGACCGATCTGTTCGGCGCGAGCAGCCTGGAGGACGGGCTGGACGCGGACCAACAGGAGCTGCTGGGCGAGAATAAGCCCACGGAGTCCACCGGCTTTTTTCACGCCGTGCAGGAGCTCTTTGCAAAAGCCATTCTGGGGACCGGCAGTGATCTCAGGAGCGCCGCCGCCATGGCGGCCATGGTACTGGCCGTCTGTATGGTCTGCGGTCTTTGCGGCACGCTGCCCGGCGCGCCGACGGTGCGGGCGGTGACGATGGCGGGACTGCTCGGCATTGCGGCGGTCTGTGCTTCCGGGGTGAACAGTCTGCTGCAGCTCGGCACGGAGACCATCGGCGATATGGTGTCCTTTTCTCAGCTCTTGTTACCGGTACTCAGCGCGGCCACGATATCCTCCGGCGCAATCACGTCCGGCGGGGCGATCTACGGGATCACGGTTCTCTTTTCGGATCTGCTGATGGGCTGCGTCACCAAGGTGCTGATTCCGATGACCTATGTGCTGTTGGCGCTGGCGCTGGCGGACTGTGCACTGGGGAATTCGATGCTGCGGCGGTTTCGCGAACTGCTTTCCTGGCTGATCCGTACCGGACTGAAGGCCATTGTCTACACCTTTACCGGCTTCGTGACCATCACGCAGGTGATTTCCGGGACGGCGGACACCATGACGGCCAAGGCAGCTAAGCTGACACTCTCTTCGGTGGTGCCGGTGGTGGGCGGCATCATCTCGGACGCGACGGACACGGTGCTGGTCAGCGCCGCGCTGCTGAAAAGCTCCATCGGCGTGTTCGGGATGCTGGCGATTCTGGCGATCTGCGTTGTGCCGTTTTTCAGAATCGGCATTCACTATCTGATTATGAAGGTGACGGCGGCCATTGCCGGTGCGGTGGCGGAGGAGTCGCTCACCAGCATGGTGGACGCGGTGGGCGAGGCGATGGGCCTTCTACTCGGCATGACGGGGGCCTGCGCGCTGCTGCTGCTCATCTCAACGGTATGCTCATTAAAGGCGGTGGGGTATTGATGGAACAGCTCAGAAACTATTTGCTCGGCGTTGTCTGCGCCGCCATGGCGGTGGCTATTCTCTCCGCGCTGTTAAAGGATGGCGCGATCAAGCGGGCGGTCAGTCTGGTGGGCGGCACGGTGTTGCTGCTGGCGGTGCTGACGCCGCTCGTGAAGGCGGATCTCGACAAATTCGGGCAGTATCTGTCCCAGGTTGAGCTCCAGACGGACGAGATGACCTCCGGCGTTACCGTCGGGAATAAAGAACTGATGGCGGAAATCATACGGGACAAAACGGAAGCATATATATTGGACAAAGCCGCTGGTCTCGGCGCCGAGATTACCGCCAGCGTCTCGGTGGCGACAGATGCCGACTATCCCTATCCGGACGGCGCGATGATCACCGGAACGCTGAGCGCGGGGCAGAAGGCGTCTCTGCAGGCTTATCTGCGGGACTCGCTGGCCATACCGGAGGAAAGGCAGGTGTTCTGCCCATGAAAGAGAAACCGCTGCGGTCGGCGCTTGGCGAGGCGGGGAAATTTCTGAAGAAGTTCCGCTACGCGGCGCTGGTGCTGCTGCTGGGCGCGGCGCTGCTGCTGATCCCGACGGGAAACGGGCAGGCGGCCACCGAACAGGAGACGGAAACGTCAGCCGCGGAGACCGACGCGCAGCCGGACCTCGAGGAGCGCCTCGCCGCGCTTCTCAGCCAGGTGGAGGGCGCCGGGCGGGTCTGTGTGATGCTGACGGTCCGTGCGGGAGAGGAGACCGTCTATCAGACCGACTCCTCCACGGAACAGAATGACGAGGACGGTTCCAAATCTGTGGAGGTGACGACGGTGCTGACCGGCTCCGACGAGCCGGTGACCACAAAAATTCTGAGTCCGGTCTATCTGGGAGCCGTCGTGGTGGCGGAGGGAGGGGATCTGGCGTCGGTGCGGCTCAACCTGGTAAGTGCGGTCTCAAGCCTGACAGGGCTTGGCGCAGATAAAATCACAGTGATGAAAATGAAAGCAAATTAAGGAGGAACTTCGATGAAAGCATGGAAACGGAATCTTGTGATCGCAGCGGTGCTGCTGTTCGTCTGCGCGGGCGTCTACCTGAACTGGCTGCGGGGACAGTCCGCCACGGACCTCACCGACACGCTGGACGCGGATGTGGTCTTGGGGGACTCGACGATGGTCATGAGTGAGACGGACCCCACAGAGGAAGCGTCCCTCTCGGCGGCCATGGAGGATCAGGCGCAGACGCTGTCCGCCAACGAGTATTTTTCCGAGATGCGCCTTTCCCGCCAGGAGGCGCGGGACAGCGCCGTGGAGCTGCTACAGCAGGCTATGTCTTATGATGATGAGGAGCAGAGCACCGCGGCATCGACCCAGTTGACCGAAATCGTGTCGGATTCGCTCGCGGAGGCGCAGATCGAAAGTCTGGTCGTCGCCAAGGGTTACACCGATTGCGTGGCCTATATGGCCGACGACGTGATCTCCGTGGCGGTGGCCGCGCCGGAGGAAGGGCTGCAGAAGACAGACGTGGCGCTGATTTCGGATATTGTCACCTCGCAGACGGATTATGCCCTGGCGGACGTCCGGATCATTGAAGTAAAATGAGGTTGTTTTTTTCCTGAATTGTGGTACAATGGTTCCATTAAGGAGGGATTCCCATGGCAGACAACAAGGAATATTTGATGCAGGAGCAGGAAGCGGGTTCCATCCTCATTTCCGAAGAAGTCATCTGCACCATCGCCGCCGCGGCAGTGATGGAGGTGGAGGGCGTGGAAAACCTGAACGCGAATATCGGCTCTGACCTGGCGGAAATGCTTGGTATGAAGATACTCGGCAAGGGCATCAAGCTGACCGTCGAGGAAAACCGCGTGACCATTGCGTGCTCGGTCGTGTTGGCCTATGGCTATGACGTGGTCGGGGTTGCCAAAAAAATTCAGCAGAGCATTTCGAACGCCGTCGAGTCCATGACAGGCTTCCAGGTGCAGCGGGTGGACGTGGATATCAGCGGCGTCACCCTGCCAAAAAAGAAAAAGGCGGAATAAGAGGCCCTTTGGTGACAAAGCCCTTCTTTCCCGAACAGAAAACAGAGGATACAGCCTATGACAAGGTCTAACGCGCGGGAAATCGTTCTGCATCTGATCCTGGATATGGATTACACCGGGGAACCGGCCGGCTCCGTAGTGGAGACCCGGATGGAGAAGGATTATTACGCGACCCTGCGGGCGGAGAACGAGGTCTATACCGACCGCCCCAATCAGAAGCAGATGCAGTATATCGAGGCGGTCTCCGCCGGTATTCAGGAGAAGGGGGCCGAGCTGCGGGCCTATATTTCGAAATACGCCATCGGCTGGAAGCTGGACCGGATTTCCAGGCTGGCCCGCGCCATTCTGGAGCTGGCAATCTACGAGATTCTCTATGTGGATGACGTGCCCGCCTCCGTCGCCGTCAACGAGGCGCTGGAGCTGACCAAGAAGTATGAATCCGCCGAAGCCGTGGCCTTCGTCAACGGCATTCTGGGCGCGTTTTTCCGCGGCGAGACAGAGCCAGCCGCCCCGGCGAAGGAGCCGGAAGAGGACGCCGCGCGGGCAGAGGAACAACCGGAGGAACAACCCGAGGAACAACCGGAGGAACAACCCGGGGAACAACCCGAGGAACAACCCGAGGAACAACCCGAGGAACAACCCGAGGAGCGGCCCGAGGAGCAACCCGAGGAGCAACCCGAGGAGCGGCCGGAGGAGCAACCCGAGGAACAACCCGAGGAGCAACCCGAGGAACAACCCGAGGAGCGGCCGGAATGAACGTTCTGGGATTCGACACAAGCAACTATACGACCTCTGTGGCCGTCTTTGACGGCCGGCAGGGGGAAAATTTCTCCCGGCTTTTGGATGTGAAGCCGGGAGAACTCGGTTTACGGCAGAGCGAGGCGCTGTTTTCCCACGTCAAGCGGCTGCCGGGACTCGCGGAGCGGCTGTTTGCGGAGACGGGCCGCCGGGAGATCGGCGCTGTGGGCGTCAGCACGCGGCCCAGAGCCGTGGAGGGCTCCTATATGCCTTGCTTCCTTGCGGGCGAGAGTCAGGCCGCCGTGCTGGCGGCGGCGCTCGGCGTGCCGCTCTTCCGGTTTTCCCACCAGCAGGGCCACATCGCGGCGGCGCTCTGGTCCGCCGGGCGCATGGAGCTGATGGACAGCCCCTTCCTCTCGTGGCATCTCTCCGGCGGAACGACGGAGCTGCTGCTGGTGGAGCCGGAGGGAAGGAACGTCCGCGCGTCCTGTATCGGCGGCAGTACGGATCTTTCCGCCGGCCAGGTCATCGACCGGACGGGAAAGCTGCTGGGTCTGCCCTTTCCGGCGGGCCGGGAGCTGGACCGTCTCTCGGGCGAGTCGGTGGGGAAGGAGCGGTTCCGCGTGAAGTGCGGGGACCTGCGCTTTTCCCTGTCCGGGCTGGAAAATAAGACGCAGTCGTTTTACGAGGCTGGGGCTTCGCCCGCCGAGACGGCAGGCTATGTGCTGCGCTCCCTGTGCGGCGCGGTGGTCCGCACGACGGAGGAGGCCCTTGCTCGCTATCCGGGGCTGCCGGTGGTGTTTTCAGGCGGCGTGGCCTCCAACGGGCTGCTGCGGCAATTCGCGCGTCCGCTGCGGCCGGTATTCGCGGAGCCGCGCTATTCCACCGACAACGCCATGGGAATCGCCGTCCTGGCGTGGCGGCAAGGAGAATCGCTTTGGAACAGATGATTTTCGGCGTCTCACAAATCAATCAATATCTGAAGGACAAGCTGGACGGAGACCCGCTGCTGGCAGAGCTCTGCATTCGCGGAGAGCTCAGCAACTACAAGGTCTATCCGTCCGGCCACCACTATTTTACCATGAAGGATGAGGGCGGCTCCCTGCGGTGCGTCATGTTCCGCGGCAGCGCTGTCCGGCTCCGATTTCGCCCGGAGAACGGCATGAAGGTGTTGGCGCTGGGGCGGATCGCGGTATTTCCCCGGGACGGGGCCTACCAGCTCTACTGCACGGGCCTGACGCCGGACGGCGTCGGCGATCTGCATGTGGCCTTCGAGCAGCTCAAGCAGAAACTGCTGCAGGAGGGCATGTTCGACCAGAGCCACAAGAAGCCGCTGCCGCCCTATCCCCACCGCGTCGCCATTGTGACCTCTTCGGCGGGAGCCGCCGTGCGGGATATGCTGCGGATTTTGGGAAAGCGCTATCCGCTTTCCAAGGTGCTGCTGCTGCCGGTCCGGGTGCAGGGCGCGGAAGCGCCGGCGGAGATCTGTGGGGCCATTCGCTACGCCAACCGGCATCGGCTGGCGGACGTAATGATCGTCGGGCGGGGCGGCGGCTCCATGGAGGATCTCTGGGCCTTCAACGACGAGCAGGTCGCTCGGGCCATCTTTGAATCGGAAATTCCGGTGGTGTCCGCCGTGGGCCACGAGCCGGATGTGACCATCGCGGACTTCGTGGCCGATCTGCGGGCGGCAACGCCCTCCAACGGCGCGGAGCTGGTGGCGCCGGATCAGATGGAGCTGCGCAAGCGGCTCACCCAGCTGGGCGGCAGACTGACCGCCTCGGAGGAAGCGCGCGTCTCGGCGGCGCGGCAGCGGCTGAACGCCCTGCAAGGCGCGCGGGTCATGCAGAGTCCGGTCAATTATATTCAGGACAAGCGCCTGCTGCTGGACTACCAGCACAAGCGGCTCTCCATGGTGGCGCAGAGCGCCACCGGCGGCGCGCGGCAGCGGTTTATCCGGCTGGCGGCGGCACTGGACGCGATGAGTCCCCTGAAGGTGCTCTCCCGGGGCTATGCCGTTGTCCAGCGGGAGGACGGCGCGGTGGTGAAGCGGCGCGGGGACGTGCGGATCGGCGACGCCATACGGATACAGGTACAGGACGGCGGCGTCCGCGCCGCGGTGACGCAGATTGAGGAGGAACAGCATGGAACAGTCAAAGACCTTTGAGGCCTCCATCGGCAGGCTGGAGGAGATCGTGCGCCGGATGGAACAGGGCGATGTGCCGCTGGAAGAGTCGCTTGCGCTCTTTGAGGAGGGGACCGGACTGATCCGCGCCTGCTCCAAGCTGCTGGACGACGCCGAGCTCAAGGTGGTTCGGCTGATGAAGGGGCCGGACGGTGCGCCGGTGGAGACGGAATTTACGGAGGACGCCTGATGGAAGCTCGTATGGCGACCTATTGCGCCGCGGTGGAGGAATACTTGGGCGGCTGTTTCACGGAGTCGGTTTCCCAGAAGACGGTGCTGGAGGCCATGCGGTACAGCTTGCTGGCCGGCGGCAAACGGATTCGGCCGGTGCTGGTGCTGGAATTCTGCCGCGTCTGCGGCGGCGACTGGAACCGCGCGGTTCCGTTTGCGGCGGCGCTGGAAATGATTCACACCTACAGCCTGATTCATGACGATCTGCCCTGCATGGACAACGACGACTACCGCCGGGGTCGCCTGACCAATCACAAGGTCTATGGCGAGGCCACGGCGGTGCTGGCGGGGGACGGCCTGCTGACCGCCGCCTTTGAGACTGCCTCGCGCGCCGACGCCGCGCCGGAGACAGCGGTTTCGGTGCTCCGGGTGCTCTCTGCCTGCGCTGGTGCGTACGGCATGGTGGGCGGCCAGCAGCTCGATCTGGAGGGGGAGACGCGGGCCCTGACGGACGCGGAAATCCACGAGGTCTACCGGCTCAAGACCGGCGCGCTGCTCTCCGCAGCCTGCCGGATGGGCGTGCGCGCCGCCGGTGGCAGCGCGGCGCAGCTGGAAGCGGCGGAGGTCTATGCCGACGGCGTCGGATTGGCCTTCCAGCTCCGCGACGATGTGCTGGACGCCGTCGGCGACAGCAAAACCCTGGGTAAGCAGACCGGCATGGACGGGAAGAAAAACACCTATCTCAAACTCTACGGCATGGCGCGCTGCGAGGCCATGATCGGGGCGGAGACTGCCCGTGCCGTTCGGGCGCTGGACGTCTTTGCCGACCGCGAGTTTTTGGAACAGCTGGCCAATCAACTGGCCAACCGGGATCATTAATCCGCAAACATCATACGAGGTTGCCGCAGCAGGGAAGTTGCGGCAACCTCGTATTTTTATGAAAGGGATGGGATCACTTCATAGGAAACGGCTTGGCTGCGGTCCATGAGAATCCGGTAGCCCTGCCCGTTCCGGGGCTGCCAGTCGTAGCGATTTTTTGGCTCCGCCGGGAACAGCGCCGCTAAAATTGCGGCGATGGGGCCGCCGTGGAGCACAAGAAGAAGATCGCCTTGCTCCGGCAGCGCGCGGAAAGCGGAAAGGACCCGGGCAGCCATCTCTTGACCGCTTTCGCCGCCGGGACAGCGATTTTGGCAGTTGTCGCCGGTCAGCCAGCGTTGGTAGGAGTCAGTATCACGCAGCACATCGTAGCTTTGCAGCTCAAATTCGCCAAAGTCCATCTCCCGCAGGTCCGAACTGGCCGTGTGCGGTACTTCGCCGTAGAGAATGCGCAGGGTTTCCTCCGTCCGGCGCAGGCCGCTGGTGAAAAACGTCAGCCCATCCTTCGCGGGGTAGCGGTGCGTGTCCCGCAGTATGCGCAGTTCTTCCGCGCCGGCTGCCGTCAGCGGCAAGTCGGAGACGCCGCAGTAGAGAAAGCGCTCGTTCGCCTCAGTTTTGCCGTGGCGGAGCAGAGAAACAGTTCTCATTTGAGCGCCTGCGGAAGACCGCAGAAGAGCCGCGTCACATGGTCCGCCCGCGCGGAAAGCCGCGCGAAAAACCGGCCCGTTTCCTCTCGCCAGAGGCGGATTTCCGGGTCGATGGGTACCACGCCGCAGAAGATATCCCGTCCGATCAGAATGGCATCCTCCCGGAAGTCGGGGTCCGGCGCGACGCCCTGCCGGACGCAGCAGAGCACATATTCCTCCAGTCGGTCGAGGCACCGGGCCGAACGGTCCGGCAGACAATCCGCCGTGCAGGTGCAGATATCGCCTTCGGTGAGGCCGAAGTTTTGTATGGCATAGTCGCGCTTTCCCTGATAAGCGCCGCCGAGAATCAGTTCCATTCAAGTCCTCCTTATAACAGGCAGAGCGCGGCAACGCCGCAGAATTCGCCGACGGTGATCGCCATGCCGGAGATATCGCCGGACATGCCGCCGAGCTGCCGGACGCCGTAGAGTATCGCGATCAGCGCGCCCAGCAGTGCCGCCGGTCCGGCAAAGCCGGAAAACCCGCAGAGCAGCACGCAGAGCGCCGAGAGCGCGACGGCCAACACCGCCATGGCGGCGCTGCCGCCGCGGTCCGCGGGCATGGCCTGATAGCTGCTGCCGGGCATGGGCGGAAGCCGCAGCACCGCCGCCGCGGCGCAGGCCCGCGTGATGGCGGGAACCAGCAAAAGGCAGGGCAGCTTTCCCGTCAGTTCCGCGCCGCTCCAGAGGGCAAAGGTGAACAAAAGCAGCAGAGAGAGGGAGATCACGGCAAAGGAGCCGACATGGGAATCCTTGAGGATGCGCTGCCTTGTCTCCTCATCCCGGCGGGAGAGGATGGCGTCGGCGCAGTCCATATAGCCGTCCAGATGGAGAAAACCGGTCAGCAGGAAGGGAAGCGCGGTCAAAAGCGCCGCCTGCAACAGGCGTGGACAGCCGAGCAGCATAAGCAGCCAGGCGGCCAGGGCCCAGAGCCCGCCCAGCAGAAGGCCCACCAGCGGCAGACACAGAAGCATCCGGCCCCGGAGACTCTCATCCCACCGGCGGCAGGGGAAGGGCAGGGCGCAGAACATGCTGACGGCCATAAAGAGCGCAGTAAAAAAGCCGTTCATCGGGGCAGACCTCCCTTGTGCAGGATCGGATTGCCGGCGCAGACCTCGAGGACCGTATCGCTGAGCGCCGCCAGTGTGCGGTCCAGCAGGGCCAGACCCCGCCGGTAGACTTCCGTGAGGTCGTCGTAGCGTTCGGCGTCGCCAAAAATGTAATCGCTGACGAAAATGGCGTTTCCCGCCGCCGCCGCGAAGCGTCGGAGTCCTTCCGCCACCCGCTGGGGCGCATCAAAATCCGGCTCGCCTGTGGGCGGAAACATCTCGTTGGAGAGCAGGGCCGTCACGCTGTCGAGCAGAAACGTGCCGTTCTCCCGGCCGTCCGCGCAGCCGCCGATGTCGAGGCCGCGTTCCAGCGTTTCAAAGCCGAGGCCGCACCGCTCCGACACATGGCGGCGAATCCGCGCCCGGTCCTCCTCGTCGTGGGGAATCATGGTGGCCACATAATAGCGCGGGCCGTCGCCCGCCAGGCGGACGGTCAGGCGCTCCGCGATGGAGGATTTCCCGTTTTTGCAGCCGCCTGAAAGTAATATGTTCATTCGTCTCGCTCCAAAAACCCGCGCTGCTGCAAAAAATCGACGGACGGCGCGGCGTGCATGGTTTCAATCGTGTAGGTGAGATCGGTGCGGCAGCTTTCGAGCTGGCGCAGCACGTCCTCCATGGGGATGCTGCCCTCTCCCAAATTCTGGTGCAGGTCCCAGCCGCCCTCGTTGTTGTGCAGGTGGACATGGGAGAGCCAGGGAGCCAGCGCGTCGATCCACTGGGGAATTGGCGTTTTCGAGCATTCGGCGTTGGCGTGTCCCACGTCGAGGCAGAGACGCAGCCGGGGGTCGTCGACCGCCTCGGCCACGGCGCGCTGCTGGTCCGGGCCGTCCTCCATGACGTTTTCCAGGAGAATGGTCAAATCCTGCGGCAGCTCGGTCAGAAGCGCCTTCCAGAAGGCAATGGACCGCTCCACCATCCAGCTTTTGTGGTAGACCAGCGGGACATAGCCCGTATGGACCACCACGCGGGAAATGCCCAGGTTCCGCGCAAGCGCGAAGGCCTGCAGGTACCGCTGCCGCGTCAGCGTCAGGACCAGAGGGTCGATGGCGGCGGGGCAGAGTTCATTGAAGGGGGCGTGAAAGACAAACCGCCGCGCGCTGCGCATATGTTCGATGGCCTGCGGGCCGTACTCGTCAAAGTAGTCGTCCATGTTGGCGGCGGTGCAAAACTGCGCCAGCTCCAGCCCCAGACGGTGCCGCCGCGCGACCTCGCAGGCGTCGTCCGCGATGGTGGAGAGATAAAGCCGGTCCCGGAATTTCATGGGGTTTCTCCTTCCATCAGGCCATATTTTTCCTTCACCCGGTCGAGCTTTTGCAGCATCGGTTCGGAGAGAAGCCAGAGAAACAGCACCGTCGCGGCGGCATGGACCAGGTCCACGGGAACGCCGGTCAGGTAGGCGGTGAAGATCATGCCCCAGGTGGGATTCGACTGATACATGAGCACCGACGCCGGGTTCATGATGCCGCCGTACAGCAGCACCGTGACGACGGCGCCAAAGACGCTGAGCGAGAGCCGGTCCCGCCGCAGCAGGCCCTTGCGGAACAAAACGCCCGCAAGCAGCCCGATGACGCCCATGGCGAACATCTGCCAGGGGGTCCACGGACCTTGCCCAAAGAGCATGTTGGAGGTAAACATGGTCATGGCCCCCACCAGGAATCCGGCCTCGCCGCCAAAGGCGACGCCGGAGACGATGACCATGGCGGTGACGGGCTTGAAGCTGGGCAGGGCGACAAAGGCTGCCCGTCCGGCCACGCCCAGCGCGCAGAGGACGGCGAGAATGACCAGCTCGCGTGCCTGCGGTTTCCGGCCCTCAAAGGCCAGAAAGAAGGGAAGGAGCGTCTCCGCGAGAATCAGCAGGGAGATCACATAGTACTTCCGGTCCTGCAGCACATAGATGCCCAGCAGAATGGTCAGAGGAATGGCCAGCAGGGAGAGGCAGAGCGAGAGCACGGTGCGCCGGGTCAGCTTGCCGCGCAGCAGCCGGTTTGGCTGGGCCTCCGGCTTTCTCGTCACGCAGCAGGCGAAGACCAGCAGCGCGCCGATCAGCACGCCGTAGACCACAGCAAAGCTGCCAGCGGGACCGCGGTAGTTTTCCGAGGTAAAAAGCTCGGTCAGATTCACGGTAAAAAAGGAATAGATCAGCGCGGCGAAAAAGACAACGCCGGAAATCCAGGCCAGAATCCGCCGCCAGAGGGGCAGCGGGGTTCGGGGCTTTTTTCGCGTGATCCGGGGCGCGGAGACAGGAACTTCCCGCTTTTCGGGGGGAGGCGGCAGTGTGCCGCCGCAGGAAACGATGACGTCCTCCGCCGTAACGGCTTCGGGCAGCAGGTGCCGGGCCATGCGGTTGGCGGCGGTGGTATAAAAGCTCTTGCCGGAAAAGAACGGCGTCGGCGCGTCCTCCGCCACGATCGTCCCGTCAAAAAACAGGGCGCAGCGGTCCGCGTGCTCGGCGCAGAATTCCACATCGTGGCTGACCATCAATATGGCGACGCCGCGCGCGGTCAGGTCCCGCAGAATCGCGGCGAAGTTTTGCTTGAAGTCCGCGTCCAGTCCCTTGGTCGGCTCGTCCAGCAGCAAAATATCCGGGTCCGTCAGCAGCACCTTGGCCAGCGCCGCCCGCTGCTGTTCACCGCCGGAGAGGTCGTAGGGGTGCCGGTGGAGCAGCCCGCCGAGCAGGCAGAGGCTGCAAACGGCGGCGAGCTTTTCCCCGCGCTCAGCCGTCTGCGGTCCGGGCAGCATTTCCCGCAGGTCTTCCAGCAGCGTGGGCTTCAGAAACAGAGACTGGGGATTCTGCGGCAGCGCAGCCAGCCGGGTCCCCGATATCGTGACGGTACCGCGGTAGGGTTTATGCTCCCCGGTCAGCAGGGAGAGCGTTGTGGTCTTGCCGGAGCCGTTGCCGCCCAGCAGGCAGAAGAGTTCGCCGGGAAAGAGCCGCAGTGTCAGCCCGCGCAGCACATCCTCGCCGCCCTTTTCATAGCGGAACCAGGCATCCTTGACGGAGAGGACGGGCGTGTCGCCGCGCGGACGCGGCGGATGCGTGGGGAGCGGCAGCAGCGTATGGAAGGTTGCATATTGCGTCAGAAAGGCCCGGCCGTCCGCGACGGTCATGGGGCAGGGCAGGTCGCTTTCCAGCGAGGACCAGATCCGCATGGGGCGGGCATGGCCCGCAGCATGGGGTGATTTTGCTTCTTCAGGGCGAGAAAGGCCGGCTCCGGCATGCCGTCGAAGAGCAGGCGGCCGCCGTCCAGCAGCAGGACGCGGCTGGACAGCGGAAAGACGTCCTCCAGCCGGTGTTCGGTCAGCAGCACCGTGGTGCCGAGCTCCCGGTTGATGCGGCCCAGCGTGGCCAGAAAGTCGGCGGCGGCGATCGGGTCAAGCTGACTCGTGGGCTCGTCCAGAATCAGCACATCCGGCTGCAATACCATGATGGCCGCCAGATTGAGAAGCTGCTTCTGACCGCCGGACAGCTCCGCAACGCTCTGGTGGAACCAACCCTCGATGCCGAAGAAGCTGGCCATCTCGGCCACACGGCCCCGGATTGTGCCGGAGTCAAAGCCCAGACTTTCCAGCCCGAAGGCCAGCTCGTGCCAGACCTTGTCCGTGACGATCTGGTTGTCGGGATTTTGCTGGACAAAGCCGATTTTGGCGGTCTGCGTCCGCAGGTCCAGCTCGTCCAGCGGCGTTCCCCGGTAGAGAATCCGACCGGCGCGGTCACCATGGGGCGCGAGCGCGGTTTTCAGTTGGCGAAGCAGGGTGGATTTGCCGCAGCCGGACGGGCCGAGCAGCAGGACAAATTCGCCGGGCCACACGGAAAAGCACAGCTCCCGCAGGGCGGGAGCGGCCTCGCCTGGGTAGGTAAAGGTCAGATCGCGGAGGTCAAAGAGTTCCATTTCAGATCCTCGCAGACATTAATCAGCATTGGAAGCAGGCAGAGCAGCAGGTAGCAGAAAAAAATGCTGATGGAATAGGCGCCGGTCAGACGGCCGGACAGCACAGGATAATATTGGAAGGAGATGCCGCCCAGCGCACTGCCCAGAACGACATAGGCGCCGGCGGCAAACAGCACGGCCAGGGCGACCAGGTCCCGGGGCGTCAGGCGGTAGATTGAGTAGGCGGTGCGGCCGGAGAGGCCGTAGCCGCGGCATTTCATGCTGTCGGCGGTTTCAATCGAGTTTTCCAGCGCCCAGGTGACGGTGATGGAAAAGACAGCCAAGCCTTGCTTTGCCTTTTGCAGCAGGTTCCGGCCTTCCTGCGCCGGGCAGGCGGCGCGCCGGGCGGCGGCGACCGCCTTCATCTGGGCGCTGAACCTCGGCACGAAGCGCAGCGTCATGGAGAGCAGCAGGGAGAGCGCCGGGATGATGCGTCCGAAGAGATAGATGAACTTGTCGGAGGTCATCACCTGATTCAGGCAGAAAAACCAGGTGACGACAGCGGCCAGCATGACAGAGGCGGCCGCGCCGTAGGCGATGGCTTCCAGCGTCAGCGGGTTGCCGTTCGGCAGATAGGTCAGAATGGTGGCGCCTTCATGGTTAAAAACGGGGTTCAGCACGGCGGTCAGGAGCATCAGCGGCAGCAGAACGCGGAGCTGAAACCGTGCGGTCTTTGTACCGCCCAGATAGATCGCGTAGGTCACGGCGGAGAACAGGGAGACGACAAGGCAGACCGGATTGAAAAAGAACATGGAGAGCAGCAGCACCAGGAGAAAATAGAGAAAGCCCACCAGTGGGTGAAAGGAGGAAAATGCGTCGTGCTTCATTTCTGCACCCCGCCTCCCACGTCGTCGCCCAGATCACAGGTGTAGAGAAAGTGGATTTGGTCGCCGTCTGCCAGCGTATAGGATGAGCAGCCCAGACTTGGGAAAACGCTGTTAACGCTGTACATCCAGCCGGACTGCGGACCGCAGTCGAATTCATAGAGGTTGCAGATGCCCTCAATATACACCGCGCCATAGGCGGTGCCGTCCTCATATTCAAAGTGGAGCTTCCTGCTTGTGATCTCACGCTTCAGCACGTCGAATACGGAATCGCCGCTCTCAAATTCGATCTCGCCGGTGTCGAGCAGCAGACCATCCGCGGGGACCAGATCCTGTTTCCCCGCGGTCAGCTTGCTTAGATTGTCGAGGATGGTGTCGCAGCGGATCTCCAGCGTACAGGTGAGCCTGCCGTCGCCGTTGGTATCGGGGACGGTTACGGTCTGCGTCTTGCCGCCGCAGGCGGTCAGAAGCAGGCAGAGCGGCAGAAAAAGACAGAGCATCCGAACAGAACGCTTCATAGAAAATCCCTCCTATTCGGAAAAATCGAAAAGCCCGGGGCCGCCGGCCTCCTGCTTGCAGAGGGCCGTCAGGGCCTCGAAGGCCTGCAGCGTGGCGAGACTGTCCGTGTCGCCGCCCTCCTGGTGAGCAAAGCTGCCATTCCGCTGCCGGTAGGTCAGGAGCTTATCCAGTATGGTATGCCCGTTTTTGACGAAGCGGCTGTCGCCCTGGGAAATACCGAGTTGGCAGAGCGCCAGAATGACCTGCGCACAGCTCTCGGAGTTGACGGTGCCCCAGCTCTGGTAGCCGCCGTCGTCCTCCTGCAGCGCGGAGAGGCAGGCGAGCGCGGCGTCCACAGCCGCCTGGACCTCCGGCCGGTCCCGGTAGGGAGCCAGCGCCAGCAGCGCCATGGCGGTCATGTCCGGGTCGCCGCTCTCGCCGCCCAGCGTGAAGCCGCCATCGGGGAGCTGCGCGGCGAGAATGACGGCCAGGTAATCGTCCCTAGTCGCGGTTTTGCCATCCTGCTTTTCCGGGATCTCATAATTGCCGCAGTCCAGCGCCAGCAGCGCTTGAAAAACCGCGTTGAGGCCCTGCCGTTGGACCGCCTCCAGATCGCTGAGGAACGCGGTCAGGTCGTAGCCCGCGACGTTTTGCGCGTCGTAGCCGGCGGCGGTGAGACCCAGAATGGCCTGCGTGTAGTCCGTGGCCTTGGTTTCGGAGAGAACGCCGCCGCAGACAGTCAATTCTTCGCAAACGGCCGCGTAATAGCTTTCCTGCCAGCCGGTGTAACCGTTTTCCTCCCGGCTGAAGCAGACGGCAAGCAGAGAGTCCGCGAGGGAAAGCGCTGGCGAGTCGTAATAGTTTGCGGTTTTTCGGGCGGCCTGTTGCGCGTCGGTACCGCCGCCGCAGCCGCAAAGCACCCAGCAGAGCAAAGCGGCGGTCAGAAAAAGAGAGAGAATCCGTTTTTTCATGGCGTTCATCCTTACAAAAAACATCGGCGCACCTCCGGAGAGATGCGCCGAAATGCGATGTAAAAAACGCGGCGGCATCGTTTTCCGGATTTGGCAGAAAACAATCCGTTCGTCCCGCGTATCTGACCCGGCGCTGTGCGCCTCCCAGTGACCTACTCGTGGGTTTTCCCCGTTCCGCGTCCCGCTCAAGGCGGAGGAACGAACGCTCATATTCTTTCCGTACTATACCATGCCTGCCTGTGAAATGCAAGGACGCACGGAGAAAAAGCGGGCAATACCGCGCAAAACGGCGCACCGGGTCAGCCCCGGCGGGCCGCCGCCCTGTTCGAGTCCGAGTTCCACGAAAAAAACAGCCGTGCCACATGGCGCGCCTGTTTTTTGGTGGAGACTGGCGGACTCGAACCGTCGACCTCATGCGTGTGAAGCATGCGCTCTAACCAGCTGAGCTAAGCCTCCACAGTGGTTTTCATTATACCATGTTTTTTTGAAAATGCAACTACTTTTTCCCATTGCTATCTCGGGCTCCATTGCCCGCTGCCAGCCGGTAAAGCGAGGTGAGATACTTCCAGACACGGCGGTCAACCTGACCCGTTTCCGGCAGACCGCTGACCTTTTGCAGCCGTCGGACGGCAGCTTCTGTTGTGCTGTCAAACTTGCCCGTGACTGTCAGCGCGGGGAAATTGACATAATATTGACTCAACGCCAACAGCATGGCCTGCACCAAATAGATGTGCGTGTTGTCGGCGGCGGATGACAGCACCTGGTCTCGTCGCAGTTCAATCCACAGCGGCGCAGGCACTGCTGTGGACGGAGCCAGCGCGGCATAGGCGATGCTGACGTTTCGCCAGGTCGGCTCGTCGGCGCTGCCTGTCTGCGGCAGTCCAGCGGCACACTGAAAGGCCCGGACGGAGTCGGCAGTCTGGCTGCCGTAAATCCCATCCGGGATGACAGACGGAATCTCGCCGCCTGCCTTTGAGATGACTCGCAGCATGGTTTGCAGGTTCTGAATGTTTTGGCTGGGTTGCTCCATAACGGCCTCCTTCCTCAATCCCGCATCCCACGGCGCAGCACCCGACCGGGATAGCAGGCGATCGCCGGATAGCTGGCAGTGGGCGAGAGCACGACGTTCTTAATTCCGGCGAATCGGTTATAGATGGCGTCCCAGCTTTTCGCGTCCACAACGCCGGTCGCCGGCAGATGGGAAAATTTTTGAAAATCCGACACGGCTTCTTTGGTCGAGAGATCAAAGCCTCCCGTGACTTGCAGCGCCGGAACACAGTAAGTAAATTCGCTGATGACGGAAAGCATATATTGCAGATGCGTGACCTTGACGCCAGAATTTCCCATCTGAATGGTCCC
The DNA here is from genome assembly GCA_034927685.1 of Oscillospiraceae bacterium. Classification (GTDB taxonomy): domain Bacteria; phylum Bacillota; class Clostridia; order Oscillospirales; family Oscillospiraceae; genus RGIG3159. Next base: position 119,811 of record JAYFPO010000023.1, on the reverse strand, counting down.
CGGATACTCCCAGGAGATCCCCGCGAATTGCTGCCCCTGGGCGTTGAGCTCGCTTAACTGCAGCATGGCGTCGTGCAGCAGGACGGCCCGATACCAGGTCGCTTTGCCGATCATTCCATCCACCGTCAAATGAAAAATCCGCTGAAAGGCAGAGACGGACTGTTCCATGGCGGAGCCAAATTCACCGTCCATCGGACTGAGCACAGGGATTTCCGGATAGAAGACGGCAATCCCGCTCAGAACGATTTGCAGATACAAAACGTTTTTTCCTTTACTTCCCAGCAGGAGAGGCATACCGGGATAGGGAGCGCTGCAGGATTGAATGGGCGCGTTTGTGATGGTATCCATGTCGTCGCCGCAGTATTCTTTCAGAATCTGGATCGAGTTTTTACCTTCGCACGCAAGCTCCTGGGTTCCCCATCTGCTGACGCAAGCGCAGGAAGAGACCGTTTTATTGCAGAAGGAGGAAGACAGCGGCGCGCTTTCACAAGCATTCCAGAGATAGTCGTTGAACAGTTCAGCCACGATTTGCATGGTATGGTCAAAGTAGTTGCGGCCATAGACAAATTTCATGTCATAGATCGCGGAGGAGGTGATGTCGAACTCATAGCCGCGGCCGCGGTAGTATGCAGAGAAGACGCGATTCAGGGCAAAGGAGACAATGGAAAGAACATTTGCCCGCAGCGCGCTTGGGGCCCAGGTCGGATATAACTCGCTGGAGGCAACGTTGCAGACGTACTCCGGGAAGGAGAGGGTAACGTTGGCGGCGTTGCTGTCCGGGAGGCCCAAATGGACCGTGATTGTGTCTGGTATGTAGGGAATGCCGTCGGCCATGATGCGTCCTCCTTGTTCCAATTGGAGAATAGTCTTTCAAAGATTCTGGGGCGTGACGATGTAAACCTGGGGCTGCCCCCGTTGAGTTGGCAATGCTTCCCGGGGCAGCATCTGCACATCCTGCAGGGTAATCGTGTCCGGAAATACCTGAACGTTCTCCACGATCACTTGCTCATAGTCCGGCAGATCTACGACAATGTTCACAAGGGAGAAACCGACCGCACGTCCCGGCGCCTGCGTCTCCGCAACCGGCGGTGCGTTGATGGGAATGATGCTGGTGTTTCCGCAGCAGTTGGTCAACTGCAGCGAGAAAAGCGTGCAGCATCCGTCCGCTTCTTTTGCCTGGATCGTGACGGCGGCGTCCGCCAGAGGAAGGTTGGCCCGCGAGGTAAAGACATGGGCCTGAATGTATCCTTTTGCAGGCAATCAGCATTCCACCTTTCGCAGTCTGTTACGTTATCAGTCTATGCGGCGACTGGGAGTTTTGTGACCGATTGATTGAGCGGGCGCGCGGCGGAATTGACTTTCGTTTCTTCGGACGGTATAATAGAGCCGTGCGGAAATGCCGCGGGGAAAGGGGAGTCAAGGATGGTCCATCATATGACAATTGCCGGCGTAGAGCGGGATCTTCCCATCTGCAAGGTGATGGATGACCTATATATCGGAGCATTTGTAATTTTTGGGGATGTCGAACTGACGGTGGCAACGGCGAAGGCACTGTTAGCAAAAGCGCCGGACTATGACTATATGATTACCGCCGAGTCCAAGGGCATCCCACTGATCCATGAAATGGCCCGCCAGAGCGGGAAAAACCGCTATTTTCTGGCCAGAAAAGCGCCGAAGCTCTATATGAAGGACGTGTTCGGCGTGACGGTCCATTCGATCACCACGGCAAAGGAGCAGAAACTTTACCTCTCCGGCGACGATGCCAGCGAGATGCGGGGCAAGCGGATTCTGATTGTAGACGACGTGATTTCCACGGGGGAATCGCTGCGGGCGCTGGAGAAGCTTGTCGAAGAGGCGGGCGGTACCATCTGCGGCCGGATGGCCATTCTGGCTGAAGGGGAAGCGCAGGACCGTGACGACATTATTTATCTGGAAAAGCTGCCGATCTTTCATGCCGACGGCACGGTCAAGGAATAAAGCAAGGAGAGAAAGAACATGACACGAGAAGAAGCGTGGGCGCTGCTCACGAAATACAACCAGGAGCCCTTCCATCTGCAACACGCGGAGACCGTGGAGGGCGTCATGCGTTATTTTGCCAAAGAGTTGGGCTATGGCGACGAGGAGGCGTTCTGGGGGAACGTCGGATTGCTGCACGACATCGACTTTGAGCGCTGGCCGGAGGAGCACTGCATCAAATGTCAGTCGCTGCTGCGCGAGGCCGGCGCCGACGAGCGGACGGTCCACGCTGTGGTCAGCCACGGCTACGGCCTCTGCGCGGATGTCAAGCCGGAGCACGAGATGGAAAAAATTCTCTTTGCCTGTGACGAGCTGACCGGCCTGATCGGCGCCGCCGCACTGATGCGCCCCTCCAAAAGCGTGCAGGACATGGAGAGCAAGAGCGTCAAAAAGAAGTTCAAGGACAAGAAATTCGCTGCCGGCTGTTCCCGCGATGTGATTCAGCAGGGCGCGGACTTGTTGGGCTGGGATCTGGATACGCTCATCGAGCGGACAATTCTCGCAATGCGCACCTGCTGCGAATAATCATCGGGCCTGCTGCAAAACGTAATTTGCGGCAGGCCCGCCCATTTTCACAAATTCAACAACGAATGTTAAAAATCTGTTTGGAATGAGGACATAGTTTTTTCACAATTCCGGGATAACATAAAGACAGTACAAAAAAACAAAGGGAGCGAAGCACCATGGATGATAACAACTACGAGTTTCATACGCCGAAGGGGGACGATCCGCGGGAAGTTACGCATACAGACGAAGAAAAGGCAGCTCCCGAGCAGGAGAGCGGATATCGTGCGGAGCATGTAGGAGGCGAAGCCGCTGCCGACAGCGCCGCATCGGAAGACAGTACAGAGAATCCGCGGGAGACCGAAACGGAAAATCCGCAGGAACAGAATGCATATGCTTACGAGCCTCTGCGTCCGGAATACCGGACGCGGGCCAAGGGGCCCGAGAAAGCGAAACAGGGCCATATGGGACTGAAGATTGCCGCGGTCGCGCTGGTATGCGCCATGCTGGGCGGCCTCGGCGGCGGCGCTATCAGCGCCTCGCTGCTGAGCAAGAAGCTCGACGCGCTGCAAGCCTCCGCCGCCGAGACGACTACCCAGAGCGGCTCCGAGTCGACCGGCAATGTGACGGATACCGCCGTACAGAAGCTGGCCAGCAACCTCTCCACCAATGTCGGCGACAAGTCCCTGACGCCCAGCGAGGTCTATAACGCCTATGTGGAAAGCGTTGTGGGCATTGCCAACGAGGGAACGACCACGAATGTCTTCGGTCAGGTGTCGGCGTCCGCCAGCTCCGGCTCCGGATTTATCATCTCCGAGGATGGCTATATCGTCACAAACTATCACGTCATTGAGGACGCGACCAAGCTGACTGTGACGCTGTACAGCGGCGATACCTACGAGGCCACCGTGATCGGCTATGATTCTTCCAACGACGTGGCATTGCTGAAAATCGACGCCACCGGCCTGACACCGGTTTCCATCGGCGACTCCGATGACCTGCAGGTGGGCGAAACTGTCTGCGCCATCGGGAACCCGCTCGGCGAGTTGACCTACACGCTGACAACCGGCGCCATCAGCGCGAAGGACCGTGAGGTCAATACCGACGGCACGCCGATCAGCATGCTGCAGACCGACTGCGCCATCAACGAGGGCAATTCCGGCGGCCCGCTGTTCGACATGAACGGCAATGTCATCGGCATTACAACAGCAAAGTACTATGGCGATACGATTGAGGGAATCGGCTTTGCAATCCCCATCAACGATGTCATGAGTATCGTGGCGGATCTGAAGGAATACGGCTATGTGAAGGGACGTCCCTATCTGGGCGTGACCGTCAAGGACCTGGACAGCGATACGGCTTCGACCTACGGGCTGCCGGTCGGCGCCTATGTGAACTCTGTCGTGGAGGGCTCCTGCGCGGCGACTGCCGGCTTGCAGCAGGGCGATATCATCACCGGACTCGGGGATTATGAAGTTTCCACCTATACGGATCTTGTGGCCGCGCTGAAGAACTTCGCGGCAGGCGATACCACGACGCTGAAGGTCTATCGGAGCGGCTCGGAGCTGACGCTCACCATCACACTGGATGAGAAGCAGCCGGATACGACGACGACCACCGAAGAGACACAGCAGGAGACGCAGCAGGAGTGGAGCAATCAGCTCCCGCAGAGCGGTTCCAGCGGTCAGTCCCCATACTCCAGCCAGGGCTGACGCAAAAAAAGCGGGCCGGATTTGCTACCCGGCCCGTTTTATCATAAGCCCCTGCTCCATGCCCGGAGCAGGGGCCTTTTGCATGTTTTTAATTATTCCGCGGAAATCAGATAGTAGTAAATCGGCTGCCCGCCGTAGAGAAGCGTGACCTCCGCGTCGGGGCAGGTCTCCTGGAAAATCGCGAGGGCCGTGCGCTTTGCATCTTCTTCGGAGATGTCCTCGCCGTAGAAGATGGAAACGAATTCCTTGCCCTCGTCCCGCACCTGCTCGGCCATGGCACGCAGGATGGACGAAATATCCTGCGTGGTCTTGAACAGCGCACCGTTAAAGAGCCCCAGATAATCGCCGGCCTGGATCCGGTGGCCGTCGAAGTCCGAATTGCGGGCAGCATAGGTGATCTGCATGGTGGAGACCGTGTCGAACGCGCTCATCATAGCCTCGGTCAGCGAAGCTTCCTCCAGGGAAGCGTCAAAGGACAGCATGGAGGTGATGCCCTGCGGCACGGTCTTGGTGGGAATCACAACGATCTTCTTCTCCGACAGCGGTACCGCCTGCTCGGCGGCCAGAATAATATTCTTGTTGTTTGGCAGGACATAGACGATCTCGGCGGGCGTCGCGTTGACGGCGGAGAGAATATCCTGCGTCGAGGGATTCATAGTTTGGCCGCCCTCGACGATCTGGTCCACGCCGAGATCCCGGAAGGCCTCCGCGAGACCCGGACCCGCACAGACGGAGACGACGCCGAATGTTTTTTCCGGCTGCGCAAATTTTTTGGTCTGCTCCGCCTCGGACAGAACCTTTTCGGTGTGCTGCTCCCGCATGTTCTCAATCTTGACGGTCAGCAGCGCGCCGTACTTCAGCGCGTGGGTGATGACGTTACCGGGCTCGTTGGAGTGGACGTGGACCTTGATGATGTCATCGTCGTCCACCTGTACCAGACTGTCGCCAACGCCGGAGAGGAAAGAATGGAGCAGGGCGGGGTCCCGGTCATTGTCCCGGGAGACGATGAATTCAGTGCAATAGGTATAGAGAATGTCCTCATCGTCGAAATCGGAGAAGCTGGCGGCGGCTTTCGTTTCGGCGGCGCCTTCTGCCGGCTCGACGTCGTTGCCCTGCAGGCTGGCGAGCATGCCCTCCAGGATGGCCAGGTAGCCCTTGCCGCCCGCGTCGACCACACCGGCCTTTTTCAGCACGGGGTTCTGCTCCACGGTCTGCTTCAGCGCCTCACTGGCTTTCTCAATGGCCGCCATCAAAACCTGCTCAAAGCAGGCATCGGTGTCGGCGGCCTCCGTGGCCGCGGCGGCGGCAAGCCTGGAAACGGTCAGAATGGTGCCCTCGGTGGGCTTCATGATGGCTTTATACGCGGTCTCGACGCCGATGGTCAAAGCCTCGGCGAGCAATGCACCATCCGCCTCCTGCCTGCTCTTGAAGGATTTCGAGAAACCCCGGAACAGCAGGGAGAGAATGACGCCGGAATTGCCTCGCGCACCGCGCAGAAGCGCGCCGGCGGTGATATCCGCGGCCTTGTCGAGAGAAAGCGCGTCGGCCTTCCGCAGATCGGCCACAGCGGCATTCAGGGTCATGGACATATTGGTGCCGGTGTCTCCGTCTGGCACCGGGAATACGTTCAGCTCGTTGATGGATTGTTTCTGGTTTTCAATGGAGGCGGCAGCGCTGATCAACATGCGCCGATACGCTGCCCCGTCAATGGTCTGCCTCAATAGTGCACACCTCCGTGTCGGATTTACTCTGATTAGTCGAGCATAATGGAATCGACATGGACGTTGATTGCCTTGACGGCAGTCCCGGTCGATTTGGTGACGTTGTAGCGGACCTCGCTGATGATGGAGGCCGAAATAACGGGAATATTCACGCCATGGTCAACCATGATGTGCAGATCGATGGTAACGGAATCGTCGTCGTCGAACGTCACCGAGACGCCTTTGTTGGCGGATTCTTTCCGCAGCAGATAAATTAGCCCATCTGTTCTGGAGCGGGCCGCCATCCCTTTGACACCAAAGCAGTTGGATGCAGCCAGTCCGGCAATGTTGCGATAGACATTGCTTTCCACGATGATCGAACCGCGTTCTGAATCTTGACGAATCATAGCGAACCTCCTTATTTGGGATAACGTTTATTCTAGCTTATTTTTCCGCAAAGCACAAGAGGAAAAAATGAGGCGCTCCGGCTGGGCCGGAGCGCTCTTTCCGGTCATACGAAAATCCATTCAAAACGAAGAATGTCATTTTGACGGCGCGCGGTGCGCACCGGATTTTTTATGCGTAATGTCAGATCATGGAAGCGTCCCAGCAGGCGGGCGCTTCGAAACCCATCATCTTCACAATGGTGGGCGCGACGTTGGACAGACCGTAGGCGCCGTCCTTGAACGCGTAGTGTTCGCCGGGCGCATAGAGGATAAAGGGCACCGGATTCAGGGAATGGGCGGTGCGGATGGAGGTCGTGCCCTTCTTGGTCTCGGTCATCTGGTCGGCGTTGCCGTGGTCGGCGGTGACGAGCACGATATAGCCGTACTGATCGGCGGCCTTCAGGATCCGGCCGACGCCTGCGTCGACCGCCTCCATCGCGGTGATGACGGCGTCAAATACGCCGGTGTGACCTACCATGTCGCCGTTCGGGAAGTTGCAGCGCAGAAAATCGTAGTGCCCGGAGGCCATGGCCCCGACCATGGCGTCAGTGATCTCCGCTGCCTTCATCTTCGGCTTTTGCTCAAACGGACAGATGTCGGAGGGGATTTCCTCATAGGTTTCAAGGCGTTCGTCCACCTTGCCGGAGCGGTTGCCGTTCCAGAAGTAGGTCACATGGCCGAACTTCTGGGTTTCGGACAGGGCGTATTCCCGCACGCCGTGCTTGCAGAGCACCTCGGTCAGCGTGTTTTTGATGACCGGCGGCTGCACGAGAAAATGCTCGGGGATTTTGAGGTCGCCGTCGTACTGGAGCATACCCGCAAAGTGTACGCCGGTATAACCCGGACGGTCGAAGTAGGGGAACTCCCTGCGGTCGAAGGCAAGGGAAATTTCCTGCGCCCGGTCGCCCCGGAAGTTGATGAGCACAACGCTGTCGCCGTTCGCGACGGGGCCGACGGGCCGGCCGTTTTCGGCGATGACAAAGGCGGGCAGATCCTGGTCAATGCAGCCGGTTTCCTGCCGGTAGGTCTCAATGGCGTCCTTCGCGGAGGCAAACTGACGCCCTTCGCCGAGAACGTGGGTTTTCCAGCCTTGCTCCACCATGCTCCAGTTGGCCTGGTAGCGGTCCATGGTGATGGTCATGCGGCCGCCGCCGGAGGCGATTTTGTAGGTGTAGTCCCCGCCGTTCAGCGCGGCGAGCACATTCTCCAGCTGCGCGACGTACTCGAGCGCGGAGGTGGCGGGCACGTCGCGGCCGTCCAGCAGAATGTGGCAGTAGGCCCGTTTGACGCCGGCCGATTTTGCCTCGCGCAGCAGGGCGAAGAGATGGGAGATGTTGGAATGGACGTTACCGTCGGACAGCAGGCCGAGAAAGTGAAATGCCTTGTCGTGATCCAGGCAGTTCTGAATAAGCGACTTCCAGGTTTCGGACTGGAACAGCGCGCCGGTCTCGATGGACGCCTCCACCAGCTTTGCGCCCTGGGAATAGACCTGGCCGCAGCCGAGCGCGTTATGACCGACTTCGGAGTTGCCCATATCCTCGTCGGAGGGCAGGCCGACGGCGAGGCCGTGGGCCTTCAGCCAGGTATAGGGGCAGGTTGCGAACAGCCGGTCCAGGTTGGGGGTGTTCGCCTGCGCGACCGCGTCGCCGGGCCCGCCGTCGCCGCGGCCAACGCCGTCCATGATGATGAGTACAATGGGTTTCATAGATGTTCCTCCAGATAATCCGCGGCGTATGCGATCAGCTCCGCACAGCTCGCTTTTTGCTCTCCGCGTTTCAGGTCCCGGCAGAGCAGGGAACCGAATCGCGACTCGAACGCTGTTAAAAACTCCTTGGACATTTGACATTTTCGGTTATTTTCATCGCCGTATTGCAGCCCGAGCACCATGAGTGCGCCGGTGACGCTGCCGCAGACCTCGCCGCGGCGCATCCCGCTGCCGAAAAACGCGCCAAGCCGATAAGCGGTCTCTTCGTCCAGGCCGCAGTGGCCGCAGGCAGCGCAGAGCACAGCCTGACAGCAGTTATCGCCCTGCTGCTCGTGCAGCAGAACGGCTTTTTCCGAATCGCTCATGGGATCCCTCCTGTTTTGAGTCAATCTATTCTACAACAAAAACCCCCGGCTTACAACAGAAAAATCAATTGAGTGCGCCGGACACATCGGAAAACAGGGCGGCGATCCGGTTTCGCAGCGGTTCGGCGTCGGGAAAGCCGCCCTCCTGCCGCAGATAGTCGTCGGCCGCCTCCTTGGCCTCGGTCAGCGCGGAGAGGTCCTCGGTCAGGCTGGCGACCCGGAAAACCGGCAGGCCGCTCTGTCGGGAGCCAAAGAAATCGCCGGGGCCCCGCTGGGACAGATCGGCCTCGGCAATGCGGAAGCCGTCATTCGTTTGACAAAAGGTTTTGAGCCGCTGCAGCGTTTCCGCGTTTTTTTGGCTGGTAAAGAGCACGCAATAGGACTGGTCGCTGCTCCGGCCCACGCGGCCCCTGAGCTGGTGAAGCTGGGAGAGTCCAAAGCGGTCGGCGTTTTCAATGACCATCAGCGTGGCGCCCGGGACGTCTACGCCCACCTCAATGACGGTGGTCGCGACCAGAATGTCGAAGTCCCCGTGGGCAAACGCGCCCATGGTTTCGTCCTTTTCCGCGCCTTTCATCCGGCCGTGCAGCAGGCCGACCCGCAGATCGGGAAAGACCGTTTTTTGCAGCGTCTCCGCCCAGAGTTCTACGGATTTGAGGTCATTTTCCTCGGAATCCTCCACCGCCGGGCAGACGACGAACACCTGATGGCCCTCCGACACCTGCCGCCTGATGAAGGCGTTGATGCGGGGGCGCATGGCTTCGCCGACAAGAAAGGTATCCACGTCCTTTCGACCGGCGGGCTTCTCGTCCAGCAGGGAGACGTCCAGATCACCGTAGAGAATCAGCGCCAGCGTCCGGGGAATCGGCGTGGCCGACATGATCAGCTGGTGAGGGCTGGGCCCTTTTTCCGAGAGGGCGGTCCGCTGCGACACGCCGAATCTGTGCTGCTCGTCGGTGACCACGAGGCCGAGATTCCGGTAGCGGACGTCCCGCGAGATCAGCGCGTGCGTGCCGATGACCAAGGAGCAGTCGCCCGAGGCGAGCGACTCCTTGACGGCCCGCTTCGCTGCGGCGGGCAGGGAGCCGGTCAGCAGGCAGACGGAGACGCCGAGCGCGCCGAGCAGCGGCAGCAGCGTGCGGTAGTGCTGCTCGGCCAGAATTTCTGTCGGGGCCATCAGGGCGGATTGCAGGCCGTTTTTGGCGGCGCTGACGATGGCGGCGGCGGCCACCATGGTTTTGCCGCTGCCAACATCGCCCTGCAGGAGGCGGTTCATGGGCTGAGGGCGGCAAAAATCACCGAGGATCTCCTGAATGGCCCGCCGCTGCGCACCGGTGAGCGCAAAGGGCAGGGCGGCGTAGAAATCGCGCAGGTCCGTATGTTCCATCGGGTCCCGATGTTCCCGGACGCGTCTGGCCCGCAGCAGGGAAAGCCCGCAGGAAAAGACGAAAAATTCTTCGAAAATCAGCCGCCGCTTCGCTATTTCCAGAGCGTCGAAGGAGCTTGGCATGTGAATTTCCCGATAGGCAGTCTGCACATCGCAAAGAGCATACCGTGTCAGCACGCGCCCCGGCAGCAGCTCCGGCAGATCTGCCAGGCAGGTGTCAATTGCCATCTGGACGGTGCGCAGGACGGTCTTGTTGGTAAGCCCGGCGGTCAACGGGTAAATCGGAAGGATACAGTTGGTTACGGTGCCGCTCTGCGCCAGCGGCTCGAACACCGGATTCAGCATTCCTGTGCCGGTAAAGCCGCCATCCATGGCGCCGTAGAAGAGATAGCGTTCGCCGTAGCGCAGCGTACCCGCGGAAAAGCGCTGGTTGAAAAAGGTCAGCGTCAGCCGTCCGGTCTGATCGGCGACCTGAACCCTGGTAAGATCCAGTCCCGTGCGGATGTGTGAGGTTCGTGGCTCCGAGACCACCATGGCCGCAAAGCAGGCGGGTGCGCCGGGCTCCAGCGCCGCAATTTGGCAGAGATGCGTCCGATCCTCATAGGCGCGCGGAAAATAGGAAAGAAGGTCATAGACCGTACGGACGCCCAGAGCGGCAAACAGCGCCGCCTTTTTCTGCCCGATCTTTGGCAGCACGGTGATATTATCGTATAGGTCCGCCATGCGGAATTCCTCCCATCTCTTCGGCATACGTATAGTATACCGGATGGACAGCCTGTGGGCAAGCCAAAGACAGGAGTAAAACTGGAAAAAACAGGAAACAATTACGATGGAGGGAATTAAAAATGGGTACGATTATTTTGGCCGGACTGCTGGCCGCTGCGCTGACCGTGGCAATGCCGGCGGTGCTGGTGCCGGAAAGTTTTGCGCTGCCGGAGGAGACGGTGCTGGCGGAGACCGCCGCGCCGGAAACGGAGGCCGATGCGGCGGAGACGGAAACCGCCGCGCCGGAGACTACCGAGGCGGAAACCGGGACGGCCTATTACGATGACGCCGTCACGGTACGGCTGTTGGACCAGGGGACCGTCACGTCACTGACGCTCCACGACTACCTCGTGGGCGTTGTGCTGCAGGAGATGCCGGCGTCCTTCGAGACTGAGGCGCTGAAGGCCCAGGCCGTAGCCGCCAGGACCTTCACCGTACGCCTGGTGCAGCGCGGCGGCGCGCATGAAAACGCCGACGTCTGCGGCGATCCCGCCTGCTGCCAGTGTTATCTGAGCGAAGAAGAGGGAGCGGAGGTCTACGGCGACGGCTACGAGGCAGCCATGAAAAAAGTGGAAAGTGCCGTGGAGGCCACGGACGGCGAGGTCATCGTCTGTGACGGCGACCTGATCGAGGCGGTCTACTTCTCCAGCACCGGCGGCAGCACCGAGGCGGCCGCGGCGGTCTGGGGCGGAGAGATTTCCTATTTGCAGCCGGTTTCCAGCCCCGAGTCCGCAGAGGTGACGGAGCAGAAGATTCCGCTCGAGACCTTCCGACAGGCGCTGCCAAAATCGGATCTGACCGGGAATCCGGCGTCCTGGTTCGGAGAGACGGCGTACACGGCGGGCGGCGCAGTGGACAGCATGACCATCGGCGGCGTTTCCTACAGCGGTACGACGCTCCGCAGCATTTTTTCGCTGCCGTCGGCCCGGTTCCGCGTCGCGGTAACGGCGGACAGCATTGTGTTTGAAGTGACAGGGAGCGGCCACGGCGTCGGCATGAGCCAGTACGGCGCCAATACCATGGCGGCGGCGGGACAGAGCTATCTGGATATTCTGCTGCATTACTACACCGGCACGGAGATCCGGAAGCTGTCATAAAAAAATGCGGTGTGATCCTTAGATCACACCGCATTTTGCAGCAGCTTAAAGCAGATTCAGAATGAACGTCAGAAGCATAAACAAACCTGCAATCCACTTGGTGACGGAGGCCAGCTTTGCGTCAACGGTTCTGTTTTTGCCCTTGGTCAGAAAATTTTCAGAGCTACCGCCGCTGATGGCGCCGGAAAGGCCAGCGCTCTTGCCGGACTGCAAGGCGATGACGACGATCAGCACAACTGCGCAGACAACCTGAACGATCATGGTGACTAACGTAAGCTTATCCATATGATTGAAACCTCCAAAGTCGATTGCAGGGAATATTTCCATAATGCAGGGGCTATCATAACATAAAAACAAAATAATGGCAAGAGGCAATCCGGAAATTATTTATTTTGTGACCCAGGTCCCTGTGGCCGCGCAGGTCAGGTAGGCGTTGATAAAGCCGTCGAGATCGCCGTCCATGACGGAGGCAATATTGGAGGTCTCGTAGCCGGTGCGCGTATCCTTGACCAGTGTGTAGGGCATAAAGACGTAGTTCCGAATCTGGCTGCCCCATTCGATCTTCTGCTGCACGCCCTTGATGTCGGAGATCTTCTCCAGATGCTCCCGCTCCTTGATCTCCACCAGCTTGGAGCGGAGCATTTTCATACAGGTTGCCTTGTTTTGGAACTGATCCCGCTGGGTCTGGCAGGACACCACGATGCCGGTGGGCTTGTGGATCAGCCGGACGGCGGAGGAAGTCTTGTTGATATGCTGACCGCCCGCGCCGGAGGAACGGTAGACCTGCATCTCGATGTCCTCGGTGCGGATTTCCACCTCCATGTCGTCGTCGATTTCCGGGATGACCTCGACAGCGGAGAAGGAGGTGTGGCGGCGGGCGTTGGCGTCAAACGGGGAGATGCGGACCAGCCGGTGGACGCCGGCCTCGCCCTTCAGAAAGCCATAGGCGTTGGGACCCTCGATCATGATGTCGGCGGACTTGGTACCTGCCTCGTCGCCGTCCTGATAGTCGAGCAGCTTATAGGAAAAGCCGTGGCTCTCCGCCCAGTGGGTGTACATCCGATAGAGCATCTGGCACCAGTCCTGTGCCTCGGTACCTCCCGCACCGGCGTGGAAGGAGACCATGGCGTTGCTCTGGTCGTATTCGCCGGAGAGCAGCGTTTCGAGGCGGGCGGTTTCCATATTGGTCTCCAGCTTTTCGTAGCCGGTACGGAGCTCGTCCAGCATGGAGCCGTCATCCTCCTCCAGGGCCATTTCACAAATGGTCATCAGGTCATCCCAGAGGGACTCCATATGCCGGAATTCAGAGACGGTATTTTCATAATTCCTGGTCTGGCGCGCAATCTTCTGACTTTTGGCGGCGTCGTCCCAGAAACCCTCGGACTCCTGCATGGAGTGAAGCCGCTCCAGCTCCTCCAGCGCGTGGTCAATGTTGAGGGAAGCGCGCAGATCAATCAGCTTTGGGCGCAAATCGATCAGCTTTCCCTTGTATTCTTCAAATTCAATCATGTTGTTCACTCTCGTTGCTTTTCTGATTTTTGCAACTATTATACCGAAAAAATGCGCACATGTAAAGGGGGAAGGATGGAGAATCCTCCATCCTTCATTTGGAGCTGACCCAATATTCTTCGTCTCCGAAGATCAGTTCGTCCAGATCCCCCGGCGGGTAACCTTCCATTTGCTTCACCTCCCAGGCGCATATTGCACAGTATATGCGGCGGGCGGCGAAAAATTACTGGAAAAAAGGCGTGCGCCGAAAAAAGATCATCGGACGGGCCGGACGGTCGAATCCTTTGCCGCGGCCGCGCGGGACAGAGAGAAATATCACGGGGAATCCGCGCTGCTTTTGATCAATTCCCCAAATGTGCCGGAAAAGCAAACAAAAAATGGATAAATTTGTGGGTTTGCGACCCAATCTGCCAAAGCAAACAGGCGGGAACCGCGAAATCCGTCCACGGTTACCCTTGTAATCGGGAGGGAAATCCGCTATAATATAAAAATAATTGCCTGAAAGAAGTAGGTGAGACTGTGACTGCATTTGCGACGTTTTTTGAGAGCGCACGCTCTATGATATCCACCGTTGGATTTTTTGACATTCTTGATATTGCCATCGTCGCGCTGATATTCTACGGGGTATTACTTCGGATTCGTTCCTCCAGCGCCATCCGGATTGCCTCCGCGATTGTCCTGCTGCTGCTGGTCACCTGGCTGACCGGCGCGGTTAAGATGCGCGTTTTGAATTATATCCTGACAAGAATTCTGGAAATTGGCGTGATCGCGCTGGTCATCGTCTTTCAACCGGAGCTGCGGCGCGCGTTGGAGCGGGTCGGCAACCGGTCGCTGCTGGTGCTGACCAACCGGAGAAACGGCCAGAACGCCACCTCGCAGGTCATTGCCAGAACGGTGGCGGCCTGCGAGATCATGGCGCGTGAGCGGACCGGCGTTTTGATTGTGTTCGAGCGGGAGATCGCGCTCGACGACTACTTTAAGTCCGGAACCGTGATCGATGCGGAGGTATCCGCGGAGCTGCTGCGCAATTTGTTTTTCACAAAAGCTTCGCTGCACGACGGCGCGGTCATTATCCGGCAGGATCGGATTGCCGCCGCCGGCTGTGTGCTGCCCCTGACGGAGAACACCGCCATCAGCAGTGACCTCGGTACGCGCCACCGCGCGGCCATCGGCATGAGCGAAGCCTCCGACGCGGTGGTCGTCGTTGTCTCAGAGGAGACGGGGACCATTTCTGCGGCCGTTGGCGGTATGCTGAAGCGGTCCCTGACGCCGCAGACGCTGCGGAAGATTCTGGAGACGGAGCTCGGCCATATTCAGGACGAAATGGAAGAAGATTCGCTGGTCGAGAAGATGCGTGCGTGGCTGTTCCGGCGGGACAGCGCGCAGAAGAAGACCGGCGATGGCAATGAGGGCAGTGGTCATGAAGAAGAATAAGCTGATTTGTTTGCTGATTTCCGTTGCCGCGGCGCTTGTCCTGTGGGTCTATGTGGTCTCGGTGGTGAGCCCGGAGCTGTCCCAGACGATTTATAACATTCCGGTGACCTTTTCCGGGACCGAGACACTGCAGGAACAGGGCCTGACCATCACAGACGGCGCTTCCGCAACGATCGCGCTTCGCGTGACCGGCAAGCGGACGGTGGTGACGCAGCTCGAAAACGACAACATTACGGTGACGGTGGACGTCTCCAAAATTAAGTCCGCTGGCGACTACAACCGGAGCTATACCATTACTTATCCCAACTCCATACAGCCGACCAGTCTGACCATTGAGCAAAAGACGCCTTCCACCATCGATTTTACAGTGGAAGAGCTGGAAACCAGAGAGATCCCGGTCAAAACAAACTTTGAGGGCTCCATGAAGGACGGGTATATGCTGGCGGGCATCACGACGGCCTTCGACACGGTCTCGGTCACCGGGACGAAAGACCAGGTGGCGGATATCAGCTACGCGATGATCAATCTGGATCCGCAGGAGCTGGATGCCACAACCACCCAGGAAATGCCGTACACGCTGGTCAACAGCGCCGGCGAGGCGGTAAGTACGACAGGGCTGGTTGCTGATATGGACCGGGTCAGCGTGACCATGAGTGTCGCCGTGTATAAAGAGCTGCCGCTGACAGTGGCCTTTACGGCCGGCGGCGGCGCCACGGAATCCGATGTGAACCTGGAGATCGACCCGCCCACCGTGATGGTGTCCGGCGACAGCAAGGTGCTGAGCAGCCTGAATAAGATTATTCTGGCCACTGTGGACCTTTCCAAGGTGGAGGCAGACCAGACGGTTGAGTATCCGATTGTTCTGCCGGACAATGTGAGCAACCAGAGCGGTACGGTCGAGGCAACCGTGAAGATTTCCCTCAGTGGGCTGAAAACAACGAAACTGAAGGTTGGCAGCATTGAGTTTACCAACGTGCCGACGGGCTTTGTGGCGCAGGCGGTGACCCAGTCGCTGCAGGCTTCGGTTCGCGGCTCTGCCGCGAGTATGGAAAAGGTTACATCGACAAATCTCCGTGCCGTAGTGGATCTCGGGTCTGTCAGCGACGTCGCGGGCACCTACACGGTAGAGAACGTGACGATCTACGTGGACGGCTACACCGACGTGGGCGTGCTGGGGACGTACAGCGTGGTCGTGAATCTGATGACCGAGGCTGATTACCTGGCGACGCTGGCGGAAGCGACGGGGACGGAGTAGAATATGCGGCAGACTGTGGAAGTAAAACGAATCCTGGACACGGAGCACGCCGAGGTGTTTTTGGAGCGGGAAAGCGCTTGCAGCGGCGACTGTCACCGCTGCGGCGGCTGCGGCGCTGCCAGGCAGACGCTGTTTGTCCGGGCGGAGAATCCCATCGGGGCACAGCCCGGAGACCGGGTTACGCTGGAATCGGATACCGGGGTGGTGCTTGGCGCGGCAATGCTGGTGTATGCGCTGCCAATTCTGATGTTTTTTGTGGGATACTTTCTGGGAAACGCCGTGTCGCGTCTGCCGGGCCTATGGGGCGGCGTGGGCTTCGTGCTGGGCATGGTCCCGGCGTTGCTCTGGAACCGCCGTCTGGAAAAGAAGAATACCGTCCGTTTCCGAATTACCGGATTTGTACAGGAATGAACCATGTTTGGATATGTGCGTCCCCTGCGGGAGGAACTGAAGGTCCGGGACTTGAACCGGTGGCAGGCCGACTACTGCGGCCTCTGCCGGTGCCTCGGCAAGCGCTATGGCTTTTTTACGCGGTTCCTTCTCAGCTATGATATGACCTTCCTCTATGTACTCCTGACCATGGGGCAGGGAAAGGGAGAAACCGCCCGCTGCTGGTGTCCGGCGTCGCTGGTGCGGTGCAAGACTTGCACGGAGGCGGATGCCGCTATGGAGTATGCCGCCGATTTGACGACGCTCCTGAGCTACTGGAAGCTGCGAGACGAAATGCAGGACGGCGGCTTTTTTCGCCGCCGCGCCGCGGGTGTTGGCGCCTGGTTTTTTTCCCGCGCCTACCGGAAGGCGTCGGCGCGTCGACCGGAGATGGACCGGCTCATTCGGGAGCGGTTGGCGGCACTGAGCGCCATGGAGCGGGAGCGTTCCGGCAGCATTGACCGGACGGCGGACGCTTTTGCCGCCATTTTAAAGGGTTGCGCGGACTGGTGGGAGAACCCCCGACAGCGCCGCCCGGCGGAACAGGTGCTCTATCACGTCGGGCGCTATGTGTATCTGTTGGACGCGCTGGACGACTTACGCCGCGACTGTGCAAAGGACAGCTACAATCCCCTACGCTATCGGTTCTCTCCCCAAAATGGCACACTGTCGGAGCAGGACCTGTCCGAGCTCCGGCAGGGAATGGATGCCTCCCTCGATCTGGCGGCGTCTGCCTTCGAACTGATGGACCGCGGCGGTCATGGGGCTGTGGCGGAAAACATCCTTTATTTTGGCCTGCCTGCCGTGCTGGAGGCAGTGTCCAAGGGAACATTCCGCCGTCGGAAACGCCGCGCGTAAGTAAAGAGAAAATCAGAAGAAAGATATAGGTGCAGCTATGAATGATCCCTATGAAGTGCTCGGCGTCTCTCCTTCCGCGACGGACGAGGAGGTAAAGCGCGCGTATCGCGAGCTTGCCCGAAAATATCATCCGGACAACTATGTGGACAACCCTCTTGCCGATCTGGCGCAGGAGAAGATGAAGGACATCAACGAGGCCTACGATACGGTTACAAGAGATCGCGCGGGCGGCGGCGGACAAAGCTACCAGAGGCAGAGCAGCCAGAGCTATCAGAGCGCGAGCCACTACTCGTCCGGCAGCAATGAGGTCTATGCCAGAGCGCGGCAGGCCATTAACCGCGGCGATCTGGACGCGGCGGACAGGATGCTTCGGACCGTGGCGGACACGGATGCGGAGTGGTATTATCTCTGCGGCGCTGTGGCCTACCGCAAGGGCTGGATGGATGACGCGCGCCGGAATTTCCAGTCGGCGTGCAGCATGGAACCGCAAAACCCCGAGTATCAGCAGGCGCTGCGCAACGTGCAGGGCGGCGGGTTCCCGTACCGGCAGACCAACTACGGGGCCGGCGGCGACTGTGACGACGTCTGCACCACGATGCTCTGCGCCAACTGTCTCTGCAGCTGTCTCGGCGGAGGCCATGGCTGCTGATGAAACGGTCGAGAATCATTGCGCTGGGCGGTGTTCTCGCGGCGCTCTCCGTGGCGATCCTGTATTTTGGCGGGCTGCTGTCGGGCTTCGTCATCGCGGCGGCTGCGGTGGCCGGGCTGATTCCAGCGGCCGCGGTGCTGCGCGGCGGCCTGCGGACCGGCTGCGCGGTGTATGTTGTCACGGCGGCGCTTGCGTTGCTGCTCCTGCCGGAGAAGAGCGCGGCCCTGTGGTACGCGGTATTTTTTGGTTATTACGGCTTGCTCAAGAGCCTGATCGAACAGATCGGCAGACTGCTTGCGGAATGGCCGCTGAAGCTGCTGACCTATACGGCGGCCTTCTTTGTGTTGCTCTTGTTGTTCCGGAGCGCGTTCACGGCGTTGACCGACCTGGTTCCGCTGGGAACGCTGCCGGTTTTTTTCATCGGCATGGCGGTATTCGTACTCTATGACATTGGGTTTTCCAGGCTGATCGGCCTGTATCTCCGGCGCATCGGCCGGAATCTTGGAAAAGGGGAATAGACGCGTGATAAAGAGTATGACTGGCTATGGCAGAGCCGCGGAGACTGTCGGCAACCGGGAGATCACAGTGGAGATCCGCTCGGTCAACAACCGCTATCTGGACTGCACGGTCAAGCTGCCGCGGCTTTACAGCTTTGCGGAGGACCCGGTCAAGCAGCGGATTAAGGCGGAGATCACCCGGGGCAAGGTGGATGTGTTCATCAGCGTCAATGTGGTGGCGGGCAGCAATTCGAAGGTTTCTCTGAATCGCCCGGTGCTGGAGGGGTACCTCTCCGCCATGCGGGAAATGGTGTCGCAGTACGGCGTGCAGGATGATATTTCCGCCTCTGCGCTCTGTAAATTCACGGATGTATTTGTGGTGGAAAAAGAGGAAGAGGACGAGGAACGGGAGCTGCGGGAACTGTTAGCCGTGGTGGACGCCGCCCTTCAGAAGCATACGCAGATGCGTACTGCCGAGGGCGCTGCCATGGAGCAGGATTTGCTTGGCCGCGCCGCGACGATTCTGGAGCTGGTTTCCGCAGTGGAGGCGCGCAGCCCTGTGACCGTGGCGGAATACCGGGAGCGGTTGGCGGCAAAAATGAAGGAAGTGCTGGAAAACACTGCCATCGACGAAGGCCGGATTCTGACCGAAGCGGCAATCTTCGCCGATAAGGTGGCCGTGGATGAGGAGACGGTTCGCCTCCGCAGCCACTTCGACCAGCTGCGTGCCATGCTGCGAAGCGGCGGCCCGGTCGGAAGAAAACTGGACTTTCTGTTGCAGGAGATGAACCGGGAGGCCAACACCATCGGTTCCAAGGGCAATGATCTGGAGCAGACCGGGAGCGTGGTCGCCATCAAGGCGGAGCTGGAAAAAATCCGGGAACAGGTGCAGAACATTGAGTGACAGGAGGGCAATATGAAGCTGATTAACATTGGGTTTGGCAATATGATTTCCTCCGGCAGACTGCTGGCCATCGTCAGCCCGGAGTCGGCGCCCATCAAGCGGGTCATTCAGGAGGCGAAGGATCGGGGCATGTGCATCGACGCTACCTATGGCCGTCGCACCCGGGCGGTGATCCTGATGGATACGGATCATGTGATTCTCTCGGCGATCCTGCCGGAGACCATCGCGGGCCGTGCGGTCGACAAGGAACTGCCGGAGGAGGACGAAGAGCTTGAGTAAGGGACAGCTGATTGTGATTTCCGGCCCGTCCGGCGTCGGCAAGAGCACGGTAATTCGGCGGGTCATGGAGCGGCACCCGCTGCTGCGCTTTTCTGTCTCCGCGACAACGCGGGACATCCGGCCCGGCGAAACGGACGGCGTGAACTATTATTTTGTGAGCCGGGAGCGGTTCCAGACCATGGCGGATGGGAATGAATTGCTGGAACATGCCGAATATGTGGGAAATTGCTATGGAACACCGGCAAAGCCCATTGACGAAGCGATGGATTTGGGGTATGATATTCTTCTGGACATTGAAGTCTGCGGCGCGCTGCAAGTCAAGGAGAAGCGCCCGGACGCGGTGACGATTTTTCTCGCGGCGCCTTCCTTCGGCGAGTTGGAGCGCCGCTTGCGGAGCCGGGGCGATACCGCACCGGAAAAAATCCAAAAGCGTCTCGAGACGGCCCGCCGGGAATACACCATGGCGCCCCGCTACGACTATCTGGTCGTCTCGGAGACCGACAACGTGGAAAAGGCGGCAGGGGAGCTGTCCTGTATTATCGAGGCGTCCCATTACCGGACGCGAAACCGTTTGAATTATCTCAAGGAGGAACGATAACAATGCTGTACCCACCGATTTCCGAGCTGTTGACTCACATCGACAGCCGCTATCTTCTCGTCAACGCGGTGGCCAGGCGGGCCCGCCAGATCTCTGAGGAAGCCGAGCAGGAGCACATCGCGCTGACGGAAAAGCCGGTCACCATGGCGATCCACGAGGTGGCGGAGGGAAAGCTGAACGCCGCCATGAAGGAAGAGTACAAAAAATAAGCGCACCGAGGCGCAGGCCTTTTGCTCGTTTGGTCATGCTCGCATGACCGAGCGTGCCTATGGCCTACGCCTTATCTGTTCGTGGAGGGGGGGTCCGCCCGATGAGAGCCAGGGTGGCGGTGGAGACCGCGATCTATGCAATTGACAAACCCTATACCTACCTGGTACCCGCGGACTGGAATCCCAAGCCGGGGATGCGCGTCCTCGTGCCCTTTGGCCGGGGGAACCGCGCCACCGAGGGGATGCTCCTCTCCCTGGAGGAGGGGGACGGCGAGGGACTGAAGGCCGTTGCCGCTCTGCTGGACCCGGAACCGCTGCTGGAGGAAGGAACGCTGAAGCTGGCGGCGTTCCTGCGGGAGCGGTATTTCTGCACCTTTTATGACGCCATCAAGGCCATGCTGCCGGCGGGGCTCTGGTTTCGCGCCGAGGATACCTATGAAATCGTGCCGGATACCGGCTGGCGGGAAAAGCTGGCCGGGCAGCAGGAGCAGCTTGCGCTCATGGAGGCGGTGGAGGGCCTGGGCGGAAGCGCCGCCGAGGGAAAACTGCGGAGCCTGCTTGGCGGCGACCGGAAGGCGGAGCTGCAGACGCTGTCGCGCCGCGGGTTTCTGACGGTCAGCCGGACCGTGCAGCGGAAAAACCTGGATAAGACTGAAACGCTGCTCTCCCTGGCGGTGCCGTCGGAGGAAGCAGCGGCCTTTGCCGCCGCCCAGAAGCGGCGCGCACCCATGCAGGCAGCGGTGTTGGAGCTGCTCTGTGTCACGGGCAGTGTTTCGCAAAAGGAGCTTTGTTACTTCACCGGCGCGTCACTGGGGACGATCAAACGGCTGTCGGAACTGGGCTATGTGCGGGAATTGCGGCAGGAGGTGCTTCGCAGCGCCTACCGTGTCAGCGCACAGGCGGCAGCTCCGCTGGTGCTAAACCCGGATCAGCGTGAGGTCTGCGAGAGCCTGCGACAGCGCCGGCAGCGGGAAACCCCCGGCGTCGCGCTGCTCTACGGTGTTACCGGCAGCGGTAAGACGGCGGTCTACCTGTCCCTGATTCAGGACTGTTTGGCGGAGGGACGGTCGGCCATGCTGCTTGTGCCGGAAATTTCCCTGACGCCGCAGCTCGTAGAGCTGCTGACCGCACACTTTGGAACACAGGTTGCCGTGCTGCACAGCAGCCTCCGCATCGGCGAGCGTTACGACGAGTGGAAGCGCATTCGTACAGGGGATGCTTCCGTGGTGGTCGGCACAAGGTCTGCGGTCTTTGCGCCGCTGCGCAGCCTGGGCCTGCTGATTCTCGATGAGGAGCACGAGCACAGCTATAAGTCGGAAAATTCGCCCCGCTATCACGCGCGGGAGGTGGCGATTTACCGCGGAAACAAGGAACACGCACTGGTGCTGCTGGGTTCTGCCACGCCATCGGTGGAGAGTATGTACCGGGCACGGCATGGGCAATACTCCCTTTATACCCTGATGGAGCGCTATAACGGCCGTGCGCTGCCTGCGGCGGAGTTGGTCGATATGAAGCTGGAACTGCGGGCCGGCAATGGCTCCGCGCTCAGCCGAGGTCTGCGGGACGCCTTGCTGCACAACGAGGGCAGACAGGCAATTTTATTTCTCAACCGGCGCGGAACCAGTCGGATGATGGTTTGCGTGGACTGCGGCGACGTGCCGCAGTGTCCCAATTGCAGCGTCAATCTGACCTACCACCGGGCCAACGGCCGCCTGATGTGCCACTACTGCGGCCACTCTCAGCCGGTGCCGCAGAACTGTCCCCAGTGCGGTGGTCACCTCAAAACGGTGGGCTTCGGCACGCAGCGGGTGCAGGCGGAGCTGGAAGCGCTCCTGCCGGGGAAGGAAATCCTCCGCATGGACGCGGACACCGTGACCGCGACCAACTCTCACGAGGCGATTTTGACCCGCTTTCGGGAGGAGAATCTCCCGGTGCTGGTCGGCACGCAGATGGTGACCAAGGGCCTCAACTTTCCAAACGTCAATCTGGTGGGCGTGCTGGATGCCGACGCGGCGCTCTACATGGAGAATTTTCGCGCGGCGGAGACGGCGTTTTCCATCATTACGCAGGTGGTTGGGCGGTCCGGGCGCGGCACGGAGGACGGCCGGGCGCTGATCCAGACCATGACGCCGGAAAACCCGGTGCTGCAGCTCGCGGCCAGGCAGGACTATGACGGCTTCTACGCGCTGGAGCTGCCGCTGCGGCAGCTTCGCGGCTGTCCGCCCTTTGCCGATCTGATTACCCTGACCTTTTCCGGCCCATTTGAGTGCAAGGCAGAGGAGGCCTCGGAGAGATTTCGTGGCATGCTGGAGGCGGCGCTCCCCAAAACAACGCTGCAAATGCGGATTCTGGGGCCCGCGCCCGCGCCGGTGGCCCGAGTCTGTGGCCGCTACCGCTACCGTCTGACGCTCAGTTTGCAGGCGACGCGGGAGGCGCGGGGACTGGTCGCCTACCTCCTGCGGGAGTTTTCAAAGGAAAAGTCTGGCGTCGGCGTCTTTGCAGACCTCAACAGCTATGAATGAAAGGACAGAAAGATGGCATTACGGAATATTATGACGGAAGGCAATCCCACCCTTCGAAAGACCTCTCGCCCGGTGGCAAAATTTGATGCGCGTCTGCACATGCTGCTGGACGACATGAAAGAGACGCTGGCTGACGCCGGCGGCGTCGGGCTGGCCGCGCCGCAGGTGGGCGTGCTGCGGCGGCTTTTCATCGTGGATACCGGCGAAGCGGTGTTGGAGTGCGTCAATCCGGAGATTGTCGAGACCTCCGGTGAGCAGACCGGCGGCGAGGGCTGCCTCAGTGTGCCCGGGAAATACGGCATCGTGACGCGGCCGAACGAGGTCAAAATCCGTGCGCAGGACCGGAACGGGGAATGGTATGAGGCCGAGGGAGAGGAACTGATCGCCCGCTGCTTCTGCCATGAGTACGATCATCTGGACGGTCGGCTCTATACGGACCTTGCGTCCCAGATCCTGACTGAAGAGGAGTTTGAGGAGCTTCACGAGGAAAAGGAAGGCGAGGACGCTTGAGAATTGTCTTT
The DNA here is from genome assembly GCA_034927685.1 of Oscillospiraceae bacterium. Classification (GTDB taxonomy): domain Bacteria; phylum Bacillota; class Clostridia; order Oscillospirales; family Oscillospiraceae; genus RGIG3159. Next base: position 96,450 of record JAYFPO010000023.1, on the reverse strand, counting down.
ATGGGCACGCCGGAGATTGCGGCGACTTGCCTGCAGCGGCTCCTGGAGGACGGCCACGAGATTGCGGCTGTCTATACCAAACCGGATACGCCAAAGGGGCGGGGGCATAAACTGGCCGTCTCCCCGGTCAAGGCGCTGGCGCTCTCGCGCGGCCTGCCGGTCCAGCAGCCGACGACCTTCCGCGACGACGCGGTTTGCGACGAGCTGCGGGCGCTGTGTCCGGCGCTGATCGCCGTTGTGGCCTACGGGAAAATCCTGCCGCAGCGGGTGCTGGATATCCCGCCTCAAGGGTGCATCAACATCCACGGCAGTCTGCTGCCTGCGCTGCGCGGCTCCGGCCCGGTCCAGTGGGCGATTCTGAACCATCTGGACGAGACCGGCGTTACGGCCATGTATCTGGCGGCGGAGATGGACGCGGGCGATCTCATTGCCGTGAAAAAAACGCCCATTGATCCCATGGAGACCTCCGGCGAACTGATGGATCGGCTGGCGGTCCTCAGCGCGGAGCTGCTCAGCGAGACAGTGGCGAGGATCGAAAACGGCACGGCGGAGAGAACGCCGCAGGATGCGCGTCTGGTGACTCTTGCGCCGATGCTGACCCGGGATCTCAGTCCCATCGACTGGTCAAAGTCGCGGCGGGAGATCATCGACCAGGTTCGCGGACTGCAGCCATGGCCCGTGGCCACGGCGGAACTTGGCGGCACCTGGTTTAAAATCTACCGGGTGGAGCCGACCGGGAACACCACTGGAAAGGCGCCTGGGACACTGCTGGCGCTGACCCGGCAGGGGCTCGAAATCGCCTGCGGCGGCGGGGACGTGCTGGCGATCACGGCGCTGCAGGCGGAGGGCGGAAAACGGATGGCGGCGGCGGACTATTTCCGCGGCCACCCCATTGCAATCCGGGAAGGGTAAAATATGGCGGCAAGAGACACAGCCCTTTTTGTCCTGATGGCGTGCAGAACGCGGCAGGCATGGTCTGATGGCGCGCTCAAGGAGTATATTGCAAGGGACAAGCTGGACGGCCGCGAAGCCGCGCTGGCCACGCGCCTCGTCTACAGCGTGCTGCAAAACAGGATGCTGCTGGATTTTGAGCTAGCCGCCTTTTTAAAGGGGCACCTGCGGGATTTGCAGCCGGTTGTGCTGGATGTTTTGCGGCTCGGCGCCTGCCAGCTTTTGCTTTTTGACAAAATTCCGGATTCCGCCGCGGTCAACGAGGCGGTGAAGCAGGCGCGGCGGCACGCGAATCCCCGGGCGGCGGCGCTGGTCAACGGCCTGCTGCGGACGATCATTCGGAACAGGGATACGCTGCCGGAGCCGCCGGACCTTGAGACGCGCTACAGCCACCCGGCGGCGCTGACGGCGCTGCTGCGCCGATGCGTCGGGGAGGAAAAGCTGGAACCCCTGCTCCGCAGCCACAACGAGGCTCCGCCCATCACGGTTCAGGTCAATACGCTGCGCGGGACGGCGGCGGCGCTGCAAGCCCGTCTGAAGGAGTCGGATGTGGAGGCTGCCGCGCACCCTTGGTGTCCGGATTGTCTGGTTCTGGAGGGAACCGGGAACCTCGAACGGCTCGAGAGTTACCGGGAAGGACTGTTCTATGTGCAGGACCCGGCTGCCCGCCTGGCGGCCATGGCAGCGGGTACGGCGCCCGGCATGGCGGTACTGGACTGCTGCGCCGCCCCCGGCGGCAAGAGTTTTGCCGCCGCCATCGCCATGGAGAATCGGGGAACGCTGGTCCCCTGCGACCTGCACGCCCACAAGGTGCCGCTGCTCCAGAAGGGCGCGGACCGGCTGGGCCTGTCCGTCCTGACGCCGCGCTGCCAGGATGCAACGGAGGACGTGCCGGAATTTCACGAAGCGTTTGACTGCGTCATGGCGGATGTGCCCTGCTCCGGCCTGGGAGTCATTCGAAAAAAGCCGGACATCCGCTACAGAGATTTGGGGCAGCTCGCGGGCCTGCCGCCCGTTCAGCGGCGGATTCTGGAAACCCAATCCGCCTATGTGCGGCCCGGCGGTGTGCTGCTCTACAGCACCTGTACCATCGTGCCGGAGGAAAACGAGGGCGTGATCCGTGCGTTTCTGGCGGATCACCCGGAATTTTCCCGGGAAGCGGCCCCAATTCCGCTGGACAACGACGGCGAGGCAACGCTCCTGCCCTGCGACGAGGGGACCGACGGCTTTTATTTTTGCCGCATGAGGAAAGTTCGATGAAACAGGACCTGAAATCCATGAATCTGGCGGAGATGCAGGAGGCGCTGCGGGAGCTGGGCGAGCCGGCATTTCGGGCAAAGCAGATTTTCATCTGGTTAAGCAGGGGCGCGGTGAGCTTCGCCGGGATGACAAATCTCCCCGGAGCGCTGCGCGAGAAGCTGGACGCACAGTATTTTATCACGGCGCCCAAGGCGGTACGGCGGCTGGAATCGCGGAAGGACGGGACCATCAAATACCTCTGGGAACTGGAGGACGGCAACTGCGTGGAAAGTGTGGTGATGCGCTATCACCATGGCAATACGGTCTGCATTTCCTCCGAGGTGGGCTGCCCAATGGGCTGCGCATTCTGCGCCTCCACCATCGGCGGTCTGATCCGGCGGCTTCGGCCTTCGGAGCTGCTGGACCAGGTGCTTTTTTCCTCGTTGGATTCGGGCCTGCCCATCTCCAACATCGTGCTGATGGGCATCGGCGAGCCGCTGGATAATTTTGACGCCGTACTGCGCTTCCTGGAGCTGGTCAACAGCCCGGACGGCATGAACATCGGGATGCGGCACATCAGCCTGTCCACCTGCGGCCTCGTGGACAAAATCGGGGCGCTGGCGCAGCAGGACCTGCAGCTTACGCTGTCCGTGTCCCTTCACGCGCCGGACAATGAGACGCGCAACCGCATCATGCCGGTGAACCGGCGTTACCCGGTGGAGACGCTGTTGGAGGCTTGCCGCAAATATTATGAAAAAACAGGTAGACGGATTTCCTTTGAATATGCTATGATAAGGGGAATGAATGACACAGGGGAGCAGTGCGGCCGCCTGATTCGGCTGCTGAGCGGGCTACCCTGTCATGTGAACCTGATTCCGCTCAACGAGGTGGCGGAGAGCCCACTGAAGCCAAGCACCCGGCAGACGGTGGCGGAGTTTCAGAAGCGGTTGGAGGATCATGGGATCACGGCGACAGTGCGGCGTACCCTGGGGGGCGATATCAACGCCTCCTGCGGGCAGCTTCGCCGGAACTATCAAGCAGAGGAAGGCGGATCCGCGCACGACGATGCGAGGGGAAATACCTGAATTCCGGGACAGGAGGAAACGCCATGGAAGCATGGGGCCTGACAGATCCTGGTAAAGTCAGAAGTCAGAACCAGGACTATTACGATCTGAGTCAATTGGAGGACGGCAGCATTTTGGCAGTTGTCTGCGACGGTATGGGCGGCGCAAAGGCCGGAAATATCGCCAGCCGACTGGCGGTGGATGTGTTTGCCAAGGAGGTACGGCGGAACATGGACCCGCGCCTCAGTGGAGAAGAGATCTGCCAGATGCTGAAGGACGCTGTGGCGCTGAGCAACACGGCGGTCAATGAGCACGCCCAACTGAGCGACGAATACGTTGGCATGGGAACGACCCTGGTCGCGGCGCTGGTCCGGGAAAAGAAGGCCTACATCGTCAACGTCGGCGACAGCCGTGCTTATCACATGAGCCCCGAGGGGATCCGAATGATCACGGTGGACCACTCGGTGGTTGAAATGATGGTACGCCGGGGCGAGATCACCCGCGAGGAGGCCAAGCAGCATCCGGTCAAAAATCTGATCACGCGGGCGGTCGGCACGGAGGAATCCGTGCTCTGTGACGTTTTTACGCAGACCCTGAAAGCGGGGGACAGTCTGCTGCTCTGTTCGGACGGCCTCAGCAATATGATGGCCGACCAGGAAATCCTGTTTGAGGTCGAACACGGCGCGGACCGGAGCGACTGCTGTAAGCGGCTCCTGATGATCGCGACAAACCGAGGTGCGCCGGACAACGTCACTGTGGTGTTGATTGCGGTTTAAAGCGCGCTTAATGATAGATTGATGCGCCGCCTGCTGCGGCGTCAACTCGGAGGAATCATGATGGACAATTATATCGGCAGACTGCTTGATAATCGGTACGAGATCCTTGAGGTCATTGGCACCGGCGGCATGGCAGTCGTTTATAAGGCAAGGTGTCACAGGCTCAAACGTCTGGTGGCAATCAAGATTTTAAAGGACGAATATTCGCAGGATGAGGAGTTTCGCCGCAGATTCAAGGCGGAAAGCCAGGCCGTTGCCATGCTGTCCCATCCCAACATCGTCAGCATCTACGACGTCAACAGCAGCGACGGCATCGACTATATTGTCATGGAGCTGATCGACGGCATCACGCTGAAGCAGTATATGGAGCGGCGCGGCCAGCTCAACTGGCGGGAGACGCTGCATTTCTCTATTCAAATCGCCAAGGCACTGGAGCATGCGCACAGCCGCGGCATCATTCACCGGGATATCAAACCCCACAACATCATGATCCTCAAGGACGGCAGCGTCAAGGTGGCCGACTTTGGCATTGCCCGGATGACCTCCGCCCAGAACACTCTGACCCGCGAGGCGCTCGGCTCGGTGCACTACATCTCGCCGGAGCAGGCCAAGGGCGGCAAGGTGGACTGCCGCAGCGATCTCTACGCGCTCGGCGTCGTCATGTATGAAATGATGACGGGCAAAACGCCCTTCGACGGCGATACGCCCGTGGCGGTCGCAATCCAGCATATCAATGGCACGGCCCAGCTTCCCCGGGAGCTAAACCCGGATGTTCCGCTGGGGCTGGAGCAGATCACCATGCACGCCATGACGGCGGATCTTCCCGGTCGGTATGCCAGCGCGTCGGATATGCTGAACGATCTGGAAGAATTCCGGAAGAACCCGTCCATGGTGTTCCACTTCGCGGCACCTGCGAACCGCACCGCGCAAGCGGGAGCCGTCGTTGCAGGAGCAGCAGGGGGGGCTGTCGTTGCGGGAACGTCTGCTGCCCCGCAGCAGACGCCGCGCCGCGCCCAGGAACAGCCGGGTGCCCCTCGCCCGAAACGTCCCAATCTGGCGGAGGTCTACGGCGAAGGCGGAGCGGAAGGTAAGAAAGAGAAAAAGACCAGCAAGCGCACAATTGTGCTGGTATCAATTGCTGCGGTGCTGGTCGTGGCCGCAGTCGGCTATCTGCTGTTTGGCGTGCTGCTCAAGAATTTGCTTGGCGGAAGCGGAACGGTAAAGGTTCCCAGCTTTGTGGGGAAGTCCTATGAGGATATCTATCCCGCGCAATATCCGGATTTTTCCTTTGAAGTGAAGGAATGGGTCTACGACGATACCCTGGATTATGGCTATATCATTACACAGAGCCCGGACGCCGACACCGAGGCGGAGACCGGCACCACGATCTATCTGACCATCAGTATGGGGGTGGAGACCCGCACCATGCCGCCGCTGACGAATCTGTCCGTGGACGACGCGACCAAGCTGCTGGATGACATGGACATGGGACTGCTGGTCGTGCTGAACAATGTCTATAACAGCGACGTGGCGAAAGGCTACGTCATCAGCTCCGATCCCGTCGCCGGCGTGGCGCTGGAGGACAATCAGACGGTGACGCTGAACGTCAGTCTCGGCGCGGCGGAGACGGAGCAGACGACGGCGGCGCTGATTTCCGTGCCAAAAGTGGAGGGGAAACAGCTCAACGACGCCATCAGCGCGCTGCAGGCCATCAAGCTGGGCGTGGGAACCATCAAAGAGGTCGAGAGCGAGAAGGAGTCCGGCACCGTCATCAATCAGAGCATTGCGGAAGGCCAGAAGGTGGAAGAGGGCACCAAGATTAACCTGGAGGTCTCCAAGGGCGAGGAGACAACCACCGAGACCACGACGGCCGAGACCACCAAGCAGGAGACCACCACGACCCAGCCCGAGACAACAACCGCGGCAAAGACCGGAACCTGGAGCGGGAGCATTGATCTGACGAAGTATCAGGGAACAGGTCAGACGACGACTGTTTCACTGTTATTGGACGGCAATCTTGTGGCTACGGAACCGGATGTGGAAGTATCTGCCGGAACAATTCCGGTTACCCTGGAGGGCAGCGGAACACACAACTTGGATGTTTACTTTGGCGGCGATTACGCATACTCACAGCAAGTGACGTTCAAATGATGCTGGAAGGAAGAATTATCAAGGCGCTCAGCGGCTTCTACTATGTGGAAGCCGCTGGCTCCGTTTTCGAATGCCGCGAGCGGGGAAAGCTGCGGCGCGGGGAGTCGATGCCGCTGGTGGGCGACTTGGCGCGTCTGACGGAAAGCGGCAATGGGAAGGGGGTGCTGGAGGAGCTTTTGCCCCGCCGGAATGCCTTTGTCCGGCCTGCGGTCTGCAATCTGGATGCGCTCGTGATCTTCTGCTCCAACGTGATTCCGGTGACGGAGCCATTTTTGATCGACCGGGTGACGGCCATCGCGGGCAATCAGAGCGTACCGGTCATCCTCTGCGTCAACAAGACGGATGAGAACGTGCCGGACCTTTTGACGGAGACCTACCTCCACGCCGGATACCGGGCCATTCGAACCAGCGCGGTCACCGGCGCGGGTATCGAGATACTCCGCGAGGCCATCCACGGCAGGACCGTGGCGTTTACCGGAAATTCGGGGGTGGGCAAGAGCAGCGTCCTCAACTGTCTTCAGCCGGATTTTCAGATCAGGACCGGCGAGGTTTCAAACAAGCTGGGCCGTGGCCGCCACACCACCAGCCATGTGGAGCTGTACTGCCTGGAGGACGGCACCTATGTGGCCGACACACCGGGCTTTTCCTCCTTTGACACAGATCAGATGGATTGGATCCTCAAGGAAAATCTGCAGTTTGCCTTTCCGGATTTCGCGCCCTTTCTGGGCGCCTGTCAGTTCCACGACTGTGCCCACCGGAAGGAGCCGGGGTGCCTGGTGCGCAGGGCTGTTGAGGCCGGCAAGATCGAGGGCTCCCGCTACGACAGTTATCTGCGGCTTTACGCGCAGACCGTCGGCAGAAAAGAAAAATATAAGTAAATTCTGGAACAATTTAGAAACCGCCCGCGTATCATAGATACGGGGGCGGTTTTATGTGTCGTAAGTATTGTGTGGTTTATATCGCGCTCATTGCGTTCGGGGCGGCTATGCTGTTGAGCTGCTTCATTTCCTCGGTGTTTCTGCGCGCTTTGATTGGCGCTGTCGTGCTGGCGGGCGGTATTGTTCTTTTCTGCAGCTGAAGATCCGGCATATTTGGTTTCCTTGTCCCATATAGTGAAGCAGAACAATTCCTTGGCCCAGCGCGGGCTGAGAGTACCGGGGGAGGAAACATCCATGGAGCTTGTATTTCGGGAAAATCCGGCCGGCTGCCTGCGGGAGCTGGCGGTCGATGTGATCTACCAGGAGGAAACCACGGAGCTGATCGTGCCGGACAGCTACGAGGACGTGCAGACCATAGTGGACAGCTGCGCGGTCTGCTGTATGCGGGATAAAGAGGTGCTGAACGGGAGCCTGACGGTGTCCGGCGCATTTCAGGCCTCGATCCTGTATACATCGGAGGAGACTGAGGAGCCGCGGCTGCTGACGGCCTATCTGCCGTTTGCGGCCAAGCTGGCCCGGGAGGAGATTCAGCCGGGCGCGACCGGCGTCACGGAGCTGCGCCTGCGCTCCGTGGATGCCAGAATTCTGAATTCCAGAAAGATCATGGTTCGGGTCAGCTACGCGGTCCGCCTGACGGCTTACGGCGCCGGCAGCGTGACCACCTGGGACACGGACGGTGGGGAGCAGGTCCAGCTTCTCCGGCAAACGGAAAAAGGGACGTTTCCCGTGGCGGCGGGCGAGAAATCCATGACCTTCTCGGAGAATGTGGAGCTCCCTGCCGTCGGGAAGGAAATCCGCCGCGTTCTGAAGGCGATTCCGGAGCCGATGCTCACGGAGCGGCGGATTGTGGACAATAAAGCGGTCTTAAAGGGCGCGGTACTGCTTCATACGGTCTATCTGCTGGATAACGGCCAGCTCAGCACCTTCGACGTGCAGCTTCCCATGTCCCAGTATCTGGAATTTGACGGCGATATCTCCGACGCGGAGCCGCGTGCCTCCGTCATGCTGACGGATTTTCAGATGGAGCAGGCGGAGGACGGCAGTTATTTGGTGACGGTTGGTTTGCAGCTACAGGTGGTTGCGTGGAAGCAGCTGGAGCTGCCGGTCATCGCAGACGGCTACTGTGTGGGGAGAGGGTTCCAGGCGGCTTACGGGGAATTCCCAATTCAGCAGGCGCTGGACAGTCCCAGTCAGGTCCGCACGGCGGAAGAAAAACTGCGGGGCAAGGTCCGGAAGCTGGTGGACTGCACTGCCTGGGTCGATTTCCCGGTCTGCCGGCGTGGCGAGGACGAGATCACCGTGGCGGCACCGCTGACCATGCACGCGCTCTATTACGACGACGCGGGAGCGCTCTGTGGGGAGACGGTCAAATGCGAGGAGAGCGGCACTTTTGCCCTGGCCAGCGGCGCGGTGTGCTTCGCCGACGCGGACGCGGCCGGAAGCGGCTACGCCTCCATGGCGGGAGAGGAGACGGCGCTTTGCTGCGGCGTCAGCCTGACTGCCCGATGCTTCGGTGTAAAAACCGCCCGGTGCATGAAATCGGCGGTGCTGGGTGATCCGCTGCCGGAGGCTGCGGACCGACCGTCCCTGATCGTGCGGCGGACTGACGGCAGCGACAGCCTGTGGAACATCGCCAAACAGTGCGGTACCACCATGACCGCCATCCGCACCGCAAACGACCTCACGGGGGAGGCAGTGGAGGAAAATCTGCTGCTGTTGATTCCAATGGTATGAATCAGATGGGGCATTGACGCATCTCAATTTTGCGCCAATGCCCCATTTTCTATGGCCCCGGTTGGCATGATGCGGATGGACGAATTGTTGGCATAAGCGGGCAGGGGCGGGCATATCCATGTACAAACAAACCGAGTGGACATGGAGGGGCGTCTATGACAAACAACAGCATTTACCAGGACATGGCGGCTCGGACCGACGGCAGCGTATATATCGCGGTAGTCGGGCCGGTTCGCACCGGGAAATCCACCTTCATCAAGAGAATGATGGAGCGGATTGTGATCCCGAACATCGAAAACACCTTTAAAAAGGAACGCGCCAGAGACGAGCTGCCCCAAAGCGGCTCGGGAAAAACCATCATGACGGCAGAGCCAAAATTTGTCCCGGAGGAGCCGGTGGAAATTTGCCCCGACGGCACGGCAAGGTTCTCCGTCCGCATGATCGACTCCGTCGGCTACATGATTCCCGGCGTCATCGGCGTGACCGAGGAGGGAGAACCGCGGATGGTTACAACGCCGTGGTTCGACCAACCGATTCCGTTGACTGAGGCCGCCGAGCTGGGGACCAAAAAGGTCATGGAGGATCATTGCTCCGTGGGCCTTGTCGTGACCACGGACGGCACCGTGACAGACATTCCCCGGCAGGATTATGCGGAGGCGGAGGCACGCTCGATTCAGGATATGCAGCGGACCGGCAAGCCCTTCGCGGTGCTGATTAACTCGACCAACCCGAACGGCGCGGCGGCGCAGGAACTGCGGCAGCAGCTGGAGGAGACCTATCAGGTGGGCTGCATGGCCGTGGACTGCATGGCGCTGGAGGAGCAGGACTTTGCTTCCATTCTGGCGGAGTTGCTGCTGGACTTCCCCATTACGGAGTACCGGATCTGGCTGCCGCGCTGGGTGGAGACGTTGGAACCCTGCCACGAGATCAAAAAGAATCTGTATCAGAAAATCCGTGAGGCGGCGGCCGGTGTCGAACGGCTGCGGGACGCGGAGGCGGCGGTGCGCGAGGTCAGCACCCTCGAGACGGTGCAGGCCTACCATATCCCCAGTCTCGACCTGAGCACGGGCACGGTCAATTGCGTGCTGGACTTCCCGGAAGAGCTGTTCTATTCGGTGCTCAGCGAGAAGAGCGGCTTTACGGTGCAGGATGACGGAGACCTGCTGATGCTGCTCCAGAGCCTTTCCTCGGTGAAAAAGGAATACGATCAGGTGCAGAGCGCGCTGGAAGAGGTCCGCGCCACGGGTTATGGCATTGTCATGCCAACGCCGGAGCAGATGCATCTGGAGGTGCCGGAGATCGTGCGCAAGGGAAGCAGCTACGGCGTACGGCTGCGGGCCAGCGCGCCGTCCATCCACATGATGCGGGCGGACATTCAGACGGAGATCAGCCCCATCGTCGGCGACGAAAAGCAGTCGGAGGACCTGCTCAACTACCTGCTGGGCGAGTACGACGGCGATACGGAGAAGCTCTGGGAGAGCAATATCTTTGGCAAGTCCGTCTTCGATCTGGTCAACGAAGGGCTGATGACCAAGATGAAGCGGATGCCGGAATCGGCGCGGCACAAGATGAAAGATTCGCTGACGCGGATGGTCAACGAAGGCTGTACCGGTCTGATCTGCATTATGTTTTAAGTAGGGAGCGTTGCAAAATAAAAATTTTGCAACGCTCCCTGTTAGCGACTGTTTATCGGTGATTTTGCGCAGTAAAATGAGAAAAAGTGCGAATGGGCATCAAAGCATGATGCTTTGGCGATGCTGCGACGAATGACGTCGTTATCGGAAACCGAGGATGTTGCTGCGCGCAGGTTATGATTGACTGAGCCGGGCGATGCCGTCACGAATTCTCGCGAGGGATTCTTCCTTGCCCAGCAGCGCGCAGAGTTCCGTGGCGCCGCCTGGCGTGGACTGCTTGCCGGAGACCGCCACGCGGATGGGCCAGAGAACGACGCTGTTCTTGACGCCAAGCTGCCCCACGACGGTCAGCAGCGCCTCATAGAGCGCCTCGTTGGACCAGGCATCCTGCCGCTCCAGCACGGGAAGCACGGCCTGCAGCGCCTGCAGCGCGGTCTCCGGGGTGCTTTTGCTCTTCTTGTGCGTGTAGAGTGCCGGATCATAGTCCGGAAGAGCCTCCAGAAAGTTCACGCGTTCCGGCAGATCGGAAAGCACCTCGCAGCGCGGCTGCACCAGCGCGGCCACGGCGGAAAGGTCCAGACTCTCGCGGTGGAGCGCCTGCCGCAGCCACGGTTCGGCCTTCGCGAAAAAGACCTCGGGCGGCAGCCGCTTCATATACTCGCTGTTCATCCAGCGGAGCTTTTCCAGGTCAAACACAGCGGGGGACTTGGAGATACCGGAAATGTCAAATGTCTTTGCCAGCTCTTCCAGCGTGAAGAATTCCTGTTCCGACTGCTCGCCCTTGGGAGACCAGCCCAGCAGGGCCACATAGTTGAGCACCGCCTCGGTCAGAAAGCCCTGGGCGATCAGGTCCTCGTAGCTGGGGTCGCCGTGCCGCTTGGACATCTTGTGCTGCGCGTCCCGCATGACGGGGGAGCAGTGGACGTAGGTGGGTATTTCCCAGCCGAAGGCTTCATAGAGCAAATTATATTTCGGCGCGGAGGAGAGGTACTCGGAGCCGCGCACCACATGCGTAATGCCCATCAGGTGGTCGTCCACGACGTTGGCGAAGTTGTAGGTTGGCAGACCGTCCCGCTTCAGGAGGATCTGGTCGTCCAGCGTGCTGTTATCCACGGTGATATCGCCAAAGGAGGCGTCGTGGAAGGTGGTGGAGCCTGTCTGCGGAATCTTCTGGCGGACCACATAGGGCAGTCCGGCGTCCAGCTTCGCCTGAATTTCCGCGGCCAAAAGGCGGCTGCACCGGCCGTCATACTTGTGAATGGCGACGCCATCGGCCACCTCGGTCTCCGCCACGTCTTCCTTGTCGCAGAAGCAGCGGTAGGCCATGCCCTTCTCGACCAGAAGCGCGGCGTACTTGCCATAAAGGCCGCGCCGTTCGGTCTGGACATATGGGCCGACGGGACCGCCAACGTCAGGGCCTTCGTTGTGGGTCAGGCCGCATTCGGCCAGAGTCTTGTAGATCACGTCCACCGCGCCGTCTACCAGACGGCCCTGGTCCGTGTCCTCGATCCGAAGGATAAAGGTGCCTCCGGCGTTTCTGGCAATCAGCCAGGTGTAGAGCGCCGTTCGCAGATTGCCGACGTGCATATAGCCCGTGGGACTGGGGGCAAACCTCGTGCGCACCTTGCCGCGGGGGATCCGGGCATCCAGTTCTTCAAAGAAATCCATTTGACTTCCTCCTGTCTTTGCATCGCTCCTATCTTATATTTTTTCCCGCTTTCTGTCAACGATCGATTGATAAAAGCGGGAAAATATGCTACTATAAATTCGATATCACAAAACTGAAAGGTACAGGGACATGAGCGAGAAAAAACGGATTTTCAGCGGTATTCAGCCCAGCGGCAATTTGACACTGGGCTCTTATATGGGCGCCATCAAGAACTGGGTGGCGCTGCAGGACGAATATGACTGCCTGTACTGTATCGTGGATATGCACGCCATCACAGTGCGGCAGGTGCCTGCGGATCTGCGCCGCCGCAGCCTGGAGCAGCTTGCCCAGTATCTGGCCTGCGGACTGGACCCGCAGAAGAACATCATGTTCCTCCAAAGCCATGTGCCGCAGCATGCTGAGCTGAGCTGGGTGCTGGGCTGTTATACCCAGTTCGGCGAGCTGGGCCGCATGACCCAGTTTAAGGACAAGTCCGCCAAACACGCGGACAACATCACCGCCGGCCTCTTTACCTATCCGGTGCTGATGGCCGCCGACATTCTGCTCTATCAGGCGGATGCCGTGCCGGTGGGGGAGGACCAGAAGCAGCATGTGGAGCTGTGCCGCGACATTGCGGCCCGGTTCAACAACGTTTACGGCGACACCTTTACCCTGCCGGAGCCGTTTATTCCCAAGATGGGCGCGCGAATCATGAGCTTGGGCGATCCCGCTGGCAAAATGTCCAAGTCCGACCCGGACGGCTGCGTCTATCTGCTGGATCAGCCGGAGGACATTCAGAGAAAATTCAAGCGGGCCGTGACCGACTGCGAAACCGCCGTCCGGTACGATCCGGCGGCAAAGCCCGGCGTTTCCAACTTGCTGACCGTCTATTGCACCGCCACGGGGAAAACCGTGGAGGAGGCAGAGGCGGAGTTTGCGGGGCAGGGTTACGGCGTATTCAAGCCCGCTGTCGGCGAGGCGGTCGTCGAACTGCTGCGGCCCATCCGGGAGGAGACAGGACGGCTCCTCAAGGATAAAACGTATCTGGAAAGCGTCTACCGGGACGGCGCGGAGCGGGCGGGGCGGCTGGCGGATCGGACGCTCCGTAAGGTCCATAAAAAGATCGGCTTTGTGGCAAGATAAAAAAGAGGGTACGGCAAAATTCTTCTTTTTGCCGCGCCCTTGCCTCATTTTAATGTTGAAAATCGCCGAAAAGGAAATTATGTGACTGCGACAGGTTATTGCAGGAAGAAGTAAAGTGCCGCGGCGATTAATAGTGTGGTTGTATCTGTACAGCCGTCTGAAATCAGCAGCAGCAGAATCAGCAGCAGCAGAAGGTCCCCGGTGTTCTCAAATAGCGATCCCAGCATGGAAAAGAGCCCGGAATTTTGCGGCGGTGGACCCTGCGGGCATTGCGGTGGATGTTGCTGCGGCGGCGGTGGACCCTGCGGGCCTTGTGGTGGACACTGCTGGCCCTGCGGCGGACGCTGCTGGCCTTGTGGTGGACGCTGCGGGCCTTGTGGTGGACGCTGCGGGCCTTGCGGTGGATGCTGCTGGCCCTGCGGTGGACGCTGCGGACCCTGCGGTGGATGCTGCGGACCCTGCGGTGGACGCTGCTGGCCCTGCGGTGGACGTTGCGGACCCTGCGGAGGATATTGTTGGCCCTGCGGCGGACGTTGCGGACCCTGCGGCGGGCGCTGTTGGCCTTGCGGTGGACGTTGCGGTCCCTGCGGAGGATGTTGCTGTGGTTGCTGTGGCGGCGGATCCGGCGGATCCGGCGGAGGAGCTGGCCTTCGTTCCTCGACAACCTGCCGCCGGTAGGTACCGTCATCTGAGGGAATATAACGATTATACATAGGCTACTCCTTCTTTTCATAGTTGCGGAGGGCCACACCGGCAAGCTGGGAAAGCTGCGCGATCCGCAATGCACGGTCGATTTTTTCTTGCCGTTCTTTGCTGCAATAGGGCTTCAGCGCGCCCAGCAGAGCCGCTTCCCGAGAGTCGGCTTTCCCGGCCTGCTGCAGCAGTGAGAGAACAGGGGCAAGCGAGGAATCCGGCTGGGGCGCATCGCCCTCCTGCGGCGGCGTGATACCCAGGGATTTGGCCAGGGACAGGATCTGCGCCATACTGCCGGGGTCATCCAAAATCTGGCTTATTTTGCTTTCCAGGTCGTCCATGTCCTCACTCCTGGTTCAATTTTTCAATCAGCCGGGAGGCCTCATCGGACTCCATGACCGGCGACAAAATCTGCTGCGCGGTCTCCGTCTGACCGTTGCGCAGCGCTTCCGCAGCCTGGCGCAGTTTTTGGCCGCCGTCCTGATTCAGTAGCTGCAGCAGCTTTTTCCCCTCACTTGAGGTAAACACTTTCCTGATCTCTGCCTCCGAGAAGTGGAGGTCCGAAAATCGAAATTCGCCCATTTTTGTCATTGCCTCCCATCCGGTGCAAAATAATCTCGCTACCATTAGAGTATGCCGGGCGGAGCGCTGAGGTTCCTATATGTTAAAAATACTGGTTTTTTCCGACTCTCATGGCTGCCTCTCCGGGATGGAGGAGGCAGTTGGTCGAGAGCAGCCGGACCTGATTTTTCATCTCGGCGACTACGTCCGGGATTATGCGCAACTCCGATGCCTGTTTCCGCAAATTCCCGGCGTCAGTTTGGCGGGGAACTGTGACTTTGCCGCGCAGGAACCGGTGCAGGTGCTGACGGAGGAAGGCGGAGTCCGCATTTTCGCCTGCCACGGGCATACCTATCAGGTCAAGAGCGGCCTGCTGCGGCTGAAGCTGGCGGCAAAGGAAAAGGGCGCGGATCTGTGCCTGTTTGGGCACACCCACGCCGGTTTTTGTGAAAAAGCGGACGGAATCTGGTTCCTGAATCCCGGCGCCAGCGGGGGCGGCTGGCACAGGACTTACGGTGTTGTGACCATTGCGGACGGGGAAGCGTCATGCTGGCTCCGAACGCTCTGACTGGGGAGGAGTATGTGTATGATTTTAGCAATCGACATCGGCAATACCAATATTGTGCTGGGTGGTATCGAGAAAGGCAACATTCTGTTTGAGGCGCGGCTGGCCACGGACCATATTAAAACCTCAGACCAGTATGCGGTGGATCTCAAGAATGTTCTGAGCCTGTACAGCGCGGACGGGGCGCAGTTTGAGGGGAGCATCGTCTCCTCCGTGGTGCCGCCGGTCCTGAATTCCATTGGGACCGCCATCCGCAAGCTGACCGGAAAAATGCCGCTGGTGGTCGGCCCCGGCATCAAGACGGGGCTCAATATTCTGCTCGACAACCCGGGACAGACCGGCGGCGACCTGATCGTCGGCGCGGTGGCGGCGGTCCATGAGTATCGCACGCCCATGGCGCTGGTTGATATGGGGACCGCGACGACCATCTCCATCCTGAACGAGAAGGGCGCGCTGTTGGGCGGCTGCATCTGCCCCGGCGTGCGAATCTCTATGGAGGCGCTGAGCGCCCGTACGGCGCAGCTTCCCGGCATCTGCCTGGATGAGCCGAAGCGGGTCATCGGGCGCAACACCATCGACTGTATGCGCAGCGGGATCCTCTATGGCGCGGCATCCATGCTCGACGGACTGCTCACTCGCATGGAAGAGGAACTGGGGCAGCCGCTTGAGGCGGTGGCTACCGGCGGCATGTCCCGCTTCATCGCGCCGCTTTGCAAGCGAAAGATGATCTATGACAAGGACTTGCTCCTGAAAGGGCTGTATATTCTCTATGAGCAGAACAGGAAGTAAACGATGAAGGACTTTGTCTTTGATGCAATCTTTCTGGACCGGGACCGGCTGCGAGCCTTTTGCAGCCGGACGGAGACACCGTTCTTCCTCTACGATGCAGAGACGATCCGGCATCGTGCCGTGGAGCTCCGCACCGCTCTGTCCTTTTGCCGCTTCCTGCTGCAGGTTCCGGTCAGTGCCGCGCCAAATCCACAGCTTTTGCGGCTGCTTTTCGAAAATGGTTATGGCGCGGTCTGTATTTCTGAAGCGGAGGTGCGGTACGCCCAAATCGCCGGATTTCCCAAGGGGAAAATTACAGTGTTGGCGCATCAGGTTACCCGGCTTCCGCAGGATGCTGGAAATTACATTTTGGAGGAGCTGACACAGGCCCCTTTGCTGCCGGAGGACGGGATGATCGGACTGCGGCTGAGTGCCGGTGTTCGGACGGTTCCGGGGCAGGTGACTGCCGTGGAAGCTGGTCGGCTCCAGTTTGGGATGCAGGAAGAGGCGCTGATGAGCGCGGCGGAAACGCTGATGGCGCGCGGCGCGACAGGGGTCGGCTTGCATTGTCAGCTGGGCGTGAATCATCTCGAGGAGGAATATCTGGCTTTTGTGGCCGAGATTTTGTTTTCCCTGGCGGTGCGGCTTTGGAAGCGGGGGATTCCGGTGCCA
The DNA here is from genome assembly GCA_034927685.1 of Oscillospiraceae bacterium. Classification (GTDB taxonomy): domain Bacteria; phylum Bacillota; class Clostridia; order Oscillospirales; family Oscillospiraceae; genus RGIG3159. The sequence continues at coordinate 79,913 of JAYFPO010000023.1, read as the reverse complement.
TACTGTGATCTGGGCGGTGGAATGGGCTGGTCCTCTCAGCCGCAGATTCCGTCGCCGCGGCTGGAGAGAATGACGGCAATGATCCGCAGCGCCTATGAGTCTATTCTGGTTCCTGCCGGTTTGTCCGGGCTGGAAATCCGGCTGCAGCCTGGCCGCTACCTCCTGGCGCCGGCGGGGATCTTGGTGTCCCGCGTCGTGTCGGTCCGGCAGAATGGCCGCCTGTTTCTGGGACTGGATACCTCGTCCGGCGACATGCTGCGGCCGATGATGCGCAACGCCTATCACCATATTTCCATACTGGGAAAAAACGGGATGGACGGGCGACAGATCTGCGACGTGACCGGCTGGCTCCAGGAGCCTGGCGACAGACTGGGCAAGCGGCGGCTGCTGCCCGGGGCGGAGCTGGGCGATATCTGCATTCTCCACGACGCGGGCGCCTACTGCCAGTCCATTTCGACCAACTATGGCGGCAATCTCCGGTGCGCCGAATATCTGTTGGACGGCGAAATCCGCCTGATCCGCCGCCGGGAGACCGTGGAGGATTGTCTGCAAACCCTTATCCCAGCCGAAGCAGAACAGATGTGCCGATGAGCAGACAGACAATCAGCGTCACCGCACAGAGAGCGTCCAGCACGGTGGTCAGAATCTTGCGGAACGCTGCCCGGCGGTACCGGCGGACAGCCCGGCCGTTGTAGCCCGCGTAGTCAAAGGGCGTTTGGCGATAGGCCCGCAAATCGATGACTTTGTTTGTATTCATGGCGTTACCTCCTTGTGATATCATCATGATAGGGCATGTAGTGTCCAATATTTTGGACAGAAAGGGCGAATATGGAGAATTGCTATTTGGATTCCGCGGGAAAGGGCAAAATTTTCTGCCGGGTTTGGGAGCCGCAGGGTGAGGTGCGAGCGGTCCTGCAGATTGTCCACGGCGTTGCCGAGCATACAGAGCGCTACGACGATTTTGCGCGGTTCCTCAATCAAAAAGGAATACTGGTCGCGGCGGAGGACCATATGGGACACGGGAAATCTTTGGGCGAAGGCGACGTGCAGGGATTCTTTTTCGGCGGTTGGGAGGCTGCGGTTGCGGATTCCCGCCAGCTCCAGGAACGCCTGCAGAAGGAATATCCCGATGTGCCCTGTTTCCTGCTGGGGCACAGCATGGGTTCCTTCATGGTCCGAACCATGCTGATCTCCTACCCGGACAGCGGCATTCGCGGGGCGATCGTGTCCGGCACCGGCTGGCAGCCGACCGCAGCGCTGAAGCTCGGCGCGCGGCTCTGCGGCAGCGAGGCGAAGAAGCGCGGCGAGCAGGCGGTCAGCCCGCTGATCAACAAAATGGTATTCGGCGGCTATAACCGACACTTTCAGCCGGTCCGTACGCCGCACGACTGGATCTGTACCGACGAGGCAGTGGTGGACCGCTACGAGGCGGACCCGCTTTGCGGCTTTGACGCCACCGTGGGCCTGTCCCGCGATATGTTTTCCGGCATCCGGCGGATTCAGAACCCGGAAAACCTAAAAAAAATGCAAAAGGACCTGCCGGTCTGGTTCTTTTCCGGCAGCCTGGACCCCGTCGGCAACAGGGGAAAGGGCGTCCGGAAGACCGTGGAGGCGTTTAGGCGGGCCGGAATGCGGGATGTCTCTGTGACACTCTATGAGGGCTACCGCCATGAGATGCTGAACGAAAGAAACAAGACGCAAGTTTATGCGGATGTACTCCGGTTCCTGGAAACGCATATAAATTGACATAATAATTCGTGTCCAGTACTATAATTTTATCCGTAATTCACCGATTTTATATGGCAAACCAGAACATTTATGCAGAAATCAGGTAACAATACTGTAATTTCTCTTGCAAAAAGGTTGCAATTTGTATGACGGTCTGGTATAATTCTCCTGTAAAGTGAGAATCTGACCAAAGGAGCTATACATAATGAAAAGAAGATTGCTCAGTCTGCTGCTGACAGCCGCGCTGATGCTTGGCGTGGTTTCTGCCCTGTCGGTGCCTGCTTTTGCCGCCTCCACGATGAAGGCCAGCGAGAATTGTATTGCGCTGATTAAGCAGTACGAGGGCTTCGTTTTGAAGCCGGCTTGGGACTTTACCCAGTGGTCGGTCGGCTACGGCAGCCGCTGCGAAGAGACTGAATATCCGAACGGCATTACGGAGGAGCAGGCCGACGCGCTGCTCCGCGTGTATGTTGCGCTGGACGAAACGGCGCTGAACCAGATGATCGACGCAAACGGCCTCTCGCTGAACCAGTATCAGTTCGACGCGCTGGTCGATTTCTGCTATAATTGCGGCTATGCCTGGACCCAAACCAGCGGCACGTTTAAGTCCGCCATTCTGAACGGCGCGACGGGAAATGTGTTTCTGAACGCCATTGCCGCCTGGTGTTCCGCCGGCAACACAGTATATTCCAGCCTGGTCAGGCGGCGCCTCGCCGAGGCAAATCTGTACTTCAACGGTGTCTATTCTGTTTCACCGCCCAGTCAGTACTGCTATGTGCTCTTCAACGGCAACGGTGGCGGGTTTAACCCAAAAGTCTACGCGTTCGACGCTTCCACCGCACCGATCGCGAACCCCGCGACGGCCAACCGGAGCGGTTATACGCTGCTGGGCTGGTACACCGCCTCCACCGTATCCGGCCAGAAGGTGACAGAGCTTACCTCCAGCCTGAGCGGGCGGACCCTGTTTGCCATCTGGCAAAAGGACGGCTCCGATTCGCCGGAATACCCGGCGGAAACGGCGGTCAACTACACCGGCAAGGTGACGGCCAGTTCCTTGAACGTCCGCAGCGATGCCACTACCTCCAGCAGCGTTCTGAAAATGCTGAGCACGGATACGCCGGTCACCATCGTGGCGGAGATTCAGGTAGAAGGCATCAACTGGGGTAAACTCTCCGAGGGCGGCTGGGTCTCCCTGCAGTGGATTGAAAAGGATCCCGCAGAGGCTACGACACCGGAAGAGACCACACCGGAAGAGACCACACCGGAGGATCCGGGAACCACAACTACGGAGGTGACCGTCACCGGCAGCATCGTCAATGTGCGCAGCGGGGCGGGTACCGGAAACGCCGTGACCGGTACGGTGAAGATGGGCGACAAGGTTACGATCGGCGAGGTTCAGGAAGTGAGCGGCGCCAGTTGGGGCGAGCTGTCCACCGGCGGCTGGATCTGCCTGCAGTATACGGATTACTCCTCCGGCGGAACGACGACAACACCCACGAGCGGGACGACGGTCACGGTGACCGGCAGTTCGGTCAATATCCGTTCCGGCGCCGGTACATCCAACTCCATCACGCAGACTGTCACCAAGGGAACCCAGTTGGAAGTCGGCACCACGACGCAGGCCAACGGACAACTGTGGGGCGAGCTGTCCACCGGCGGCTGGATTTGCCTGCAATATACGGATTACTCCTCCGGCGGAACGACGACGCCCACGACGCCCACGACGCCCGTGAGCGGGACGGCGGTCACAGTGACCAGCTCTGCGGTCAACGTTCGCAGCGGCGCCGGTACCGGAAACGGTATTGTGAGCACGGTCTATAAGGGCGAGAGCGTAACAGTGCTTTCCACCGCCGAGGCCGGCGGCTCTCTGTGGGGCCAGATTTCCAGCGGCTGGATCAGTCTGCAATATACGGACTATTCCGCAGGCGGCGGCACCACGGGCGGGACGACGACCGGCGGCGAGGCAAGCGGCACGATCAGCGCCAGCGGCGGCCTGCGGGTCCGCAGCTCGGCCAGCCTCAGCGGCAGCGTGGTCGCCACACTGGCAAACGGTACGGCAGTGCAGATCACGGAGCAGGTTACCGCGGACGGTATGACCTGGGGCCACATCTCCTCCGGGTGGATCAGCATGAATTATGTGGTCAGCGGTTCCGGCGGATCGACCTCCTCCGGCAGTACATATACCGTGACCGGCTCGGTGGTCAACGTCCGCAGCGGCGCGGGAACGGGCAACGGGATCATCTCCACCGTCAAGCGCGGCACGTCGGTTACCATCGTGGCGACTGCCAGCGCGAACGGCATGACCTGGGGCCAGATGCAGTCCGGCGGCTGGATCAGCATGAACTACGTTTCTTAAGCAAAAAAATCCGGGCCGGCTGCGATAAAATCTCGCAGCCGGCCCTATCTGTCCCAATTATGGTACTCTTCATCGGTTACAATGAGAGCATCCAAAGAGAAGGGGCGGAGAAATATGGCATATACGGTAAAGAACATCAGCGGACATAGGGAGGTATACGGACCGGACGGCGCGTTCCTGTTTTCTGCGGACAGCGACCGGGAGGTTCGGGAGACGATGGAGGAGCTTTTCAGTTGACAAACTACAAAATCACCCTGGCTTACGACGGCAGCCGCTACAGCGGCTGGCAAAAGCAGGGAAACACACAGAACACGATTCAGGGCAAGCTGGAGAAGGTGCTTTCCGCCATGTTCGGCTGCCCCATCGAGGCGCAGGGCAGCGGGCGGACAGACGCGGGCGTCCACGCGGCGGCGCAGGTGGCCAGTTTCCACGCCGACACCGGCGCGACGCCGGAGGCGGTCTGTCGGTATCTGCGGGCCTATCTGCCGCAGGATATCGGCGTCCTCTCGGTGGAAACGGCGGATGAGCGGTTCCACGCGCGGCTTTCCGCTACGGGAAAAACCTACCGTTACCGCGTGTGGAATACGGAGGTTCCCAATGTGTTCGAGCGAAAATATCTCTATGTGCTACCGGAGCGGCTGGACGCGGCGGCGATGGAGGCCTGCCTTCCGTATTTCCTTGGGGAGCATGATTTTCGCGCCTTCTGCTCCAACCCGGAGCTGAAAAAATCGTCCGTGCGGACGATTACGGAGATGAAGCTGGAGCGACTGGGACCGGAGCTGCGTCTGACGGTGTCGGGCAGCGGGTTCCTGTATAACATGGTGCGCCTGATGATGGGCACGATGCTGGAGGTGGGGCGCGGAAAGCGTAAGCCGGGGGAGATTCCGGCAATCCTGGAGTCCGGCGACCGCCGTTTGTCCGGTCCGATGGCCCCGGCCTGCGGCCTCTGCATGATGGAGGTGCGCTACGATTGAACATTCAGATTTTCGGAAAGAGCAAGTGTTTCGACACGAAAAAGACGGAACGGTATTTCAAGGAACGCCGCATTGCTGCCCAATCCATCGATGTTCTGCACTACGGTATGGCGCCCCGCGAGTTTGACAGCGTCTTGCGTGCGGTGGGCGGCGTGGACAACCTGATCGACTGGACCGTGAAACACCCGGACATCGATCTCATGCGGTATATGAGCGATGCAACGGCCAAGGAGGACAAGGTCTACGACAATCCGAAGCTGATGAAAACGCCGGTGGTGCGCAACGGGAAACAGGCGACGGTCGGCTACCGCCCTGAAATCTGGGAGACGTGGAAATAGCGCAAAGGGCGATGGATCTATACAATGTAGGGCGGCTTGCCACAAGACACCGCGAGCTTCGGAACGGTACCCGGAGGCGCGGTGGCTGCGGACAGGCTGCTCTACTGTTTTATCTGCCTTACATGCTTTTTTCGCAGACACGGTGCGGCGATGTCCGACAGGCCAGCCGAAATGCCATGCCGTATGGTAATATCGCCGCAAGGGAGACGGATGATGCAGCATTGCATAGTAATTGGAATGTCGTGATGAAAATGAATTGTGATTACGCTATGAAATAGATCAAGGCTGTCATGGAAGATGACAGCCTTGATGAACCTGAATGCTTTTCGCAAATTGAAAAAAAGGATCGATTTGGGAGAATCGGGTAGGAAAGGCGGAAAGCGTCATGATTGTGGCGGATCATCCCGCTGCGCTCTGAAAAAAACCAATCCAAACGGAACCCGACGATTAGGAGGTAACCATTTGCTGCCGGGCGTCGGCAAAGTCTTTTCGGCGGACATAGAGGGAATAGACGTGGGTCAGATCCGCGCCGTAGACGCCGCTGCCGCTGACGGGACTGTTGATATTACGGGCCGCTGCGGCCATGCTGACGTCAATCAGGCGGCTCATGGGGCCGCGTGAGGTGGTGGTTTTCACTTCGAACGGAATCGAGGACTGCCGCAGCAGGGCGCGGACCCGAGCAAGCTCTATGGCGTCCGTCGTGGCAAGTAATCTGCGACGGTTCAGAATCCAGATCATCGTAGCTCTCCTTCCATATTTCCCTAAAAAATGGACGCGCTGGAACCAGCGCGTCCATTTTTGGAAAACTTACTTGTACATTTCGACCAGCTTCAGCAGGTGCTCATAGCGTGCCTTGGCAGCCGCTTCGTTTTTCGCGAACAGCGTGGTCGCGCGATCCGGGAACTCACGGGTCAGACGGCTGTAACGAGCCTCGTTCATCAGGAATTCCTGATAACCGCCGGCCGGAGCCTTGGAGTCCAGAATGAACTTTTTGCCGTCCTCGGCAGCGGGGTTAAACCGGAACATGTTCCAGTAGCCGCACTCAACGGCCTTCTTAATCTCAGCCTGACAGTTCATCATGCCGCCCTTGATCGAGTGCATCTCGCATGGGGCATAGCCGATGATCAGGGACGGACCGGGATTGGCCTCGGCCTCCTTGATGGCCTTCAGCGTCTGGGATGTGTTGGCACCCATGGCAACCTGGGCCACATAGATATAGCCGTAGGACATGGCAATCTCAGAAAGGCTCTTCTTCTTAATTTCTTTGCCGGCGGCCGCAAACTGTGCAACCTGACCGATGTTGGAAGCCTTGGAGGCCTGTCCGCCTGTGTTGGAGTATACCTCGGTGTCGAAGACGAAGATGTTGACGTCCTTGCCGGAGGCCAGAACGTGATCCACGCCGCCGAAGCCGATATCGTAGGCCCAGCCGTCGCCGCCGAAGATCCAGACGGACTTCTTGGAGAGGAAATCCTTCTGTGCGAGAATCTCTCTTGCCAGCGTGCAGGCCTCACAGGCGCAGACGCGGCCGTTGGCCTTCCATTCGGCCTCGTACTCCGTACCGGTCAGATCGACATCGATTCCGTCCTCAAGAGCGGCAACGAACGCCTTGGTGGCAGGGCCGTTGGCCTCGCCGTTGTTCATGGTGTCAAGCCAAACCTGTCCGGTCTTCTTAATGTCCTCGGTGGCGTATTCCACGGCCAGCAGAGCCCGCACCTTGGTTTCCAGGTTGTGGCGGAGGGTCTCCTGCGCGACGAACATGCCGTAGCCGTGCTCGGCGTTATCCTCAAACAGAGAGTTGCACCATGCGGGGCCGTGGCCTTCCTTGTTGGTGCAGTAGGGAGAGGTGGCGCCGGGGTTGCCCCAGATGGAGGAACAGCCGGTGGCGTTGGAGATATACATCCGGTCGCCGAAGAGCTGGGTGACCAGACGGGCATAGGAGGTCTCGGCGCAGCCCGCGCAGGAGCCGGAGAACTCCAGCATCGGCTGCAGGAACTGACTGCCCTTGACGGAGGCGTCCTGCAGTTCCTTCTTCTCGGAGACCTTGGATACTGCATAGTTGAAGACATCCTGCTGATCGAGCTGGGACTCCTGCGGCTCCAGGGTGAGCGCGTCCACCGGGCAAATACCCAGGCAGACACCGCAGCCCATGCAGTCCAGCGGAGAGATGGCCATGGTGAAGGAATAGACGCCCTTCCCCTTGCCGGCCTTGACGGGAGCGGTCTTGATGGCGGCGGGAGCAGCCTTGACCTCGTCCTCTGTCAGCGCGAAGGGACGGATGGTGGCGTGCGGGCAGACAAAAGCACAGGTGTTGCACTGGATGCACTTGGTCGAATCCCACGCGGGAACGGCGACGGCGACGCCGCGCTTCTCATAGGCGGCCGCGCCGACCTCAAACTGGCCGTCCACATGCGCGGAGAACGCGGAGACGGGCAGAGAATCGCCGTCCATCTTGTCGATGGGGAAGAGAATGTCCTTGACCTGCTTGACCAGCTCGGGCTTGCCCGTCAGCACGGTGGTATCCTTCTTGTCCTCGGCGGTGGCCCAGGCAGCAGGGACATCGATCTTCTGGAAAGCGGTGGTGCCGGCGTCGATGGCGGCCCAGTTCTTTTCCACCACGTCCTGGCCTTTTTTCAGGTAGGACTTCTTGGCGGCGTCCTTCATGTAGCCGATGGCCTCTGCCTCGGGCATGACTTTCGCCAGAGAGAAGAACGCGGACTGCAGAATGGTGTTGGTGCGCTTGCCCATGCCGACCTTGATGGCCAGATCAATGGCGTTGATGGTGTAAAGAAGAATGTTGTTCTTCGCAATATAACGCTTGGAAGCGGCATCCATGTGCTGGTTCAGCTCTTCCGGCGTCCATTGGCAGTTGATCATATAGACGCCGCCGGGCTTGACGTCCTGGACCATTTTGAAGCCCTTGATGACGTAGGAGGGGTTGTGGCAGGCGACAAAGTCGGCCTTATTGATATAGTAGGGGCTCCGAATGGGCTTGTCGCCGAACCGCAGATGGGAGATGGTGACGCCGCCGGTTTTCTTGGAGTCGTACTGGAAATAGGCCTGAACATACTTGTCGGTATGGTCGCCGATGATCTTGATGGAGTTTTTGTTTGCGCCCACGGTGCCGTCGCCGCCGAGGCCCCAGAACTTGCACGCGATGGTGCCCGGTGCGGCAGTGTCGGGGGCATCCTTCTCGTCGAGGGACAGGCAGGTGACGTCGTCTTTGATGCCGATGGTGAACTGGCGCTTCATTTCGCTCTTGGAAAGCTCCTCATAGACGGCAAAGACGCTTGCGGGAGGCGTATCCTTAGAGCCGAGGCCGTAGCGTCCGCCGATGATCTGAATGTGCTTGCCGGCGTTGGCCAGCGCAGTGACAACATCCACATAGAGCGGTTCGCCCTGCGCGCCTGGTTCCTTGGTGCGGTCCAGAACCGCGATATTCTTGCAGGTGGCGGGAATGGCGGCAATCAGCTTGTCGGGGCAGAACGGACGGTACAGGCGGACCTTGATGAGGCCGACCTTCTCACCCTTGGCGGTCAGATAGTCGATGACCTCCTCGGCCACGTCGCAGATGGAGCCCATGGCGATGATGACGCGCTCTGCGTCGGCCGCGCCATAGTAGTTGAAGAGCTTATAGTCGGTGCCCAGCTTCTCGTTGATCTTGCCCATGTAGGTCTCGACGATGGCGGGCAGCGCATCATAGTATTTGTTGCAGGCCTCACGGTGCTGGAAGAACGTATCGCCGTTTTCGTGGGAACCGCGGGCGGCGGGATGATTGGGGTTCAGGGCGTGATCGCGGAACGCCTTGACGGCGTCCATGTCACACATCTCCTTCAGATCCTCATAGTCCCAAATCGCAACCTTCTGAATTTCATGGGAGGTACGGAAGCCGTCGAAGAAGTTGAGGAAGGGGACGCGCCCCTCAATGGCGGACAGATGCGCCACAGGGGAGAGGTCCATGACTTCCTGCACGTTGCCTTCGGCCAACATGGCAAAGCCGGTCTGGCGACAGGCCATGACATCGGAATGGTCGCCAAAGATGTTCAGCGCATGGGTGGAGACGGTTCTGGCAGAGACATGGAACACAGCGGGGAGCAGCTCGGCGGCGATCTTGTACATGTTGGGGATCATCAGCAGCAGGCCCTGGGAAGCCGTGTAGGTGGTGGTCAGCGCACCCGTGCCAAGGGAGCCGTGGACGGTACCGGCGGCACCGGCCTCAGACTGCATTTCGACAACATGAACCGTGTCGCCGAAGATGTTCTTCAGGCCATTGGCGGACCACTGATCGACCAGATCGGCCATGGGAGAAGAGGGTGTGATGGGATAGATACCGGCGACCTCCGTAAACGCATAGGAAACGTGGGCGGCGGCGGTATTGCCATCCATTGTCTTAAAATGTCTAGCCAAATTGAAATACCTCCTAAAGTATGTATTAACAAACAATATTATCATAGCATAGATTCCCGAAAATGTAAATCATTATCCCGGAACATTTTGGATATTCCGGGAGTTTCCGAAGAAAGACTGCGCAGAAATCAAGCGTTGAACCGCCTATTTCGCTGAAAACAGGATTCTTTGAATTTCTGATACCTACCATGAAAAAATGTCGTGAAAGACAAAACGGCTTGCGCGGCACGAATGTGAACCGGGAGCGTCGGCGCGGATGCCCACCCGGGACGCGGTATCTTATGGAATAAACAATATTGCCTATAACGGTATTGGCGCGAGATGGGCAATAATGAACATATAGAATCTGAGTTGGGAGGGAGTGCCTTGATTTCTTATGCGCCGTTGTGGGAGACCATGAAGCGGGAGCGCGCCACGACATACACGCTGCAGGTGAAGGGCGAGATCAGTAGTTCGACGGTGCGCAGACTGAAGGCCAACCAGTCGGTCTCGACCAATACGCTGGACGCCCTTTGCAAAATTCTGTGCTGCGAGCTGAGCGACATATTGATATATTTTCCGGACGAGGCGTAGACCCATACGTCTTTTTCGGCGCGAAGAATAGAGAGAAGGAGGTACGCCCGATGATTTGCTGCTGTCGGTCTTTTGGACTGGAGGGCATTACCGGTTATGAGGTTTCCGTGGAGAGCGATCTGTCCCAGGGACTGCCGGCCTTTGAGGTGGTGGGCCTGCCGGATGTGGCGGTGCGGGAGGCGCGGGAACGGATTCGCTCTGCGATCAAAAACAGCGGCTTCAAGTTTCCGGTCAGCCGGATTACGGTGAATTTGGCTCCGGCCGGGACCAGAAAGTCCGGGACGCTCTACGACCTGCCGATGCTGGTGGGAATCCTTGCCGCTACGAAGAGCATTCCGCAGCCCGGAAAGGAGAGCGCCTTTTTGGGAGAACTGAGCTTGGAGGGGTTGGTGCGGCCGGTCAACGGCGTACTGTCCATGTCGCTCGCCGCTGCCGCGTGCGGGATCGGCAAGCTCTATGTGCCGGCGGGAAACGCGCGGGAGGCCACGCTCGCCGAGGGGCCGGAAATTTTCCCGGTCGAGTCGGTGGCACAGCTTGCGCGGCATTTGCGCGGGGAGGAGGCCATCGCGCCGGCTCCGCGCTGGGAGCCGGGCAGGATGCCGCGAGACATTCTGGACTTTGCGGACGTGAAGGGGCAGGAGCTGGTCAAGCGCGCGCTGGAGGTGGCGGCGGCCGGGTCCCACAACATTTTGATGGTCGGCCCGCCGGGCGCGGGCAAAAGTATGCTTGCCAAGCGGATTCCGTCGATTCTGCCGGACATGGCCAGGGCTGAGGAGCTGGAGGTCACGCAGATCTACTCTGTGCTGGGTAAGATTTCCAGAGCACACCCGCTGGTGACAGAGCGGCCCTTCCGCAGTCCGCACCACACGATCTCCGCGGCGGGACTGGTGGGCGGGGGCAGCAGTCCGAGGCCCGGCGAAATCTCCATGGCCGACCGGGGCGTTTTATTTCTGGACGAGCTGCCGGAGTTCCGGGCGGAGACGCTGGAGGTGCTGCGGCAGCCGCTGGAGGACGGGGCGGTGACGATCTCGCGGGTCAGCGGGACGATGACCTACCCATGCGAATTCATGTTGGTCTGCGCCATGAATCCGTGCAAATGCGGCTGGTACGGCGACCCTTCCGGCCGCTGCACCTGTTCGCAGTCCGCGGTGAACCACTATCTGGGGAGGATCAGCGGGCCGCTGCTGGATCGCATCGATATGATTGTCGAGGTGCCGGCGCTGCCTTTCGGGGACCTGCGGCGTACTCAGCCCGCCGAGCGCTCCGCGGTGATCCGGGAGCGGGTCAACCGGGCGAGGGCCGTGCAGCAGCAGCGGTTCCGGGAGGAGCCGGTCTCCTGTAACGCGGCCATGCAGCCGGCGCAGCTTCGGCAGTATTGCGCACTGGACGATCCTTCCGCCGCGCTGATGAAGCAGGCCTTTGACGCGCTGCGGCTGACGGCCCGGAGCTATGACCGGATTCTTCGCGTGGCGCGGACCATCGCCGATCTGGACGGCAGCGGCGAGATTGGCACGCAGCACATTGCGGAGGCCATCCGCTACCGAACCTTCCAGCTGGAACGCGGTTGACGTTTGCCTTCCGCTTTTGCGGATTTCGTGGTATGATAAAAAACGGCGTGATGCCAAGAAAATCGGAACGAGGGACCTTGCAATGAAGGAACTGTTTTTACTGAAGCTGGGCGAAGTGATCCTGAAGGGGGCCAACCGCCGCGTCTTTGAGGACCGCCTGCGCACCAATGTGACGAGAAGAATGCGGAGCTACGGCAGCTTTTCCGTCTCTCTGCTGCAATCCACGGTCTATGTGGAGCCGGAAAACGAGGAATGCGACCTGGAAGGGGCCTGGGAGGCCTGCGGCGCGATCTTCGGCATCATCTCCATATGCCGCTGCCGCGCCTGCGAAAAGGAGCTGGACGCCATTGAGCTGGCGGTCAGGGACTATCTGGGCGACGAATTGGCTGCGGCGCGGAGCTTCAAGGTGGAGTCCAGGCGCGCGGACAAGCGCTTCCCCATGACCTCCATCCAGATTTCCCAGGAGATCGGCGGAAGGCTCGCGGCGGCGTACCCGGCGCTTTCGGTGGACGTCCACCATCCGGACTACACGGTCAATGTGGAGATCCGCGAGCACGCGGCCTACGTCCACGGCCCGGCACTGCCGGGTGCCGGCGGGTTGCCGACCGGCAGCAGCGGCCGTGCGGCGGTGCTGCTCTCCGGCGGCATCGACAGCCCGGTGGCGGGCTATATGATCGCCAAGCGGGGCGTGGAAATTGAGTGCATCCATTTCTTCTCCTATCCCTATACCTCGGAGCGGGCGAAAGAAAAGGTGCTGAAACTCGCAAAGCTGATGTCACGCTACTGCGGCCGCATGACCGTGGATATCGTGGGCTTTACGGAGATTCAGGAGGCCATTCGGGACAACTGCCCCGAGGAGTACTTCACGATCATCATGCGGCGGTTTATGATGGAGATTGCCGAGCGCATTGCGCGGAACCATGGCGCGCAGTGCCTGGTCACCGGCGAAAATCTGGGGCAGGTGGCCAGCCAGACCATGGAAGCCATGACCGTAACCCATGAGGTCGTGTCCATCCCGGTGTTCCACCCGCTGATCGGCATGGACAAGGAGGAGATCGTCTGCATCGCGCGGCGAATCGGCACACTTGAGACCTCCATTTTGCCCTATGAGGACTGCTGCACGGTCTTTACGCCGAAGCACCCCAAGACCAAGCCGACGCTGGAGGGCGTTTTGAAGGCGGAACAAACGCTGGACCGTGAGGCACTGATTGGACGCGCTCTGGAACGGACGGAGATGGTGCGGGTGAAGTACTATGGATGAACCATCGCTTCTGTCGCTGCTGCGCGCACGGAAGTTGACGCTGGCTACGGCGGAAAGCTGCACCGGCGGGCTGCTGGGGAGCGCGCTCACGGCGGTGCCGGGCAGCTCCGAAGTGTACCGGGGCGGCGTGATCTCCTACTGCAACGCGGTGAAGCACAGGCTCCTTGGCGTGCCGCTGGCGCTGTTGGAAGAATTTGGGGCGGTATCCTGGCAGGTTGCGGAGGCTATGGCGCATGGCGCGGCAGGGGCCTGCGGCGCCGATGTCGGCGTCGGGATCACGGGGATTGCCGGACCGGACAGCGATGAAACCGGTCGGCCGGTCGGCCTGGTCTATGTGGGCTACTGCGACGGGCGCGGCACGACGCACATCCGGCTGGATCTGAACGGGACCCGCGAGGAAATCCGCCGCGCCGCCTGCCGTGAGGCCCTGCGCCTGATTGCAGAGCAAAATCAGATAGAATAAGTCCGCGAAATGGACGAAAAAACGCTGTTCTCCTGCACTGAGGCGCAGGAGAACAGCGTTTTCATTTTATCTCACGCAAATTTTGCGGCACGGTCTTAACCGACTTCGCTGACCTTGCCGCTGCCGTCGGTGATGGGCGCTGCCGTGGTGGTCTCGGCAGTTTCCTCAGATGGGAGCGTATAGCCGGGGTCGTAGTTGACCACGATGCTGTGCTCTTCCAGACTGGCAATGCCGACCAGCGGGTTTTTGAGCGCGTCCACCTCCACCAGCTTGGGAAGCTCGGCGAGGCAGGAGAGGTCGGTCAGCCGGTTGTCGCTGACGTTCAGGTAATTGAGCGTTTGCAGAGCAGAGAGGCCGGAGACGTCCGTCAGCCGGTTTATGGAGACATTGATGGTCAAAAGCGCGGATTCCGCCGGGAACTGCGGCATGGATTCCAGTTGATTGCCGGAGGCGTCCAGATATTGCAGGCCGGTCAGGCCAGTCAGGGGAGCGAGGTCCGTCAGCAGATTGTTTGCCACATTCAGGTCCGTCAGTGCCGTGCAGTGTTCCAGACCGGACAGGGACGTGAGCTGGTTGCCGGAGGCGTCCAGCGTCGTCAGCGCGGTCTTATTCTCCAGCGGCGAGAGGTCTTCGGCGGAGCAGGACGCGAGCTTCAGCGTGACCAGGGCCTCATTGGCCGAAAGGGGACCGAGGCTCTCAATCGGATTGCCGGAGAGGTCCAGCGACGTAAGCTGCCGCGCCGCGGCCAGCGGCGTGATGGAGGTAATTGCATTCTGGGCGAGATTCAGCGCTTGCAGCGCCGACATACCGGTCAGCGGTGTCAGGTCCGTGAGCTGGTTGCCGGAGACGTCCAGCGCGGTCAGACTGGTCAGACCACTCAGATCAGAGATTGAGGTCAGGCTGCATCCGCGGAGGGACAGCGTCGTCAGCGTTTTGATGGAACCGATCACCGCGAGCGCGTCCGGCTGCAATGCGGCGCCGGAGAGATCCAGCGTTGTCAGCGCACTCAGATCAGCGAGCGGGGAAAGGTTAGCGGTTCCCTGCATAGTCAGGCTATGCAGACGCACAAAATAGCGCAGATCCGAGAGATTGGTGATTTCTGCCGGGAGCGTCAATTCCTGCACGTCCCAAAGCTCGCTTGTCATGATCTTATCGTGGCGGTCCTTGCCAAGAAGCTCCCGCACAAAGGTGTCGAAGGCCTCGTCCTCAAAGGTGACCTCCTCAATACTGCCGCAGACAGTGAATTTTGCGGTGGAAAGTGGACTGACCAGCCCGTTGTCGCCCACGACGATGGCTGATACCTCCGTCACGCCGTAGTCAAGGGAGACCGGCTCCGAATAGGGCTGGTCCGCCATGGTCGGGTATTCCTCAGTCAGAGAATAATACGCGCTGCCGCCGGAATAGGACAGAGAAAAATCTTCCGGCTCCAGCAAGTAGCCGCCGTCCGGCTGAATGACCGGCGCGGAGGGGCGTAAATCAATGAGCGATTCCTTGACGGCGGGATTCGCACAGGCGGAGACCAGTCGCTCCGCGTCCAGCAGCTTGTTCTGCTCCACATAGACGGCGGACAGACGGAGATACAGGTCCAGATTCTCCGGATTCCGGCTGATTGCGCAGACCAGCGTGTATTCCGCCTTGGTATAATTGTCATCCGCCACAAAGGCATCGGCGGTCGAAAGCGCCAGGTCTGCGTTGTCCGGCTCCAGCTCCAGCGCCTTTTCGTAGTAGCGCGCGGAACGCGCCGCGTCGCCCGCATGGCTGCAGAATGCCGCGTAGGAGGTATACAGAGAGGCTGGGAGACCGCTGCGGTAGACAAAGAAATACCAGAACCCGCCGCAGAGCACGGCCAGCGCCAGCAGGATAATCAGAATCGTGCGCAAAACTTTGTTCATATAGAGACTCCATTCGATCGATTCTTTGTTATTATAATGCGGAAGGGAAACCGTGTCAAGCTAAGGCAAAAACACAAAACCCCGATCCATCATCGGACCGGGGTCAGGCGATCAAGTAAAAAAATCAGGCAATTTTGTTCATCTTACGGGCAATGTTGCTCTTTTTCCGCGCAGCAGTGTTCTTGTGCAGAATACCCTTCGTAACAGCCTGGTCAATGGTCTTGACAGCTGCCAAATAAGCGCTATCGGCCTGCTCACGGTTGCCATCGGCGGCAGCAGCTTCAAACTTCTTGATGGTGGTTTTCAGCATGGACTTATCCTGCTTGTTCTTTTCGTTGCTGATGCGAGACAGCGTGACTCTCTTTTTCGCAGATTTAATGTTGGGCATCGGTTACACCTCCTCCAATAGCGTTTTATCCATTGGGACATAAAAACCCCAATCTCATGCAGTTACTTATTATAACGGTCGTTTCCCATAAAATCAATAGCTTTCAGAAAAAAATTGAATATTGGCGGAACAGGAAGAAAGACTAAGTGCGAGGTGAGAGGATGAACGTTCGTACGGATCTGGCGCTGGAGGAGAGAGAACTGCGGGAGGCATCGGAGGAGCACGCGCCGCGGGGCGTAACCTGCGAGGAGTGGGACGAGGGTGCGGTGCACGTCACCAAGGTGCACATTCGGACCAAGGCAGGCGCTGCGGCCCTGCACAAGCCGATCGGCAGTTATGTGACGCTGGAAATGCCCGCGCAGCAAGTGCGCAGTGCACCATCCGATTGCGCGGATGTCCTCTTCGGCGCGCTGCGTGCGCTGCTGCCGGAAACGGGAGATGTGCTGGTGGTGGGTCTCGGGAACGAAGCCGTGACGCCGGATGCCATCGGCCCCAGAACGCTGCGTCATGTGTTGGTCACACGCCATCTGCGGCGGGATATGCCGGACCTGTTCGACAAATTCCGGCAGGTCAGCGCCATCGCGCCTGGCGTGCTGGGCCGTACCGGCATGGAGAGCGCGGAGATCGTCCGCGGTATTGTGGGGAAAATCAAGCCGGCCTACGTCATCGCCATCGACGCGCTGGCTGCGGCCAAACCAGGACGGCTTTGCACCTCCATTCAGCTGGCGGACACCGGAATCATCCCCGGCTCCGGCGTGCAGAACGACCGCGCGGCCTTGAACCGGGGAACGCTGGGCGTGCCGGTATTTGCGGTGGGCGTGCCCACGGTCTGCGATCTCCGCTCGCTGCTGGAGTCACAGGAGCAGATGATTGTGACGCCCAGCGATATCGATATGCGGGTGAACGATCTTTCGCGGATTGTGTCGAGCGGACTGAATCGCGCCCTACATCCGACAGTTCCCCCGCAGGACTTGGCGGAATTTGTTGGGGGATAAGGAAGCGCGGGTTATGTCAATCAGGTATTCATTTCCGGGCGTGGCTTTTTCATGGACTACGCTGTGAACAAACCTGTGGATACTGTGAAAAACTCCGGGATTTCCGGGAAATCACCGGAAAGCGGCAACGATGCGGAGAGAGCGTGCATACAGGTTTTTTTGAATATCCGCAGGAAAATATGTTGAAATAATCTGCCGCAATTCCCTATAAAACAGAGATTATGGTAAACTGAACCATGTGAATTTTGGGGAAAAAGTTGAGAAAATGGTGGAAACTGCAGTTTCACGACGGCTTGCCTCGGACCATGCCGAGGCAGCGCGAAGTTTTGCACAGACTACAAAGGACGCCGGGGTTATCCACAGAGATAGCATCCGGCGTTTCGGTGATAAACAGCACGCTGCAGAAACAAAACGGCCGTCCTGAAACGACAATTGAGACGCAATGTATCAAAATTTTTCCGTGGGAAATACTGTACCTGTCTTGAATTTCAAGCGGAGGTACAGAACATGCAGGGAAAAGTGGAGATTTGCGGCGTCAATACGTCCAAATTGAAGACGTTGAAGCAGGAGGAGATGGTCGAACTTCTGCGGCGCACCAGGGAAGGCGACCTGGACGCCCGGGAAAAGCTGATCGAGGGCAATCTGCGGCTGGTTCTGTCGGTGATTCAGCGGTTTTCCGGGCGCGGAGAAAATCCGGACGATCTGTTTCAGGTCGGCTGCATCGGTTTATTGAAGGCCATTCAGAATTTCGATCCCTCCAAGGAGGTGCGGTTTTCCACCTATGGCGTGCCGATGATCGCCGGGGAGATCCGGCGCTATCTTCGGGACAACAGCACGATCCGGGTCAGCCGGTCCGTCCGGGACACGGCCTACCGGGTGCTGCAGTGTAAAGAGGAGATGACGGGGCGCTGCGGGCGGGAGCCAAAGGTGGAAGAGATCGCCGCGGAGCTGGGAATGCCGCTCAAAACAGTTGTAGGGGCCATGGACGCCGTTTCAACGCCCATTTCGCTCTATGACCCGGTCTATACGGATGGCGGCGACCCGCTGACGGTCATGGATCAGGTGCGGGACACGCACAATACGGACGAGCGGTGGATGGAGCGCATTTCACTGCGGGAGGCGGTTAAGAAGCTGGGCGACCGGGAAAAGCGGATTCTGGCGCTGCGCTTCTACGACGGTAAGACACAGATGGAGGTGGCCCGGCAGGTGGGCATCTCCCAGGCACAGGTGTCCAGGCTGGAGAAGAACGCGCTCAGCACCATCAAAAAGGCCATCTGTGTATCCTGAAAAAAAACACGGCGATTCAGTCCAGGAATCGCCGTGTTTTCGCGCGGCCCTCCATGCATAATGAAAGGTGCAGAGAGCATACGTATGTGCCAGGGAGGTGCGCGCATTATGGTGGAATGTTTATCGGAAATCCGGTGTAAAGAGGTTATCAACGTCATGGACGGCTGCCGTTTGGGCTATGCCGACAATTTTGAAATTGATTTGCAGGACGGGCGGCTTGTCTCACTGCTGATCCCGGGACCCTGCCGGTTCTTCGGCCTATTCGGGCGGGACTCCGACTATGTGATTCCGTGGCCTGCGATCCGAAAGATCGGCATGGATATCATTTTGGTGGAGGTCGTACCGGAAAAATGTAAACGGCCCCGTGTCAGAAAGGGATTTTTTCAATAAATCTCTCCGAAAAAACAGAAAAACTCTTGCATTCCTGGCTTTTATCCAGTATAATTTACTGACGCGCGAAATGCGCGAACTTCACACACCCGGGGATCCTTCGCCCGATGCCGCTTGCGGTGGGGGGAGGAAATGACAGGGGTGGAGGCAACAAACAAAAAGAAAAGGAGCAAAAAACTATGGCAGTCGTATCCATGAAGCAACTGCTGGAGGCCGGCGTTCACTTCGGCCATCAGACCAGACGCTGGAACCCCAAAATGGCAACCTATATTTACACGGAGCGGAACGGTATCTATATCATCGATCTGCAAAAGACCGTGAAAAAGCTGGAGGAAGCCTATTCTTTTGTCCGTGATCTGTCCGCCGGCGGCGAATCCATCCTGTTTGTCGGCACGAAGAAGCAGGCGCAGGACGCCATCAAGGAAGAGGCCGAGCGCGTCGGGATGTTCTATGTCAACGCCCGCTGGCTGGGCGGTATGCTGACCAACTTCAAGACCATGCGGACCAGAATTGACCGTCTGGCGCAGCTGCGCAAGATGGAAGAGGACGGCACCTTTGCCATGCTGCCGAAGAAGGAAGTCATCAAGCATCAGGGCGAGATCGAAAAGCTTGAAAAGTACCTGGGCGGCGTCAAGAACATGAGAAAGCTGCCCGGCGCTCTGTTCATCGTCGATCCCCGCAAGGAGCGTAACGCCATTCTGGAGGCCCGGAAGCTGAACATTCCCATCGTTGCCATCGTGGATACCAACTGCGATCCCGACGAGGTCGATTACGTCATCCCCGGCAATGACGATGCCATCCGCGCCATCCGTCTGATTTCGCAGACCATGGCCAACGCCGTGGTCGAAGGCCGTCAGGGCGAAGAGATGACCATGACCGAGGCGCCCATCGCCGAAGGGACCGCTCCTGCTGCGGAATAATGCAAGCATAGTGCCCGCAGCTGCGGGCACTTTTCAAAAGAGTAACTAACAGGAGGAATTTAATTATGGCATTTACTGCTGCTGATGTAAAGAACCTGCGCGAAATGACCAGCGTCGGTATGATGGACTGCAAAAAAGCGCTTTCCGCCACCGACGGCGATTTGGAAAAGGCTGTGGAGTGGCTCCGTGAAAAGGGCCTGGCAAAGGCGGCCAAGAAGGCCGGCCGGATTGCCGCCGAGGGTATGGCCTATGCCACCGTGGAAAACGGCATTGGCGTCGCGGTCGAAGTCAACGTCGAGACAGATTTCGCCTCCAAGGCTCCCATCTTTGTGGACTTCGTGAAGGATATCGCGAAAGTCGTCATGACCGACGCGCCCGCCGATCTGGAGGCGCTGAACGCCTGCAAGTATCCGGGCTCTGCGCTGACCGTCGCTGAGATGATGCCTGAGAAGGTTATGGTGATCGGCGAAAACCTGCAGCTCCGCCGCTTTGTCCGCTTTGACAAGAACACCTCCGTGTCCTATGTTCATGCCGGTGGCAAGATCGGCGTTCTGGTCAACCTGGAGGTGTCCGGCGGCATTGACGTGGGCGAGATCGGCAAGGATGTCGCCATGCAGATCGCTGCGTTGAACCCCAGATTCTGGGATAAGAGCGACGTTTCGCAGGATGTTCTGGACGAGGAAAAGAAGGTACTGGTGGCCCAGATGGACAACGATCCCAAGATGGCTTCCAAGCCGCAGCAGGTCAAGGAGAAGATCGCGGCCGGTAAGATAAACAAATTCTATGAAGAAAATTGTCTGCTGCAGCAGCCGTTTGTGAAGGACGGCAGTGTTTCGGTCGAGCAGTATATGAACGTCGAAGCCAAGGCGCTGGGCGGTTCTGTCAAATTTGTCGACGCCGTTCGCTTTGAAAAGGGCGAGGGAATCGAAAAGAAGCAGGAAGATTTCGCGGCCGAGGTTGCCGCGCAGATCAATCACTGATCCACATTCACAAGCTAAGCAGCATTTCAAAAGCAGCCAACCGGTCATACGGTTGGCTGCTTTTTTCGACAAAATTAATTCATCAGGTTGTTGAAATAATTTCGTTATAATATACAATTTTTTGCGCTTGACAATCAATGTTTTTGTAGTATAGTAAAATCGGTGGGGGATTTGGTGCACCAAATTCCATTGCTCTGCAAAGGTCTATCGTTTCATTTTCCTGTCTTTGGTACAAGGATAAAATGTTAGGAGGGAATTTGGCATGGCTTGGTTGCTTGTCCTCGGCGTAATCGTTTTGGCGGTTATCTATGTGCTTTTTCAATTTTTCCGGATTCGCAGAATGTCGGAGGGAACAGCGGAGATGTCCGAAATGGCTGCGATCATCCGCGGCGGCGCATCCATATTTCTGAAAACCGAATTCCGCGTTGTCGCGGTTGTGGTGCTCCTTGTGGCGGCGGTGTTCAGCCTGTTTGTCGAAAAGACGTGCGGACTCACCTTCCTGCTGGGCGCCAGTATGAGCAGCGCGGTGTGCGTGCTTGGTATGCGCAGCGCAACCTATGCCAACGTGCGCACGGCAAACCGCGCACGGGAGACGCATTCCATCGGCGAGACCGTCAAGGTTGCACTTTGCGGCGGCAGCATCAGCGGCCTCAGCGTGCAGGCGTTTGGTATGTTTGGTCTCGTGCTGGTGCTGCTTCTCTGGAACGGCGTTGATCCGGAGGCTGTTGGCACTGGCCTGATTGCAAAGCTTTCGTGCAATCCTTCCATCATGCGTGTCACAACATATTCTCTCGGCTGCTCGGTGGTTGCCATGTTCAACCGTGTAGCGGGCGGCAATTACACGAAAGCGGCGGACATTTCTTCCGATATTTTGGCAAAGCTGCGCCACGACATGCCGGAGGATGACAGCCGTGTGCCGAATGTGATTGCGGACTTCATCGGCGACAATGTCAACGACATCGCGGGCAACTGCTCCGACCTGCTGGAAAGCTTCGTTGCCACCATGGCGGCGGCCCTGATGATCGCGGTCACCATTTTCCGCGGCGCAGAGGCGAATGGCGCCGCGGTGACGCGTGATACCTTCGCGGCGACCGCAACTTTTCCGATTGTCCTTGCGGGTGTCGGACTCCTGGGGTGCCTGATCGGCCTTGGCTACGCTGCCGCACGCAAGATGAGCGACCACCCCTCGCGTGAGCTGAACTTATCCACCTGGATTTCCGCCGGGCTCACTGTGGTAGGCGGCCTCGTCGCGGCGAAGGTGATCTTTGGCGGGGTACCGCTCTACGACGCGTTTCAGTGCGGCTGGCTGTCTCCGTGGATTTCCAGCGTGCTCGGCATTTTGAGCGGCATTGCCATCGGCTCCATCACAGAATATTACACCAGCACCGACTACAAGCCAACCCGCCGCTTGGCAGAGATCGCATCAGAGGGCGATGCCTTCGTCATTACAAAGGGCGACGCCATCGGATCCCGGTCGTGCCTGCTGCCCATCGTCCTGATCGGCGTGGCGCTGTTCCTCTCTGGCCGGGCCTGCGGCACCTATGGCATTGCGCTCTCGAGCCTTGGTATGCTGGCCTTTGTCGGCGCGACGGTCTCCATTGATGCGTTCGGTCCCATCGCGGACAACGCGGGCGGCCTCGCGGAATCCTGCCATCTGGATGAATCTGTCCGTGTGATCACTGACAAGCTGGACGCCGTGGGCAATACCACCGCAGCCATTGGCAAGGGCTTTGCCATCGGCTCGGCCGCGTTCGCGACCGTCTCGCTGATCGTCGCCTATGTCGGCAACTACACCGCGCTTGGCGCCGAACCGGTGCTCAATATTGCGTCTTTCGTCGTGGTTGCGGGCGGTATCATCGGCGGCGCGCTCATTGAATACTTCTGTGCACTCCTGACCGACAACACGATCGAATCTGCCCGTCTCATGGCGGATGAGGGAGACCGGCAGCTCTCTGTGCCGGGCGTCCTGGAGGGTACCGTCAAGCCGGATTATAACCGCTGCATTGAAATGGCGGCGAAGCAGGCGCTCCGGAAAATGCTCATCCCGTCCGTGCTGGCGCTCGTCATTCCCGTTGTGGGCGGATTCCTCTTCGGCGTTGAGTTTGTCGGCGGGCTGCTCGTCGGCGCGACCATCGTGGCTATTCCGCGCGCGATCTTTATGGGCAATTCCGGCGGCGCGTTTGACAACGCGAAGAAGTACATCGAGGGTGGGTTCCTCAAGGGCTGCAGCAAGGGTTCGCCTGCGCACAAAGCCTCCGTCGTCGGCGATACCGTCGGCGACACCCGTAAGGACGTGGTCGGCGTCGCGCTTGACATTTTTATCAAAACGATGTCCACCGTCGCCAATACGCTTGCCGTTGTGTTTCAGCATGTCACGCTGATCCGATAGATGAAAGCAGCATAGAATCTTCCGCTCAGAGCTTTGCCGATGGGCGCACTGCAACCGGGACGATCCTGTCTCTTCCGGTTACGGTGCGCCATCGAGTGCAATCCGGTCGTTTCTGCAACCGCTTTTTTTGGAATTCCGAAGAAAGTTCTCCATTTTATGAAATTAGTATCGACAAATCTGAAAAATGCTGCTATTCTGCGGATAGGCAGTACAGAGAGCAGGAATGTTGCCGGCGCTGTAAATCAAAAACTTATTTTACTTTTGGGAATCAGGCAGGAAGGAGGGTTTTGCATGATGCTGCTGAAAAATATTCTGGATATCGACCGATTGCTGGATGCGGTCAATAAGTGCAAGGGCGATGTGGTGATCCGTTCTATAGACGGTTCCGAGGAATTCAATCTGAAGTCCGCGTTTTCCAAGTATCTCGCCATTGGCAGGCTGGCGGACGAGTGCGGCGATGAGTATGAGATGTTCTGTTTGGACAAGGATGACGAGTGCAATATGCTGCAGTTCTTCCAGGAAATCAACAAAAAATAACCGTTTTCCCTGCGTTCACTCCGGTTTTCAAAACCGGGGTGTTTCTTTGCCGAAATCCGCCTTGCCCAACTTTTTTACATTGCTTTTTTTGGACCTTCTGGTTATAATAAGGTAACATCAATCATTGGAGGTCACAAAATGGCTCGGAAAATTGAAAAAACCACCATCATCGGTGATATCCTCGACTTTGCGCCGCAGACGGCGCCGTTTTTCCTCTCGATCGGCATGCATTGCCTGGGCTGCCCGTCCTCCCGCGGCGAGACCGTCGAGGAGGCCTGCATGGTGCACGGTGTGGACGCGGACGCGTTTGTCAGCGCCGTCAATGAGTTCGTGGCGCAGTCGGAGAAGGAAGAAAATTGAGTTTGGGGGAAGAGGAGGCGCTGCCCTCCTTTTTCTTTTGAGGATTTCTCTGTGAAGATACCAATTTCCAAAAGACTTCTTGCCTGCGCTGCCTGTGTATGCCCCGGCGCGCGCGTGGCGGACGTGGGTACGGACCACGGCTATCTGGGAGTGTTCCTGCTGCGGCAGGGGATTGCCTCCAGCGTGACGGCCTCCGATCTGCGGGAAAAGCCGCTCCGAACGGCCCGGGAAAACGCGGCCCGGTTCGGCGTGGAAGCACGGATGCGACTGATCTGCTGCGACGGTTTGTCCGCCATTGACCCGGCTTCCGTCGATACGGTGGTTTGTGCCGGGATGGGAGCGGACTGCATCTGTGAGATTCTCCGTATGGCGCCCTGGCTTCGGGATTCTACTTACCGGCTGATTCTGCAGCCGCAGTCCTCCGGGCAGGATTTGCGGCGGTGGCTGACGGAAAGCGGTTTTTCGATCCTGCAGGAGACGCTGGCGGAGGACGGCGGCTTTCTCTACACGGTTTTGGAGGCCCGATACGGCGGTGCGCAGCGCCTGACCCCGGGGCAGCAGTTTCTGACGCCGCAGCTTCTGAACAGCCGAAGTCCGCTGCTTTCCAGATACCGCGCGCGGCTGGTCGCCAGCATGGAAAAGACCGTCGCCGGCATCCGGCAGGGCGGCGGTGACAAGGAAAAACTATGTTATTACGAAACGGCTTTGCGGGAGCTGCTGGAACGGGAGGAGTCAATATGACGACGGTAAACGAGATCTTGCAGGACCTGACGGCATGGGCCCCGCTTTCCAGAAAAGAGGATTGGGACAACGTTGGTCTGGCCTGCGGCCGCGGGAGCAGGGAAGTGGAAACGGTGCTGGTGGCGCTGGACCCGACACTGGATGTGCTCTTTGAGGCAAAGGAGCGCGGCGCGCAACTGGTGGTATCCCACCACCCGATGACGATCAGCGGCCTGAAGCAGGTGAACGACAGAGATCTGACCGGTATGACCATGCTTTGGGCGATGGAAAACCAGCTCACGGTGGTCAATCTGCACACCAATCTCGATTGCGCCGTCGGCGGTGTGAACGACTGCCTGGCGGCTGCATTAGGCCTGCAGGAACCGGAGCTTCTACCGGAGCCGGGAAAGGAGTTCGGCTACGTCCGTATGGGTGCGGTGAATAAAATGCCGCTGCTTACATTTCTGCCGCTTGTGAAGGAGCGGCTTGGCTGCGCCGGACTGCGGTACGCGGACGGGAGACGGCCGGTTCGCCGGGTCGCCGTGGGCGGCGGCGCGTGCGCCTCCATGCTGGAGGCCGTTCTGGCGCGGGGCTGCGATACCTTTGTAACGGCAGACGCAAAATACAACCACTTTCTCGATGCCGAGGCGCTGGGCCTCAACCTGATCGACGCCGGACACTTTGAGACGGAAAGCGTGGTCTGTCCGGCCATTGTCCGCCGCCTGCGGGCAGATTTCTGCGCGCTGACCGTGTTGCTCTCCGAAAAACACCACAGCCCGGTTCGCTTCCTGTAAAATTCGGTTGTGTTCAGGGCCGCGCTATGGTATAATAAGTTGTATTTTTTTTGATGAAACCATGCAAAAGGGGAGAAATTGATATGTCCGGACATTCCAAATGGCATAATATTCAGAAGACCAAGGGAGCGCAGGACGCAAAGCGTGCGCAGGCGTTTACGAGAATCTCAAAGGAGATGATCGTCGCGGCCAAGGAAGGCGGCGGCGCCGACCCAAACAATAACGCTCGCCTGGCCACGGTCATCACCAAGGCCCGCGCCGCCAATATGCCGAATGACAATATTAAGCGAGTGCTGGAGAAGGCCATGGGCGCGGGCAATGCCGACAACTATGAGACCATCAGCTACGAGGGCTACGGTCCCTGCGGCGTTGCCGTGATCGTGGAGACCATGACCGACAACCGAAACCGCACCGCGGCCAACATGCGCCACAACTTTGATAAGTTTGGCGGCAACATGGGCACGACGGGCTGCGTGTCCTGGAGCTTTGACCGGAAGGGCGTGCTCGTCGTCGATAACGAGGACGGCGATTACGACGAGGACACCGTGATGATGGACGCGTTGGACGCCGGCGCAGCCGATATGGAGGCCTCTGACGATCTCTTTGAAATCACCTGCGAACCGGACGATTTTAACGTCGTGGCCGACGCGCTGACCGCCAAGGGCTACCAATTTGTCTCTGCCCAGATTGAAATGGTGCCGCAGAACTACGCCGAGGTTTCCGGGGAAGAAAACCTCAAGAATCTGGAAAAGCTTCTGGATTCCATGGAGGACGACGACGACGTCCAGAACGTCTGGCACAACTGGGACCGGGACTGATCTGCCGGAGAAAAACAGCATTGTGGCCCAGCCGTTTTTGCGAAAGCGGCCGGGGAATCCATGAATTTTCATGAATTCCCCGGCTGCTTTTCCCGGAAATTTCTGCATTTACATACAGTTTCCTGTATGTAACAATAACATCATCTGCATAGAAACGGAGAGAGAAAAAATGGAAGTCATTGCGTTTGTTTTGTATTTTGTTCTGGTGCTCGCAATCGGACTGTATTTCTTTTTCGCAACGAGAAAAAACGCCGGCGAGAAAGAGTTCTTTTTGGGGGGCCGGAAGATGGGCCCCTGGGTGACCGCCATGAGCGCCCAGGCATCCGACATGAGCGCCTGGCTGCTGATGGGCCTGCCCGGCAGCATTCTGGCCTTCGGCCTCGGCCAGGCATGGATCGGCATCGGTCTTGCCATCGGCACGATCCTCAACTGGGTACTTGTGGCGCGGCGCCTGCGTAAATTCTCGCGCGCTGCGGATGACTCCATTACCCTGCCGCAGTATCTTTCCAAGCGATTTGCCAGCAAAAACCACACGCTCAGCATTCTCTGTGCCGTCGTGTTTCTGGTCAGCTTCACGATCTACGTGGCCTCCAGCTTTGTGGCCGGCACGACGGTGTTTACCACGCTGTTTCCCGGCCTCAGCGATCAGACTGCGATGCTGATTTTTGCGGCCATCATCCTATTTTACACCTTTTTGGGCGGCTACAAGGCCGTCTGCTGGACGGACTTCTTCCAGGGGCTCCTGATGCTTGTGGCCCTTTTGGCAATACCAATCGTGATCCTGTCGGCTGAGAAGCTGGATACCGCGGCGCTGTCTCAGGTCTATGTCAATGCGGCGGACGGTACCAAGTACGTCTTCGTGGAAAGCCTGTTCAGCGCGAAGTGGCAGGATGTCGTCTCCGGCCTGGCCTGGGGCCTCGGTTACTTCGGTATGCCGCATATTCTCGTGCGGTTTATGTCCATTGAGAAGCCCAGCATGGTCAAAAAGTCCGCCACCGTCGCCATCGTCTGGGTGCTGCTCTCCCTGACGGCCGCCATTATCATTGCTTACCTTGGCAGAATCCTGGTCGGGGAGGAACTTTTGACGGCCGGCATGCAAAAGACCGTATTCATTGCGCTGGCAAGGAAATACTTCCCTGCGTTTATTGCCGGGCTTCTGCTGGCTGCCATCATTGCCGCTTCTATGTCCACGGTGGACTCGCAGCTCCTTGTGGCGTCCTCGTCCTTCACGAGCGATCTCTATAAGCCGGTATTTCGGAAGAATGCCTCCGAGCAGGAGATCCTTTGGGTAGCGAGACTGGTGGTGCTGGCGGTGTCCGTGATTGCCTACTTCATCGCGGGCAGCAAGGGCTCCGGCGCGCAGGCCATTATGAACATGGTGGAAAACGCCTGGGGCATTTTCGGCGCGGCCTTCGGACCGGTTGTGATCCTCTCCCTGTTCTGGAAGCGGTTTACCTACCGGGGTGCGGTGGCAGGCGTTTTGGCTGGCGCGGCTGTGGATATTCTGTGGCTGCTCTTCCTGGGAGGCACTGGCGTCTACGAGATCCTGCCAGGGTTTGTGGCCGGTTTCCTGTTTTGCATTGTGGTATCCCTGCTGGATCAGGCGCCCGGTGCGGAGGTGCTGGCGATCTATCAGCGCGGCACGGACAATTCCGTGGACGACTGAACGGTTTAATCATGCGAGGGCGGCGGACACGATTGCGTCCGCCGCCCTGTTTCATTGAAAACAGTGTCAGTTGTTCTTGGTGGATCTGGTTGTGCCGTTGGAGTCGTTCGCGCCATTTGGGTTGCTGGGATTGTTCTGCTTGTTCTGGGAGTATTCCTTTACGTCCTTGACGTCTTTGACGTCCTTGCAGTTCCGGGAGTTCTGTGCGTTCTGTGCGTTCTTTGCATCCCGGGCGTCGGTGTACTTCAGATCAGACTTGTGGTCGTCCATGATGTTACCTCCTTCGAAGAATTGCGGTTTCCCACGGCAGTAGTATGACCGGGTCGATGTGCTTCTATGCAAAGCCTACAAAGCAAAAATTTAATACGATCAATATTACCATGGCTTTTTTGCATGTTTGTTTCATTCCTGAATCGGTTTCCTCATCAAATTTGATGGAGTAACCGATTCAGGATTTGTCCTTCGAGGAAAAGAAAAGCGCAGCCAGGTAGCCAAAGAATACAGCGGCGGCGATTCCACCGGCGCAGGCGGTCAGACCGCCGGTCAGTACGCCCAGCAGGCCGTCCTTCTGAACGGCGGTTTTGACGCCTTTGGCCAGACTGTAGCCAAAGCCGGTCAGTGGGATCGTGGCGCCCGCGCCGCCCCAGTCAATCAGGGACTGGTAGACGCCCGCGCCGCCGAGAATAACGCCGCAGACCACATAGGTGACGAGGATCCGGGCAGGAGTCAGATTGGTCTTGTCAATCAGGATCTGGGCGATGGCGCAGAGCACGCCGCCCACGAGAAACGCTTTCAGATAGTCCATTAGGAGACCTCCTCAGAAAGAATGGAAACCGCGTGGCAGACCGCGGGAATGGATTCGCCCTGCTGCGTCGAAGTGGGGGAGAGCAGCGCGCCGGTGCCGCAGAACAGCAGCTTCCGCAGCTTCTTCTGCTCCATGAGACGCAGCAGATAGCCGCTGAGTACGACGCCGCTGCAGCCGCATCCGGAACCGCCGGCGTGCACGTCCTGGCGCGCAATGTCGTAGATCATGGTGCCACAGTCGTCATAGACGGCGTCTACGGCCATGCCATCCCGCCGGAACAGGTCGAGCACGATGGACTTTCCGATTTTTCCCAGGTCGCCGGTGACAATCAAGTCATAATCCGTCGGAGATAGGGAAAAATCATGAAGATGCGCCTGGATGGTTTCATAGGCGGCTGGGGCCATGGCGGCGCCCATGTTATTCTGGTCTTTGATGCCCATATCGACGATCTGGCCGATGGTCGCGCGCGGAATTCTGGGACCATGGCCGTTTTCCTTCAGAATCGCGCAGCCGGAGCCGGTGACGGTCCATTGTGCCGTCGGCGTTCTCTGACCGCCGTAGCCGAGCGGATAGCGGTACTGCCGCTCGGAAGAGGCAAAGTGGGAGGAGGTCAGCACGGCGGTAGAGCGCAAAAAACCGCCGGAGACGGCGATAGCACCAACCAAAAGGCCTTCGGCCATGGTGGAGCAGGCACCGTACAGGCCCAGCGTGGGAAGCCCGGTATTTCGCATGGAAAAGCTGCTGCCAATACACTGGTTCAGCAGATCTCCGGCCAGTACCGCGTCCAGATCGCCGCGTCCCATTTCAGCTTTTTCCAAGGCTGTCTGCAGGGCCAACTTCTGCATTTCGCTCTCCGCTTTTTCCCAGGACTTTTGGCGGAATTTCGTGTCTGTGCTGAGAATGTCAAAATAGGCGGCCAGCGGTCCCTCAGCCTCCTTCTTGCCGCCGACTGCAGCAGCGGCGCAGAGGACGGGCGGCTGCGCAAAGGCGATGCTCTGCGTCCCAACGTGCTGATTCATGGCAATCCCTCGATTTTTTATTTTTTCATAGTATGCGAAAAAAACGAGAAAAAAACCGGGAAAAACCTGACAAAACGAGCTGGAAAGCGAAGGAGAAGACTTGAAAATCAACTGAGGGGGAGGCAGCGGGTGTTCGGGAATCTGACGAAATACGGTATCGCAGCGCGTTCGGCGGCTTACCTGGGCCGAAAAAAGCAAATAATGGAATAAGAAAAAACAGGCTGTTGCATTTTGCAACAGCCTGTTTTGATCGCTCTGAATTTACATGATACGACATGCGCCGTAGTAGTGTGCGGAATAATAGCTGCTCCACAGGTCGCTGATGGTCACGCAACCGCGGCCGCTGCTGGCATGGATAAACTGGCCGCCTCCGATATAAATACCGACGTGGGAAGCACCGCTGGTGGAATAGGTACCGCTGAAGAACACCACGTCGCCGGGGATCAGCTCGGAAGAGGAGACGGAATAGCCGTTGGACATCTGGGCATTGGCCGTGCGGTTCAGCGAAACTCCAAACTGGCGGTAGACGTACTGCACGAAGCCGGAGCAGTCAAAGCCGCCGGTGGAGGTGCCGCCCCAGACGTAGGGAATTCCGGACAGCGTCTTGGCAAAGGCTACAACCTGCTCGCCGGCGCTGCTGTATGTAACAGACTCGACGCTGGCGGCGCTGCTGCTTTCACTGCTGGCAGAACTGCTGCTTTCGCTGCTGGCGGCGCTGGTGCTTTCGCTGCCGGCGGCGCTGCTGCTTTCACTGCCGGTGGAGCTGCTGCTGTCATAAATGGAACCGGTGTTGGTATTGTAGTAGGGGACCTCGGTCAAGTCCACGAGATCGCTGCGGATGTAGCCGGTGGAATCATTGTATGTAACCTTGTACCAACCGCAGTTGAGACCGATGATGCTGACCTTCGTATCCGGTGCGAGCTGTGTGATTACCTCGCCGCTTGCATCGGGGGAAGTGCGGAAGTTGACATTGGTATTGACGCGACCGTAGCCGAGAGACACATTTTCCTTATCCAGGAATTGCAGATAATCCGCTTTCATGTAGCCAACATTCAGATTGTAGTTCACGAAGTACCAGTCGCCATAGTCGGCCAGAACGACGACCTTGTCTCCATTGGCAGCGGTGGAGATCACAGTGGAATCCATATCCGCCGAGGAGCGGAGCCGGAGACCACTGGCGTCTACAATGCCAACACCGATTTTCTGGTCAGTCGCCGATGCGAAGATGGCGGTCGCTGCGAAAACAGCAATCACGGCAATGAGCAGCACAAGAAGTTTTGTCAATCGTTTCATGGTAGATCCTCCGGAATGGTATTCTGTGGTTATTTGGATGAGAGCGCGCGCTCCAGCCAGACACAGCCGACATCAAGCGCCGCATAAAAGCCGTCCTTTTCGCTCTTTTTGACGACTCTGTCACGGGATTTAAGATTGGGATCTGTGAGCTGCAACTGGACGGAAACCTTAGTTGCCACATTCAGGTCGGCCATATTGGTGGCCTCCAGAATCTGCAGCATGACGATGTACTTGTCCGCCATGGATCCATAATAGACCAGATCATCTTTTCGCATAAGGGGATGTCCCTTGTACATCAGCATGTTGTTATCTGCCATTTGTTACACCTCCGACTGAAACTGTAACCAAATTGTAACACACTCCAGTTCCAATGTCAATACAAAAAATTACAAAATAGTAACGAAAGTGACGGACGCAGAAAAAAAGCGGCAGGAACACGCATGGTTCCCGCCGCCTTTTTCCGCACTTAATTCCAAGGGAATGTGATATCGTTTTCTTCGCAGTAGCCATTCACGCGGTAGAGCAGTTCCGCCGCGTCCCGCCGGGTCAGCGGCTCCTCCGTCTCGCCGGAGAAGCAGGGAAGGCCTGCCTCCTCCATCGCCTTCAGACAGGCGCTTTCGGTGTAGGAGGCCTCGTCGGAAAAGACGGTCACCGTGTCCGGCGCAGGCAGATCTAAAACTCCGGCAATTAGAACGGCTGCATCGGATTTCTGAATCGCCGCGTCGGCGTCGCTGACACTGGTGATCCCAGCCCGCAGCGCTGCGTTTTGCCAGGGCGTAAACCAGGTGTCGTCAGACTCCACAGCGGTTTCCAGCGTATCCTCCGGCGGCAGACCCGTCAGTTTCATGACCATCATCAGAAATTCTCCCGCGGTGACATCCTTCTCGGGGCAGAAGCAGAGCGTGCCGCCGATGGTCTCGCCGGAAAACAGACCAGCCTTCCGCAAATACATAGCCTCGAACGCCTGACTGTCGCCCTGCATATCCGCGAATACATCGGCGCTGGAGGTCTTGCGGATGTGAATGGTGACATTGGCGGTCTCTGAGCAGTTGCCGGATTCATCTTCGGCATGATAGGTGAAAGAGTCGCTGCCCACCTTGTTTTTCTGCGGCGCATAGGTGAAGGTGCCATCGTCGTGCAGCGTGACGGTGCCGTACTTTGGCTCCTTGTCCAGCACAAAGGTCAGTGTGCCGCTCTCCGGGTCCTCGCAGCGCAGCGAACCGGAGACCGCGAGGCCCTTGTAGGTTTCCACCTCACTGTCAGTGGCAGAGGGCGCCTGGTTTTTCAGGCCCTGCAGCGCGATGTGCAGCGTTTTCCCCTCGCCGACCCCGTCCTCGTAGACCGGCAGGTAGGATACGTCCGCTATCATACTGTCGTCGGCGGTGGCGGTCAGCTGAATCTGCGAGAGCTGCGTTACGTCGAGGGCATCGCCCGCACGTAAAATGCGGCCGCTGCAGCACATGGTGCAACCGGCGTCCGGTACGTCGGTCAGGAAAATGCCGCAGAGCGTGTTGTTCTCTTCGGAGAGCAGAAAGTCGCCCTCAGAAAAGGCGTAGACGGACGGCTCTGCCGCCAGCGCCGGTAGGGCAAGCAGGCAGGCGGTCAGGCAGAGCAGGGTGGTGATGCGTACAATTGATCGTACCATATGAAACTACCTCCATATCTGGAATATGGAGGCAGTATTTACTGTTTTGAGGGTTTTTATTCAGGGGCTGTAGTTGGGCGGCCGCACATAGTGTGCGTTGGCGTCCGGCGCAGGCCGCATGTGAATCCCGGAGACAATGCCCATGGCCATATACATTGTGATGATAGAGCTGCCGCCGGAGCTGATGAAGGGCAGCGTCAGGCCGATAACCGGAGTCAGGCCCACACACATGCCAACATTAATGATAATCTGGCAGGCCGTCATACCCGCAATACCAATGCAGATCATACGGTTCATATAATTGCCGGACTTGACCCCGACATAGATGCAGCGAATCACAATTGCCAGCAGCAGAAGCAGCACCAGCGTACAGCCGACGATGCCAAGCTCCTCGCCAATGACGGAGAAGATGAAATCGGTGTGCTGCTGGGAGAGTGCGCCGGCCTGGGTCCGCTGGCCGTGAAACAGGCCTTGTCCCATGACGCCGCCGCCGGTCAGGGACAGGAGGCTCTGATTGGTGTGCCAGCGGATCCCGGTGCCATCCGGGTCGATGCTGGGGTCGAAAATCATCATGATCCGTTCCCGCTGATAGGACCCGATCAGATTGGAGTTCCAGACCAGCGGAAAGACCAGAATGGCAAGGCCGATGGCGAGCACAAACCAGCCCCAATGGACGCCGCCGGCCCAGAGCATGATGAGAAAAATCAGAATAAATATCAGCGCCACACCGGCGTCGCGGGAGGCTACAATAATCAGACCAAAAATGAAAATCAGGTGGAAACCGAGGCGGATGACGGTGCCGGGACGGGAGATGGTACGCTGGTGCACCGACATGATTTTGGCGATCAGGACAATAAAGGTGATCTTGCAGATTTCGGCCGGTTGGATATTGAAGGGGACGCCGGGAATGTGCAGCCAACTCCGGTTGCCGGAAACGTTTATGCCGAGCGGTGAAAACAGCAGGGCAACAAACAGCATATTGAACAGAAATAACAGCTCCCGCCGCTCCGCGATGATGTCAATGTCGACCAGCGTGAAGACCACATAGAGCAGAATGCCGATCAGCAGTGCGGCAATCTGCACGAGAACGTACCGGTTACTGTTGAAGTGCTGTGTAGCGCTTGCCACGGCCACAATGCCGAAGGTCGAGGCGATAACGCAGAGAAACAGCAGAAGCATGTCCGCCCTGCTGAAAAAGTAGCGCAGCGAGCGCAGCATTTTTTTCATTGTTACGCCTCCTTCCGGCACAAGTACCGCTATTTTACCATTTTCCTCCCTGGAAGTAAACAGAAAAAGTAAGTTTTGCAAATCGATACCGGGTATGATAAAATAACGCGTATGAAATGGGGGTGAACCCTTGGAATTTCTGTCGAAAAGTCCGGAAGATACGGAGAAAATCGGGGAGAAACTGGCCGCGCAGCTCCGGCCCGGCGACGTGATCGCCTATCGCGGCGAGTTGGGGGCCGGAAAGACCGCTTTTACGCGGGGACTGGCCCGGGGCCTCGGCATCCGAGAGTCGGTCACCAGCCCGACCTATACCATCGTCAACGAGTACCTGTCCGGCAGACTGCCGCTGTTCCATTTTGATATGTATCGCCTTCGCTCGGCGGAGGAGCTGTTCGACATCGGTTGGGAGGACTATCTGGAACGGGGCGGCGTCTGCGCCGTGGAATGGAGCGAAAACGTGGAGGAAGCGTTGGAGGACCCAATTTTTGTATCGATTGCGGCGGAGTCGGCGGAGGCGCGCAGGATCACCGTGACGGGAGGGCGAACACTTGCTGATTTTAGCCTTTGAATCTTCGGCCAAGGCGGCTTCCGCGGCACTGCTGCGGGACGGAACGCTGCTGGGGGAATACTATCAGAACAGTGGACAGACGCATTCGCGGACGCTGATGCAGATGGCAGCCGATTTGCTGCGCAACTGTGACCTTGCGGCGCGAGACGTGGATGCGGTCGCGGTGGCGGCGGGTCCGGGCAGCTTTACCGGCGTTCGGATCGGCGTCGCGGCGGCGAAAGGCTTTGCCTGGTCGCGGGAGATTCCGCTCTACGGCGTCTCCACGCTGGAGGCTATGGCGGAGACGGTTCGGCATTTGGACGGCGTCATCTGCGCCGCCATGGACGCGCGGCGCAGTCAGGTGTATAATGCGCTGTTTCTGGCAGAGAACGGGACGCTGACGCGGCTGACGGAGGACCGGGCCATTTCGCTGGACGAGCTGGCGGCTGATCTTCAAAAATCAGAAAAAAAGAAAATTCTGATTGGCGACGGGGCTGTGTTGTGTTATAATACCGTGAGCGAAAAAATAGACAACTTGTGGTTACTGCCGGAGCCGCTGCGAATGCAGCGGGCATCCGGCGTCGCTCTGGCTGCCGCCCGGATGGCGGCGCGCGGCGAACGCCCCATGGGCGGTGCGCTGGCGCCAAATTATCTGCGGCTCTCCCAGGCGGAGCGAGAAAAAAATGCAAGAAGGAAAGGAACGAAAAATGGGTAGTTTGCACGTATTGGACCATCCGCTGCTGCAGCATAAGCTGTCGATCCTGAGAGACAAGACTACCGGCGTCAAGGAATTCCGCGAGTTGGTCGGGGAGATTTCCGCGCTGATGTGCTACGAGGCCACCAGAAACCTCCCGACGGAGGAGGTACAGGTGGAGACGCCTCTCGCCATGGCCACCTGCCGCGTTCTCTCCGGCAAAAAGCTGGCGATCGTGCCCATCCTCCGCGCCGGGCTCGGCATGGTGGATACGATGATCGACCTGATTCCCTCGGCCAAGGTGGGCCACATCGGCCTGTTCCGCGATCCGGAAACCCATAATCCGGTCAAGTACTACTGTAAAATGCCGCCGGATATTTCCGAGCGGCAGGTCATTGTCGTCGATCCCATGCTGGCCACCGGCGGCAGCGCGGTAGCCGCCATTTCCTTCATCAAGGAATACGGCTGTAAGTCCATTACGCTGATGGACATCATTGCCGCGCCGGAGGGCGTCGCAGTGGTGCAGAAAGCACATCCCGATGTGGATATCTATGTAGCTGCGGTGGATGAACGGCTGAACGAGAACGCGTACATTCTCCCCGGTCTGGGCGATGCCGGCGACCGGATTTTCGGCACAAAATAGGTGGCCAAAAAAAATGGGGCGCACAACACAATTCGTTTGTGACACCCCATTTTTTTAGCGCTGCGCTTCCCAGAGGGCGTGAAGCTCTGCGCAGCAAAATTCCGTACCCTTGTCTGCCACGGAAAAGTCCACAAATGGACGGTAAGCTGCCTCCAGCAGATCGTGGTATTCCTTGGCCCGCCGCAGGTGACCGAACGCCTGCTGCAACAGCTCATGCTGGAGCGCGTAGAGCGTCTCGCCGCCGTTCGGATTTCCCAGATGACGACCATCCTTGCCGGGGTAGGGCAGGCTCGGTGTCGAGGTGACCAGCGCCAGGCCAAGCGCCGGGATCAACAGGTGCTCCGTGAGCTGCCCGGGCAATAGGGGACTGTCGCAAACCCGCGTATCCCAGCCTTTGGCTGCGGCGACTCTGCCGATGGTCTGCAGCAGCGCCGAGGTGTGCGCTGCCGCGCCATGCAGCACATAGACCCGCGGGCAGAGCGCCGCGACGGTTTCCCAATAGCAGATGCGTCCCTCCGGCGTATGGCCGGAGAGAAACACGCGCCGGACCGCGCCCGTCTGGTCGGCCCGGTCTGCCCGGTCCGGCAGTTCCTTCTCGCAGAGGGAAAGCGCCAAGGCTGGCGTCAGCTCATTTTTCCGTTCGGTGGCCAGCAGCGGCTCCAGATCTGCTGCCGCACGCAGGCAGGCCGTGGCCGCCGGAAA
Source organism: Oscillospiraceae bacterium (assembly GCA_034927685.1). Lineage (GTDB taxonomy): Bacteria > Bacillota > Clostridia > Oscillospirales > Oscillospiraceae > RGIG3159. The sequence goes on along the minus strand of JAYFPO010000023.1, from coordinate 43,537 downwards.
GCAGTCCCCGGCTGCACGGCTGAGGGATCGCAGCGTGTCGCGGATGCCGAACAGCGCGGCGGCGTCATAGCCGCGCCCCAGGTCCAGGTACACCTCTCCGCAGCCGCAGAGAACCGGCTCCACGATGTGCGGCGCGGTTCCATCTGCCACGGCATAGCCAAGGTCCGGCACGACGATACCGTCCAGAGAGTCCGGATCGGAAGAGCAGGGAATCCGCTCTGCCGCAAGGCCGAGCCGTTCCGCCTCCTCTGCCACGCGCTTCATCAGCGTGGACTTGCCGCAGCCGGGGCCGCCTTTCAGAATACGCAGCCGCTGCCGGGCCGGCAGCAGCTCGTCGTAATGGGAGAAAAAGCCGCCTGCGCTGTTGGCACCCAAAAAGTATCGGATACTCATATTTGAAACCTCCTTTTCCACCTAAACAATAGGATATGCGGAGGGTTCCGCTATGGTTCCTGAGCAGGAGCGGCCCTGAATTTGCAGCGCGGCGGGCTTTCCGTCATATTGTACAGGGAAGCAGAAAAAACAATTTTTGATTTGTACGCTTCACCCCTTGACTTCGAATAATATCCAGCGTACAATGCATACATATTCAAAGACTGGCGCGCAGAGCCGCGCAGAGATGAAGGAGAAGAATGATGAAAAAAGTGATTGCGCTGTTGCTGGCTGCCATGCTGCTGCTGGCAATGATGTCCGGCTGCGCTTCGAATAGCAGCACGGCGGAAACGACTGCCAAGGAAGAGACGACCGCTGCCGCGGAGACGACCACCGCCGCGGAGACGACCACCGCGGAACAGACCGCACAAGCGCCCTTTGACACTGTGACCCCGGGTGTTTTGACGGTTGGCACCTCCCCCGACTTTGCTCCCTATGAATTTTACATTGTGGATAGCGACGGCTCCATGCAGATGGTCGGCTTCGACGTGGCGCTGGCACAGGCCATCGCAGACCACTATGGCCTGGAACTGAAAATGCAGGCGCTTTCCTTTGACGCGCTGCTGTTGGAGTTGCAGGCAGGCACCATTGATCTTGCCATCGCCGGCTTCTCTCCCGATCCCGATCGGTTGGAGACCACCGACTTCTCCGATCTCTACTATGAAGGCGGCCAAGCCTTTGTCATCCGTGCCGAGGATGCCGACAAATATACCTCCTACGCGGATTTCTCCGGCATGACGGTGGAAGCGCAGACCGGCTCTATCCAGTATGATCTGGCGGAGCAGAACACTCCCGACGCCAAAATCACCGGCATCAAGGCTGTGACCACGATCATCTCCGACCTGATGAATGGAAAGTGCGAGGGCGCGTTCATTGAGACCGCCGTGGCCGATAATTACATCAAGAACTACCCGGAACTGAAGATCGCGTGGGACGTGCAGTACGACGGCGCCGCAGGGTCCGCGGTTGCGGTTCAGAAGGGCAATTCTGCCATGCTGGAAGCAGTCAACACAGTTGTCGCCCAGGTGAAAGCGGATGGCTCGATGGATCAGTTTATCGCGGATGCCAATGAGTTGGCGCTCAGCGATAAGGCCCAGGAAATTTCCGCCGAATAAGCATCGGCAAACGCCCCGGAACCCCGCTTTTGGGGTTTCGGGGCTTGCCGTGTTTTTTTTCGGAAGCAACAAGTGGAAAGGAACATAGTATGGGAAAATTTTTCGAGCTGTTGGCGAAGATGTGGACCTTCCGCATCGCCTTCGGCCAGGGCGTGCTCTACACCGTCCTCCTCAGCGCCTTCACCGTTTTGCTGGGCTTCTGCCTGGCGCTGCTGATCGCGCTTGCGCGCCGCAGCAGGCTGAAGCCACTCAGTATTCTTGCGACTGTCTATGTCGAGTTAGTCCGCGGCACCCCGATGCTGGTGCAGCTCTTTCTGGTGTTCTATGGACTTTTTTCCAAAAACGCTTTGGGGCAGTTTTTGCCTACCTCGACGATTCTCGGCTACATCGACCTCTCCCGGTTCATCCCTGGCATCGTTGCACTGTCCATGAACTCCGGCGCGTATCTGTCGGAGACCATTCGGGCTGGTATTTCCTCCATCGATTACGGGCAGACGGAGGCGGCACGCAGCCTCGGCATGACACAGAAGCAGACTATGCGGCTTATCGTGCTGCCACAGGCCATCAAGAACATTTTGCCGGCCATCGGCAACGAGTTCGTAACGATCATCAAGGAGTCCTCAGTCTGCGCCTACATTGGCATGTATGAGATTATGTATGCTGCCCAGCTTGTGCAGGGCTCGACATTCATCATCGTCCAGCCGCTCATTGTGGCCAGTCTGCTGTACCTCTGCCTGACCATCCCCACTTCCAAGATCATTGGGCATTTCGAAAGGAGAATGAGCCGTGGCGACGTACGATAAGCTGATCGAGGTCCGCGGACTGAAAAAATACTACCGCGGCGGGAAAATCAAGGCGCTGGACGGCATCTCCGTTGACATCAACAAGGGCGATGTGATGGTCGTCATCGGTCCCTCCGGCTCCGGAAAGTCCACCTTTCTGCGCAGCCTGAATCTGCTGGAAATTCCCACCGAGGGATCTATCGTCTTCGAGGGTGTCGACATTACAAAGAAAAAGGTGCTGGGTGCAAACGGAAAACAGGTCAAGCTGAACCTCGACCTGCACCGGCAGCGCATGGGCATGGTGTTCCAGCATTTTAACCTGTTTCCACATAAGACAGTGCTGGAAAATATGACGCTGGCCCCCGCCGAGGTCAAAAAAATCCCACAGGCGGCGGCGGAGGAAAAGGCCATGGCGATGCTGCAGCGCGTCGGGCTGGCGGACCGGGCGGGCGCATATCCCATTCAGCTCTCCGGCGGACAGAAGCAGCGTGTGGCCATCGTCCGCGCACTTTGCATGGAGCCGGACGTTATGCTCTTTGACGAGCCTACCTCCGCGCTGGACCCGGAAATGGTCGGCGAGGTGTTGGATGTCATGCGGAAGTTGGCCCGCGAGGGCATGACCATGGTCGTCGTCACCCACGAGATGGGCTTTGCCCGCGAGGTTGGCAACCGCGTCCTCTTTTTGGATGAGGGGAAGCTGTTGGAGCAGGGAACGCCGTTGGAGATCTTCGATCATCCGCAGCACGAACGGCTTCAGGATTTCCTCTCCAAGGTGCTGTAAATGATGGACAAAATGAAGCTTTATCAGGAGATCGAAGCGATTGCCCCGGAGATCATCGGCCTCAGCGACCGGATCTGGGGTTACGCCGAGCTGTCCATGCGGGAATACCGCTCCGCCGCCGATTACTGCTCGCTGCTGCGGCAGGCGGGCTTCGCGGTGGAGGAACGGCTGACCGGGATCGAGACGGCCTTCCGCGCCTCATTTGGCGAAGGCTCGCCGCGCATCGGCATTCTGGGCGAGTTTGACGCGCTTTCCGGCCTGTCCCAAACGGCGGGTGAGACGCGACGGGACCCCGTGACGTCCGGCGGCTGTGGGCACGGCTGCGGCCATAATTTACTGGGCGCGGCCTCTCTGGGTGCGGCGCTGGCGGTCAAACGTCAGATCGAGGCCGGGGTGCTCCATGGCACAGTTGTATTTTATGGCTGCCCTGGTGAGGAGGGCTGCGCGGGGAAAACCTTTCTGGCCCGGGATGGAATGTTTCGGGACTTGGACACCGCCCTCTGCTGGCATCCCGGTGACGCCAATGAGGTGACGACCGGCTCGAACGCCGCCAGTTTGCAGTACACCTATACCTTTACGGGCGTTGCCTCCCATGCGGCGGGCGCGCCGGAGCTGGGTCGCTCTGCCCTGGACGGGGCGGAGCTCATGAACGTCGGCGTACAGTTCCTGCGGGAGCATATGCGCAGGTGCGAATCGGTCCACTATTCTGTGCTGGACGGCGGCGGACCGTCGCCCAACGTGGTGCAGCCAACAGCGACACTTCTGTACATGGTCCGTTCCGACAATGTCCGAAACGCAAAAGAATTATTGGCTCGGGTGGACAAAATCGCGGAGGGCGCCGCCATGATGACGGAGACCTCCGTTTCCAAAAAGCAGGTTGACGGAACCTCCAGCACCCTCTCCAACCGAGCGCTGGAACGGCTGCTGCAAAAAAATCTGGAGCAGGTTCCGCCGCCCGTTTACACGGAGGAGGAGCGCACCTTTGCGCGATCGCTGCGTGAAACGTACCCGCATTCCGGCCTGCCCGGCACCGCGGCGGCGGCAGACGAGCGTGTTCACGACTTTGTGGAGGTACGGATGGCGGACGGTGAAGCGCCGCTTTGCGAGTTCGTGATGCCTTATGTGGCGTCCAACCATTTCCATCCCGGTTCCACCGACGTGGGCGATGTAAGCTGGCTGACGCCAACGGCGCAGTTCACGGCGGTCTGCTGGACTGCCGGTGCGCCGGGCCATTCCTGGCAGAACGTGTCCATCGGCAAGAGCACCATCGCCCACAAAGGCGCGCTGCTGGCAGCCAGGGTTCTGGCTGGAACCGCCGCCGACCTGATGGAGAACCCGGCACTGTTGCAGGAGGCGCGGGAGGAATTCAGAAAGGCTGCAAAGGATGGCTATGACTGCCCACTGGAGGACGGTCTTGTGCCCATCCCGCCGGTATAGACGCGGAAAACCCGTCGCAGGCAGGAGGATTACCATGGCAAACGTTCTGCGTTTCAAAGTTGCTGTTTGGGCAAAGACTGGGATTAGATAAGCACTTGAAACAAAATAAGCCTGCCGCATCTTTTTGATGTGCTCCCCGCCGAGAGAGAAACGAAAAAACAAAATGAGCTTGGTCACTACCTGCCTCGAACGACGGGTAGTGATTTATTATGCGGCTTTCCGATCTTGCCCATGGAACGCCATCGGCGGCATTACAGACAGCCGCCGCTGTAGCCTGCGGTTATTATAATCGCTAGGAGATAAGCGGAAATAGCCTGCACAAGATTCTTTTGAACCGAAAATTTGCGGACAAGGGAGCGCGGACGCATTCTTGGGTTGGCAGCGCCGCTATTTTACCCGAAAAAGACAACCGGTCCGCATAAAAATTCGGGTAATAATAAAATAAGCAGCCCGTCTCTTGTAAAATATGCACACTATTATGACCACGCGGTATTGCACCAGTTGGGAAAATATGTTAAACTACTCTCAGCTTGTTCTGGATACATGCTTTGATATGACTGATCAAAGCTCAGATGCCCGGTTTTTTGCTGAATTCCTGGGCATTTATGACAATGTGACGATTACCGGCGAGGGTAATGATACAGTCGCCGTATCCACCACCAACAGTTCTTTCTGGAAACGCGCTTTCTATAAAACACATGCCACACCGAATTCCAGCGGCAGTGCGGTGCGCAAGGAGAGGTACGGAGCTTCCGTGCCAAAAAAGATAACAGGATTTCTGCTTATCGGGGACCAGATAGCGAAGCGACAGTTATCATCGCGGCAGTCTGAAGAAAGCAGCGCCCTTACTGTTGGGATGCCACAGCAGGATTGGGAGAGTCTGCGTTTTTTTCAACGATTTTTGCGAATTTTGTCGAAGCGGAGAAATCGCTCCGTGCTGAAAAGGTGCGCGTCGAAAGTTGAAACTTCTCGCGCGCCAGGCAGAATAAAAACGGGAGAACAAGATATGGAACTAAGCCTCAAAGATTTATTTCATATGTTTATCCAGCGGATTTGGATAATTTTGTTGGCGGCTGTATGTGGCGGCGCGATTGCTTTTGCTTTAACATACTCGCTTGTGACGCCCATGTATACCGCCTCGGCTTCCATGTATGTTTCCAATAATGAGGACCGGCAAAATGACGCAATTTCCAACAGCGATTTATCCGCATCGCAGAGTCTGGTCGGAACCTATATCGTGGTCTTGAAAAGCGACACTCTTTTGGAAAAAGTAGCTGAAAAGCTGCCGCTCGAGTATGGTTACTCGGCGGCGCTGATCCGGCAGATGCTAAGCGCCGGTTCTATTGACGGAACACAGGCTTTTCAAATCAACATTGTAAATTCGGATCCGGAACGGGCAATGACGATTGTCAATACAATCGCAGCCGTGGCGCCGGATGAGATCATACGCGTGGTAAAGGCCGGCGAAGCGGAGGTCATTGACTACGCGCAGCTTCCGACAGCGCCGTATTGGCCTCTGAAGCGCAACGCAGCGGTTGGTATTTTGCTTGGGCTGGCCTTGTCCATGGCGGGAATCCTATCCTACAACGTATTTGATGTTACAGTTCACACGGCTGCGGATCTGACAGACTATTATGACCTTCCTGTCCTTGGCGAAATCCCGTGCATTACGCCCACAAATTTTGAAAGCGAACGGAAAAGGAATCATGCCGATGAAACGCTTAAAGCTTAAAAAGGAAGTGAACGGTGTTTTCTTGCCTGAGGAGACTGGAAAGCTTCTCTATTTTCAAGAGCCGTTCAGCGTACAGGAAGCATACCGTACCACACGGACCAATCTGATGTTCCTTCCGCAGCAGACCGAAGGTTCATGCAGAAAGATTGCATTCACAAGTCCCGGTGCCGGCGAAGGGAAAAGCCTCAACTGCGCAAATCTTGCAATTGCTTTGGCGCAAGATGGAAAAAGAGTGCTGTTGTTGGATTGTGACATGCGAAATTCCACGCAGCACAGGCTGATGCGATGCGCCCAGTCCCCAGGCCTGAGCGAATATTTGGCAGGCATGGAAAAACAGTTGACAGTTCATGAGAATCAGCGGATCAAGGGGCTCACGATGGTGATGGCCGGCAGCACACCGCCCAATCCGACGGAGCTTTTGAATACCCCGGCAATGGGGAATTTACTGCGTTCACTCTCTGCTTCCTATGACTACATTATGCTTGACACGACACCACTCAATCTGGTAGCAGATGCGTTGGTATTAAAGGAACTTGTGGATGGATTTGTTATGGTAATCAGGGCGGATCGCACCAATCGAAATGAAGTGGACCTGTCTCTGGAAAAGCTCCGGCAGGTAGATGCACATATCTTTGGGTTCCTTTTGAGCGATGAAAATCCAAAGTCCGGGAAGTACGGAAAATATAAAAGGTGTGGCAAATATGGGAAATATGGCTACATCCATGAAAAGCAGTTTTGAGAGCCGGCTGAATTAGTTTCTAAGGACGATGGACATGCTAATTGACTTTCACGCGCATATCCTGCCGTTGGCCGATCATGGCTGTGACAGTGCGGATATGACACGCAAACAGATGGATATGGCCAGGACATATGGTATCTCGGCGATCGTGGCAACTCCTCATTTTTATCCGCATCGCCATACGGTGGAACAGTTTGTTGAGCGGCAGATGCGAGGCGCCGCGCTGCTGCGTTCTGTTCAGCGCGCATCCGATCCGCAGGTTATTTTAGGCGCGGAAGTTTTGGCCTGCCCCGGGATGGCAAGGATGGAGAGGCTTGAACAGCTGTGCATTCAAGGGACCGATCGGGTCATTCTTCTGGAGCTTCCCTTCGATTCTATTTCGGAGAGCGTCTGGGATTCAGTTTGTGCACTTCAGAATATGGAATTTCATCCCGTTCTTGCTCATTTGGATCGTTATAGCCAGCAGACAGTGCAGAGAGCGTTGAACATGGGGCTCCCGTTTCAGTTGAACGCGGACGCTTTCCGCCCGCCATTGCGGCGCAGAGAGTGGAAAACGCTTGTGATGCAGGATCGCGTCTGCGCACTGGGCAGTGATCTGCACGGAATCTCGGAAGACGCATACCGGCAATATAACCGGGCGGTACAGTTTCTTGGGAAATATGCAGAGTCACTGATGCAGCACACAGAAGCGCTTTTGCATGGTCTGAACACCGTATAGGCAAGAGCTCGGGAACTACTGTTTTGGCTGCCGTATTGAAATAGGAGAAGAAAGGATGAGAAAGCAATGAGGAAGCTATCCTCTCAAAAACGAAAACAGATGGTTTTTTTTATGGATTTGTCAATCATGGCCGGTACCGCGGTAATTTTATTTGTCCTCAGTCCATTAGGAAACGGGACAGGTGCTCGCCGGTTATGGCCGCTGTTGACCAATTTGTCCGTCTGGTTTGTGTGCATCATTCTATTTAATCTGTTTTTTCACACCTACGACAGCTTGTGGCGCTATGCGGAAGGAAAAGAATATCTGGCTCTTCTGGGTGGGTTCGGTTGTGGTACCGCCCTGTATCTGGTGGGGACAAAGCTGTTTTTCCAAAGACAGTTGGCAGGGCTGTATATGAGCGCTGTTCTTGGAATGTCGCTGATTGGGATGCTGCTGGTGCGTTTCGGCTACCGCGTTTACCGGAGACGGAAACGGCAGGTCAGCCGGCGGAAAGACGGCTTCGTTCGAAAAACCGGCATCATTGGCGCAGGCGAGGCGGGTGCAGCATTGCTGCGAGAACTCCAGTTCAAATCCCATTCGCCATATGAGCCAGTGATGGTGTTTGACGATGACCCGGACCGCATCGGCATGCGCATGATGAATGTGCCGGTTCGCGGGCCCATCAGTAAAATTCACGTTTTTTGGAAAGACTGCGGCATTACGGATCTGATCCTCGCGATTCCTTCCCTATCCGGGGAGCGGCGCAGTGAGATTTTAAACATCTGCGCGCAAACGGGCTGCAAACTTCATATTCTGCCCGACCGCGTCAAACAGCTGGCTGCACCGGCCTCCTTGCTTTCGCAGATGCGGAGCGTCCAGGTTGAGGATCTGCTGGACCGGGAGCCGATCACACTGGATGGTGCGGGCGTGCAGGAGATGATCCAGGGAAAATGCGTGCTGGTCACTGGCGGAGGCGGCTCCATCGGTTCCGAACTTTGTCGTCAAATTGCGGCAATGTCTCCGAAAAAGTTGGTGATTCTGGACGTCTATGAAAACAGCACCTATGAATTGCAGCAGGACTTGCTTCGACAGTACGGGACTTCACTGGATCTGGTGACAGAGATTGCCACGGTTCAGGATGCGGCGTTGGTTCGTGAATTGTTCAAAAAATACAGCCCGGAGTTGGTTTTTCACGCGGCAGCGCATAAGCATGTGCCATTGATGGAAGCCAGCCCGCGGGAGGCAGTCAATAATAATGTATTTGGCACGTGGAACGTTGTGCGGGCCGCGCATGAAGCAGGCACGGAAAAGTTTGTTTTGATTTCCACGGACAAAGCGGTCAATCCCACAAGCATTATGGGAGCGACGAAACGTATCTGTGAAATGATTCTCTCCAGCATGCGCGGGCACAGCAAAACAGAGTTTGTCACCGTCCGATTTGGAAACGTGCTCGGGTCGAACGGCTCGGTCATTCCTCTTTTCCAAAAGCAAATTGAAGATGGCGGCCCTGTCACCATCACCGATAAGCGGATTGTACGCTACTTTATGACAATTTCTGAAGCAGTTTCCCTGGTACTTCAGGCCGGTTCGATCGCAAACGGTTCTGAGGTATTTGTACTGGATATGGGGAAACCGGTCAAAATTCTGAATTTGGCTGAAAACTTAATCCGGCTTTCCGGGTACATTCCATATGAGGATATTTCTATCGTCGAGGTTGGACTGCGCCCGGGTGAAAAGCTCTATGAAGAACTTCTTGTCGGAAACGACAATCAGTATCGGACGGAAAACCGCTTGATCTACGTTGAAAACGTGGACCCCGTTTCAACACAGCAAATGAGTGCAATTCTAAACGACTTAAAATATGCTGTTTCCGCAGCCGATAAAGCGGATGTTTTTAAAGCATTGCACCGTTGTGTTCCGGATTTTCTGCCGCCGGAGGTTGTCAACGGTAAGATGGAAGTTCGGGTTGCATGTACTGTGACGCCCGCATGAGGAAGCTGAGAGCGGAACAATATAAGTTCATTTTCTTTTGCTTACATCGATACGGAGAAAAACTTTGCCGCACAAGTTATGGCTATCGAAATAAAGGCAGAGTAGTATGATATTCCGATTCTCTGCGCCTGCCATCCTGAAACCGCGAACATTTTGAGCAATCAGACTTCCACCTTGAGAACGCGAAATCCAGCATAAGCCACCTGGATCCTATGACACAAATGCTTGTAGATGAATGCTTTTGAAGTGGTTTCTGACAGCAACACGCGGTCGGAGAAATCATGTTTTTTACATCCAATGGGCATCCCTGCCCAGCGTATGCATTTGCAGTTCGGCGGGGCGTCCCACGGCAATGGACAAAAGGCTTGCATGGTGCGGTATGGAAGGATTTCACTCCTGAAGGCGGTGGATCCTTCTGCGTGGTGAACCGAAACGGTGATTACGGAAGGCCTGGACCGAATAATATCGAAGCAAATGTGTCCTTAAAAGTCGTGAAGATCACCCAGCGCTATTCTGCGGTGGTCAATCAGTGGTAATGATTCGGAAATAATCTTAGATATCATTCTGATGGGTCTACACCATTCTGCATTGAAGCTGAAATCTGATGTCGACGCCATCCAGTGTTGAGGCGCGCGGACGCAGGCGGAAAACCGACCCAATGAAACCACAGTCCGTCAAACCAAATGCTGCAAAACACGATTTCAAAGACGATGCTGCCGCTGCCGCCAGCGGCAATCGGGCGCCTGAATTTGTGAAACGCCAAATTATCAGCGGAGTTGCCGCGCAGCAAAGCGGTATTTTTGCGGTGCGTCTTTCTGTTTTCAAGCCTGCGGCTGGACATTTGTGCTGCCGTGGGCTATACTGTTTGTGAGGGAAACGCATCGATTCCATACGAAAAATACGGGAGTGAACACGATGAATTTGCTGGAAAACTATGAACGCTGGCTGCGCTGTGCTACGGCGGACCCGGCGCTGCAAGAGGAGCTGCAGGAGATTACGGGGCAGGCCTCGGAGATCGAGGATCGGTTCTACCGGGAGCTGGAATTCGGCACCGCCGGTCTGCGGGGTGTGCTGGGCGCCGGCACAAACCGCATGAACGTCTACACGGTGGGGCGCGCGACGCAGGGCTATTGCGCCTATCTGTTGCGGCGGAGCAAGGACCCAAGCGTTGCAATCGCCTATGACAGCCGCCGGAATTCCACACGCTTTGCGGAGTATGCTGCGTCCATTTTCGCGGGAAACGGCATTCGCGTCCATCTATATCGACAGCTCATGCCGACGCCGTGTCTGTCCTTTGCCGTGCGGTACTTCCATTGTGACGGCGGCATCAATGTCACGGCCAGCCACAACCCAGCCCAATACAACGGATACAAGGTCTACGGTCCCGACGGCTGTCAAATCACATCCCAGGCGGCGGAGGAGATTCTCTCCTGCATCGCGGAGACCGATATGTTCGACGGAGTCAAAACCATACCGTTGGAAACGGCGCTGGAGCGGGGGATCGTGTCCTACATCGGTGAGGAGGCCATTGAGGCCTATTTGCAGGCGATTGACCGGGAGTCCTTGCTGGACGACGCCGTGCCCCGTGACTTTGCCATTGTCTATACTCCACTGAACGGTGCCGGCATCAGCTGTGTGCCGCAGAGCCTGGCCCGCAACGGCTTTACAAAGCTTCAGATTCCGGAGGCACAAAAGCATCCGAACGGCGATTTTCCGACCTGTCCCTATCCCAATCCGGAAATCCGGCAGACGCTTGACGTGGCAATCCGCTGCGCCGAAGAGACCGGCGCGGCCTATGTGCTGGCCACGGACCCGGACTGTGACCGGGTTGGCACAGCGGTGAAGGTCGATGACACTTTCCATCTGATCAGTGGCAACCAGATGGGTGTTCTGCTTCTGGACTACATCTGCCGGATGCGGCTGCAGCGGGGGAGAATGCCGGCGGAGCCCGTGGCCGTCAAAACCATCGTCACGACTAAAATGGCAGAACGTGTGGCCGCGCATTACGGCGTTCGGATGTTTAACGTGCTGACGGGGTTTAAGTACATCGGCGAGCAGATCGCACTGCTGGAGCGGCAGGGCGGTCTGGATCGCTACATTTTCGGCTTTGAGGAGAGTTACGGCTATCTCAGCGGCACGGAGGTCCGTGATAAGGACGCGGTCAACTCGAGCCTTTTGATCTGTGAAATGTTTGCCTGGTACCGTGCGCAGGGTAAAACGCCGCTGGACGGCCTCCAGGAGGCCTATCAAACGTTCGGCTGCTATACGGAGAAACTAATGAACTTTACCTTTGAGGGCGCGGCTGGATTCCGGCAGATGCAGCGCATGATGGGCGCGCTGCGGGAGCGCGTGTTTACGGAGATCGCCGGGATTCCGGTGGAGACGGCGCGGGATTATCTAGCCGACGGCACCGGTTTGCCCAAGGCCGATGTGATGCAGTACCACCTGAAAGGCGGCACCGTGGTCACGGTGCGTCCCTCTGGAACGGAGCCAAAGCTCAAAATCTACCTCTCTGCCTGCGGCGAGACCTGCGCGCACAGCGCGGAGGTTGTGGCAGCGCTGGAGAGTGCGTTGAACCAGTGGGTGGAGAAGGTCAAAGCGCGCGCATGATACTGTACTCCCACAAAAAAATGACATCTTTGCGGGTCATGTTCCGTCCCGCCGCATTCTCGTCATCGGCCTTGCAGGCCAAAAAATACCCTCGCAAATGGATTCCACCTTTTTAATTGACAGAAAATCTCGTAGAGAAGTTTCGTGAGGATATAAAAAACGGTAAAATAGAACTATAACAACTATGCTTTTGTTAGATTATGTTTATGACATTCCAATATAAAGAAATGCGATTATTGTTTTTTTGGAAGGCGGATTAACAATGATTTCAATAGAGGATATCATGTCAATCTCAAAAAGTGATTTAAAGGAGGCGTCAAGGGCGCTTAGTAAGGATGATGTGCCGCAGCTCGTAGAATGGCTATCGTTAAAAGACGATAACGTCAGGTATCAGGCATTTCTTCTTTTACAAAGCAGATCATCATTTTTCGAGGATGTTTACCCGCATTGGGACAGCTTTCTCAATAAGCTGAAAAGTGATAATTCCTATCAGCGCAGTATCGGGCTGATGTTGATTGCAGAGAACGTAAAATGGGACACCCAAAGAAAGATCGTGGATATAATCGATGATTTCCTGAAACTCTTGAATGACGAAAAGCCAATCACAATACGCCAATGCATTCAATCATTAGGCAAAATTTCATCGTTTCAGCCGGGCTTAAATGATAGGATAGCCTCCGGACTTCTTTCCATTAACCTTATGGCGGTAAAAGAAACCATGCGGAAGTCCATACTGCTTGATATATTGAATGTGCTGCTTGTAATCAGGAAAGATCTAAAAACAGATGAAATAGAAAGCTTCATCTTAAGCGCATTGTCAGGCGAAATATTGGATAGAAAGTCAAAAAAGCAAATTGAAGCTCTATTATAGCGATGGAACGATGCGAGTGAAAACAATGTTCCCATATTGAGCAAACTCGGTTCTTCGGCAAGGCTGATTAACTTCGCTTAATCCATATACCGGGAAGATGGACTTCATGTCAGCTTCCCAGCGCTCTCCGTCATAATCCTCATACTGTTCGGTCGTGACGATTTCCTGGGAGAACAGGATAAATAATTCCATGCGACGATCAAAAAGCTGTCGTTCCGCAGGCGGAACGACAGCTTTTTTCTTATGTGCGGCTTTCAAACTCCTGTACGAACCGGTGCAGGGCGTCTTGCCAGGAGGGGAGGCGGCGGAAGCCGGCCTCCTCCAGCTTGTCCTTCGACAGACGGGAGTTGAGCGGACGCGCCGCGCGCGACGGGTAGTCCGCGGTCAGGATAGGGCTGATGCGGCAAGTGGTGATGCCTGCCTCTTTCAGAATGGCACAGGCCAGCTCGCAGGAGCTGCAGTAGCCCTCGTTGGTGGCGTGATAAGTTCCGTACTGATCGGTCTGTATCATGTCGCACAGCAGCACGGCCAGATCGGCGGTATAGGTGGGGGAGGCAATCTGATCGGTGACAAAGCTCAGCTCCTCGCGCTCCTTGCCCAGCCGCAGCACGGTTTTGATGATGTTGTTTCCGTTGATGCCAAAGGCCCAGGTGATGCGGACGATGAAGTGGCGGTCCAGCGTTTCCCGAACGGCATCCTCGCCCTGCGCCTTGCTGAGACCGTAGAAATTGACAGGGCAGCGGGCGTCGTCCGGCTTCCATTCCTGGGCACCTGAACCGTCAAACACATAGTCCGTTGAAATGTAGACCATCTTTGCACCGACTGCCTTGCAGGCCTCGGCGACGTTCCGGGTCCCGCCTACATTGACGGCAGTGACCAGCTCACGATTGTCCTCAGCCTTGTCTACCGCCGTGTAGGCGGCGCAGTGGATCACCGCGTCCGGGCGATAACCCTCCACCAAGGCAAGAACCTGCTCCCGCTTGGTCAGATCGCAGTCCTCAATATCCACGCCCTTGTAGGAAATGCCCAGCGCATCCAGCCGCTTGCAGACGTCGTAGCCCAACTGGCCCTTGACGCCGGTTACCAGCACGTTCATGATATTCTCTCCTTAGCAGCGGTCCTTGTACATCCGCTCGTAATAGTTTTGGTAATCGCCCGCCAGAATATTCTGCCACCAGGCCTTATGCTCCAGATACCAGTCGACGGTCAGCTTGATGCCGTCGTCAAACTTGGTGACAGGCAGCCAGCCCAGCTCGCCGTGGATTTTCGTGGGGTCAATGGCGTAGCGCATATCGTGTCCGGGACGATCCGTGACGTAGTGGATCAGGCTTTCCGGTTTGCCGAGCTGCCGCAGGATGGTGGTGACGACCTCCAGATTGGTCCGCTCGTTGTGGCCGCCGACGTTGTAAACCTCGCCGACACGGCCCTTGCGGACGACCAGATCAATGGCGGAGCAGTGGTCCTCCACATACAGCCAGTCGCGAATGTTTTCTCCGGTGCCGTAGACCGGCAGGGGCTCGTCGGCCAGCGCCCGGGAGATCATGAGCGGAATCAGCTTCTCCGGGAAATGGTAAGGGCCGTAGTTGTTGGAGCAGCGGGTGATGGACACCGGCAGATGGAAGGTACGGTAGTAGGCCAGCACCAGCAGATCCGCGGAGGCCTTGGAGGCGGAATAGGGGGAGGAGGTGTGAATTGGCGTCTCCTCGGTGAAAAACAGCTCGGGACGGTCCAGTGGCAGGTCGCCGTATACCTCGTCGGTGGAGACCTGGTGATACCGCGTGATACCGCATTTCCGGCAGGCGTCCATCAGGACCTGCGTGCCCATGATATTGGTGCGCAGGAAAATTTCCGGATTTTCGATGGAGCGGTCCACATGGCTTTCCGCGGCAAAATTGACCACAATATCGGGCTTTTCTTCCTCGAAGAGGCGGTTCACGCAGTCGCGGTCGGCGATGTCACCCTTCACAAAGCGGAAATTCTGGTTCTTCATGGCCTCGTCCAGCGTGGCCAGATTGCCCGCGTAGGTCAAGGCATCCAGGCAGACAATTCGGTCCGCGGGATGGTTCTTGAGCTGAAAATAGATGAAGTTGCTGCCGATAAAGCCGGCACCGCCGGTTACGATAATCGTCATAGCAGATTCTCCTTACACATGATAGACAAAGTTGCAGTCGCTGTTTTGCAGCAGCGGTGCCTTTCTGTCTTTTTCGGACAGGATAGGATCGGAAATGCCCCAGACGACGCCGATGGCCGGATCGTCGAAGCGCACAGACCGGTCGCATTCCTTTGAATAGAGATTGTCCGTCTTATAGCAGAAGGTGACGTCGTCGGTTAATGTCAGGAAGCCATGGGCGAAGCCGCGGGGAAGAAAAAACTGCCGCTTGTTCTCAGCGGAAAGCTCGACCCCGACCCACTGGAGGTACGTGGGCGAGCCGCTGCGCAGGTCCACGGCCACATCGAGCACGGCACCAGTGATAACCCGGACAATCTTGGACTGCGCCATGGGGGACTGCTGGAAATGGAGCCCCCGCAGGGTGCCTTTTTTCGCGGTAAAGCTCTCGTTGTCCTGCACAGGAACAAAGTCCAGCGCCTCATATTTTGCAGTGGACCACGTTTCCATAAAGTAGCCGCGATTGTCGCCAAAGACGTCCGGTTCGATGATTTTGACCTCTGGAATTTTCGTATTGATGATTTTCATGCAGTTCACCTGATTTTAGTATCGAATTTTACCCTCGGCGACGCGCTTCAAATGCTCGCCGTAGGGGGATTTTCCATAGCGTGCCGCTGATTGCAGCAGAGTATCCCGGTCGATCCAGCCCATGCGGAAGGCAATTTCCTCCAGCGCGGAAATCTGGATGCCCTGTCTGGACTCGATCATCCGCACAAAGTCGGAGGCGTCCACCAGCGAGTCCATGGTGCCGGTGTCCAGCCACGCAAAGCCGCGGCCCAAAAGCTGAACGTTGAGCGTACCGTCCTCAAGGTAGAGGCGGTTCAGATCCGTGATCTCCAGCTCGCCGCGGGCGCCGGGCCTGACCTGCTTGGCCATATGTACCACGCGGTTGTCATAGAAATACAGGCCCGTGATACAGTAGTTGGACTTGGGCTGCTTTGGCTTTTCCTCCACTGAGATGACCTTGCCGCTTTCGTCGAACTCCACGATGCCGAACCGTTCCGGGTCATTGACATAATACCCGAAAATGCTGGCTTTTCCGGCTTCAGCGTCCTGGACGGCCTGGGTCAGCAGGCGACCAAAGCCGTTGCCGTAGAAGATGTTGTCGCCCAGTACCATGGCGCAGCAGTCGTCGCCGATGAACGCTTCGCCGATCAGGAAGGCCTGGGCCAGGCCGTCGGGGGAGGGCTGGACGGCGTAGGAGAGGGAAATGCCGTACTGACTGCCGTCGCCAAGGAGCTTTTCAAAGTTCGGCAGGTCCGTGGGAGTGGAGATGATCAGGATATCCCGGATGCCCGCCATCATGAGGACGGACAGGGGATAATACACCATGGGCTTGTCGTAGACGGGGAGAAGCTGCTTGGAGGTGACCATGGTCAGGGGGTAGAGGCGTGTGCCGGAGCCGCCGGCCAGAACGATTCCTTTCATAGAAACAACTCCTTTTTTAGATTTCGGAGGACGCGTCGTCCTTCCGATAGGCGGTGTAGTAATGGTGCCCGATCCGGTCCTCCTCGGGCGGGAGCTGCATATAGTCGCCGTAACACTGGCGCAGCGCCGCGTCGTAACCGGCGGGTGCCGGGAAGCTCTCGCCTTCAAAGGGCAGACATACGGTCTTTTCAAACCATTCCCGTTTGAAAATCCAGCGGTCCTCATTGTCCCAGACGGAGCAGCCGACATAGACATTGTCCTCAAAGGACAGGGCGGCGGCCTTTTTTTCGAGCTTTCCGATAAAGTACTGTGCGCCCTTCAGTCTGGCATAGCAGTAAGCCGCGAATTTCAGCGGCGTGTGCAGAGCGCCGCGCGTGCTACCCACAAATTTGCTGGAACCGGCGATGCTGATAAACTGGATCAAACGCTGGTTCTCACGGAAATTTGCCTTTGCTTCCTCTATAGTAGCGCCATAGCCGTCGTAGGGGTAGATGTCCACAAACAGACCGAGGCCGTACTCCTGCGCGCCCTGGTAATCCACATAGTAGCGGGTATCGCAGAGGCGCGCGATCGGATAGATATAATCCCGGTTGTTGTAGGGACTCATAAGCTGCAGCGGACGCAGTTCCGCTTCGCGCGCCGTGAGATACTCCATCAGCGCTTGGTAATCCTGCCGCGGCATAATGACGTCCACGTCGTCGTCCCAGGGAATGAAGCCCTGGTGGCGCACGGCGCCGAGCAGTGTGCCATAAAACAGATAGCAGCGCAGATGCTGCGCCTCACAAATGGAAATCAGCGTTTTCAGAACGCCGAATTCACCCATCTGGATTTCCCGCAGTGACAATTCTTGCATAAAGGTATGTCTCCTCTCCGAATGCTTCGGATTTACAGCATTTGTGCGAGGGCGCGCAGCAAAACGTCATTGTCGGCATGATTCCGAATGGCAATGCGCAGATATTGACGGCCGCCGACCTTGCCGGTTAAGTCCTTCACCAGAATCTCCTGCTCCGTCAGCAACGCTTCCGTCAGCGCCTGCGCGCTGCGTCCGTCCGTCAGCTCCACCATGACGTAGTTGGCCTGGGTCGGAACCAGACGCAGCCCCGGCAGCTTTTGCAGGCCGTCCAAAAAGCGCACGCGCTCTGCACGAAAGCGGGAAAGCGCCTCGAGATAATCTTTTTTATATTTTTCTGCGATTTGCAGATAGAACTCACCGAAGGAGTTGATGTTCCAGATGGCAACATCCTGCTTCATCGCGGCAATCAGTGGGGCGTCACCGGAAGCCAGAACGCCAAGACGGAGGCCGGGCACACCGTAGGATTTGGAGATGCTCTTGACCACAAGCAGCCCGGGATGGGCGGCCAGCAGCGCGGCGTCCAGAAGGGAATTGTCCGGCTCGTCGGCAAAATCCGCGAAGGATTCGTCGATGCAGAGGCGGATGTGTGACGCCTCCGCCCAGTCGATCAGGTGCAGCACCTCCGCTTTTTTCAGGTAATTTCCAGAGGGGTTGTCCGGATTGACGACGACAAGCGTTTCTACCGGGTGCTCGGTGAAGTAGTCCTCCAGATCGGGGGATGTGTAGGAAAAATCCGAATTCTGCGGGAAATATGATACGCTGCGCGCCTTGGCATAGCGGTTTGGGTACTCCTCAAAGGTGGGGCGCACAAAGCCAACCAAGCCCGTTGTGAGCGCCATCAGCGATTTGATCAGCTCGGCTGCGCCGTTGCCAACCACAATCTGCTGAGGATGTACGCCGAAATTCTTTGCTGCCAGCAGAGCGTTGACCCGCATCCCGGAGGGGTATTGGGTCAACAGCTTGGTGAAATTCGCCTGCATTTCGTCGATCAGCCGCTGCGGCGGAAAATAGGGGTTGACCAGGTAGCAAAAATCCAGCAGATGCGGATAGCGCCAGAAGCCACCATAGCGTGAGGTAAGCCTGCGCGTTTTTTCCGCGTCGTCCGCAAACATGGACTCTGCGATGTCCAGGTCCTGGATATCATCGATCTCGTACCATTTCTGACCACTCAGACGCTTAGCATGAATTTCCGGCTCGTCCAGCATGGTGATGACCCGCAGAACCTGCTCGTAGTACTCGTTGTTCCCGAGCGCCTTGCAGTAGGCATCCAGAAAGGGAATGTAGTGGCTTTCCGAAAAATGGCGGCTGAATTTGTATACGTTGACGGTTTTGTAGTAGGAGCCGATATCCCGGAAGACAAAGTCCTTGCCAGGAATGAAGGATTGAATGGAGTCATCCTCGTTTAGCTTGACCACGGTGCCGTCCATCCAGCTCTCATATTTGTCGACTAACGCCAGCGTTTCCCGTGGGTCCTCGAGCAGGGCAGTCAGAACGGCGTCCTCGAATATGCCATCGGACTCCAATAGCAGCGTGTCGTCCGAAAGCAGATGCTCTTTGGCCAGATATAGGGAATAAATATTGTTGGTTTTATAGTAGATCGGGTTCTCGACAAACTGAATGGGCGTTTTGATCGGCAAGGTGTCGATGAAGTCAATCAGATGTTGCCCCTCGTAGCCGACGACAATCACAATCTTTGTCAGCAGGAGGCGGTCCAATTGGGAAAGCATACGCTCGATCAGGGTGACGCCGTTGACCTTGACCATACATTTCGTGTTGTTGGCGGTCAAATCCTTTAGGCGCTTGCCCATGCCGGCGGCGAGAATCATAGCTTGCATCAGCGGTACTCCTTCAAAACACAATCAGGATTTCTTTTTGAAGCCCTGCAGGAACGCATGGAGTTCGCTCCGATACCGCAGTGCCAGGAACAAGGCGGCAAGCAAAGCGGCGGCGAGAATGGCCATGCGAATGAGCATAAAATCGACCAGGGCCAGACAGATAAAGGAAAAAACAGTGATAACGACCAGCCAAAATGTCAGTACGCGCATATCAAACAGATAGCTGCCATGGATACTGCGGGCGAGAAAGACATGGATCAAAAAGTAAAGCAGATAGCAGAACACGGTGGTATATGCCGCGGCAACGTATCCGTATCTGGGAATAAAAATGGCGTTGAGTATGATATTGGAAACCGCGGCCAGCATGGTGCCCGCTGCGATCAGATTTGTCTTTTTGTAGTAGTATTCGACACAGGATGGGATGGTATATAAAAAGGAATAATACATGGCAAGGACAATGGGCAGCACTACGTAGCGGCTCTCGCTGTACTGCGCTCCGCCCATAATCGAGATCAGTTCCGGAGAAATCAGCATCAGGCCAGCAGCCAGTACAGAGACAAAGGAGACATAGTTGGTTGCCTTCTTGCGAATGGTATCGTAGTCCTCGTCGGCCATGCGCTCGAAGAACCAGGGCGTCCAGGCGGTGTCCATGGAATTGGTAATCACCTGAAAAATGATACCGACGTTGTAGGAAAAGCTGTACAGACCGGACTCTGTGTCGCCGATGATCTTTTTAATCATAATTCGGTCAAATTGAGACAGCAGGAGTTGGGAGAGTCCGTGGGGGACAATCGGGAGGCTGATTTTCAGACCATATTTCCAGAATTCCCGGTTGACGGTAGGGCGACTTTTTCGGTAAAACCGAAACAGCGCATAGACCGCGACGGCCAGGAGCGGAATCAGGGTGCCGAAAACGCGGCCCATGTATCGGGCGCCGGAAAAGACGGTCGTAACCAGCACGACAGAAAGCCCAATGCCGAAGATGGCATACAGCAGGGAGACCGCCAGATATTCGCGGCTGAGGTAGTTGATTGCCAAATAGTCGTAATAGAAGCTGAGCATGGCGGTGGCAAAGCTTTCCAGTACCACGAGGATGACCAGCGTTCTGGAGATGGACAGCAGCTGGGAAAGCGGCCCGGAAAAGAGCAGCGCGACAACGAGCAACAGCGCAGAGTTTCCAAGCGTCAGAATGGTCACAGAGGAACAATAGCTGTCAAGCCGTTCTCCGTAATCCATCCGGGCGTTTTTGATGCTGGTGTGCAGGGCAAAGCCGATCACAACCGCCAGAATGGAGACATAGGCGCCGAACGTGTTGTAAATGCCATAGTCGGCAGGAGTCATCAACCGCGCAAAAATGAATATGGAGAAAAACGAGAGACCCTTGCTCAGCATGTTTCCGACTGTATAACTGAGACCGGCCTTCAGGACTTTGTGATCACGGTTTTGTTCGGACATGGTGAAATGCTCCCCAAAGTGGATTTCCGGTCATTGGCAATCTGCAATCGGTGCCGACGGCAGCCGATTAAGCCGGTCCTGTTTCACTGAAATGATCAGCGTGAGCAGCAGCATAATTCCCATCGGGGATGTCAAAAACGGGTTGAGATAGCTTGTGACAAGGATGCCGACATAACCCGCCATCAAATAAGTGGAGACCAGTTCCACGTCCCCTTTCACTCCTTTTTTGCGGCGGAAGCAGAGCTTAAGCGCGTCCGTGCAGTGCCAGCAAAAGACCAGCGCAAATAGGAGAAAACCAATCAGCCCCAGTTTCATGTATAAATCAAGATACGTATATTCTGTTCGGCCGTCTGTGCGAATTCCGTCCAGATTCTTTCCGAGACCATATCCCCAGAACGGATCCGCGGCAATCAGCCGTTCATGTTCTTCCATCGTTGCCTCGCGAAGATTCTGCGCTGCGATACTGTTCTTGGCAATTAATTCCTGCGTCGCAGAGAGGCCTGCGGAGGGTTTATTCCCGTTTGCATTGCCGGGATTCGCGATGGCATTGTCGCTGCCATCCACCAAACAATCGATTGCAGTGCCGGTCACGCGGGCTGTAAACGTATGAAACGCCACATTCGAGCCATACAGGCAGTAAGAAATCACGAACATACAGGCAACTCCCGCCAGAGAAATTGCCAGAGTCGTCAGGTATTTCTTCCAGTTGCGCAGACAGCAGAGCAGGAGAATTATGCAGGAAATTGCCAAGCCGAGCCAGAAGCCGCGGGTGTAGGAGAGAATGGTGGCATAGACCAATACCACTTCGCAGATCAGGAAAAAAACCTTACTGCGGCGGGACGTGGCCGCTATGATCTTATGTAGACCGAGAAGGATGGCAACCTGGAGAAACATCTGACTTTTCAGATAGATGCGGTAATAGCTGGTGCCGAGCAGAGCAAGCCCACCGTAGGAGGTGTGGTTCAAAAAATTATTAATGGCAGTAAGTTCGGCTTTGGAAGCAAATGCCAGCGCAACATGGAGTCCAAGCGTCACAACTGCGACCAAAATTGCGCCTCCGTAGAGAACATCCACAATCCATTGGACGCGCGCGCGGGTATTCAGACAGATCACAAACGCGGGATAGAGCAGCAGCGTCAGAAAAATTGTTACGTCCTGCTTTACAAAGGAAAACGGATAGCCGCTGCGCAGACCACGAACGGCATATAGTGCGAGAAGAAGGAAAAAAGCAGCCCAAATCCAGGTATACGTCTGGTGCAGCAACTGCGTTCTTGCGCGCCAGACCGCCGGAAGCGTCAAAAAGAAGCAAACCATAAATAGAATAATACGGAGACTGAAGTAACCAAAGCTGATGATTCTTCCAGACCCGCCGATCACACATTCGAGGCAGAACAGACTGATCAGAAAAAGCTGAAGCGTTTCCAGAGCGGAGCTGGCACCTAAACCTGCCCATCTTTTTTTCAGATAGTTCATAATTTGTCATGGCTCCTTTATCGTTACCGTCCGGCGCAATTCAATTGCCTTGACAGCGCTTTGAGTTTTCGCTTGCGGATGGCCAGCAGCACTGAAACGACAACCAACGGCAGACCGTGCTTTTTTGCAAAGGCGAGGTAGTCCTTTTTGAAGATAGAAAAGCGGCTCATGATCTGAGAAGAGCCTGCCACAGTGTCTCCGGAAAAATTTTGGTACAGCGTTGCATGTTCCATGATAGCATAACGAAGGCCGGATGCCATTGCGGTCAGCATGAAGTCGTGGTCAACATAATCCAGAAACAACGCTTCATCGTAGCGGTAGCGGTCATAAACGGAAAGCCGAACGGCCATGCCTGAGTTGATGGCGGAAATGTGCGCGCCGCGCAGAGCATCGCAGGAATCGGCACGTTTCATCCGAAACTTCCCATAGATACAGGGGGAAAGAAGCTTGCGGCGGTCACCGAGGCTGACAACAAGCGGCAGAAAAATTTGCGTCTCTGGCTCGGCGGAAAGCGCTCCGTCCAACGTATTCAGATAGTCTTGATTCAGTTCCGTGTCGTCATCCAGCCAAATGACGGTTCCGTCCCTGCTGCGAAGAGAATCAAGCGCCGCATTATAGGCCTTCGTCAATCCCGCATTGCCATGCATGGGCAAGAACACGAGTCCGTGGGCCAGGCAAAACGCTTCATTCCCATAGTCTGCGGTGCTGTTGTCAACTATCAGCGGCGAGATACCCAACCGCAGAAGCGCAGAGCAAGAGGGGGAATCTTCGCAGCGGCAATTGTAGATCACAATAACGGGATAAATCGTATTCTTCATGTTACCCCCAAATTATCTGTCCCATTTTTCTTGCGGTCCCAGTATAATATGTGTCGTGGGCACGGTAAAATGCGAGCCGCTCGGACTTGCTCTTTTCTGGGAGAGCGGTGTATGCGTTCAACAGCGATAGGGCTTCTGTTGGCAGAATGTCGGCATAGCAAGCAGCCAGCTGTCCCGCCTGGCGCATGGAACGGAAAATCCGGGTGCGATTCTCTTTCCAACGGCAAAATTTTTGAAAAAGCTCGGCAGGCGAGTGTCCACTTGCGCCCACTGCGTTGCCGCCATGCTGGCGGTAGTTGATGGTCGGCTCGTCCAGGAAGGCGGCCTTTCCGCAGGCCGCGGCCAGCATCGCGAGCCACCAGTCATGCATCAGAATGGCACCGTCCGGTGCTTCCCGGCAGGCCAGCTCCGCCAAAGCACGGTTGATCATCATGGTGCACCCTGTGACAACATTCTGCACCAGAAGTTGGTTTAGTGCGAGCCGATTGCCGTCCAGATTTGAAAGGCGGCAAAAGGACGGGGCGATTTCCCGAAGGTCCTGATCGACCACGCGCAAATCGCTATGAACCAGCACGGGCGTTCGCGGATCACGCTCTGTTTCTTTGATGATTTGCAGCGTTTTCCGCACTTTATCCGGGAACCAGACGTCATCCTGATCGCAAAACATGATGTAAGGCGAATCGTGAAACACAGACAGGAGATGCATGAAATGCTTTTGCGCGCTGCCGAATTTCCGGCCGGAATGATAACGAAAAACTTGATCCTGGTGGTTATTCGCATATTCATCCAGAATTTCAGCGGTTTTATCTGTTGAGCCGTCATCCGATAAAATCAGGCGAAAGCCCATGTAATCCTGCGACAGAATCGAGTCGATCATGGGGCGTAGATAGCGTTCGCCATTATAAGCTGCCAATAGAATCGATATGTTTGATTGTTGCATGCTACCCTCATAGAACGGTTTCAAGAATCGCGGCGACTTTCCGCGCGACAACCGATTCTTCCAATTTGTCAGTAAAGACGCGGCGGACATTCTCACGAAGCGCCAAAAAATCAGGCTCGGTCATGGCGGCAATCCATTTCGCGCAGCCGGGAGCGCACTGAATACCCACGCCGTCCTGTTCCACCAAGGTCTGCGTGTCCGCGGCAATATTATTCAGGATGGGCAGGCCGTGACGAAAATATTCGGCAGATTTCATCGTCAGGCCAACACAGACGGATGGCTTCATCATATTGATGCCCAAATGACAGCGGCTCATGATTTCCTGCTTTTTCGCGTCGTCGTAGACGGCTCCGTAGAAGCTTACCTCCGCACCGGCGGCCTTTGCGGAAGCAACAAATTCCTGCTCCCGTTCGCCCGCTCCGATGATATGCAGCGCGACCGGCTTTTTCACTGCGAGCTCCGCAATCAGGGCACAAATGGCGGGAATGTCAATGACATTGTTGATGGCACCCAAATAACAGAGGTCCAAGCCGTCTGATCGAAGAGATACCGGCGCTTCTGGCACGGAAAGCGACTTTACGCAGAGAAATATAGCTGAGGCGCGGTCGTCCGGCAGACCAAGCAAGCATCGAAAAAGCTCACACTCAGTAAAGACGTAGTCTGCCGCAAAAAGGTTACAATCCCGCAGCCGGGACCAAATGGAAAAGGGCAGCGCCAGCAGCCTTTTTGTCTTCCCGAAGGGGAAGGTCTCCGGCCAAAGGTCAAATATGTCAAAAAACAACCGGACACTTGGATGGCGTTTTTTGTAGCGTGCCATGTATTTTGCAAGAAAGTTTGGCGGCAGCAGGCATACGACTGCCTGCGGTTCCTCCGGTAGCGCTTCCAGGTACTGGAATACTTCGCGGGCAAACTCCCGATGGGATAGAATTCGGTCCAGAGACAGATTCTTCCGATAGGGCCGCACATGAAGTTGCACACAGCCGGGAACGTCACAGTGGAACGCTTCCTTGGCTGTGTGGCTAAAATCAGAGGTCAAATAGGCGGTCGTATATCCGAACTTTTGCAGGACAAAATCAAAAACCGACAGACGGTGACCATAATGATCGGAACAACTGATCAGATATGCTTGCTTCATGAATGCGCAGCAGCCTCCGTTTCCTCTTCAAATGCCTCGGTGCTCTCCTCGGGGGTGAAGAGCACCAAAACGGTCCGCAGCATCAGCTTGAGATCGAGCAGGAGACTGTACTGCTCTATATAGATCATATCCATGACCAGCTTTTCCTTGGGCGACGTATTATATTTGCCATAGACCTGCGCCATGCCGGTGAGGCCGGCTTTTGCCCAGAGTCGGTACGAGAATTCGGGCAACTCTTGCGTATATTTTTCAACATTTTCCAGCATTTCCGGTCTTGGACCCACAAAGCTCATATCACTTTTGAGAACGTTGACAAACTGAGGCAGTTCATCGATCCGGTATTTGCGAATCACACGACCGACCTTCGTAATGCGATCGTCATCCTTGATGACAGAACGGTGGATCGAGTTTTCCTCCCGCATGGAGCGGAATTTCAGAACGTTAAAGGTGCGGCCTCCGTAGGTGGCGCGCTTTTGACGGTAGAATACATGGCCGCCGTCTTCAAGCTTGATGGCGATGGCTGTGACCAGGAAAATGGGGGAAGTCAGAATCAGCGCGATCAGAGAGAGAAGAAGATCGCCGCAGCGTTTAATAATTCGCTGCTCCATGGTCAGGCCCTTGACGGTGGAGTGCATCATGGAAGTGTCGTCAAACATGACGCGGTGGGCGCCGAGAGAAACAATGTCGTTCATTTCCAGTGTATAATAAAATTCTTTTTTTTGGGAATAACAGTAATCAACTATGGAAATACGTTCCTGCAAGGAGAGATTGCAGACAAAAATGGCGTCATATTCATCAATCAGAGAGTACAGCCCTGGCTGATCCAGCGTCACCATACGCTCGATTCGAAACTGCTTGTGAAAGCTGGCGATTTTCGAGGTCAGGCGGCGTACATCATCACCGGGCCGCATGACGACCAGACATCGCTGGGGCGAAACAAACTGAAAATACAGGCCGTTACCGCCGTAGGTGAGCAGAGAAAGCAGCAGAAATTGCAGCGCCATGACTGCCAGCAGCAGCAGCGGCTGCTCATAGACAAACCTGCCGTGATGGATGACGGTCGTATTCATGATGCACAGAAACAGATGAGCGATCAGGTCGGAAGCAAACGCAGTGAGACCAAGCGAGTAGACAATCGGTCGGCTTTTTCTGGTACCGACGTCAAAGCCTCCGTAAACCCGTGTCATGGCAAAATAGGCAAGCGTAAACGCCAGCACCGTGATCCCTGCCGTGCGGCTGGGTGCCAGCAAATAGGGATTTCGAATGGAATAAAGCAGAAAAAACACGGCGCCAATTGCCAGGAAAACCAATAGTTTCCAGAGAAGCAAGATGGAACGACGTAATTTATGAAGCATGATAGGATCTTCCTTTGCCTTCAGTCATTGAGTCGGAAGCTGCTGCGACGAATGCCGCCAAATGTCGAACTACATGGCTATTGTAGCAGAAAAGGGCAAAGAGGTCAATGGTAATCCTTTTCTCCATTGGATATGCAGATAGTTTACTGCCTCAAAACATGGTATTGGGCGGTCCAACGGAATTTCTTCTGATACGATTTATGCCGATTCCCGTTATGTTAACAAAATGCGCATTGAAAATCAATTGACATTACGGTATAATATCAGACAGAATGCTGGTTTTGATGCAAAGAAGATGCATTTTGTTTGTAACCTAACCTTGAGAGTTGCCGTCTTATTATTATACGGAATCCGATATACATAGAGGAGTAATGAATCATGAAGACACGGATGAAGAAGCTGCTGGTGTTTCTGCTGGCTGCGGCGCTGTTGATGTCCTGCTGTGGCTGTGCGTTTCTGGACCGCCTTTTTGGAAAGGCCGAGACGCAGCCGGAGGTGACGGCGGAGGTGTTTCCGGCGGGAGTGAGCATCTGTGGAACGGACGTTTCCGGCCTGACGGCAGAGGAGGCGCAGACCACCGTGGAAGAAAATGTGAAGAGCTATGTGCTGACCCTGTCGTTGGACAAGGACACACTGACCTTCACCGCGGAGGACCTATCCCTTAGTTGTCAGGATGTGGATTTCGCAGAGATTTTGTCCGCCTGTCTGGTAGACAGCGAGAAAAAAAATATTGTGGCGGAGGATTTGCTGACCTACGATACGGCAAAAATCACCGAGGCGCTCCAGTCACTTTCCGGAGAAGCCACGACGCCGAAGAATGCCTCCATCCGCTACGATGAGGCGACAAAGGCCTTCGTACTGGACAAGGAAGAGGTCGGTGGCGGCATCAATACCGACGTCGTGCTTGCCGCGGTCAAGGAGGCAATTCCGCTTTTGCTGTCCACCGTGGAGTTGGACGCAGAGACAATTTATCAGCCCGCCGAGATTACCGCCGACAGCGAGCAGGCGCAGAAGGCCCTGAAGGCGGCCAACGATATGCTGGCGGTGACACTGACCTATACCTACTCCCCGGAGGATGCCGAATCAGCCACGGAAACCATCAACCGGGACGTGATTTTGCCCTGGCTGGTCATTCAGGAAGACGGCCTGACGGTGGAGATCGATTCCGGCCTGCTGCAGGACTATGTCACCAAAATGGATGAGGCGCACAGTGTTGCGGACTCCTATTCCAAGTTTAAGACCACAGGCGGCAGTTCCATCGATATTCGCGTACCCGCGGCTGGCCAGACCGTGGATACGGATAAACTTTACAACGATATTTACGAATGCGTAACCACCGGCGTCTCCGGCGACCGCGATGCACCTTATGCGGAGAAAACCGATACCAGCGGTAACTTTGGCGGCAACTATGTCGAAGTTGACCTGACCTCTCAGCATGTCTGGGCCTATAGCGGCGGCACCTGCGTGGTCTCGGCGGACATCGTCTCCGGCTGCGTCAATACCGGTCACTGCACGCCGACGGGCCTTTATACCATCCAGTCCAAGGAAACCAACCGGTATCTGGTGGGCGAGGGGTACAAGACCTGGGTTAATTTCTGGATGCCGTTTAACGGCGGCGTCGGGCTCCACGATGCAGACGGCTGGCGCTGGTCGTATGGCGGTACCATCTATTATTACAGCGGCTCACACGGCTGCGTCAACATGCCGTACAGCGCGGCCAGCGCAATATACAGCGCCGTTTCCGTCGGTACCCACGTGGTGGTATACGGAGGCGCAACCAGCGTAACGCCGGTCGGACAGTCCATCAGCGGTACCTCTTCCTATACGGTGACTGAGGGCAGCGCATCCTTCTCGCTGGACGCGGCAGCGGCTTACGGAAAGCCGACTCTGACGTATTCCTCCAGTGATCCTTCGGTCCTCACCGTTTCAGGCGGTACCGTGACGGTCAAGGGCGTCGGCACGGCGACTATCACCGTGACCGCGCCTGCTGTGACCGGCTACACCTCCGCGACCAAGACCATCACCGTCACGGTCACCGGCAAGTGCGCAAACGGCCATACCTGGGGCGGCGGCGTCGTGACGACACCGGCTACCTGCACTGCGGACGGGGTCATGACCTACACCTGTTCTGTTTGCGGAGAGACCAAGACGGAAGCGATTCCGGCCACGGGCCACAGTTGGGACAGCGGCGTCGTGACGACCGCACCGACCTGCGTGACCCCCGGCGTCATGACCTATACCTGCAATGTTTGCGGAGAGACCAGGACGGAGACGATCCCCGCTACGGGCCAGCATAATTTTGTGAACGGCGTCTGCACCATTTGCGGCGCGATCGACCCCAATTATCAGCCGCCGGACACCACGCCGGCACCCTGACAGAAAAACGAGCTCCCCGGATGGCTTCCGGGGAGCTCGTTTTCATTAACGCGGGCAATCATTAACGCGGGCAATATTTATTCAAGTAGGTATCCAGCTTTTCCTCATAGGCCGCTTTGGCCCGGCGGTAGGACTCCACATGCAGACCGCCCTCCACCGCGAGAAGCTGTTTGTCCGACGAGGCGCAGAGCCCGAACAGTTCCTCCGCCATCGCATAGGGGACGGTGGGATCGGCAGTGCCATGCACGAACAGGAAAGGCAGGATGGATTTACGAAGATGCGGCCGGACGTCGGTCCGTTTCAGATCAAAGCCGTTTGCCAGGAAATTGACCGCCCGCAGCAGGGGATAGGCAGCCCGGCAGCCATTCGTCTGATAAGTCAAAATATCCCGCGCACTGGAAAACCCGCAGTCGGACACGAGAAAACGGACCTGCGGCGGACACTGGTCGCTCAGGCGCATCACAGTGGCTGCGCCCATGGAGAAGCCGTGCAGCAGAATCCGCACTTGCCGGCCGTACAAATTGGTCAGCATATGCAGCCACTGCCGGCAATCCAGCGACTCGGTATAATCATAGCCGTAGAACTGCCCGCCGCTTTCGCCTGCGCCGGCGTGGTCGCAGGCAAAGACGTCGACACCTCTGCTTTTATAATAGGAGAGAAAGGGGCCGGCGGCCTGGCAGCCATCGGAGCGAAAGCCATGAATGATAAACGCCACGGTGCTGCTTCGTTTTTCACCGGCAGGCCACAGATACCCCTTCAGCGGTTGTCCGCGGCGGTTTCGAATGGAAAATACCTCATGCGGCGCTTTCCAGGCCACAGTCTCATCGGATGCCTGCGTACGGTAGAAATCCTCGCCATGGCTGCCCTGCCGGTGCCGGCGGAGCTTTTGAAATACCCACGGCTCGGTACGCCCGAAAGCATGGCGATAGGTTTCTTCCAGAACAAATGCGGAACACAGCGCCAAAGCGCCGATTGGAACTCTTTTTTTCATGGGTACCTCCTGTCTCGTCCGGACAAAGCGGGTTTGGTTCCGGCCGCAGTGATCGGTTATGGACATTATACCCGCATCCCGGTCAAAACTCAACTGTTTTTGCGTCTGCGGAGGGGACGGCCCCTCCGCAGCGTCTGTTTGTTACACTCCGCGGTACTTTCGCCTGGTTGCCATACCGCCGCGGAGGTGCCGTTCCTGTTTATTAACATCCAGAACTTCTTTGACCTGTAGGTAAAGGCTCCGATTAAACTGAGGAAGACGTTCGGTCAAATCTTTATGTACGGTGGACTTGGAAATTCCGAATTGCTTTGCGGCGCTCCTGACGGTAGCGCGGTTTTCGATCATGTACACAGCCAAATCACAGGCTCGCTGGTCTAAGCTTTCACGCATTTGGATTCCCCCTAAGCTGTGTATTCCTTGACAAGTATATGTCTCAGCCGGGGGAAGTATGAGGGAGGCGGAAAAGACGTGCGGAAAGGCACTGTTTCTTTCGGAAAAATCAGATTGAGCAGGCTCGCCAGGATGGTATTGCGTCCAGCATATCCTGCGGGATGGTGGTCAAAATGGTGGAGAAGTCCGGCGGCGCGTCGTTCAAATCACAGGAATTTAACATTATTTTGCCGGATTTCAGATGTTACCTATCTTTTTCATCAATCTTTAACAGGAATGTGAGATTATATAAAATTCACAAAAATAGTTGCGGAGTTGGAAATAAATTGGTATAATCATTTAAAATACATAGGATGATGGAGGTGCATGATATGGACGACACCCAGAGATTGACTTTTCTTTCCGGAAAAGAGACGAGAGCATACCGGTATATGGGCTGCCACCGTGAGCAGAAGGACGGAAAAGCCGGGTATGCGTTCCGGGTCTGGGCACCCAATGCCGTTTCCGTAGCAGTGGCCGGTTCCTTCAATGACTGGAGCGTGCAGGCGCTGCCGATGACGCGGCTGGATGGCGGAATTTTTGAAACCTTTACGGTGCATGCGAGGGAAGGGGACGAATACAAATATTATATCGTCAGCCAGAATGGTGACGCGGTCTGGAAGGCTGACCCCTATGGTGTGCTTTGCGGAACGCTGCCGGATACAGCCAGCGTAATCTATTCCCTGCACGGGTACCAGTGGCAGGACGGCGCCTACCGCCGCGCGCAGGCCAGAAAAAAGTTGATGCAGAATCCCATTAACATATACGAAATCCATCCGGGATCCTGGCGCAAGAAAGAGGACGGAGGATACTACACCTATGCCGAGCTGGCGGACGAGCTGGTGCCTTACGTTCGGGAAATGGGCTATACACACATTGAGCTGATGCCCGTG
Source organism: Oscillospiraceae bacterium (assembly GCA_034927685.1). GTDB lineage: Bacteria > Bacillota > Clostridia > Oscillospirales > Oscillospiraceae > RGIG3159. The sequence goes on along the minus strand of JAYFPO010000023.1, from coordinate 12,201 downwards.
TCGGAGCATCCCTATTTGCCCTCCTGGGGCTATCAGATCACGGGCTACTACGCACCGACTTCCCGGTACGGCACGCCGAAGGATCTGATGAAGCTGGTGGATGTCTGTCATGCGGCCGGAATCGGGGTGCTGATGGACTGGGTGCCGGGCCACTTTCCGAAGGACGAGCAGGGACTCTATGAGTTTGACGGAAGCTGCTGCTATGAGCTGTCGGACCCCCTGATGAACGAGCATCCCCAGTGGACCACGCGGCTTTTTGATTACGGAAAGCCGGAGGTGCTGTCTTTTCTGATTTCAAATGCGGTCTACTGGATCGAAGAATATCATCTGGACGGCCTGCGTGTGGACGCGGTGGCCTCCATGCTCTATCTGGACTTCGGACGCACCGAATGGCATCCCAATCAGTTCGGCGGGAATCTGAATCTGGAGGCAACCGCATTTCTCAGAGCGGTCAACCGGACAGTAGGGGCGCTGCGTACCAACCTCATTATGGCCGCCGAGGAGTCTACCACCTTCCCGCATGTCACCGGCTTTGCGGACGACGGCCTGGGCTTCACGCTGAAGTGGAACATGGGCTGGATGAACGATATGCTCAGCTATATGGAGCTGGACCCCATCTACCGGAAGCATTACCATGATAAGCTGACCTTCACCATGACATATACTTACTCGGAGCAGTTTTTGCTGCCCCTGTCCCACGACGAGGTGGTGCACGGCAAGCACTCCCTGATTGAGAAGATGCCCGGCTATTACGACGATAAGTTTTCCAATTTGCGCACCTTCTTCGGCTTCCAGATGTCTCATCCCGGGAAAAAGCTGAACTTTATGGGCAATGAATTTGCACAGTTCATCGAGTGGGACGAAAAGAAGCAGCTTGACTGGTTCCTGCTGGACTACGACCGGCACCGCCAGATGCAGCAATGGGTGCGGGATCTCAACCATTTCTATCTCGAGCAGCGCCCATTTTGGCAGAATGATTCCGATTGGGGCGGCTTCCAGTGGATCGAGGCGAACGACCGGGACTTCTCGGTGGTGGCCTACCGGCGCATTGACCGGAAGGGGAAGGAGATCATTGTGGTCTGCAACTTCTGCCCGGTACTGCGTGAGCATTACCGGCTCGGCCTGCCGAAAAAGGGCTGTTATCTTCCAAAGCTCTGCAGTGACGCGATCTTCTATGGCGGCACTGGAGTGCCGCTGGAGACGGTCCGCACTGAGCCGGTGCCAAGCCATGGCCAGACGCAGTCGGCGGAGTTCACGATTCCGCCGCTGTCGGTGACATTTTATACCCAGGAATAATTGTAAAGGAGAAAGCGATCATGAAGTTTCAGAAGAAGCGCTGTGTTGCCATGCTGCTTGCGGGCGGACAGGGCAGTCGGCTCCTGTGTCTGACAGAAAACACTGCAAAGCCCGCCGTGCCATTCGGCGGAAAATACCGCATCATCGATTTCCCACTTTCCAACTGCGTCAATTCCGGCATCGATACGGTGGGGATTCTCACCCAGTATCAGCCGCTGGAGCTCAACGAATACGTCGGCAACGGCGCGCCGTGGGGCCTCAGCCGGACGCATGGCGGCGTTCAGATTTTGCCGCCGTTCCAGCGCAGCAAACGCTCCGAGTGGTATAAGGGTACTGCTAACGCCATCTATCAGAATATTCCCTTCATCGACCGCTATGACCCGGAGGATGTGCTGATTCTTTCCGGCGACCATATTTATAAGATGGACTATTCCGAGATGATGGAGTATCATAAGGATCACGGCGCGGATTGCACCATTGCGGTTCGGACCGTTTCACGGTCCGAGGCCAGCCGCTTCGGCATTATGAATTGCCGGGAAGATGGGCAGATCTACGAGTTTGAGGAGAAACCAAAAAAACCAAAGAGCCAGAATGCCTCCATGGGCATCTATCTCTTCCGGTGGGAGATCCTGCGGAAACATCTGATTGCCGACGAGGAGGACCCGAAATCCGGCAACGACTTCGGAAAAAACGTCATACCCGCCATGCTGGAAAGCGGCTGCCGGATGCTCGCCTATAGCTTTAACAGCTATTGGAAGGACGTCGGTACGATTCGCTCCCTCTGGGAGGCCAATATGGACGTGCTGGGCAGCGAGCCGGCCTTTGATCTGGGCGGCAGAGACCGGGTTTACGCCCGGAACAGCGCCATGCCGGCCGCCTATCTGGCCGTCGGTTCAGAGACCGTTAATTGCTTTATCACGGAAGGCGCGGAGATCTACGGCTCCGTCCGCCACTCCATCATCTCCAACGGCTGCACCGTGGCCAAGGGGGCGGAGGTGGAGAACAGCGTGATTATGCCGGAGGTTGCCATCGGGGAGGGCGCGGTGGTCAAGAACGCCATCGTCGGAGAGAACTGCGTCATTGGCGCGGGTGCTCAGGTCGGCGCGGCGCAGATCATGGAGGACGATTCCGCGCTGCAGATCACAGTCATCGGCAAAAACCAGTGGATCGAGCCGGGCAGCCTGGTGAAGCCCGGCGAGGTTTTGTGAAAGGAGGCCTGATTATGATGAAAGCAATGGGAATCATTTTTTCCAATATCTTTGACAGCTCACTCTCCGAGTTGACACGGGAGAGAACCGTGGCTTCGCTGCCCTTTGCCGCAAGATATCGGTTTATTGATTTTACCCTTTCCAACATGACGAACTCCGGCATTCAACAGATCGGCATTATCACAAAGTATAACTATCGCTCGCTGATGGACCATCTGGGAAGCTGTCAGGAGTGGGACCTGAATCTGAAGAACAACGGCGTGGTCTTTCTTCCGCCTTACGCGACAGGACACAGCGGCGTCTACCGCGGCAAGTTGGAGGCGCTCTACAACTCGCTCGACTTTCTCGAAAAATCCGATGCGGATTATGTGGTGCTGTCGGACAGTGTCACGCTCTGCGCGCTGGACCTGAGCCGCGTGGTTGAAGAGCACGAGGACTCTGGATGCGACGTGACCGCGGTGGTAACGCCCTATCAGAGCAAGTATGAGAAGACCTTCCAGATCTGCGTTCGTCTGGGCGATGATGGGAAGGTGATCGATATGGGCGTGGACGTGACTGCCCGCGACTGCATGGCCGGTATGGGGATGTACGTGATGCGCCGCGAGACCCTGATCGATGCGGTCCGGGAGTGCGCGGTGCGCGGCCGCTACCATCTGGAACGGGATTATATGCAGCGGGACTTCAACCACGGTACGCTTTCCATTCACGGTTATGTGTTCCGCGGCACGGCGCTTTTCAATATCTCCACGCTGGACTATTATCACAATTCCATGGCGCTGTTGAACCCGGAGGTTTTCCACGGGATATTCAACCAGCGCGGCCTCACGATTTACACCAAGGTCCGCGACGCAGTGCCGACCTACTTTGGCGACCGTTCGAAGATCGACGATTGTCTGGTGGCAGACGGCTGCCGGCTGATGGGCCGCGCGGAGCGCAGCGTTTTGTTCCGCGATGTGACCATTGCGGACTCGGCCGTCGTCAAGGACAGCGTCTTGATGCAGGGCTGCATCATCTCGGAGGGCGCGGTGGTGGAGGGCATGATTCTGGATAAAAATGTGACCATTCGTCCCTACACCGTCTTGAAGGGAACCACAGAGCATCCTCTGATTATCGAAAAAGGAGCCAACGTATGAAAATTGCCATGGCTGCTTCGGAAGCGGCCCCGTTTCTCAAAACCGGCGGCCTCGGCGACGTGATGGAAGCGCTGCCACAGGCGCTTTCCGAACAGAAAAATACCGAAATCTGTCTATTTCTTCCTTATTACAAATGTATCAAGCAAAACGAGAATATTCCCACAGAGACGGTCGCGACTTTTACCATGAAGCTTGCCTGGCGGGATTGCTATGTGGGCGTACTCCGGGTGCGCAGCCCGCGTCGGAAGCTTCGGGTCTACCTGATCGACAACGAGTATTATTTCGGGCGAGACAGCATCTACGGATGTCTTGATGACGGCGAACGATTCGCCTATTTTTCCAAAGCTGTGCTGGAGGCCATGGACCATCTGGACTTCCGGCCCGATGTGATCCACTGCCACGACTGGCAGGCGGCGCTGGTTCCGCTGTTTTTGCGGGGCTTCTATCAGGACTGTTTTCCCGGTGTCAGGACCGTCCTGACGATCCACAATCTGGAATATCAGGGCTGGGCAAACCCGGACTTTCTGAGTGACGTCATCGGGATGGGGGAGGAGTACCGCGACACCGTGGACTGCGACGGCGGCGTCAACTTTTTGATGTCGGGCATTGCGCTGGCGGACGAGGTGACCACCGTCTCGGAGACCTATGCGAGCGAGATTACCACGCCCTGGTTTGGCGAGAATCTCTGCCCCATTTTGCAGCGGGAGCAGGGAAAGCTGTCCGGCATCGTCAACGGCCTCAATATGAAGCGATTTGACCCGGCGACCGACAACGATCTGGCTGTCCGCTTTGGCCCGGAGGAGTACCGGGAGAAAAAACCGCTGGCGAAGGCGGCGCTCCAGCAGGAGCTCGGACTCAGCCCGGACGCATCGGTCCCCATTCTCTCCGCTGTGACGCGGCTTGCGGGCCACAAGGGCATTGATCTTCTGTGCTACATTGCGGAGACGCTGATGCGGGAACGGGAAGTTCAGCTTGTGGTCTGCGGCTCCGGCGAGCCGCAGTATGAGGCGGCAATGTCGGACCTGGCACGGCGTTATCCCGGAAAATTCGCCGCGTATCTCGGGTTCCATCCCCATCTGGCCAGCCGGATCTATGCGGGCAGCGACATCTATCTGATGCCATCGCGCAGCGAACCGTGTGGCCTCAGTCAGATGATCGCCATGCGCTATGGCGCGGTACCTGTGGTTCACGCGGTGGGAGGACTCATGGATACCGTCCCGCCCTACAACGAGATCACCGGCGAGGGGCGCGGCTTCACCTTCCAGAGCTACAACGGCGAGGATTTCCTTTCTGCCGTGGATCGCGCGTGCGACCTCTACTGGAATCACAAAGAGGTTTGGTACGAGCTGGTTATGCGGGATATGACTACGGATTTTAGCTGGAAAAAGCCCGCCGAAGCGTATCTTAACTTGTATCGGAGACTTTGCGGCCAATGAGAATTTTGTTCAACTCCAGAGATCCCCAGTATAAAAGCCCCTCCGGCGTTTTGCCGGAGGGGCGGACTTGCCGCCTTTCTCTGGATATTCCGCAGGATGTGCGTGCGATCCTTGTCGAGGTACTGCTGGAGGGCGATGGCCGGACGCTGCGTTTTCCGCTGCCGTATACGACGGAGACTGGTGACTACCAGCGGTTTTCCGGCGAGTTTACGCTCCCGCGAGGCATCTATTTTTATTCCTTTTACGTCCATAAGCGGGAAGGCGGCTTTCGCCTGTTCAAAGAGGGAGACGGCACCAACATGGAGGCAGGCGACCGGTGGCAGCTGAGCTGCGTGGACGTTTCTGCCACGGTGCCGGATTGGGCCCGGGGCGCGGTGTTTTACCAGATTTTTCCGGACCGCTTTCATCGGTCCGGCAGCTGCGATCTCACGGGAAAGCTAGAGCCGTACCGGGTCCATGCCGCTTGGGGCGAGGATCCGGACTGGCGTCCAAATGCGCAAGGAGAGATCACAAACAGCGACTTTTTCGGCGGAAATCTCCGCGGCATCACGGAAAAGCTGCCGGAGCTGCGACAGCTTGGCGTCACGGGTCTCTACCTGAATCCGATTTTTATGGCGTGGTCCAACCACCGTTACGACACCGCCGATTATCGGAGAATCGACCCCATGCTTGGCACGGAAGCAGACTTCCGCACCCTTTGCGAGACCGCGCATGGTCTGGGCATGCGAGTGATTCTGGACGGCGTGTTTTCTCACACCGGCGACCGCGCCTCCTATTTTCGTAGTGCCGTTTCCGATCCGGCGTCGCCCTATCGAAGCTGGTATCTCTGGAAACACTGGCCGGACAGCTATGAGGCATGGTGGGGCTTTCGGACGCTGCCTTGCCTCGATAAGCTGGAACCGGGTTATGTGAATTTTTTGATCGGAGATGCCGACAGCGTGGCAGCCCACTGGCTGCGGCTTGGCGCCGACGGTTGGCGTCTCGATGTGGTCGACGAGCTGCCGGACGAATTTGTGCTGGCACTGAAGCGCCGGATCCGGCGGGAGAAGCCGGACGCCCTGCTGATCGGCGAGGTCTGGGAGGACGCTTCCAGCAAGGTGGCGTATGGACAACGCCGGCGGTATTTCGTGGACGGAGAGTTGGATTCTGTCATGAATTATCCGCTGAGGAACGCCATCCTTGCCTATGTGCTCGGCCGTGACGACGGAACGGCGCTCGGCGAGACGATTCTGACGCTGCTGGAGCAATACCCACGGGAGGTGCTGGACTGCTGCATGACCCTGCTCTCTACCCACGATACCGCCCGCGCACTGACGGTGCTTGGCAGCGGCGATGGGGAACGAGATGGGGGCCGAGAGGTGGAAGCCGCGCGGCGGCTCTCCCCGGAGGGCAGACGGCAGGCGGTGGAGCGGCTGCGGCTCGCATCGGTGCTGCAGTTTACGATGCCCGGTGCGCCGACCATCTACTATGCCGACGAGGCCGGCATGGAGGGCGGTAAGGACCCCTTCAACCGCCGTTGCTACCCATGGGGACAGGAGGATTTGGCGCTTCGCGCCCATTACCACGCGCTGGGTGCGCTGCGGACGCGCTGCGAGGCACTGCGGACCGGCAGCTTTGTGCTGCTCGAGGCGGGCGGCGGCGTATTTGCCTTTCGGCGGGACAACCTGCTTGTGGTCTGCAACCGAGGTCCCCGCGTCTGCGGTCCCTATCAGGGTGTGCCGCGCATGGGAAGGGGACTGGAACTGACCGGCGACAGCGTGTCGGTTGGCCACGACGGTTATGTCGTTCTGGAGACAGAAACCGGATAAAAAAACAGGCGCCGCGAGTAGACGGGTGTCCGTAAAACAGCAATCCACGAAAACTACGAATTACGGGCATCTGTCAGGCTGGATTGGCAGGAATAAACGGCAAACGGATTTGTCTGTGTGCCGCTTATTTTTTGCCCATATCAAGAAGCAATAGATTGATTGCAATTTGCGGCTATAATTTTTTAATGAAAATCAATTTCCAAGGCAACCAAATCCCTTTTTTGTCGGGATATATAGTGAAGGCACCTGACAGGGAAAAAGCGGAAAGGGGGTGCGCCTATGCAGGATGAGATGATTGTTGATCTATACTGGAAACGGGATGAGGCGGCTATTCGAGAGACGGAAAACAAATATAGCCGCTATCTTACAAAAATTGCCTACAACATTCTCTCTGATTTCGAGGACAGCAAGGAAAGCGTGAACGATACATACCTCAAAGCGTGGAATTCCATGCCACCGCATAAGCCCAATGTTCTTGCAACCTATCTCGGAAAAATTACCCGGCAACTGTCCATCGACATTTTCAGGACAAGGAACAGAGACAAGCGGCAAGCCACAGAATACGCCATTTCACTTTCAGAGTTGGAAGAATGCGTTTCCGACACAGCCACAACGGAACAGAGCGTCGACTTGCATCTGCTGGCAGCGGCGATCAATTCCTATCTCTACACGCTTTCAAAAGAAGCACGCTGCACTTTTGTTGGAAGATATTATTACATGGATTCCATAAAAGAAGTTGCTGCAAATTGCGGCATGCGTGAGTCAAAAGCAAAAAGTATGTTATTCCGCATCCGGCAGGGGCTGAAAGCATATCTGGAACAGGAGGGATTTGATATATGAAAAAGGAGCAGATCAGTGATGCTTTGAATATGCTCAATGATGATATTATCGAAGAAACAGAAAGCGTGAGATCGCATGTTGAGCCTGCACAACATGCTTGTTCAACATCACCGGGAAGACATTCGCAGCGTATAAGCCGGACACTCATTATTGCAGCTATCATTGCGGCATTGCTTGCTTTGTGCGGATTTGCAGCTTATGTATATTGGCATATGCCTGATAAGGGTGAAACTTATGAGGGCGAAAACATCCAAGTGCACGATACACAAAACTATCCAGTTACAGATCAAACAGATACCTCTGCTCATGCAGAGACAACGGAACTGTCGGATGAGTGGTTTATTCAGCAGACCAGCATTGTTCTGGATGCTGTGAATAAGCAAAATACAGATGCATCAAGTCTGACGGTATCAAGACAGACAAACCAGATGTGGAGCCGGGAGGAGGTACTGGTATCGTTCTCTGATGAAAAAAACAATAGATCAGAAGCAAAGTTTGACGCCCAAAGCGGCTATTTAATTGGTGTGACTGCTTTTGATGAAGAAATTGTCGATGGTACGCCAATGTCGGATTCTGATGCGCTGGAAATCGCTCAAAGCTACTACGACACGCTGCCATATGCGGAGGGGTATGTTTTTGATTATGTAGAAAAATATGATGACCATGCCTGGTCATTCGATTTTGACAAGCAAATTCAGGTTGAGCTGTGGGGCGAAACACTGAACCTTTGCAATGAATACGAGCAAGTCCGCATCGTGATCGACCCATGTACTGGAACCTTTCAGCTATCCAATAGCTTTTACGTTCCGCTTTTGGACGATCATGCCCCCGGAGCAGAAGCGATTACGAAAGAGGAAGCTGTGACAGTTGTAGAGAATCAGAACCATCTTTTCGATGCGTCCGACGACTATTCACTAAGTGCAGAAATCGGCATTTGTCTCCCTGACCCCGGAGGAATGTCATCCTTGAATGGCATGACGGAATCTTCAGATGAGAATTACAAGTATTATGGTTTGACTCGCCTTGGATGGATTCTTACATTTGAAAGTCAACCGAACGAATTTGGAATGATAAGTCAATATAAAATCAGCGTAGATCTGTATACAGGCGAGATTCTTTCTATCGGAGTGGCAGGATAAGTGTAAATTATCTTTCAGAAAGCAAAATCCTGTAAGAGCATTTGAGAAATCAAATGCTCTTTTCTTAAGCCAAAATCAAAAGGAGGACTACCCATGACGAAGAAAAAATTACCCGCCACCATCGAGGAACGTAACGCCGAAATGGAGCGCACACAGGAGCAAATCCCGCAGTATGAGAACCGGAACCAAAAGTCATGAGGCGGAGCAGAAGCAGCTTGAGGCCGAGGTCATCACCTTGCGACAGAGAATTGAAGTACAGGGACGACAAAACATTAAAAAGTTCATCGAGAAAGCGCACAAGTATGTGGTATCGAGGAATTAACCCCATATGCGCTGCGGGAGTTGGTGTCGGCCATCTATGTGGACGTGCCGGACAAGTCCAGCGGAAAACAGACGCAGCACATTCACATCAAGTATGACGGCTTGGGTTTTATCCCTCTGGGCGAGCTTATGAAAGAGAAAACGGCGTGACCGAAGTCACGCCGAATCCCCTTGAAAACACAAGGTTTTCGCTGTAATTTGATTTTACTGTTTTATAACACCGCGCTCTTCCGCGGCACCTGTTTTTTGCGTTTATTAGAAAATGCCCTGCTCCATCATAGCTTCGGCGACCTTCTTGAAACCGGCGATGTTGGCACCGGAAACCAGATCGTAACCCAGACCGTATTCCTCGGCGGCCTCGGCGGACACCCGATGGATGTTCTCCATCATCAGATGCAGCTGATGATCGACCTCTTCTGCGCTCCACACGAGGCGCTCGGAGTTCTGTGCCATTTCCAGCGCGGAAACGCCGACGCCGCCGGCATTGACTGCCTTGGAGGGTGCGACGACCATGTTCTTCTGGCTGCGCAGATAGTTCAGCGCGTCGTTCGTCGTGGGCATATTGGCAACTTCTATGTAGTACTTGATGCCGTTGGCAACAATCTTCTCGGCAGCTTCCATCTTTACATCGTTCTGCATGGCGGACGGCATGATGATGTCTGCCTTGATGCCCCAGGGCTTCTCACCGGGATGGAACTCGACGCCGGGGAACTTGTCGGAATAGTCCTGCACGCGGTTGCGGCCGGAGGCACGCATTTCAAGCATGAAGTCGACCTTCTCCTGGCAGGAGGAAATGCCTTCGGGATCATAAATGAAGCCGTCGGGGCCGGACAGGGTGACAACCTTCGCACCCAGATGGAGTGCCTTCGTGCAGATGCCCCAAGCCACGTTGCCGAAGCCGGAGATGGCAATGGTCTTGCCCTTGATGTCCTCGCCCTCGTGCTTCAGAACTTCGTTCAGATAGTACATGGCGCCGAAGCCGGTAGCCTCGGGACGGGTACGGGAGCCGCCATAGGAGAAGCCCTTGCCGGTCAGAACGCCATTCTCCCAGACGCCCTTCAGACGGCGGTACTGGCCGTACAGGTAGCCGATCTCACGGCCGCCCACGCCCATGTCGCCTGCGGGAACGTCACAGTCCGGCCCGATGTAGCGGTACAGAGCCGTCATAAAGCTCTGGCAGAAGCGCATGACCTCGGCGTCGGACTTGCCGGCTGGGTCAAAGTCGGAGCCGCCCTTTGCGCCGCCGATGGGGAGACCGGTCAGGGAGTTCTTGAAGATCTGCTCAAAGCCCAGGAACTTGATGATGCCGGAATAGACGTTTTTCTGGAAGCGCAGGCCACCTTTGTAGGGGCCGATGGCGCCGTTGAACTGGAAACGATAACCGATATTGGTATGATAATCGCCTTTATCGTCCATCCAAACAACGCGGAAGGTGAACATCCGTTCCGGCTCGACCATACGGTTCAAGAGGTCGGCTTTGATATATTCGGGATGCGCGTCGACGACAGGAGAGAGGGATGAGAAAACTTCTTCAACGGTCTGTACAAATTCGGGCTCGTTGCCGTGTTTAGCCTTGACGTTGGCGATAACACTTTCAACATAAGCGTTCATATTTTTTTGCTCCTTAATTTTATATTTTCACAAAGCTTTTACTTTGTAAAATTACGGATAATGTCCACAATTTCGGTGCCGATTCTCTTCTGCGCTTCTTGGGTGCCGGCACCAATGTGCGGTGTGCAGGAGACCATGGGATGGCTGTATAGCGCCTGATTGCTGGCGGGTTCATCGGCAAAGACATCCAGGCCGGCAGCGCGGATCTTACCGGAATTCAGAGCGGCGAGCAATGCAGACTCATCCACGTTGTTGCCGCGGGAGGTATTGACAAAAACAACGCCGTCCTTCATCTTGGCGATGTTCTCCCCGGAAATCAACTTGACACCATTGATGGCGGGCGTGTGCAGCGAGATGAAATCGGATTTTGCCAGCAGCTCGTCCATTTCAACGTACTTCATGCCCATCTGCGCCTCGATGCCGGGAACATGGTAAATATCATTGGCCAAAACGGTCATGCCAATACCCTTGGCCATGCTGCCCAGCTTCTGGCCAATGCGGCCGAAGCCAATGATGCCCAGCGTCTTGCCAGAGAGCTCTATGCCCTTTGAGTAGGACTTTTTCTCCCACTTATCTTCCCGCATGGTGTGCCCGGCGATGGAGAGATACCGGGCGCAGGAAAACATATGGGCCATGGCCAGTTCCGCTACGGACTCGGAGGAAGCCTTGGGTGTGTTCATCACCTGAATCCCACATTCCTTAGCATAGTCGACATCAATGTTGTCTACGCCGACGCCGCCGCGAATGACGAGCTTCAGCGAGCCGCCCTTGGCCGCATCCAAATGATTGGCGCGAACCTTTGTCTTGGAGCGGACAATGACAACGTTGAAGTCCCGGAGCGCCCTTCCAAGCTCTTCCGGTGCAAAAAACTGCTCTACAACCTCGTGACCATCGCTGCGTAAGGTTTCCACAGCAGTCTTGTCCATCCCGTCTGTCACAAGAATACGCATTGTATCTTCTCCTTTTCTGAATCAGTTTTTCAACACGCCAGGTTTTGATTATATCACGGCTCGCAATAAATGGAACCGCAAAAGAGGGGAAAAACGAGCCAAACAATTTCATTAATCAGTTGAAAATATTTTTCGCGTAGAAATATCAGCGGAATCTCCCTACAATTATCACAAAAAAAGCGGGAATTCTGTATGATCCCGCCCTTTTTGCATCAGGAATGCTCCGCCTCGTATTTTTTGAGGAAGTCCACGAGCACTTCGACGCCCTCCTTGGGCATGGCGTTGTAGATGGAGGCGCGCAGGCCGCCCACAGACTTGTGGCCCTTCAGGTTCTCAATACCGGCCGCCTTCGTCGCCGCCACGACTTCCGCATCCTTTTCCTTGCTCTCGGTCACAAACGGAACGTTCATCAAACTGCGGTACTGCTTTTCCACCGTCCCGCGGAACATCTTTGAAGAA